>NZ_JADJID010000002.1:502500-992893 GCF_016707225.1 Candidatus Brachybacter algidus | reverse complement strand
ATTTCTGACTTCTAACTCTAATTTTAAAATTCTAATTTCCTAATTTTGTAGCTAAAACATATAAATACCTCAACACTTGGAACACAAAGAAATATTTAATGATCTGGTCATTGTCATGGACACGCTCCGAGCCGAATGTCCCTGGGATAAAAAGCAGACGATTCAGACCCTGAGTAATCTTACGTGGAAGAAGTGTGCGAACTTAACTGAAGCATTGCGCTGGAAGATTAGGACAATTTGAAAGAAGAACTTGGTGATGTGTTATTGCATTCTTTATTCTATAAAATTGCATCTGAGGCAAATTGACGCTTTCAGACATGATGTCACCCAAATTGAAAAATTGAAGCGACGTCATCCTCCTTATATATGGAGACCTAAATAGCGGATGAAGCAGAGGTAAAACGCAACTGGGAGCAGATAAAACTCTCGAAGGAAAAATCAGTGCTGGGTGGCGTTCCAATCCTTGACCGCCGTCATCAAAGCATATCGAATGCAGGACAAAGCAGCTCAGGTCGGCTTTGAATGGGAGAAATCAGAAGATGTTTGGTTAAAGGTTCAGGAAGAAATGGATGAGCTTCATGAAGTGATGGAAATCCTAAGGGCTCCTCAGGATAGGAAGATTGAAGAATTTGGTGATGTTATGTTTTCGTTGATCAATTATGCCAGGTTTAATAACATGACCCGGAACAAGCACTTCCAAAAGTAAACAATAAGTTCAAGAGCAGATTTGAATGCATTGAAGAAAAAGCGACACAACCTTTGGCCGAAATGAGTTTGGAGGCGATGGACGCACTATGGGATGAGGCAAAAATGGCGAAAAGCAATAAATTAAATTCAATATTTTACTAAATTTGTCAAAATCGAAATACATATGAATCGGGTGGTAATAACAGGTATGGGGGTTTATTCCTTATCGGTCTGAATAAGGAGGCTGTATTAGATTCTTTGATGAATGGCCGCAGTGGCATCGTATTTGATCAAGAAAGAAAAGATTTTGGTTACAGATCGGGTTTAGTTGGACTGGTGCCCGGACCTGATCTTAAATCCCAATTGGACAGAAGGGCACGCATCATGTTGCCTGAGGAAGGAGAATTCGCATATGTCGCTGCCAAAGAGGCATTTCGCAAGCCCAAGTAACACCCGGAACAAATCAAAGAATTGCAATGCGGCATCATCTTTGGCAATGACAGCACAGTCAAACCGGTATATGAATCTATCGAGCTGGTCAAACAAAAAAAAGACAACTTTACTTGGTTCAGGCGCGATCTTTCAATCTATGAACAGCACGGTCAATATGAACCTTTCTACCATTTTTGCTTTGACAGGTGTGAATTTTACTATAAGTGCAGCCTGTGCCAGTGGTTCTCATTCGATAGGCATGGCATATCTTTTGCTCAAGCAAGGTCTTTGGAAAATGGTCCTTGTTGGCGGTGCTCAAGAAGTCAATATTTATGCATTCGCTAGCTTTGATGGCTTGGGTACTTTTTCGATCAATGAAGATCCAACCAAAGCTTCCAGGCCATTTGATAAAGATCGGGATGGGCTTGTACCCGCGGGAGGAGCTGCAGCACTTGTACTGGAGACGTTAGATAGTGCATTCGCAAGAGGAGCAAATATCCTTGCAGAAATAGTTGGATATGGCTTTTCATCTAATGGGGAACACATTTCCGGTTCGAGTATAGATGGCAAGTGAGATCATTGCAGATGGCCTTCGATCAATCCGGCCTCAAAGCTGAGGACATTGATTACATCAATGCACACGCTACGAGCACTCCGGCAGGTGATACTGCAGAAGCAGAAGCAATCGCTCATGTCTTTGGACCCAATTCTGTTCCTACCAGCAGCACCAAGTCAATGACGGGGCATGAATGTTGGATGGCGGGAAGCAGTGAGACTATCTATTCGATATTAATGATGAATAATGGATTCATCGCTCCCAATATCAATTTTAGTAATCCTGATGAACATTCTGAAAAGCTCAATCTGGTCACAGAAATGCGAAAAGCAGAGCTAACCACGTACTTACCAACAGCTTCGGTTTTGGAGGAACGGATTCGTCGCTGATATTGAAAAAATGGGAGGGGAGTTAAATGGTTTGAGGCAATATTATTATTATAATGTATAGAATCCGACCAAGAACAAGCCCGGAGGGCTTGAATATCATAACCCGGGTGCACACCAGGGAATACGAACACCACCCTCCCAACCCCGATAGTGGGTTGAACTATTACCACAAACTCCATCACAAAAATTAATACCCTACAATTCTCCCCCCATTTCCCTTACACAAAAATGTGTGTATAACTAATTGCACAAAAAGTTATATTTTTTAATAAATAATTTATAAAAGATGGATGCGAATAAAGTAGTTGATTTTTATTTGGCAGATTCCTCCTTTCAGTCGGAATGACAGAATCTTTTGTTCTGAGGGGTATAAAATGGGTGGCTGCACCCCATTTTATGCCCCCTCATCCCATCGACATAATGTCATTCCGAGCGAAGCGAGGAATCTATATGCTCTTAGTCATTTCTTTTTCGTCTTCGTGCAATTTGTTATACACACCACAAAAATATTCTGAATACGAATAAAACAATATTACTTACCTTTGACCCATGGACAAGATTAACATCATTGATTCAATCAATTCATTTCTTTCTGAAGAATTCGAAGTTGATAAATCACTTATAACGCCTCAGGCTAGTATTAAGGAAACTTTGGGCCTTGACAGCCTTGATTTTGTAGATTTGGTTGTATTGATCGAAAGGAACTTTGGTTTTAAAATGGCTGGTGAAGAATTTACCAAACTAAAGACCTTTGATGATTTTCATGGTTTCGTTTATGACCACATGCAACAAAAAGTAGGCGTATAATTCTGCTGATCTATGGCTGACCAATGGAACGGCAAATCACAAGCAAATGCCCTTGGTTTTCGATCTTCCTCTGGCTTATCAGAAAGGCCGGACTATCCAGTGCGTATATTCTATTGAAATTTGTCGCCGTTTATTACCTTTTTTTCTCAAAGAGGGCTAATGAAGGTCTGATCCACTTTTTTTCTAAAATTAAATTACCACAACCTGCCTCCTTAAGCAATAGATTTAAGGCTTTCGACCTATTTGGAGCAATCTCTGATGACAAGTTGGCAACTTACATGGGCGCAGGAAAGAAACTCTCTTTCGATTTTGACAATGAGCAAAAATTACATGAACTAGCTTGCAGGAAAGGCGCTTTACTTTTGGGTGCGCATCTGGGCAATTGGGAGATTGCGGACAACTCCTTTACAGAATAGACACTAGTATCCATATTGTCATGCTCGATAATGAGCAGCAGCAGATTAAATCTTTATTGGAAAAACATGCTACTGGCAAATCTTTTCGATAATCCCCATTTCAGATGACATCACTTTTGTGATCAAGATCAAGGAAGCACTGGATAACGGAGGCTTCGTGTGTATGCATGCAGATAGATATATGGAAGGAATGCGCACATTGAAAACAGTATTATTTGGAGAGGAAGCCACCTTCCCTTTCGGACCTTTTTACATGGGTTCAAGACTTGGTTCACCAGTCGCCTTTGTGTATGCTATGAAGGATTCGAAATACCACTATCAGTTTAGTTGCAGCGAGGCTCATCAGGGTGAAAAACCGCAGGAACTACTTGACAACTATGTGACGCATCTTGAAGAGAAGGCCAGCAATTATCCCCATCAGTGGTATAATTTTATAATTTCTGGAAGTAGGCGCTTCGCGCGAGAAAGGTGATAACACGGAGTTTCACAGAGATTTTTGAAGTCATTATAATACGGCAGTTCTTATTGATTTTTGAGTGCTATTCACAGTTTTGCATTTTTGAGTTGCACAAAGGGATTTGACCAAAGTCAAATGCTCCGATCTTTCAGTAACTAACTTTCAATTAATTATATCTCTGTGAAACTCTGAGTAATCTCTGTGCAACTCCGTGATACTTGCTCAATTGAATCTTTGTGAAACTTAGTGATATCTTTGTAAAACTTTGTGATACAACCTTTTTCACCCAACACCTTCCTGAAACTCCTTCTATTTGCGAAACTCCGGAATACTGCTCTACTTAAAATGATAAGTAATCTCCGTTTCAAAATCATTATTCACATCCTTCTCAACCATCTTCATCGACTTTTTATCAGTAAGATCACCATAATTGTAGCTCAAATGGGACATCGTATCTCCTTCCATCGAGATATTGCAGGAAGTTTTAACAAGATTCCTGCTCATCTTTCCGAACCTGTTTTTAGATAGGATTTCATCAGAAAATGACTGCACAAAAAGGTTTAGGTCAAGATTTTTGTCAAATAATAATCGCAAAAGAAGTTGTACTGAATTTTGTCCCTCGCCATTGGATTCTTTCCTTAATACCATATTGCCATCTTTGTATTCATATTCAGTAATTGTAATATTTTGGATTGTATTACTTCCCTTTTGATTTAGTCAGATAACCTTCATCATTATATGTGTAATTACTTGTACTGATAATGGTATCACCATTGCCAAGTACATTCGCTGAAGCAATTCTTCCAAATTTATCAACTCAAAGTCAATACCCCGGTCCCAATGTTCCTTATTATTTAAATATCTCTTGGAGATCTTCCTTGGAGAATAAGTGTAAATCGTTGTGTCTTTTGACTGTACAAACATTATAACATTACATTCTTCATCGTATGAAAAGCTTTTATACCGTCAGGATCATCTGCATAATTCACCCTGATGACTTGCCTTGTTTCAGCGGGAGGAACTGAATGATTGAAAGAACTAAGAATGAATAAACAAGCAAAAATGGTAAGATAAATTTTCAGGGTTTTGGATAGCATGATGTTGTGGTTTAAATTTTGACGAATTTACTAATTAACCTACCTTTCTTTTAAAATTTTTAATTTGACTTGATATGTAAACCGTTAAGGAATGATGGTCAATAAGCAAATCATATCCGGATCTTGACAATCATGAGAATCTGCGTTCAAAAATCCTACCGATTCATACTTTTATACCATTAAGGAATTAAGTTCATTAAGAATATATATTCGGATTCGGGAAAACTTCAAGATTATAAATTGTCATTTTCACATCTTTTCACAATCTCGCCTTCTCTTTTTTTTATTATTTTACTTGAAACATTAAGGAATTAAGGCCATTAAGAATACCTGATCAAAATCCTGAAAAAAATGAAGCTTTTAATCTTATAATAAATTCAAAATTCCACGAATTCATTACCCATCACTCAAATCATCAAATCACCTGATCACCCGATCACCAAATCCCTGCAATATTCGCCTTCAGTCCAATCAGTGAGATTCAGCTAGCTCTCATTGTTCACTGTTCATTGTTCATTGTTCCTTGTTCATTGTTCATTATTCATTGTCCATTGTTCACCCCGATCGAAAACAGCGCATAATCATACCTTACCGGATCTTCCTTATCCAGCAATCTCAGATTCTCAGTTAATTCCACCACCGACTTCCAGTCATCCTGCGGACGTGTAAGTAGACCCAACTGGCGCGCCACTCTGCTCACGTGCACATCCAATGGTATCATGAGATCAGCCATAGACAATCGTTTCCAGATGCCAAAATCAACTTGTTGTTCATCAGAACGCACCATCCAACGGAGAAACATATTCAATCTTTTGCAGGCGGTATTTCTGGCAGGAGTGGAAACATGTTTCCCGGTGCGTCTCAGCATCAATTCATCTCCCGTAAATAAATTATGGAAGTTAGTGATGCCGGCTTCTACCCTATTTTCGATGTTTTCAACAACAAAAGCTGACTCAAGTGATTCGTTTTTTTTGTAATAATTCTGAAGGAAATGCAGAAAATAGATCGTATCATCTGTTTGAAAAGTTCGATGTTTAAATTTGAGAAACTTTGCCCTGTCTTGTTCTGTGTGATTTAAAATGAAATCATACGGCGCTCCGTCCATAAGATCTATGAGTTCAGTTGCCTTATTGATGATCGTCGCACGTCTGCCCCAAGCAAGCATGGCTGTCCAAAATGCAGTGATCTCGATGTCTTGTTTTAAACTGAATCTCTTTGGTATGGAGATGGGATCATCGGGTATGAAGCCGTTGTGGTTGTATTTGGTGACAAGAGAGTCGAGATAGGTCTTGAGTTCGATAGGAATAAAATTTTTTGATTAACTCAGGCAGTATTAAAAAGTTTTTCTTTAGAAATGTCTCGTGTTAAAAACTCGCGCCAGCGTTGGTGGAGAATTGGTCACGAGAAAGTTTCATACGGTCATTAATTCATCTTTGACAAAATGAAGCCTGATTGATTTTTGGTCCTCATCTTCAAAATGACAACTTACGGCTTCTTTTATATTTAATTTTAATTGATCCCATTCATCAGCCTCGGTGAATATTGATTGATTCAATACGGCTGCTTCATAACCGCCTCAGGGGATTCTTTGATGTCAAATATTATTTCTTCCATTCTAGTTACAATCAAGTAAAGATAACGATTCTATTCGAAATTTAGTTTTGAATCCGTGAAGCCCTACTTTATTCAGTTCCTCCAATAAAAAAAGCTGAAGTCAAATTCAATTAACTTCAGCTTCTATATTCTAGAATTAAATTCTCTACCTTACGACAGCGTCTGCTTCACTTCCGTGATTTCGTAACCTTCGATAGAGTCACCTTCTTTGATGTCATTGAAATTCTTGATGGTCAAACCACATTCAAAACCTGCTTTGACTTCCTTCACATCATCCTTGAATCGTTTCAGCGTAGCGATCTCTCCATGTACATTCTCCTTCGTAGGGAAGACGACGATACCGTCACGTACCACCCTGATGAATGTGTTTCTGGTGATCTTGCCTTCTTCAACATATCCTCCGATGACCGTACCAACCTTGCTGATCTTGTACACTTCGCGCACTGCAACCTGTCCAACAAATTTTTCTTCCTTCGTTGGCTCAAGCATACCTTCCATCGCAGCTTTGACCTCATTGATCGCTTCATAGATGATGGAATAACTCTTGATCTGAACACCTTCTTTCTCGGCAGCTTTCCTTGCACCCAATGAAGGACGTACCTGGAAGCCAATGATGATGGCGTCTGAAGCTGATGCCAACAAGACGTCTGATTCGATGATCTGACCTACTGCTTTGTGGATCACATTGACCTGAACTGTCTCTACAGACAACTTGATCAATGAATCTGCCAAAGCTTCGATAGAACCATCTACATCCCCTTTCACGATCAAATTCAATTCCTTGAATGTACCCAATGCCAAACGACGTCCGATATCATCTAAACTGATACGACGTGTCGCTCTATTTGTTTGCTCACGATTGATCTGTGCTCTACGTGCTGCAATTTGTCTTGCATCACCTTCATTCTCAAATTCTTTGAATTTCTCACCCGCTTGTGGAGCTCCAGAAAGCCCAAGCACAAGAACTGGTGTAGAAGGTCCTGCAGTTTTTACTTTTTTACCACGCTCATTGAACATGGCTTTTACACGACCGGAGTATTCACCTGCGACGATGTAATCCGTTTGGTTTAATGTACCATTCTGAACAAGGATCTTGGTCACATAACCTCGGCCTTTATCCAAAGATGCTTCAATAACTGTACCTATAGAGACCCTGTTAGGATTTGCCTTTAAGTCGAGTACTTCAGCTTCTAATAAGATTTTCTCGAGTAACTGTTCGATGTTCTCACCGGTTTTAGAAGATATATCCTGTGATTGGTATTTACCACCCCAGTCTTCTACCAATAAGTTCATCTGAGCAAGCTCTCCTTTTATTTTTTCCGGATCAGCGCCCGGCTTATCTATCTTGTTAATGGCAAAAATGATGGGAACACCCGCTGCCTGCGCATGCGAAATAGCCTCCTTCGTTTGTGGCATGATATTATCATCTGATGCTATGATGATGACTGCGACATCCGTGATCTTAGCACCCCTGGCTCTCATCGCCGTAAAGGCTTCGTGACCCGGTGTATCGAGGAATACGATCTTCTTCTCATTGATCACAACTTCATAAGCACCGATGTGTTGTGTGATACCACCCGCTTCACCACTTGCTACATTGGCTTTACGGATAAAGTCAAGGAGCGAAGTCTTACCGTGATCCACGTGACCCATCACTGTAATGATTGGTGCTCTTGGCTCAAGGCTTTCTTCAGCATCAACGATATCCTCCTCATCGAAGTCAGTATCATCTTCTGCACTTATAAATTCTATTTCATGGTCGAATTCTGAAGCTACTAGCTCTATGATCTCTGCATCCAATCTTTGATTGATGGACACCATGACACCAAGATTCATACAGGTTGTAATCACTTGGATAGCCGGTACGTTCATCAAACTTGCAAGTTCCGAAACAGAAATAAATTCTGTTACCTGGATCTTTTCTGTTGAACGCGCCAGTTCTAGTGCTTCACTTTTCTCGCGATGTACATCACGTTTATCTCTTCTTACTTTAGATCTTTTGTTTTTTCCACCTGAATTCAAGCGAGCCATAGTGGACTTGATCTTATCTTCGATTTCCTTTTGAGAAACTTCTTTAACAGGTTCAGGTCCTCCTCTTCGGAAGTTGCCCTGGCCTTGTCCACCTTGGATTCTGGCCTTGTCCTTGGCCCGGTCCTCTATAGTTAGAATTAGATTGGCCCATATTTCCACCACCGGTATTTACAGGAGTTTTACGCTTACGCTTACGTTTCTGCTCCTCTGTAAGATTTTCACCTGGTGTACCAGTACCTGCAGCATTAGCTGGAGTGCCTGGTTGGCCTGGTCTTGTACCTCTAGGATCTTCCTTTTTCTTAGGAACAGGCTTATTCATCTTTTCGGTATCGATCTTACCTAAGATTTTAAGTCCTTTGAGTGTTGGAGATTTAGCCCTGAACATTTCATCACTATTCATACCATCACCTGCAGTGCGGGATTCAGTGGATGCAGGTCCTTCAGGAACGTTGTCTGAAGCTGCTTCTGGGACTGAAGTTTTGACTTCAACTACTTCTTCCTTTATTTCAGGTTCTATTGGTTTTACCTCTTCCTGGATGACAGCTTTGACTGGTTCAGGTTCAGGTTCAGGTTCCACCGACTTTGGCTCAACAGGTTTTTTCTTCCTTTTGAGGTCATCAAGATCTATCTTGCCTACCACCTTAAGTTCGTGGCGATGCTCTTCTCTACGAGGTTCCTCTTTTGGAGGATCTTCGACAACAACTTCCTTAACCGGTTCAGGAGTTTTGATGATTTCTTCAACAGGTGGGGCGATGACAACTGGTTTGACGGCTACGACGACCGGTTCCACTTTCTCCTCTTTTTTGGGCATAGGCTTAGGACCCAAAGACATTTGCTCTGCTTTGTTCTTTATTGCCAGGTCAGATTGGAATTCAACGAGTACCGCATCGTACATATCATCTGTCAATTTTGCATTAGGTTTCTTTTCTAATTCGAAACCTTTTGCTACCAGATGATCGTAGATGGTATCCATCCCAACACTGAGTTCTCTAACTACTTGTATTAATTGCTTTTTAGCCATTCAAACTTTTTATTCCTGTATATACTTTTTACTCAATAATATCAATGCATACAGGAAATTTTGCACAAAAGTATATTATTATATTTAAAACAAATTAGATTGGCAAAAAAACTTTTTAATACCAATACCTAATATCTCACTATCCTATTCATCTTCCAATTCCGCTTCGAGAATTCTAATTACTTCTCTTGCAGTATCTTCTTCAAGATCCGCTCTTCTTACGAGTTCCTCAACAGTAAGCTTTAGCACGCTTCTTGCGGTATCACATCCGATTCCTTTCAAGGCATCCAATACCCAGCCATCGATCTCATCTGCGAATTCATCCAATTCGACATCGTCGATCTCCATTTCATCCGTATCACGGAAGACATCGATCTCATAACCGGTCAATTTGGTTGCTAACTTTATATTTGAACCACTTTTGCCAATGGCAAGTGATACCTGATCAGGTTTTAGATAAACTGAGGCTCTCATCGTTTCAGGGAAAATCTGAATGTCAGTGATCTTAGCCGGAGTAAGTGATCTTTGGATGTAAAGCACAATATTGTTAGTAAAGTTCACGATATCGATATTTTCATTGCGCAATTCTCTCACAATGCCGTGGATTCTGCTACCTTTCATACCGACACATGCACCAACCGGATCAATTCTGTCGTCATAGGATTCCACAGCCACCTTAGCTCTTTCACCCGGAATTCTAACAATTTTCTTGATTGTGATCAAGCCATCTTCGATCTCAGGAACTTCCTGCTCCATTAATTTCTCAAGAAACATAGGTTCAGTCCTGCTTAATGTAATCACAGGAAGGTTGTTCCTCATTTCCACTTTTTTGATCACACCTCTTGTTGACTCGCCTTTACGGAAGAAATCACCACGGATCATTTCAGTTTTTGGCAATACCAATTCCTGTCCTGTAGCGTCATCTAAAACTAAAACTTCTTTTCCTAGAACCTGATTGATCTCACCTGTAATAAGGTCACCAATTCTGTCCTCATATCTTTTGAATATTTCGTCTTTCTCCAATTCCATAATTCTTGAAACCAACGTCTGACGGGCAGCCATCACGGCTCTTCTTCCGAATTCTTCTGTATCGACCTTTTCATTACATTCATCCTCTACTTCATAGTCTGAGTCGAGTTCCAAAGCTTCTGTAATAGAGATCTCTGTCAATTCATCTGTCACCTCACCATCAGGAACGATGGTCCTTCTTCTCCATAATTCAAGGTCACCGGTATTTGTATTTACGATGACGTCAAAGTTATCGTCAGATCCGTATTTCTTTTTGATCAAAGTCCTGAATACATCTTCCAACACACGCATCATGGTCGGTCTGTCAATGTTTTTTCCGTCTTTGAAGTCCTTAAAGGTCTCTGTTAAATTCATTATATTCCTATTCTAAATTTGAATTAAAACTTGATATTTATCATTACTTTATTCGTTTCCGAATATTTTAAAGGCATTATTACATCCTCGGTTTTCTTCTTTTTTCCTTCTTTCCACACTTTAGTGTATGCCAGAAAAAATTCATTGTCTGTAGCATTTTCTAATTTACCTGTCATTTTGGTCGAATCGGGCAATGTAACTGTAATATCTCTGCCTACATTCTTCTTAAACTGTCTTGGCAATCTTAATGGGCGGCTGAGTCCTGGTGAAGAAACTTCCAAAGTGTAGTCTTCTCCCATTTGCTTCCCTTCATCTAAAAACTCTTCAACTACACGGCTAACTTTTCTACAAATACCGAAATCAATTGCATCATCGCTGTCGATGTAAATCTCCAGCTTTTTAGTTTTCATCACTAACTCAACTACGAAACAATCATTTCTGTCTGCCAGTTCAAAATACTTTTCTACGATCTTTATTATTTGTTCTTCTAAACCCATACTTGCTTAAAACAAAATAGGGAACTGACGCCCCCTATTATTTATTCTTCCAATTCTGGCACAAAGATACGAAGTTATTTTGATTCAACAAATTTTTAATAAAAAGAGGTGAAATGCACTGATTGTAACAGTGAAGGGCTAATTTTAAACTAGGTTATTTAATTTCAAGCGTGGAATTTATTTCTTCTGCTCCGGTAATATCTCGATCTTGATCAACATATCCTTTTTCATAAAGAGCACGATCTTATTTTCATTTTTTTCAGAAACAACCTCAATCGTGTCCTGCATTACCTGCTCTTTTATACCAAATTTTGCAAGCATTTCCTGTCGATCAAGGCCTGTTCTCAGGCCATTCTGAAGCAGAAATAATTCATTTTTAAAATTTGCCATGACTAATTGATCTTCTTTACCTTCCCTCTTTCTGAATTCGATCAAAGAAGCTTTGAATTTCATGGAAACTATTGAGTCCCGGTCTTTCGAAGGTGTGTCGGCAGTTTTCCTTGCTGATATATTGAAAGTAGAAGAGTAATTTTCCGATACATTTTTAATCGAATTATAATCTTCCATGATGGTCGCTTCTACAAAATCACTTGCTACGATCACATATTCACCATCACGCTTTGTAAGCCCGCCCATGTGTTCCGGCGCTACATCGAGAATTTCATCAGAGGTAGTCAGTGGGAGCGATTCTTCCTCTAAAGTATCACTGTTGACTTCTATCAATTCCCTGCCACTGTCTTTATTGTCAAATTTACAACTTGCGAATACCAAAAAAACACAATAAATGAACCACTTATACATTATACATCTTCGTTAATTGTTGCAAAAATAAATAATTTATACTTTTAAATAAGGTTTCTAAGAAAATATAATTAATTGCGAAAAGTTGATCTCTCTTTTAGAAACTAGAAGATAGAAGTCAGAATTTAGAATGACTTTCTAAGTTTACTCTTACTCTTTGTGAAACTTTGGGCTTCTTCGTGCAACTGTGTGAAATTGTCAATAGTCAAATAGGCTATAAGCAATGCGCTTTAAGCTATAGGCCGAATCCAACATTATACATTACTACTCATTCTGCCCCCATTACATCACTCATTACCCATTACCCATTTGAAAGGACTTTTATACCTTTGCAATCCGGATCATCTATCAACTATTCAAATATTTTATTGTTCTAACTATTATGTCGAAAATAGCCATAGACCTGAAATCAGGCGATATTAAAAAGGAAGAAAGGATCATAGTGGGTATAGATCTAGGAACTACCAACAGTCTGATTGCCTACATAAATGATGGTCAACCAACCGTTATGCCAGATCATGATGGGAAGTCTGTTTTGGTACCTTCTGTTATCTATTTTGACGAAAATGATCTCGCTTCAATAGGAGAAATAGCTAAGGATAAACTTATTTCAGATCCATCCAGAACAATTTTTTCTGTCAAAAGGCTAATGGGTAGATCTTTTAATGATGTTGAAAATTCTAAAGATTTTTTCAGTTACGAGATCCTCGACACGGATGCTGAAAGCTTGGTAAAAGTTAAGTCCGGAAAAAAGTATTACACACCAGTAGAGCTCTCGGCCATCATCCTCAAAGAATTGAAAGCAAGGGCAGAATTAGTTTTGAATCAAGAAGTCCATGAATGCGTGATCACTGTTCCTGCATATTTCAATGACAGTCAACGCCAGGCTACAAAGGACGCTGGAAAGCTAGCCGGCTGGAATGTCCTGCGCATCGTCAATGAACCGACAGCTGCAGCATTGGCATATGGATTCGATAAGACATCCGAAAAGAGTAAAAACATTGCAGTTTATGACTTGGGTGGAGGCACCTTCGACTTGAGTGTTTTAACATTGGAGGACGGCATCTTCGAAGTATTATCGACCAAAGGTGATACCTGGCTCGGTGGAGATGATATTGATCAGGCTATTTTGCAGCTTATCGCAACAAAATTTCAAATAGATCTTGATACATTAAGTTCTTCTGAGCGCCAACAGCTCAGACTATTAGCAGAGGAAAGCAAGAAACAGTTATCTCAAAAAGACGATCACTCATTTATCTTTCTAGGTAAGGAAATAACAGTGAATAAAGCTGCTGTGGATGCCGCAATCCAACCAATAATTCAAAAAACTATTGACCTAACTATTAATGCATTAAAAGATGCTGAGTTAAAAACTCAAGATATCGATGATATAATAATGGTAGGCGGATCAACCAGAATTCCGGCTGTGAAAGATGCTGTCAGTAAATTCTTTGGTAAAAAAGTAAATGACTCAATTGACCCTGATCAGGTGGTAGCTCTGGGAGCGGCTGTACAGGCAGATATTCTTGCCGGGAATCAAAGTAACCTACTTTTATTGGACGTCACTCCGCTTTCTTTAGGTATTGAGACCATGGGAGGCCTTATGGATGTGATAATTCCAAGAAATACAAAAATTCCGTCTTCAGCAGGACGCAATTATACCACTTCAATAGATGGACAGATCAATCTCAAAATTGCAGTTTATCAAGGAGAAAGAGATCTAGTTCAAAATAATAGAAAACTTGGAGAATTCATTTTAAAAGGCATTCCTCCTATGTCTGCCGGTTTGCCTAAAATAGAAGTTTCTTTTTGGGTAGATGCAGACGGAATACTCATTGTGCGTGCTAAAGAACTTAGATCAAATACTGAAACAAAAGTTGAGATCAAAGCACAATATGGCATCAGTGAGGAAGAAATGGCCTTAATGCTAATTGATTCGATCAAAAATGCTCAGACAGATATAGACTCAAAAGCATTGATCGAAGCACGAAATGAGGCACAAAACGTTATTCAATCTTCAGAAAAGTTTGTTAAAAATCACCAACTTATATTTAGTGAGGAACAATTATTGCCATTAATGATGACCGTAGATGAGTTGAGAAAAAGTATAAAAGGAAGTGATAAGGACCTAATTAATGATATCATGCATCAGTTGGATCAGATCGGAAGGCCTCTAGCTGAAATAGCAATGGATAAAACTATTAGGGAGTCGTTGACGGGTAAGTCGATTATCTAACTGAAGATTCGGACACTTAATCATCAATGAAAATATAGATGGTATTTAACTAAAAGTCTGAAATTTGAAATTTGAAATCAGAATCTTGCCTGACAAGGTGCAACGACGGCGGGCTTGCCCGACAAAGTGCAACGACGGCGGGGAAACTCCGATGATTGTTTCGCTCATATGAAATCATTTAACTAAATATAGAAAATTCTAAAACTGAAATTACTATTTTATAATTATTGTTAAGACCGGTGTAAAAGGAAAATTTATTATGCAAATTACTAATATCTATTTCATTGACGACCAGCACGATAAGTAATTCAAATTACTAGTTATTTTAAAAAGAATGAAAACTAATCTTCTAACCTACATAATATTACTGTATACAGGAGTCCTCTCAGGTCAAAAAGATCATCTTTTCGGCGAGATTCAAAAGATCATTAAGAACGAAGAAGATGTTGACCTGAGCAGTGCTTCAGGTACAATGATAGCAGTATTAGACTGGGATTCCACTTACACCTATTCAATTGGCACTTTATCAAAAGAATCAAACATTCCGGTCTCTGACACGACTATTTTCCAGGTGGGAGGTCTATCTCATGCACAACTTACAATGCTTGCATATCAAATGTTTGAATTGGGGTTGATCTCTCAGTCAGACTCTTTAAAAAAATTCAAAATAGCACCTTTTAAAGATTCCTGGATCAATGATCTTACTATAGGCCAACTGATGTCGCATACTTCAGGTTTGCCAAAGATTCTTCCTGAATTAACACCATTCAAGTCCGATCCGGACGATTCATACATAAACATACCAGCAGATACTATTGACAAATATCTTGCAATTTGGAGTAAAGTAAACACTGCAAATAAACTCTCCACTCATTCACAATACAATTACTACCTGCTTGGGAAGATACTTTGGATGGTAACAGACACAAGGGTCCATAAAGAAGGAAGTTTTATTCCTGAAATGAAAAACACTTTTTACAAGGATGTTGAAGATTATAAAAATAGTGAAATCCCGACACTATATACAGCGCAAGGCAGAAAGGTAGGATTCGAACATCTCAATGGATTCATGCCGGCTATGGGTCTCCTCACTGACCTTCATGATCTTATCATACTTAGTCAGGTGTATTTAAGATTGTCCGGAAAAGATGATTTTAAAAAATTTGCTCTAGAAATCAATGCTAATGATAAAAAAAATATAAAAGAAAGCTTTAGCAGTGGAGGATTCAGATGGGTCAAAACAAAAAAAAGTGGGAACTTATATTTTATGACTGGGGTTATGAAAGGATGTTCAGCATTTCTTGGTTTTGTACCTCAGACCCAAACTTGCGTCATAATATTAAGTAACTCAGGTCAATCAATACATTCTTTGGGCATGCACATCCTCAGAATGATCAATTATCAATTTACAAGGACTTATTAATTATGTCTAAAAACAAAAAAAATAGAGACGGGGTCGTTTATTCAACCAATCCTGACTTTAACTACAATTTTTTTTCGGATGCGTTACAAAGTTCTGAAGATGTTGAAAAGAATAAAATTGCATTACGTGTAGCAATAGACAGAAAACAACGTGGTGGAAAGGAAGTAACGCTCGTCACAGGATACACAGGCAGGATAGAAGAACTTGAGTCTTTAGGAAAGCAGCTAAAAAACAAATGTGGTGTTGGTGGCACAGCCAAAGACAATGAGATCATTCTTCAGGGCAATCACAAAGAAAAAGTTATTAAACTATTAATAGAACTTGGGTATTCAGGCACAAAAGGCACGGGAGGTGGCTAAAAGATAAAACACATGTAAAATATTTTTATATTACCTTTGCATATTTATTAGATTAAATTTTAAAACAAAAAATAATATGAATAAATTAATTTTTTTCCTTCTTTTTGCCCTCTCATTAGGTGCTTGTAAAAATGAATCAAAAGAAATGAAGTCCGCCGATGAGGCTAATGTAGAGATGGGCACCACGGACGCGATTACACTCACTGAAGCTCCTACCCTATCTGATCCTGCGGCTCAGGAATATATAAAGGAATACGATGCTTTTCTAGCGGAATATACTGCAGCAGTGGAATCAAAAGATCAGGTAAAACTTCAGGAATTAGGCACTAAAATGATAACATTATCATCTAAAGGCACTGAAGCTCTGGCTAATTTAACTGGTGATGATGCAGTAAAACTTACAGAGTACATTAAGATGAGAGCCAATGAGTTCGCCAGAATCTCTGGAGGAGCTAAATAATTTAAATATTTATCAATTACAAATTATTATAACATGAAAAAAATTGTTCTTTTCGTTTTTTTAGCATTTGCTATGGGTGCTTGCAAAAAAACTGCTACTACAGAGACAACTGAGACTAAAGTTGAAGAAACATCAACTTCTGTGCCTATGCCGGAAACAGAGTCTTCCGCTGTGAAAGATTACATGCAAGCATATGATGCTTACCTAATTGAGTATACTGAGGCAATGAAAACTAAAGATCAAGCCAAAATGGTGGAATTGGGCAATAAAGGAAAAGAACTTTCAGCTAAAGGGAGTGAAGCTCTTAAGCAAGCTCAAGGAGATGACCTTACGAAGTTGACAGAATATATGAAAGCAAAAACAGATGAATTTGTAGCAATTTCCCAAGGGAAATACTAAAGACCATCTTTACAGATAAGGCCACCTTTCTCGAAAGAAAGGTGGTTTTTTTATGCCAGGTATTTTCCTACAATTGGCATCCTGCGCCCCATGCCGAAAGCCTTGGGTGAAACTCTGATCACAGGAGCGGTTTGCTCTCGCTTAAATTCATTCATGTTGACCATTCTCAAAATCCTTGCGACCAAAGCAGCGTCAAAGCCTAAAGCAACGATTTCTTCCGGTCCTTTTCTATTTTCAATATATTCGAATAATACCCGATCAAGATCCTCATATGGCGGTAAGCTATCGCTGTCTTTTTGATCCGGCCTTAATTCAGCGGATGGTGGTTTATAGATTGAATTATGAGGAATTATTTCCTCCATTCTATTGATATAATTAGCAAGAGCGTATACCTCCATCTTATAAACATCACCCAAAACTGCAATTCCCCCACACATATCACCATACAAAGTGCCATAACCTACTGCCATTTCACTCTTGTTACTCGTATTAAGTAAGATATTGCCATATTTATTTGAAATAGCCATGAGTAACATGCCACGTATGCGAGCCTGAATATTTTCCTCCGTAATGTTTGCCTCTTTTCCTATGAATAAAGGCTGCAGTATGGTCTCATAGGCGGAGTACACATCCTTGATCGGTACAATATCGAAACGAATCCCTAACTTTTGTGCCAATAAAATTGCATCTTCTAAACTATGTGAACTACTATATTGAGATGGCATAAGCAATACTCTAACATTTTCTTTTCCAAGAGCATGAGTTGCCAGGACTGCAGTTAATGCAGAATCAATTCCACCAGAAAGTCCTAAAATAGCCGTTTTAAAATTTAATTTCCTGAAATAATCCTTAATACCCAATTTAAGTGCTTCATAGATTAAAGCAATTTTATCTTTTGACTGTTCCCTTTGAATACCACCTATCATGATATCATCCAATTCGTAAACTGAAATATCTTCTTCAAAATATTTCATCTCATCGAATACCATTCCATCACTAGAAACTACAAGTGATCCGCCATCAAAAATTACATCAGTTTGAGCTCCCACATGATTTATGTACATCATAGGAACCTTATATCTGGCTACATTGGTCTGAACAATCGATATTCTTTCTTTGGCCTGCTTGTAGGAGAATGGAGAAGCAGAAACATTGATCATGAAATCCGGTCCTTGTTTGATCAATTCATCCATTGGACATACAGCATATAATGGATTTTCATTGCCAACATTCCAGATATCCTCGCAAATAGTCAAAGCGATCTTATATCCTCTGAAATCAATACATTCAAAATCATTAGCAGGTTCAAAATATCTATATTCATCAAAAATATCATATGTGGGGAGCAATGCCTTATGTGCCACTCCAAGTACTTTACCATCTGCCAGAAAATAGGCTGAATTGAAAAGATCTTTACCTTCCAATACGGGATTAATTGTTGGCGAGCCAACAATGATGGCTATATCTTTGGATTCATGAATCAAGGATTCAATGCTTTGATTGCACTTAGCGATAAAATCACTGAACTCAAGAAAATCCCGAGGTGGATATCCACAAGTTGCCAATTCACCAAAACAAACGAGATCCGCTTTCATTGATCTTGCTTTTTGAATGTAATTTTTCATTTTAGAAAGATTCCCCTCGAAATCTCCGATCATATAATCAAGTTGGGCTAGTGCTATCCGCATAGTTAATCTTTTAGATCAAGTAATATATTCAACATTTGAAATGGAAAGATAAGCTGTTTATAGGAAAAGTACCGAAAATAGTCTTCACCATTCAACACTCATTTGATTATCTTGTTTACCATATTGATATCTCGATTATTACAATTTTAACAAAAATAAATCCTAATTATTACTAATTTCTATCTACTTTCACCACCTCAAATATGTCACAATTTATAGTATCAGCGAGGAAGTACAGGCCTACACGTTTTGCCGACGTGTTGGGACAGGAACATATTTCCCATACGCTCAAGATGGCTTTTTCTCAGGACAAACTGGCTCATGCATTTTTGTTTACAGGACCTCGAGGTGTAGGTAAGACGACGTGTGCAAGGATACTTGCCAAGACCTTGAATTGCCTGGATATGACAGCAGATTATGAGCCATGTGGCAAATGTGAGTCTTGCATATCTTTCGATGACAATGCTTCTTTTTCTATATTTGAACTAGATGCTGCCTCTAATAATAGTGTGGATCACATTCGTAATCTCATCGAACAGGTAAGAATACCACCTCTATCCGGCAAATACAAAGTCTTTATTATTGATGAGGTGCACATGCTATCTACTGCTGCCTTTAATGCTTTCTTAAAGACACTTGAAGAACCGCCGCCTTATGCCATCTTCATACTTGCTACTACGGAAAAGCACAAGATTCTCCCTACGATTCTATCCCGCTGTCAAATATTCGATTTTAGGAGATTGCAGGTGGGTGATATTGTAAAGCAATTAAATATCATAGCATCACAAGAATCTATCAAAGCGGAAGAAGAAGCTCTTCACTTGATAGCGACAAAGGCTGATGGCGCTATGAGAGATGCACTTTCTATATTTGACAGAATAGCCGGAGCTACTAATAATCATATTACTTATGATGCAGTAACTGAGAATCTAAATTTACTTGATTATACTTATTATTTTAAAGTAGTCGATCAGTTGCTTACGGAAGACCTATCCGGCATCATGCTTACGATTGATGAAGTATTGAAAAAAGGATTTGATCCGGAAGTATTCCTTACAGGCCTATCGGAACACTTTAGGCAGTTATTGGTAAGTAAGGATGTGTCGACTATTACTTTGATTGAAAATACAACAGCCATCAGGGACAAATATCTTCATCAGTCTCAGCTTGTAAGTATAGATTATTTGTTGACCTGGATGGAATTATGCAGTGAATGTGACATTAATTTCAGAACCGCCCGCAATAAGAGGCTGCATTTAGAGATGACCATGATCAAAATGATCTTCGTACAATCGATGATCAACGGGACCAATACGGTACCTGTAGACACCAGTGAAAAAAAAAAGCCCCTGAGCCAGTAAAAATAACATTGGCCGAACCTACAGTATCTTCAACTCCGCAGCTTGAGCAGGAACTAAGTCCTGAAGAATCTGATCTTACTCTCATGCAGATTGAACCCTTTAGTCACCAGCTGACAGCCGAGGAGGCAGAGGTCCAGCAGTCTCACATTCATGAGATCAAGACTCCTCCTACTAAACTAGATAAACTTAAGAAATTTGAGGTAGAAGCAAAATCTGTAATGCAGGATCATGCCAATAAGAACAATGAATATCATCTGAAAGAGGTAATTGAACTTATGAATCAGTATAACGAGAAGGCTTCTGTCACCGTAAAACTTATACTTCAAAGTAGATTATTCGATTGTGATGAAGAAAATGTGATCAAATTTACCGTTGGCTCAAATTATGAAAGAGAAACGCTGATAAATGAAACTGCTCTATTGGAATTTCTAAGACACCATTTACGCAATGTCAAAATTACCTTTGGCTTCATTATAGATCCATCATTGATGGGAGATATGAAATCTATGAAACCACTCACCTCAGCAGAAAAATTCAAAATTCTGAATGAGAAAAATCCTCTTGTTCAGAAGCTGTTTGATAGATTGAATGTAAAGATGGAGGAGTAGAGATCAGATGTTAGAGGCTAGAAGTCAGAAGTCAGAAATTAGAAGTCAGAAATTAGAAGTTAGAAATTAGAAATTAGAAATTAGAAATTAGAAATTAGAAATACCGAAGAGCAATTGTGCATATAGAGTTCCCATCTTTTCTAAATTCTATTCGAAGAATAAAATCTCTTTGTGACTTCCCCTAAATTATTGATGGTCAAATAGACACTTGAAAGTAATGCTTGTTCGAGCAAATATGGCTTCATATATCTCAAATCAGCTCTTACATATTTTACTTAATGACTATTTACTCAGGTCTGATTATTCTAAGGCAAAAGAACTTCGCTTTAAAAAAGTTAGATTATAAAAACTAAATGCAGCTGGAAAATTCAATTTAGGCCCTCATTTTCAATTCTCCATTTCAATTCTTTATTTATAATTAAAATTTCAAACTAAAATTGATTGTAATTCAGCACCATAAGCCAATAACTAGAAGCTAACAGTCAATTATTAATCCTTTGGCTTCCTCTTAGTCTTAAACATTTCTACAGCCTCTTTATCCTTTAAGAATCCAGCTTCAGTAAATGTATGTTGAACGAATTTCTTTACATCCTGATAATCTTTACCACGTTTGTCTGTAAAGTAATCCATCATCCTTCTGACATAAGCCATAGCGGAGTATTCAAGTTGTTGATTGAAATGTTTATTACTGAATAGGTCCATGTAAACGCTGAATGTCTTAAACAATTCAAAGAATTCAGGATAATCATTTGGCTCAGCATTGTCTATCCACTGCTTAAAGTAACGCAATACGGCCTGTCTTACAGCTTCTGCCTGATTAGATAAGCCTTTATAGTCGCCAAGATATTCTCTAACTGCTTCTACAACGTCCACATGCATATAACCTTTGCTATGAAGTTGCTCAACTAGGGTATAATAGGCAAGGATATCATCTTCAATCGCTGTGTCAAGGAATTCTTTAACCTTTTTATCACTATCCGGACCTAGAATCGTTTTATTCTCATACATCTCAATCAGAAATTCGAAATATTCCTCTGAGATGTTCGCATCATCCTTTCTTAATTTATTGAGGATGGTTTTAACATCTGTTCTGTCACTACCTTCCAGATTGAAGAAGTTTAAGAGTACAAACAATATCTGATGCTGTTCTTCTGTATTAGCTATGATTGGATTCTTTAGAAGCTCTGTGATTGCAGGTTTTATATTGCTGTTGTCCAGACGAAGTCTTTGTCTTTGGAAGAGAAAATATTTGAGTGAAGGATAATACAATTTTAGTTCTCCCATGGTAGTGGGGATCTTTGCCGTATAATAGTTGTGTGAGATAAATTGATTTCTGTATTTGGTATAAGCCACTTTCCTGTTGTCCACATTGAAGAATTTCTCCAATTTCTGAGTTTGTAGCCACAGGTGTACTTTTTTATTCTCTATTCCTTCCAGAAGGTTGGTAATCCAGATATCGCTGCTTAGTGCAAAGCCAATCTGCACAGTCTGGCCTATTCTGTTTTTAATATAATCAAAGTTTGGGGATTCTGCGATGGCGATCAACAGGTTTTTAAAATGATCCTGAGGAGTAAGGTATTTGTATATCTTGTCGTGATAACCTCTTAATACACTAAAGCCAAGTAATCGGGGAAGTAGAAGACCTTCAAGATCCGGGTTAAGAAATTCAGTTTCAAAAGCTTCAAGATTTAACGGAAAATGGTTAGCGATATTTACATGCAGCTCCATCAATGGTGCTTCAAATTCTTCTACAAGTGCTTTGTAACTATCCTCATCTTCTTCTTCCTGGAAAGTAGCCAGTGCTTCAGAGGCCTGAATTTGAGCTGCAATATTCTTTAAGGCGTCAATGCTTTTTTGAATTTCTTTATTTTGGTCCATAAAAGTAGGAATTAGGTATTATTTTAAAATAGGAACCTGGTAGAATTTTTAGGTCCTACCAGGTTCATTTCAACACAGAAAAATAGTCAAGCACAAACTTAATCTATTTATTGTGATTATTTATATTTTAATTAAAAAATATTAATTAAGCTTTTTCTTCGTCAGTTGCTTCTGCTTCAGGAGCAGCAGGTGCTTCTGTTTCGGCAACCACTTCATCAGCAACTTCTTCAACGGCTGGAGCTACCTCAACAGCCTCAGCTACCGGTGCTTCTTCAACCACATCTGCAGCTTCTTCAACTACTGGTGCTTCTTCAACTGCTGGTGCAGCCTCTTCTGCTGCAGGTGCTTCAGCTACCGGTGCAGCTTCCTCAACTACTGGAGCCTCTTCTGCTACTTCTATAGTTTGTTCAACAACCATATCTTCTGCAGCTGCTTCAGCAGGCGCCTCTTCTACAACAACAACTGGTTTTATTTTAGCAGTACCAGAAATAGCTTTTCTCTTAGCTTCAGTTTCTACTTTTGTTCCTTCAACTCTTTGAGCAATTTTGCTTTCTTTAGCTTCGATCCACTCTTGTAATTTAACATCTGCCTGTTCTACTGTCATTGCTCCTTTAGCCACACCTCTCATAAGGTGTTTCTTAACCAATACACCTTTGAAACGTAGGATAGCTTTTACAGTATCTGTTGGCTGTGCGCCTTTAGTCAACCAATTGTATGCTGCATCTCTATCGATGTCGATGGTCGCAGGTTTGGTCATTGGGTTATAAGAACCAATACGTTCTATGTACTTACCATCACGAGGTGCACGAGCATCAGCGATAACGATGTGATAAAACGGGGCTTTAGTTCTTCCTTTTCTTTGTAATCTGATTTTAACTGCCATTTCGGTTAAATTTTTTAATTAATTATATGATATTCAACCCTGTATCCTTTGTAAACAAACCACAGGGATTTAACGAGGCGCAAAAGTAAGTATTATTTCTTAATTATTTGTGATTAGTTGTATTTTTTCTTTAAAGATTGAATGTTAGGAATCTTCACTTATTAAAACATCATATCTGACCCTTTTCAAAATCATAGTAAGCAGCCTAGTTAATTAAAGCTTCTGAGTTGCTTATTGCATTGGTAATTAACAATATACATATTTAATATTTACCAAGTAATATGGACTATATTATTAACTATGAAATAGATAGTTTAATTCCAAAAACATATCAATGATCTTAATTGGTTGAAAATATTATAAGAGTTTCCACGCCTCACTTCGTCAATCGGGCAAGCCTGCAGGTGAACTCCTATATAACTCAATTTAATTCGCTGTTAATCAATTAATTAAGATCTATGTATCAAGGACTCCTCCCCCTACCATCGCAGAAGCATCTTAAGCTTACCTGTCCTCATTCTTACGGTAGTCAAGCTTAAAATGTTCTGACTACACTTTGTCCCCCTGACGTGAGACTTCGTTTCGTTTCACTTCCTTGAAAAGGTCGCTTTTGCACCTTTTCTTCGTTGTTCACCCTCCAAAGGGGGAAATTCTTACATCGACTTTCTCTACAATAATTGATCATGAATATCTGCAAAATCTGCATCATCTGCGTTCCATTTTTCTCAAGTTATCTTTTTCATTTTGGAAGCAAAGCGTTACAAGTTAACTAACTTCTGAATTGTAACTTCTGAATTGTAACTTCTGAATTGTAACTTCTGACTTCTAATTTCTAATTTCCAACTTCTGACTTCTAATTTCTGACTTCTGACTTCTACCCTCCCTTCACCCCATAGCTTCCCTCTTCAGCCTTTCCGCAACTTCTTCACCCAAAAATTTCTCTATTATATTGTGAATAACATACAATAAGGGTGTAACCAAAATCGCAATTGTAAACTTATAAATATAATTAACGAAACCTATGGCCAGTACCAGTCGCATATCCCAACCCGCACCAATGTAAAAAGCAATAAACAATACCACGAAACTATCAATCAACTGAGAAACCAATGTACTTCCTGTCGAACGCATCCACATCGTCTTTTCGCCAGTGCGCTGCTTGATTTTATGAAAAATATATACATCTATGACCTGACTTACCAAAAATGCAACCACCGAACCTATAATGATGTATAGTCCTTGGCCGAAAACCAAATGAAAGGCCGAGTCGTAATTCGCAACTCCGTTTCGATAATCTCCTGGAGATAAACCTGTAGAAAGGTGCGATTTCGGCCAAAAATCCGCTGGAGGTACATGGATAGCTAATGTTATGGCAAGGAACGAATAGAGTATGAGCACAACAGTAAAATAAGATAAAAACTTTATCCCCTTCGGACCATAATACTCATTAATGATGTCAGTCATGATGAAGACCACGGGCCAAAGAATAACTCCTGTGGTCAGACTGAACGATAAGCCACTCTTTCCAAAGAAAGTCATATTGACAGGGTCAAGTCCGAATAAATGCTCTATCGAAAAGATCTTTACACCGATCAATTCTGCCAGAATTGCATTGGATATAAATATTCCCCCCAGTATATAAAATAAAGTATTTTCCTTGTTCAGATAATTGTGCTTGCTTAGGGACATGCTTTTTTCTTACGAATATAATAGTTTTGTATTGAAATAGTCGATCACTTATTTACCATAACTTTCATTCAAAATATTTTTTTCAAATCAGAATTTAAAATATTACTTTTATGGAATTCAATTTGGATAATCCTATTATCTAATTACACTTTCTACATTTTCAAATTTTTATTCATTAATCTAATTAAGCTTTTACCATGTTTAGAAATTTACTTTTTTTATTTGTTTGCCTGATTGCTCAAATTTCTTTTGCTCAGACTCAGGTTGTAGGTGTCGTAAAAGACAATTCTGGAGCCGGTTTGCCAGGTGTTACTATTTTGATCAAAGGTACTAATAGCGGCACTGTGTCCGGTTTTGATGGTAGTTTTTCTTTACGAGCAGCTGAAAATCCAACTTTAGTATTTTCATTTATTGGATACAAGACAATTGAAGTAAAAAATGTAAATGGCATGCTCGACATTACCTTGGAAGAAGCAAGCACTGAACTCGGTTCAATCGAAATTGTCGGATCAAGAAATGTCAACAGATCATCCACCCAATCCATCGCACCGGTAGATGTGATTCAGATAAGAGATGTGACATCAAAGGTTGGACAGTTAGACCTCAATCAAATGCTACAGTTTGCTGCACCAAGCTTTAACTCCAATCGCCAGTCTGGTTCTGATGGCACAGATCATATTGATCCGGCTTCCTTACGTGGACTTGGACCTGATCAAACACTGGTGCTCATAAATGGCAAAAGACAGCATCCTTCATCTCTGGTAAATATTTATGGTTCAAGAGGTAGAGGAAATACAGGAACAGACCTAAATACGATTCCTGCGGCGGCAATAGACAGGATAGAGATCCTTAGAGATGGCGCTTCTGCACAATATGGAAGTGATGCTATCGCTGGGGTAATCAACATCGTCCTAAAACAGAAAACAGATGAATTAGCTGTCAATTTGAATGGCGGCGCAGCATTAGCAAAATATAGATTTGATGACAAAAAATTTGATGGAGGTGCTTATGGTGTAAACGCTAATTATGGGTTCAACATAGGACAAGGCTTTGTAAATATTACTGCCGACCATTCTTATAGAGGATTCACTAACAGGGCGAATACCAATCCGGATGACCTGGCAAGAAGGCAATTCGGCGAACCGCAAATCACCAACTCTTCCCTGTATGTTAATGTAGGCATCCCTATTACCCAAAAAGTTTACTTCTACTCATTTGGAGGATATAACCACCGTAATGGAAATGCCTATGCATGGACGCGCTTTGCAGACGACGATCGCAATATTCCTTCTATTTATCCCAATGGATTTGACCCGCTCATCAAAAGCAATATCAATGACCTTTCAGTGGCAAATGGTGTCAAAGTCAAACTTGGCAAGTGGGACTGGGATT
The DNA here is from genome assembly GCF_016707225.1 of Candidatus Brachybacter algidus. Lineage (NCBI taxonomy): Bacteria > Pseudomonadati > Bacteroidota > Saprospiria > Saprospirales > Saprospiraceae > Candidatus Brachybacter > Candidatus Brachybacter algidus. The sequence goes on along the minus strand of NZ_JADJID010000002.1, from coordinate 966,329 downwards.
TGAGCAATATGTGTGGTTATAATAAATTCATTTATTCTGTGGACAAAACCCTGAACACTTCTCTTGGAGCTGTGTCTCCTACTTCATTTAAAGCCGGGGGATTCAAGCTGCTACAGGACGTCATCAACCTGAGTACCAGCCGTAATATACCCACAGTGCTAAAAGGATTAAACCTTGCCTTTGGCGGTGAATACAAATATGAACAATACAATATCTATGCAGGAGATGAAAATTCCTGGAAAAGCTATGAAGCCGGTGTACCGGGAGGATCACAAGGTTTCCCTGGATTCCAACCCGGAGATGAAACGAATAAAAACAGAAGCAATCTAGCAGTGTATGCAGATGCAGAATTGGATGTTACTAAAAATTTAGTTTTTGGTGGAGCACTCCGGTATGAAAATTTTAGTGACTTCGGGGGCACCTTGAATGGTAAAATCGCCGGGCGTTTGGAATTATTTAAAGGACTCGCGGTTAGAGCGACTTATAGCACTGGATTTAGAGCACCTAGTTTACCTCAGATATATTTCAATAGTACAATTACAAATTTCGTTGCCGGTCAACCTGTCGAGGTCTTAATCGCCAGCAATGACAATCCAATTACAAAGCAACTTGGTATCGACAAATTAAAACAAGAAACATCTCAAAATACCTCTGCAGGATTTGTATTTAATCATTACCCTTTTACGATCACTGCCGATGCGTATATGGTAGATGTAAAGGATAGGATCGTTTTGACGGGTCAATTTACCGATGATGATCCTGATATTGGAACAATATTACAGTCATTAAATGTTGGCAGAGCTCAATTTTTTACAAATGCACTAGACACCAGAACACGTGGAATTGATTTTGTATTTGGACATAGGGCTACAATCGGAAATGGTGTATTGAACACTTCATTAGCTGCAAACTTTAATGAAATTGAAATACTTAAGGTGAGCACCAATGCAAAGCTTGCAGGAAAAGAAGATACTTATTTTGATCTCCGTGAACGATATTTCCTTGAAGCATCAGCACCCAAATCTAAGATTGGTTTGTCGCTAGATTATTCAGTTAATAAATTCACCATTTTCACTCGATTTACAAGATTTTCAAAAGTGGTATTGGCCAATTGGAATTATGACGAAAATGACCTGGATACCTATGATGCAAGGATCGTCACTGACCTTAGTTTAGGATTTAGAGCAACAAAAAACGTTTCGATAACTGTGGGAGGAAATAACATATTCAATTTATATCCAACCATTCACGAACCAAGTTTGACAGAAAGTGGTGGTGCATGGGATCCTGTTCAGATGGGATTTGGCGGGACGTTTTTATTTGCTAGAGTGGGAATAACTCTTTGATGAAAGATGAAAAATCGGTGAACAGCGAACGGCGAGTAGCGAACGCGAGAGTGGGCTGCAGGCTTCGATTATTAATCCTATCTATTTTGATTCATGAATGATGAAGTCGAAAATATAATAGTTAAAGTTAATCAGCGTATAAGTTATTTTACAAGACTCTCAGTATAGCTTTATCTTTAATGAAAATAAATGCTACAAATTATGAAAGTTTTAATTTCACTTATTTTTCTAGTTATTTTCAATTGTAATTTAAGCGCCGAGTCATATTACGTCTGGGCTGTTAATGGAATAAATATCAGAAAAGCGCCTAATTCCAATTCAGAAATTATTGGAAAATTAAACTATGGAGAAAAAATTGAAGAAGTAAAGAAAAATTATTTTGAAAGCAGCGTAATTTACACATTGATATTGGAAGGATTTATTGTAAAGTCTGAAGAAATGGATGATGATTTAATAAATTCTATTAAAAATGACAGACCATTACATTATAGTTCACCCCTTTATTTTGAAGACGAGTATTTTTATAGAGATTATCGGGCCGATATTAAATTAAAAGGTGAATTTATTGCGATATCACATGAAGGCCAAATAGCATATATTTATTCAGGATTTCTATCAAAATATCCTGTCATGAAGCTACTAAGCGATGCGGATGATGGTGTTACTCATGAAAATATAAAAGATTATTTATTGCGCACGAACACATTAATTAAAAAAGATACTTACAATATTAAGGTCAATTATTTAGATGACATTACCAGGTATTTTCAATTTAAAGAAAATGTAATAGTGGCTACCGGTAATTCCGAAAAAGGATATAGTGCTTCTTATTGTTTCTCAAATCTTACTACCAATGAGGCATTGCTCTTTATATACATAGAATTTGAAATGTGGAAATTGAAAGATCATAAACCATATAACGAAAGAATGTATGAAATGAGAGGACAAAAGGTTGAGGAAAATTCAGTTGACTTATGGTTTTCTGCTCCGGAAGGATATATAAACATCTTAACAAATGGCGACTTTACAATTATTTCGATCGGGGGTTCTTGTTGATTTCGACTAATGATGTTATGGTTTAAAAGCCATGCCATCAATGACAAGTCTAAAATTTGTGTTATCAATGATCAATGCACCGATTAATGATTTAAATTCAGAATTCTTCCTCCTCACGCTTTAGAAAATGACAAGTTGTCCTAAAGTAATCAGTAATTGCTCCAAGAAGCCTCATTCTGACTTCTGACTTCTGACTTCTAGCATCTAACCTCTAGCATCTAAATCTCATATCTGAAAATTATCCGCCATAAAACTCTCATACGCATGCAGGTCGAAATGACCATGACCACACAAGTTGAACAAAATAGTTTTTGGCTTACCTTCCTTTTTAGCAAGGTTAACTTCCTGGATCACTGAGGCTATAGCGTGTGTGCTCTCCGGCGCAGGAACAAGTCCTTCAGCCTTTGCAAATAGAATACCTGCTTCTAAGCATTCTTTCTGATCGTGATTAAGTGCCGTGATAAAGCCATCCTTTGTAAGTTGAGAAATGATCGATCCGGCACCATGATATCTTAGGCCTACTAGATGATTTGGCACAGGCATAAAGTCATGCCCAAGCGTATACATTGGGAATAAAGGCGTTTTCTTGCCTACATCACCATAATCATACCTAAACTCTCCCTCTGAAAGTTTTGGACAGGTGGCTGGTTCGCTGGCGATGAACTTGATTTTTTTACTTCCGTTCAACACACTTTCCATAAAAGGAAAAGCAATACCTGCGAAATTCGCACCTCCACCCAGTGGTGCTATAATGGTATCCGGAAATTCATCTACTTTGCCAAATTGAGTGATACATTCTTGTCCTATAACTGTCTGATGCAATAAAACAAAATTTTGGATACTGCCGATTACATATTTAGATCCGGCATCTCGTGAAGCATATTCGATCGCTTCAGAAATGGCGGTACCCAATGAACCTCTTGAATCAGGATTCTCGGCAAGTTGCTTTCTACCTACTGAAGTTTGATCACTAGGTGAAGGTGTCACATGTGCTCCCCATAAGTGCATTAGACGACGGCGACTTGGTTTTTGATTATAAGGGCCACGAACCATGAATACTTCACATTTCAGTCCGAATAACTGTGCTGCAAAAGCTACTGCACTTCCCCATTGACCTGCGCCTGTCTCCGTGATGATTTTTTTGACACCATCTTTTGCAGCATAATATACTTGAGGTATAGCCGAGTTAGTCTTGTGTGAACCACTTGGGCTAACACCTTCATTCTTATAGTAGATCTTGCAATCAGTGCCTAATATCTTCTCCAATCTTTTGGCTCTCACAAGTGGAGTTGGCCGCCAGATCTTGTACAAATCACGCACTTCATCAGGGATCTCGATCCACTTTTCAGTAGAAAATTCCTGGTCTACGCAGCCTTGAGAGTATAACTTCGAATAGTATTCTCGCGTGACCGGTTGATTATTCTCAGGATCCAACGTGGGCTGAGGTTGCGTCTTCATATCTCCCAGTATATTGTACCAATGAGTTGGTATCTCGTCTTCAGTAAGAAGAATTTTATACGGATCTGCCTTGGTTTTAACCTGCTCTTTTCCTATACTATTCATGCTTTGTCTTTTAGTTAATTGTTGCAACGAGTTTGTGACAGGTCGCTATTTATAAATAAAAATAAATATTTTGTTTTAAATTTTGCTATTTCTTTGATTATTTCTTAGGAAGGAATACTTCAGCCATCATACATCTGACGCTTCCGCCACCATATTTCTCAATATTATTGATCGGAATGGAAAGGATTTTATCATACATTTCAATTGCATTGATCTGCTCTTTGCTTAGTGAATTGTATGCACGCTCTGACATAACCATATATTTTTGACCGCCACTACCCTCTACCTGCAGCATATTGCCTGCAAATTGAAGCACCTGATCAAAACTTATTTCTATGATTTCCTTTCCACTATTTTCAAGACTATGAATCACCTCATTTCTTTTATCCTCATCCTTAATACTCTCGAGACATACCACGGCATACTTATCAGCGATGGCCATCATCACGTTGGTATGGTAGATCTCCTTGTTGTTTTGGTCAGTGGAAAAAAAGGATACCAATTGATAATTCATGAGTAAACAAAATCTGTCCAATAGAAATATGTTTGTTCGCGGACTTAGACAAGCATACACTATTTTATTTGGACGATCTAGAATCATACTTCCTGTTCCTTCCAGAAACTGGTCGTCGTCCTCAGATGATTCAAAAGAATATCGATGGTTGACCTTGAAAATAAGTCCTAAAGCATCTATGATATCCTCTCTTCTTTCTATTCTTCTGTTGGCAGTAGCCATGGGATAAGTGATGAGTGTCCCGTTGCCGTGGAAGGAGATCCAGTTGTTTGGAAATACCGCATCAGGCTTTATAGGGTTCAAAGTGTCGTGCATTACGATCACATTGACACCGATTGCTTTAAGCTGAAGAACGAAATTGTCGAATTCCTGGACTGCTGCATTACCTATACTATTTGATTTTCCCCCTTCGTCATCAGACTGAAAGGCATTGGTGACGGCCGTCTCCTCATTGTACATGAAGTTCGATGGACGGATCATCATTATAGAATTGGTGTACTGTTTCTCCAAAATATTTGTCTTTAAGGCATGCAAAAGTATGAAAAAAGTGGAATAATGCACTAAACACGTGAAATAGATGCTAGACTCTAGAATCTAGAATCTGATAACAGATATAAAAAAAGCCCGGAAGAAATCTTCCAGGCTTTTTGCACAAGCACGGTTTACAGTCCGACTTAGAAAAACTTAAACTACAATTATTTTAATTTGATCATCTTCTTGGTCACTGAACCTTGTGCAGTGGTCAATTCATAGAATAATACTCCATTGGCATCCAATTCATTGTTAATGATTGAAATAGTGTTTCTGCCTTTAGCGTAATTTCCTTTCGAAGATTTCAAGATTCTTCCGTTGATATCATATACTTTCAATGTCACAAGATCTTCCTGATCTAATATGAAAGAGATTTGTGTATGATCAGTAAATGGATTCGGTACGTTCTGCTCTACAATTAAGCCTGATTTATTGCCGGTGAATTTGATTTCAAAAGCAGTACCATCACCAACTTCATTATAAATCTCTGACTTTAAAGTAGCTTCAGTATTCTGGCTGATAGCTTCAGAAAGCTTCATCGGTTTATCCACACTCAATTCGAAGGTAAATACTTCTTTACTAGCTTCGTTATTTCTCATATCCGCGATACTCAACATTAATCTATTACCATTCAATGAATAATTTTCATTGCTTACTGTGAATAAATTACTTGAGATTCCTTCAAGTCTTACCCCTGCGCTAAGTTCAAAAGCTGCCTGAATACCTGCGATCTTATTAAGATCATCATTGCTGATGGCCACATTGTACGTTTGACCCGGAACCATTGAGATATCTTCCATCGTAAGTGAAGCTTTCTCTCTCACTTCTAAACTTCCACCATCAAGACTTAATGTAAAGTCCCCGTTTACATCACCCATTTTTATACCGATGAAGTTAACATCGTTCTTTATACCGGTTGTTGCTGCATCTATTGATTGCGGGTAATCAGCATTCAAAGGGTTTGCAGGATTCGGGAATGTATAAGATTCATCGATAAACTTCCAGCTCTTACCTGAGCTAAACTGGTCGATCTTAGCTAGGATCAATCTTCTGATCATGACGATGTCTGAAACTGATAGTTGCTTATCTTCACTGACATCGGCTGCAATCAACTTGTAAGGAGAATCCAATACTTTCTTATTCAGAATATGGTTCTGAATCTTAATAATATCACCTGTAGTGACACCATTAAGCGGATCTTTATCATCAGATGGTTCTATGCTGTATGTGGTACCTGATTGTACATTATTAAATCTATACTCACCATTAGAGTCAGTTTGCTTCATCATACTAGCCTGAGCATTCACATCTACCTGAGGGATACCTTGTGCACCTTCAGTAACGATTCTACCTGAGATAAGCGTTATGTTGTCAGGACACTGAACAATGTTGTCATTCAATGTAAGACTTGGAGTCGCAAAATCAACTAAGCCATTATTGTCAATTACATAAATATTTACACCAAACGGCACATCGACACCGAATGAACAGTCAAATATTTTTATACTATCCGCAGGATTACTCGTGTAAGAAAATCTAAGCGGAGTGCTACCTGGACATGCACCAGTAGAACCTGCATTGAACAATCTAGCCGGTATTGCCACTGTCAAATTGGCCATTAGGTCTACAACCAAATTTTTATAAAGCGGTGTAGGTTGCTTATTATTGACCACATTCACGAAGAAGAATTGATCCGTCAAGTTTCCACAACCATCTACTACAGCGAAATGAACTCTGTGATGACCTATAGGCATGAATCTTGTGAATGAATTACCATTGCCTGATGCATCCCATGTAGCATTAACATTGTTGAAATTATAGTCAATTTGCCAGTTATATACAAGATAGTTTGATGGACAATCATCTGTAGCAGATGTAGTCACTGTAACTTCTTTTCCATCGCAGATCAAAGTTGTTTCTGCCTGATCTGCATGTGGTGCAAAAGTTGGCTTAGTCGTATTCATGATGACGATGGAGTGCACAAAATGTATAGCATGTTCCTGAGCATAAGCAAGTCCTTTTGCCTCAGCAAGGCACCAGTCAAGGATAGTCCATGTTCTGACGATTTTGAAGCATGCTCCTCCCTGTCCTGCAAAAACCTGATCCTCAGAATTAGTCATTAAGTTATAACAACCTTCAACACCCGGTTTCAATCTTGGCTCATAAAGCGGACCTAGATCGATGATATCACCCGGATCACAAGCGTCATTAGTAGAAGTATAATCCAATGGTGCAATGAAATCACTTGCTTTTAATTCTACTCCAGCTGAATTAATCGTAATATTTTGGAAGATGATGATAGGCGTATTGCCATTACCTGAGTAGCTGAACTTTCTTATGATCGTGCCAAAGCCACATGTTCCAATGTTTACCTCAGGTGTTAATTCCACTATATTAGCGTCACATACTCCGGTGATCAAACCATCAAGACCTTTATAGACGCCGTCTATTATAATAGAATCTCTGGCAGCCTGGCTTATTACATATTTGCCAAAGGTCAGATAAAGTTTATTCACGTCATATACTGTACCACACGGAACTATGATATTCGGCAATGTAGCAGCTACGATCGGATTATTTTTATTTTGTACAGTCACTTCTGCCATACAAGTGCTTTTCAGACCACCTGCATCTGTCACCTCCAGGATGACCATGATAGGATTGTTAGCCACATCGCAGCAGTAGAAGTCGATATAATCAGCGAATACATCTGATTGGTTTGGCAAACCATTGCAATCAGGTAACATTCTTTTCACTTTTATAGTCACACCTCCACAACCATTATCGTGAGAACCGTTGTTGATTGAAGAAGCAAACATTCTTCCATTTCCTGTATTGTCAAGAGATACAATAGCATTTTTGCAGATAGCTGCAGGAGATATTAGATCTTGTATAGTCAATACCATGGTGTCTCTGGATATATGTCCACATCCGTCATTGACGCTGTATATAATGTTGTAGATACCAACTGGTACATTATTGATCGTAAATCCACCGTTTTGTGGAGTCACACCATTTGGATGTGTCACGACAGTAGTACCTAAATGACCGCAGTCATCGACAATGCTGGCAGGTGGAATTAAGTAGCTCGCTGAGCAGTTAGGCCCGGCTGCAATCGTAACATCTGCAGGAGCGGTGACTACAGGAGGCGTCAGATCATTGACCATGATGGTCTGCAGGTAGTTAAGTTCCTGTTCACCGTCACAACTCCAATAGTAGACAGTCCATGTACGCATGTACTTAGTATTGCATCCGGCAGGCACGACATTGTCATGATAAGATGCAGTAATATTACATACAAGGGATAGATTATTGACATATATTGGAATTCTCGCATCACCTATCACTGGATATCCAGTCTGACTAGGGGACGGATGTCCATCAGCATCTTCTGCAAAAGGAACGCTGCAACTTAAGTCAAGTACGCTTAGTGGAAATACCACGCTATCCAAAGAAGGAGGTGCTAGGTATAAAGTATCATTACAAACAGCACTTTGGTTACCTGATTCATCTTCCAGATAATAAGATCTGATGATGCGACCCAATAGAAAGTCATCATCTTCACATGTATAAGGTGTATAGACTGAATCGATCACATGTGCAGTAATAGCACCTGAGCAATCAGAAATTCCTTCTAAAGAATACAATACAGCAGGTTCATAACAAATTACTGTGTCTGCATTGCGGCAGTTAATGACCGGAGGTAGATAATCTTCAAAATTATGATAGTTCCAACACATGTTTGGAGAACCGGAAGTCAGATTTTCAATGATCTTGATTACATAGGTTTGCCCTACCAATGGATAAGGAACATTATTGATATCTATACCATCAGCTATTAATGAATCTACTCCCTGTTCGAGGATAGGTCCAGTCTCAGTAGCAAGCAATTGGATGATGTAAGAAGTGGCACAGTTATTGGCAGAAGTAAGAAAGTCTTCCGCGAGCAAAGATGTCTGACAATTTGCCGGAATACTTATATTACTTGTGCTACAAGCCATTGTGCAGCCATTAGTTGTCTGTGAAGGTGTGTAGGATACGCATTGAGTATTCTCAAGCAATATAGAGTTGTTGTAAGAAGTTTGATAATAACTACCCGGAGCATTACCTTTTTGTAATCCTATGGTAGCACTGGCACCGTTGTTACCTTCGCTACCTTCTTCGTAAGTGTCACCAAAATAGGTGTCATTATATATGTATTTTATCACATTAGTGCTTTCATAGAATACGACCTGGAAGCCTACAGTTCCTGTACTCACTGCAAATGGAACTAGAAACTTAGATAAATTAGTCCATTGAACTGTAAATGTTCTGTTTGGTGCTATACCATCAATCTTAGTTTGTAATCCTGTACCAGGTGCTATATAATAACCCATGTAATCCCACATTGGAAATATTCCTCCACCAGGAATTAGATCTGTATCTGTAATAGGAAGTGATTGATTATCAATCGCCAATAGTCCGGTATTTGTGTTCCAAATTATGTAGCCATGTGTGCTAACCTTTATATCAGGCTGTACATAATTTTGCCCGAAAAATTGAAAATCGAAAGGCAATTTAGAATCAGCTGTAATATTGTCAGGATTGAGCGTTAATGCTGTACCTGTCAATGAAATATCATTGTACGGCACGTTGCTGCATCCTGTGTTAACATTGTAATACTGACTGAAAGCTGCCTTGGGCGATGCCAGGGAGCACATGAGTAGTAATAAAAAGATAGCATACCGATTGAAAAAATACTTTCGATAACCGTCTTGTGGCTTCACGGGGAAGCTAAAAATTGTAGTGTTCTTCATAAGACTGAAATATTGTTGATTAAAAAATATGAATACAGAAGCGGATACACCGTTTCTGATATTTTTCTTTTTACTGTTGAGGGAGGCAGAAAGAATAAAACATGCACTTTTTATCCTTTCGAAAATCAAAGGTACACATTACAATTATTTCTAATGTGTTTTATATGATATATTTTCGCAAAGTATAAATAATTTATTTACAAGTATATATATAATATAAATATATCGTATGTGAAGTATTGTGGGAATTGAGTTTTGCCAACTTCGTACTTTCGAGGTCAATAATTTGAATTTTTATTGAATGATGCAAAAATTTCTATTGAAAGCTGATATAAGTTTTTAAGGGAAGGTGAAGCGGGCTTTTAACGAATGATGGTCCAAGTTTTTAAAGTATGATGGCGCGGGTTTTTATGTAGGTTGGCGCGAGTTCAATGTCATTAAGTTAAGCAATTAAAATCAATAATCTATTGCAGACAATATTTCGGTGCGCTGCACCTGACAAGCTATCAAATTTATTTCTATAAATATTCCCGTGCGCTGCACCTTTGCTTTTCTTCAAGGTGCAGCGCACCACAATCTTTATAGAATTCGTATTAAGGTTGCTTCAAGGTGCAGCGCACTGAGATATTTTGAATGAACATATGGCCTTAGTTTAATGACATTGGGCGCGAGTTTTTAACGCAGGCTGATGTGAGTTTTTTGTAGGCTGGCGCGAGTTTTTAACTCGTGACCTTGAGTACCCGATAAAACTTTCAAGTGAGGAAATTGAATGACACATTTAATAAAGCTTATCTCCTTATAAAAAACATCAAACATCATACATCACACATTTACGGCACCTCCTGCGGACCGGACTATCCGCTTTACATCCCTCCTGCGTCGGTCGTGCCCGCTGCTATCCCTGGTGCTTATTGCACACATTATTTTATTGAGATCCTTTGGATAAGAATTGACTTAAAGGAAAAATTCCTGGTTAAAGCAACTTAACATCGATGGTTATTTTCGTAAATCCTCTATATATGTTTTCAATTCTGTGGCTGCGTTTTTCTAAATATAAATATTGATCAAATCCAGCTACAACATTCAAATGTTAAAATATTGGTCATAAAGAACCGAAAGGCCCTTTCCAAACTTTTTTATGTTACATTTGCGGCCCTTAAACTCTTTATTAACACTTATTAACAAATGATTCAATACAAATCGCTCATTTCAAGTAGCATATATATATTTATTTTTTGTTTTTGTTTTGGAATACATTTCCACACGAATGGACAGTCCACTCCAAAACGGCTCGGAATATACGAAATAGACCTCAAGGACTATACTGCTAAAAACAATGCAGTGGCAGCAGGTCTCGGCCTAAATACAGAAGATTTTAACAGCTTGTCTTCCCTTTCCAGCCAACTTATATATGCCTATTCAGGAAATCCGGACTTTGTCATTATCGACAAACGCAACCAAAAAGTAATTAACGAAGAACTGGAAAGGCAGAAAAATGAAACCTTCATGGATGGTTATACTATTAATCAAGGCAAGCAGGAAGGGATGGATTATATTATGATGCCAAAATATTTGGCTGCAACTAACTCCGTATCTGTCATCGTCTATGAAGTAGAGGGCGGAACAGTCTTCTGCAAAGCCGAGACGGATATCAAAGGTAAAGGTGCCAGAGCGATTAACTATTATTCTTCAGTCCTCATTCAATCTCTTAATGATAAATGTTTCGGCATTCAAATTCCTTTAGTTCGGATATTAAAATCTAAAGGCGATAAAGCAAGAGAAGTACTCGTCGCTGTCGGCAAAAACCAAAACGTCCGAAAAGGATATAAAATGGAAATCTTCGAAACAGTAGAAGAGAAACTGGGAGATAAGACCCTTAAAAGAAATGAAAAAGTCGGCATGGCAGAAATCCTGCTAGTCGAAGACGATAATTTTTCTGTGGTGGAGATCATGGAAGGCGGTGAAGAAGTTTCAAAACGCATGAATGCCGGAAAACAACTCAATTGTAAACTAATACCAAAAAACTAAATGAACACTAAATTTACATTCATTTTCATATTGATCCTTTCTTTCACATTGTCATTAGTGGCACAGGATAAAAGTGTAGCCTACGTCTTCACAAAAGCCCACGGTGGGCCAGCTTGGCAAGAAGTAAATAAAAATCTGATCACCGAACTTGGTAAAAACTATGGCTACGACCTGTATTTTTACAATTACAATGTTGAAAAAGAACTTACTTATCTTCCTCAATTGAATGGCAATAAGGAAGAAAAGACAGCTAAATATCTGAGACAATTCAGTTACGATCTATTGGAAACTTACAAACCGAATATTTTGGTGAGTTTGGATACAAATAAAAATGTAACCGGAGTATTCTTTCAATTAAATCCAAATATATTGGTACGTTCTAAGACAACTGACCTGGAAACGTCACAGATCGTTCAAAATTCAAAGGCAACTTTGAAACTGGAGGAAGATCATTTTACACCATTTAAAAGCAGAATAAATATAACAAATTGGAAGGCTTTGTTCGGAGGTAATCCTGACGCAGTTAAGACTAAAGATCCAAAAAGATATGCAGCTTTGTATGATAAATTGATACTGGAGCATAGCCCTAAGATGGAAGGTTTCTTCAAACAAAAAGGTGAAGTGATCAACCGTTACTTCGTCAATGAACAATTGCACTTATTGGATGAAAGCTATTCTAAAGTCCAGAATCCTGAAGTTTCAAAGGAAAAATTAAATAAATTCAAAATAATACCTGAGAGAAAAGGATCCAATTACGTAGCTGCTTATACATCAGTATTTACATTGGACACCTTAAATAATTACATCTATTCCACGATGGTAAGTTTGTTTGTAGGGAATACAGAAAAAGACGGATCCATTATTTTCAGCCGTGCACCTTTCCAGAGTGGCAAGGACGCTGCTGAAGCTATTGCAGCTGGCAAACAATTGTATTATGAGATCGGAAGTCAAGGCTATGGTGATAAGATCGTTGATCAAAAAAATGTAATGAATCTTGGTGTAAACACACCGGATCCGGATTTCAACGCAACGATGGAATTGTATTTTAATAAGATGAGTGGAGTTAAACTTTACGACATCAGCAACAAAGAATTGATTGGGAAATTTAGAGAGAAATATAAATCAGAGCAATTCATCAATGATAAATTTGAAGTAAAAGAACAAGGTCTTAATTACCTTTTGACAGCCAGTAAAGAAAAAATCGAAGTTTCCAATGTTGAAAATGGCAGCGTCGTTGGCTCGTTCAATGCAGATGACCGCTACCCTGTGGTTTATAATTCATTGTTAGATGCTTTAAAATTAAACATTGAAGTAATTACGATCACGAAGGAAAAGAAAGGAAAAGCTCAGGAATTGTTATTGTACTCTCCACTTGGATTTACGCATGTCGAAAAACTTGAAGTATTTTCAGTAAATGTAGAAAAGGTAAATGGCAAAGAATTAGAAAGAAGAACTAAGATCGGGGAGTTAAAAGCCACTAATGAAGCCTTTGATGATGCGAAAGGAAGGACAGAGAGAAGAGAAGTGAAAGATGGAGACAAAGAAATATATGAAGCGATTAAAGCGGGTAAAAAAGTCGTAGTCCGACTTTCAGAAAAAGTTGGAATTTTTGGAAAAATAGACAACATGAATAGTAAGCTTGGAAAATTAAATGGTCTGAAATGAGAATAATTTATCTTGTAATAATTACTTTTTTAATTTCCTGTGCTCCTGCTAAAAAATTACAATTCACCAGGACTGGCGAAGTTGAATGCGAAAATTTTACTTCATCAGTTATTACACTGAGATCGACTGCAAGAGCTTCAGACTTATCAGGTGCTGTATATTTCGCCGAAAGAAATGCTTTTGAGAATATACTATTTAAAGGAATTCCTGATTGCAATTTGCGTACCCCACTCATCGAAAATGAAGGTACATTCATGTCCAAGCACAAGGCTGAATTTGACCAATTAATTAATAGTAATTACGTCAAATATATTGTAAAATCATCTACACTTAATTCTAACAATCAAAAAGGCATAACTGCCATCACGCAATTGATTACAATTGACCTGTCTGCTTTAAGAAAAGACCTGGAAAGTCAGGGATTAATCAGAAAGTTCGGAATTTAATCCAAATTAATTAAATAAAACTCATGAGAATAATTGCATTTTTAATTATATTTTCTTTTGTGAATTTGCTTCATGCACAAAATGAAGTGCAGGCAGATATGAATAAAAATATCCAACCAACAATCATGGTCATTCCTTTTGCACCGAAAGGTGTGCAATTGAGAGATGCTTATGAAAAAAACGAGTTGGTCCGGATAGCAGTAACCAAGGTTAAAGAAGGATTTGATTCCAGAGGAGTAAACACCATTGATCTAAGAGGAAAATTAAAGCAATCAGCCAATACCGCAGCGCTTCAGGATGGCCAGGAAGAGTCTGACAAAGACGATGTGATCCGCAATTCCGGTGCAGATATATATGTCGAAGTGGAAGCCACAAAAGACAAGTCGTCCACAGGAAATAGTGCAACGGTGATCATGACAGCATATGATGCTTTTTCAGGTGAATCATTTGCAAATAAAGTATCCACTTCACAGAAATTCTATACGGACAATTTTGATCAATTAGTTCAAAAAGCACTTGAAAAAGAAATTGAAAATTTCCTAAATACCATAAACTCAAAATTCAATGACATCGTAAGCAATGGAAGAACAGTGACGATGAATATTGGAATTGAAGAAGGATCAAAATTCAATTTCGAATCCGAGGTAGGAAAAGATGGTGACCTATTATCTGAAGCAATTGAAACATGGATCCAGGCTCATTCATTCAAAAATTATTACCACATCCAGGGTATTACATCGACCAAACTTTTCTTCGATATTGTTAAGGTTCCACTTAGAGATGATGAAGGAAATAATTTCAGACTTTCAAAATTCGCAGGTGATTTTAGAAAATATTTAAACAATGTAGGCCTTACGACCAGTACCACATACAATGGTAACAATATTGTCATTTCAATTAAATCTAAGTAATGAAGCATCTCATACTGTCCGCAGGATTGTTATTTTTTTCGTTGAATTTTTTATTTGCTCAGGATGAAGTGGATGAAAATAAATTTACCCTTGCACTAAGTGTTATCAATAATGGTCAGCACGGTGGAAAAAATAACTATATGCCGTCCTTTTCAAAAGTCTTTAATTTTCATGGCCATAGTTCTTTAAAACTTGATGTTAGATTTAATGAGATTGGCAATAGAGTAATAGAAGGGATGGAATCAATTTATTACTATGATTATAAGTACACGACCAATTTTTATTCTAATTACGGAGATGAAAAGTATACCTCAGAAAGAATCATAAAAGGTAAGGGTCCCAGTCAGTTGGAAGCGATGCAGGATGCCTGGAATAAATTCGCAAATAACGCAAAGAATTTTCCCGCTCAGCTTGATTCAATAAATGCAATTCTCAATGAAAAGTATGTACAAAATTGTGAGCAGGTAATGTCCAAAACTTACCCGGACGATAAATTATATGTTCAATCTGCAAGTCTAAAATACATTCCAAAGAGAAGCAAGTGTTATGAAGCAGCTCAAAAGAAAATAACTGAAATAACAAAGAAGCAAGAATTGTTGGAATGCACAGAAACACTTAGAAAAATGAACATCTCCGTGGAAAGTAAAACATATGACGCCAACAGAATCGTGGCAAGATTAATAAATATCCCCGGCACATCACCATGTGCAGCCGAAGCCTTGAAACTTGCGAAGAAAATTGGTCAGGATAAAACTGTAAAATTTCAATCCGGCATGCAGGAGAAATTGAATATTTATATTAATAATTTTTCGAAATAGGTGATTTTTTTTCTGACTTCTGACTTCTGACTTCTGATTTTCTTTTCTCCCTGACTAAAGTCAAGGGCTATTGAACGCGAAGATTTTAGGATGTCTATAACTGCTAAATTACCACTCCTTCTCACTCTCTAACTCCTACCCTTTTCACATTGCAATCATCAATAATCGCCTTCATATAAATTCAAGAAGCTCCGTCCACTCTTCATTCAAAATCCAGCATCCAACATCCAATATTCCGCTTATCGCCTGCAGAACCTTACTGGCACAAATGCCCACTCTCATTATTCATTGTTCATTATTCATTATTCATCTCCTCCCCACAACTCACTCATTCATAACTATTTAGATATAATTCATTTTCTAATGGTTTTACTGTATTTTTAGTCTGAAAACTTTTTTACTTCAATATATTGTGTACATTTGACGATAAGATAATCAAAGAAAATTTGATCTTACCTAAGCATTATTAGCATTCATTGGCAGCAGTTTGGTTGCACTCTACACACACTTTTAATTTTGACCGGTTTTGATTCAGGTGTATTGCCTTGGATCATATTATACTTTCATTTAATAAATCATGTGCTATGTCACTACGAGAGCGCCTTTTTCCACAATCTATCAAAGAAGTAGCGAATCATCCCAATCAGCAGAAGTTGGATGAACTCGACAATCTTCTTGCTTTGCAGATGTCACCAACGCCAACATCTGGCCTTGCACAATACAGCGGCCCATGGACAAAGAAACAAGTCCGCCATCTAGTTAAACGAACTATGTTCGGTGCTAAAAAGTCAGACGTTGATTTTTTCGCCAACATGACAATAACACAAGCTGTCGATATACTAATATCACCACTAATTGTTCAACCTGATCCTCCTCTCAACAACTATACCCAAGCATATAATCAAAATGATCCTGATGTTCCTGCAGGTCAGACATGGGTCAATGCCAACTTTGGCGATTTGGAATATAGCCGGAATTCCTCCCTGAATAATTGGTGGCATTCTCAGATGTTCAACCAAAATCAATCCATCGTTGAAAAAATGACGCTATTTTTTCACAACTTGCTTGTTACCTCCTTCGAAGCAGTGGAAAAAGCTCGTTGGATGTACATTAACGTAAAGACTTACCGTGAAAATTGTCTTGGAAACTACAAGGATCTAGTCAAAAAAGCAACATTGGATCCTCAAATGCTACGTTACCTCAATGGTCATTACAACACCAAAACATCTCCGGATGAAAACTACGCCAGGGAACTACAAGAATTGTTTACACTAGGTGTAGGGGCAGGTTACTCAGAATCTGATGTGCAGCAAGCTGCCAAAGTACTAACAGGTTTCAGAACTATTAGTACCAATCCCCCAAGTGATGTTTATTACTTTGATCCGTCTAAACATGACACTAACAATAAGACTTTTCCCGGTTTTTATGGTGGAACCGTCATCACAGGTGGCGCCACGGAGGCTGCGGCACTCGCTGAGATAGACGCTTTATTAACGATGATTTTCGCAAGAGATGAGACAGCAAGATTTATTTGTAGAGAAATATATCGATTTTTCGTTCACTACAACATTGATGCTACAATAGAAAATAATGTGATCGTACCTCTAGCTACCATGTTTAAAAACGGTAATTATGAGATCGCACCTGTGCTCAAAACTTTATTCAAGAGTCAACATTTTTATGACGTATTGGCTAATGGTGGAATGATCAAAAGCCCTGTGGATTATCTTGTCGGAATGTGCAGAGAATTTTCAATGCCTCTACCACCCACAAGTCAGGTAGCTCAGTATTATGAAGTATTCAATCGAATAAGGACGGAGGCAATTCTGCAAGATCAGGAAATCACTAACCCACCGAATGTGGCAGGATGGAATCCATACTATCAGTCTCCGGCATTTCATCGCATCTGGATAAGTGCCAATACGCTTCAGAAACGGAATAAGTTTTCAGATAAAATGGCTTCTACTGGTTATACGGTGCAGGGATACTCGATGAAATTGTACATTCTCAATTTTACAGCGACGCTTTCCAATCCGGGAGATCCGAATGCACTCATACAAGAAGTCATAGACATCATGCTTAGGGAAGATCTTTCTGCAACAATAAAGACTTTCCTCAAAGATTTTCTTTTGACAGGACAAACAACTGACAACTACTGGACAACAGCCTGGGCCAACTATATCAGTGCTCCAAGCAATCCGACATACCTCAACATAGTCAATACCAGACTGACCAATCTTTACAAATACATCATGAGCATGCCGGAATACCAGCTGATGTAATTTTTTTTATAATCTATTAAAAGTCCTGTCGAAAATGAAAAGAAGAAGTTTTATAAAATCATTACCTATAGTAAGTATACCTGCTATTATTCCCGGCCTTTCTATGCATGCCCTCACCAGCAAATCACTCTTGAATATGCTACCGGCTGTAGAAACAGATAGAGTACTCGTCATGATACAGTTCGCCGGAGGTTGCGATGGTCTTAATATGGTATTCCCAAGAGATCAATATACCAATCTTGCCAATGCACGTAGTAATATCATCATCCCGGAGTCCTCAATTCTTGGATTGAATGGAAACAACGCCACCGGTCTGCATCCCAAAATGGCAGAATTTAGAAATATGTATGATGAAGGCAAGGTCTCTATCGTGCAGTCAGTCGCCTACGCCAATCAGAATTTTTCTCATTTCAGGTCAACAGATATATGGATGTCAGGTTCGGATAGCGGTGAAGTTTTGAACACCGGTTGGTCAGGACGTTACCTTGAAAACGAATATCCTGGAGCTCCCAATGGATACCCAAATCCAAGTATGACCGATCCACTTGCCATTCAGATAGGCAATAGTGTATCCCAAGTCTTCTGGGGCAATGATGGCGTCCTGGGTTATTCATTAGAAAATACTAGTAGTTTTTACAATCTCATCAATGGAATCCAGGATTCTGCTCCGGATACTTATTATGGTGATGAACTAACATATATCAGGCAGGTCGCACTGTCAGCCAATGCCTATGCTACTGCGATTCAAACTGCATCCAACAATGTTACACAGCAATATACAGGTTATCCATCTTCCAACACACTGGCTGATCACCTTAAGATCGTGGCACGTCTCATCAAAGGTGGTTTGAAAACAAGGTTGTATTTGGTTACACTTAATGGCTTTGATACACATTCTAATCAAATAAATACTACAGATCCCACCACAGGAACAATGCCAAATATTTTAGAGAAATTTTCCAAAGCAGTAGATGCCTTCCAGAAAGATCTCTCATTTCTTCAAATTGACAAGCGGGTCTTAGGCATGACTTTCAGTGAATTTGGCCGAAGGGTCAAATCAAATGATTCATTAGGTACGGACCATGGAATAGCAGCGCCAACGTTGCTATTCGGTAGTAATGTAAATGGTGGCATAGTCGGCAGTAATCCTGTAATACCGACAGTAGTAAATTCAAATACCAATGTAACCATGCAATTTGATTACAGGCAGGTTTATACCACATTGCTCAAGGATTGGTTCTGTGCTCCGGCAGCGGAGATCAACGCAGTATTCGATGAGACATGGTCGACCTTACCATTAGTCAATCCAAATGTGGCAGACGACTGTTTATTGCCACCACTTTCTGTGGAGGTGTTAAGACTGAAGGCAGAAACTGTCAAAGCTGGATATCATTCACTCTCATGGTATGCTAAAAATCCTGTTGGTGTTCAAAAATTTGTTTTGCAGCACAGTTCTGATGGATTTTTGTTTGATGATATCAAAGAAGAAAAAGTATTTGAAGGAGTGGATAATAAATATGAATACCAGTTTTTATACAAATATCCTCAAGGAAGACTACATTATTACAGGGTAAAAATGGTAGAAAATGATGGTAAAATCGAATACTCCAATCTCGAAAAACTACAGGTCAGAGGTATCGACTTGAGCATCTATCCTAATCCTGCAAAGGATTGGTTCAATATCAGACTAAATGATAAAGACACTTCGAATATTTATACTGTAGAGGTGACCGATATTAAAGGTAATAACCTACAGCTGCTAAAACTTCGTTGGGATGATTTCTCAGGAAGTATCTACCGGTTAAGTTTAAATAACTATGTAAGTGGACAATATATCGTATTTATCGTGGATAGATATGGTGAAAAATATCAGCAGAAATTAACAGTATTGAATTAAATTTAATTGTAATTCTATAATAAGAGTTTCATAAATTTATAATCAAAATAATTAGCGTTTCGGAGAGTAGCAAAAAGACTTTCCGAAGAGCATTTTCATTTATAAAATGATTGAAATTCAAGTCAAATAAGTTGCCGCTGGTTTTAACCAACGGACTGCTATTATCCTCCTGGTCCGACTTTATTAACAAGCATAGATCAGAATCAAATGCCTTCTTAAAATAATCATCTTAAATCAATAAATAACTCCACTAATCTTACAAGAAACAGCTATCTTTGCGCCGTGAAAATAGCGATTTCTATATTTCTTTCTTTACTGCTCTTAAGCCCTATTGGAGTTAAGCTGACTATCGTCACTTGGTGGCAGGAGAATCGTGTTATGATCTCCGCCACTCAATGTGAGAATCGCTTTGATGAGTCACTAATGTGCAGCGGAAAGTGTGTTTTAATAAAAGTAATAAACAAATATGATCACCAGGATCAGGAATCAAACAAAGGTCAACTGACCATTATTATGAAGATGGGTGTGGATGTTTTTGATAATTATCAAGATATTCGAACTGCGTCTTTTATGTCTTTAGAAAAAACAAGAAATCCTATTTATTTTACTTCAACCCATCATTCAATTTCATTTAATGACGTATTAATTAAGCCTCCCATCGCTTAATATACTTACACGAAGCTTTTTAGTTGCTTCGAATGTTATACGGTTACAATTCTTTCATACAGTTTTAATTATTATAGAAAGTTGCATCTGAAAAAAGAGCATAAACCCACCTATATAATAAGTCTAAACTGATAAACAAATTCTAAGGTGATTAAATATTTAATGATCATAGGGCTAAGTTTTTACTCAACGATGGCTCTAAGCTGCGACATATGTGGTTGCGGACTAACTGCGCGTTCTTTCGGTATTTTACCACAGTTTTCCGGTAATTTTATCGGATTGAGGGCGCAATACAGAAGTTTTGATTCAGAACATCCTCCACTTTTTGCATCTCAGCTTCCGGAGTATAGTACGGAATACTATTATAATGCAGAGATCTGGGGCAGATGGAATCCGGTGAAGCACCTTCAACTGTTCTATTTTGTTCCATACCAACGAACGATCAAACTCGAAGAAGGCCAAAGGAATAGTTATTCGGGGCTAGGTGATATCAGCCTTATGGCTAATTATATCCTGATCAATACTGTAGAGACGGAAGAAAAATCGTGGAAACATGCATTACAGGCAGGTGGCGGTATAAAAATACCGACAGGAAGGTATGACATCCCTGAGCGTGATGGCAGCATCATCATGAATGTGCAACCCGGAACGGGTGCCTTTGCAATTCCTATTAACCTGATCTATACCATTCGCAGGGATAAGATCGGGCTTAATACAGAAGGCAACTATACTTTCAATCTGAAAAACAAAAACGATTTCCAGTTTGGAGACCGTTCACATGTAGGAATGAAATTATTCTTCTGGCAGGAATGGAAAAACATTTCTATTCTACCTGCGGCAGGACTCAACTATCAGTATGCTGCTCCTGATAGTGATGTAGAAGGGGAGATATATGGCACTGGTGGCAATAGTGTAAATGCATCTCTAAGTGCTGATTTTTATTATAAAAGGATGGCTCTTGGATTCAATGTGCAGCTTCCTGTATCACAGCATATGACAGACGGAAATGTTCGATTAAAAGAAAACTTCTCCACAACATTAATTTATAACTTTTAAAAAAATAATAAAACATGAATAATTTAAAATATATACTTCTGATATTAGTTTCTATTTCCATCATTAGTTGCACCAAAGATGAAGAAGACCACGAAGTAGAAAATAAAGTAACTTTCGACATCCATAGTCCGGTGGAAAATCAGGAATATGCTAACGGAGATACAATATTTATGCATGGCACTGCCACTGGCACTGCATCCTTACATGGTTATGAGTTGACTGGAAAGGATCTAAGCAATGGTAGTACTATATTTACCTCAAGTGACCATGTGCATGGCAATAGTGTGGCATTTGATACATTTCTTGTCAACAATGTAGTTTCGCCACGACAATTGGCTATTACTTTCAAAGTAGCCATAGATCATGAGGGCAATACAGCTGAAAAGGTGGTGAAAATAAATGCGAATTAAGAATAAAATTTCGTAAAAATATTATTAAAAAATAAAGAGGATTAAATTCTTATACGGAATTTAATTCTCTTTTTTTTATTGAGATCAATGGAAATTATTGTACTTTCCAATATAAGCATTTCATGAAAGACTTGACTAAGTATTGCAAATAAAACCTGACAATTCTGGATTATTCTTCTTCCATTTCATATTTTCCCTGCCAAGGTCCATCACCCTTAGTGTCAATAGATCCGCCAGAATAAGCGCAAACACCCATTCTAGGAGAATTTACAATGGGCATTTCAAAATCACTGAAATCGCTACATGTTTTTTTATGCTTTTTGGCGCACTTCATGCAGAATAATCCTTGGTCACTATAACTATGGAAAGTGCAAATCAGAAATGCTGTTTCCTTACAAACATCGCACCTGTAATTAAAATCCTTGTTTCTTGAAAGTAATTCAATGAATTCCTTTCGTTCCGCCTTATAAACATATTCTGTGATGATGTTTAGCGATGTCGTAGAACCATAATCATATGTGTAAGATAATTTTCTTCCTTTTATCAAAACATCTTTAACTGGTACATTGAAAGGAATTTCTCCCGGAAATAAATCAGAAGATCCGTAATAATCATCGTCGCCATCTTCATCCTCCTCATTTGCATTACTATCCAAGTCCAAGTATTTATCAAAATTAAATTGTGAAATATCCTTTTTATTTAGTGAAAAAGAGCTCATATGTCCGCAGCATTCAAGCCAAATCTCCCGTAAAAACGAATCTAAAAGGTCAAATTCTGTATCACCATCCACCAACAGGTACAAAAAGTGAGGATCATCTTTATATTCACCGGTTACTTTGATGAGAAATGAAAGTTTATCATTAGTATTTTTATCCTCGTCTAAGACGGCAATATGTTTGTTTAAATGAGTCTTTAATTCTTTTTGACCTAATGTCTCATTACAGTATAGGCAAGTCCCAATTGATCTATAAAGTATCATAATGTTGTTTCAATATAAAAAGATAAAATTAGGCAAAAAATTTAAAAACCATCTTAATAAGGGTTTTGATTTTTTATTACTTTGGATCAGTAACAACTCCCAATTTTCAATTTCATTTGGCTAAACATTTGTGAATTGATTTTGCATTTTTTTAACTTTGGACCGTAACAACAGTATCATCAAAGAACATTATAAAAAGCAATTCGCATTAAAGATTATTCCGTTGTGAAAACATAAAGTGCCTTGTCTATTAAATATTCCGGACAAAGGGGTCCAATGATTCCGGTTTAAAGGGGGCCACTTAGGTGTGATGTTTTGGAGTTTATTTATTACTTATATTTTTAATTCTTTGAAGTTCTTCGATATCTGTTTTGTCTTTTGATCTTCCTGTATTCATTTTAGATAAAATTAAATGATTTAAATGCAAGAATGGAATTTTCAATCCCTCAAACTCAGCAAATATTTTCATGGAATTGGCCTCCTCAAAAGAGACTGAATTTATGATAGTTATAAAATCAATTTTTTCCGGCTCCTCACCCATTGAAATTAGTAAATGATTTGAAAAATCTAGCTCAGATAATGCATCAATTTGACCATCTTCAAAATTGTTATTTCTAAGAATGTGTATAAATTTATCTCTATTTAAATTATCTGGTTTTAACCAGATATCAAGGTCACCAGTAGTTCTTTTATACCCGTGAAATATTACAGAATACCCTCCAATGATAATGAAATCTACATCCGATGAAAGAAGTTGCTTTATAATTTCAATATGTTTATCTATAAATAAATTCATTCTGTAAAGCTTATTTTGAATGTTCTATAACCTCCTCTTTTTTTTAACTGCTCATGGTCTGTGTTATAGACACGTAATATTAATTCTACAGTTTCTCTAATGCGTTCAAGAGGTTCCTGAAGTAAAATCCTCTTAATATTGTCTTCATCGGCCTCTTCAAAACTAGAATAAAATCTTAATTTAGTTTTTGCTATATTATTATCATTTGGTTCTTTCATCATATAATGCAATCTAATACTTTACAACTAACAAAAATTAAATTCACGAATATCGATTATTAAGTTTGCTTACTTATTTTTCTTAATCTTTCTAAATGATTTTATTTTATGCCTATGATTATCGGAGTTAAATTCTTATCCCGAATAAGATTATCTGCATTTTACAGTCGTTATAATCCAACTCTAGTTTTTCACTCCATTCTAATTTCTGCCTTCTAACTTCTGACTTCTAGTATCTAGTCTCTAGCATCTAACCCCTACACCCCTTCCACCAATTCCATCCACTTCATCTCTTTCTCCTCGATTTGACTTTCCACTTCCTTCAAACGAGTAGAATGTTTTTGTATATCCTCCACTGACATTGTCATGTCATTAAATTTCTCAGTGATAGATGCTTTTTCTTCCTCCAACTTCTTGATCTCCCGCTCTACTTTTTGGATCTCCTTTTTGTCCTCATAGGAAACTATAGCAGCAGGTTTCGCAACGACCTCTACTGGATTGTTTTTTGCTTCACGAAGATTTTGCTCTTCCAATTCCAGATAAGCACGATATTGGGTGTAATTGCCCGGATAATCGATGATCTTATTATCCTGACCAAATACAAATAAATGATCGACCAATTTGTCCATAAAATACCTATCATGAGACACAAGAACAACACAACCCTGGAATGTAGTCAAAAATTCTTCCAACACATTCAACGTAACCAGATCAAGATCATTCGTAGGCTCATCCAGGATCAGAAAGTTTGGATTGGCCATCAAAATAGTCAGGAGATATAATCTTCTTTTTTCTCCACCACTCAGCTGTGATGCGAAGACTTGTTGTTGCTCCCTTGGAAACATGAATTTCTCCAAAAGGGAGGCGGCAGTGATATTATGACCTTTTTCAGTCGGAATATATTCAGCGACATCCGTGATTACGTCGATGACTCTTCTATCCTCTTTAAGTTTCATCCCTGACTGCGTATAATAACCGAATACCACAGTCTCACCAATGACGATCTTGCCATCATCCGGAATCAATCCACCTGTGATGATCTGAAGAAAAGTGGATTTTCCGGTACCATTAGGCCCAATAATACCCACTCTGTCAAATCGTTTGAATTTATAGCTAAATCCACTGAATAATTTTTTACCATCGTAAGCTTTTCCGATGTTGTGCGCTTCGATAATTTTGCTTCCGAGGCGGTTTGCCTTTATATTGATTTGAAGCATGGTGGCATCTCTTTGCTGAGATAACTCCTGTTTTAATTCATCAAATTTATCTATTCTTGACTTCGCCTTAGTCGATCTGGCCTGAGGCATACGACGCACCCAGTCAAGTTCTTTCAGGAAAAGTTTACGGTTTTTATCAAGGACTACACCATCATTCTCTGCTCTTTCATTTTTCTTTTCAAGATATTCAGAATAATTTCCGGCGTATTTATATATGTTTCCGTTTTCCAGTTCGAGGATCTGGTTGCACACATTTTCAAGGAAATACCTGTCGTGGGTAACCAACAATAATGTTAATCCCGGATGCTGCAAATAGTTTTCCAGCCATTCGATCATCTCCATGTCCAGGTGGTTGGTAGGCTCATCGAGGATAAGAAGTTCCGGCTCAGAGATCAAAACTTTCGCCAATGCAAGCCTTTTGACTTGACCTCCGGAAAGGTTTTTGACTTGAAGTTCGAAGTCACCGATCTTAAGCTTTGTCAATATCTCTTTGACCTTGGATTCCATATCCCAAGCCTCATGATCCTCCATTTTATTCATGGCTTTCTGCATCCTGTCTTCATTTTCGGGATGCAACAAGGCACTTTCGTACTCTTTGACAGCCTGAAGTACAGGATTTTCACTGGCGAATATGGCATCCATCACCGTATGTTCCGGATTAAACTCTGGTTCTTGAGTCAGGTATTCGATGCGGAGATCTTTCTTAAACTGGATCTTTGCATTTTCACCTTCACTGCCTTCCAGTCCGGCTATGACTTGAAGTAATGTTGTCTTTCCTGTGCCATTTCGGGCTATAAGGGCGATCTTTTGACCTTCGTTGATGAACATTGAAAGGCCGGTGAACAATATTTTGTCCCCGTAAGATTTCTTAATATTTTCTAATGTAAGATAATTCATGGTTGCAAAGTAAAGAAGAATTTTGGTGGTGAGGTGGATTGTTTTTTTTGATGAAGAACAATTACTTTAAGAAGAATAAAAAAAGAAAAACATATTGCTTACCTTTGGCGTTAGTAAATTTACAATCATGATAATTTCGTTCGGGTCGAAAGAAACTCAAATGATTTATAACGGATCTAGAGTAATGTCACTCCCTTTTGAAATGCAGAAGATAGCCAGACGTAAATTAAGGATGTTGAATAGTTCACAAAATCTAGCAGATTTAAAAATTCCACCATCAAACAGACTTGAAAAGCTATCTGGGGATTTAAAGTCATATTATAGCATTCGAATTAATAAACAATGGAGAATAATGTTCATATGGAAGGCTGGATTTGCGAGTAATGTTACAATAATTGATTATCATTAAAATTTTTTATATGGAAAAATTAGCTAATATTCATCCCGGGGAAATCTTATTTTACGAATTTCTAGAACCGTTGAAAATAAGTGCTTACAGGCTTTCCAAGGAATTAAGTATTCCTCAAACTCGTATTTCTGAGATAATAAAAGGCAATAGGAGAATTACTGCGGATACTGCGTTACGTCTAAGTAAATTTTTTGGAAATTCTGCAAAGTTTTGGTTAGGACTTCAGGATGATTTTGATATTGAAAATTTAAATGAAACCAAAGGAGAAGATTTTGAAGCGATTAATAAATATTCATACGTTTGATAAATATTTGACTCTTGATCAATTTAATTTTATTTGAATAAAATAATCTTTTGCAGTTTATTAAACAAAAGCAACTAACAATAACTAATGCTTTTTAAAAAGTTATTTCAAATTATAATACTTATTTTTCTATTATCATCTGCATATTGTCAGGGACCACCTATCCTTGCTGACAAACCTATTATGCTGGGCCAACAAGTTGGTACAGTGCGAGTAGTTTATTCGTACATGCAAGCAGATAAATTGGACGGCAGATTCATTATGCCTTCCGTAGATTACAATGTAAGCAATAAATTATCTTTCGAATTAATGTTGCCACTTCAAAAATATATTGGCTCGGCACAAAACGGTTTTATTCTTTCCGATGTCGGCATCGCCGGAAAATACCAATATTTCAAACAGGACCTACAGGGCAAAACTATTCGGTTGGCTGTAAAGGGCGCCCATAGTTTCTATGTAGCCAAACAGCACGCGCATATCAAACCAGTCGGCTCAGGAATCTGGGGTTCGTATGGTGGAATCATTGCCGGTATGGAATCTTTGAAGATCGGTATCATTGGAGATTTTGGAATCAGCATTGTGAGAGATATAGCACCTTATATTACTTCCAATTTTTTTCAGGGAAAAGTGGCTTTTGGTGTTCCATTACTCAAACATGTTTTCCCGATCCGTCAGTTGAATGTATTTCTTGAAACAGAATTTGTAGATCAACTAAATGCAAAATCTTCTTCCTTTTATCTCGCGCCGGGCATTCAATATGCATTTGGAAGAATAGCCTTCGAAGCATTTTACCAAAAATCAGTTTTCCAAAATGGCAATAATAACTACTATCCTAATGAAACATTAGGTGGAGGAATACGTTATATTTATTAATGAATGATGAAAAGTGAATAATGAATAATAAACGATTGAGCAGATTCACAAGCTCCAAACCGCAGGCTGTTTCTGAACATTGCAATTCCGTTGATTTAATAGAAGGTAATTTGATGAGCAGCAGCTGTCCCCCTTCGGAGGGGGCCAAGGGGGTGGACTCACATTCTCACATTCTCACCTTCTCACTTTCTCACCTTCTCACTTTCTCACTTTCTCACTTTCTCACTTTCTAAAAAAATAAACCAATGAAACAAATAAATATTATTTTAATCCTATTATTGATTGGTGCAGTATCAAACGCACAAACCCCCGTCCAGATTAAAGTAGACGGCATGAGCTGCGGCTTTTGCGTTAATGGTGTAGAGAAAAAATTCTCTAAATCCAAAGAAGTAAAAGACCTTCACGTCGATTTGGAAAAAGGCATGGTGACATTCAATGTCGCAAAAGGTGTCAAAGTAGATAAAGACAAATATACAGGTTTGGTGGAAAAAGCAGGTTACGAACCCCGTCAGATCATGGTTGGAGATGAGATTAAGGCAGAAGGAGTGGGTTTTGCTAAACAAATTAACTACACACCTCAACCTGAAGGTATAATAACCTCGACATTCAAGGTTTCCGGAAATTGCTATATGTGTAAAAAGAAGATCGAAACAGCTGCTAAATCTGTCAAAGGGGTAAAGTCAGCAGTTTGGGACAAAGATACCAAAATGATCACCGTAAAATACGATGACAAAAAGGCAAAATTGACTGACATTCATAATAAAATCGCTTCTGTAGGTTATGATACAGATAAAGTGAAAGGGGATGATAAAGCATATGATAAGCTGCATGCATGCTGTCAGTATGACCGGGAATAATTATAAATTATAAATGGTCAATTATAAATGAGAGCTGGTAGTTTCTTTAGTTCCAGACTTTAGGCGATTATTTAACTTTTGAAAAAGGAATTAATGGGGTTCGCTGGAGAATAATCTAAAAAATTATCCTATCAAAAAACTATAATCAAGCCAATAAATTTTGTAATCCAATATAGTTGCAATTCTAACCCCAATAGGGGTTAACAATAATGACCCCGGGTTGAACCCGGGGTAAACGAATTCAAGCTCCCAACCCCGGAGTGGGTTGAATATTTCATTGAATAATAATGATGTAAAATCTATCCATTTATGAACTAGCTACCTTACACAAATAATACTTTACAAATGCTGCACCAATAAGTGTCGTATTTTTTTTGCCCAAATTTTATAAATATCATATATTGTCAATGTTATATTTTAAATATACATATGAAAATACTCCATACCGCCGACTGGCACCTGGGCTTGCGCCTCAATAAAATAGACCTACTCGACCAAATGGTCTTATTCCTGGACTGGCTCGCTGACATCGTTGAAAAAGAAAATATAGAATGCATCCTACATGCAGGCGACATCTTCGACACTAAACATCCTCCACAGGATGCCGTAGATCTGTACAATAAATGGTTGGCAAAAATGATCAAACTAAATTGTCAGGTCATAATCATCGCCGGAAATCACGATTCAGGAAGGTTTATTTCTTCTCCAAAAATTCTGTTTCAGAATCTAGACATTAGGGTGATTGGACACACCTCAGAAAAGCATGAGGAGGAGATTATACTTTTACATGATAAAAACGGTTTACAACAAGCAGTTATCTGCGCAATTCCTTTTATTCGTCAAGGCGAACTTGCAGTCTTCGAAGCGGGCATGTCTAGTGAACAACTAGCAGAAAATATCAATAAAGCCATGAGTGACAAATATTCAGCATCTCACGCCATGGCAAGAGAAATGCATCCCGGGCTCGTCACAATAGGTATGGGACATCTTTTTATTCAAGGCACTGAAGCGTCAGATGTAGAACATCAGATCCATGTCGGAAACCTTGGTGGCTTGTCTTTGATAAAGATCGATCATGGTTTTGATTACATCGCATTGGGCCATATACACCGTCCACAGGGACTTTCAGAAAGTGGACACATCCGCTATGCTGGTTCACCGGTGATCCTGAGTTTCAGTGAGATGAATGATCGGAAATCAGTTATGATCCTGGAAATAAAAGATAAAAATATCCAATGGGAGAAATTAGAGGTACCAATGTTCAGAAAGTTTATCCGCTGGACAGGGAGTGTGGAAGAGATTAAAGACAAAATAATTAATCATCAAAAATCATTTTCACTTAAAGACCTGATCGAAGTTAGGGTCGTGGAAGATTCCAATTATGGTTCAGCTTATGCACAATTCAATGAATTTCTTCAGGAATTAGATTCGGATGAATTAATTGTTGCAAAAAAATCATTTAGTACTAAGGATGCTGATGTTACAGAAATTGCTGAAGAGAATAAATACATGGTAGAGGATCTTCAACCTAAAGTTATCATGCAAAATATACTTGGATTTAATAATTATGAAGAGGATGTAAAAATTAGTCTGATGGAAGCATTTGAAAAAATAGAAAACGACGTCCATGAGAATCAATAAATTAATAATTAAAAATATAAATTCTCTTGCGGGAGAACATACCATCGATTTTGACGACATAAATGAAAGGTCTGAAGGAGTCTATCTGATCGTAGGCGCCACCGGATCCGGAAAAACAACGATCCTGGACTCTATTACACTTGGTCTTTTTGGAATTGTAAAAAGGTTTGGCAATAAACCAATAGGAAGTATAGACGAGTCGGGAGCAATTGTAACACATGGCGCCAGAGAGGCAAGTGTTGACGTACAATTTACCATCAATCATAAAAAGTATACATCCCGATGGCAAATAAAACATAAGCCAAGAAGCAGTGGCTGGGAAACGGCAAAAATGTCAATTTATGATGATGATTTAAAAGTAATGGAAAGCGGATTAAGTCAGGCAAAATCCAAAATAATTGAATTGATTGGAATGAACTTTGATCAATTTAATAAATCTATTATGTTGGCTCAGGGAGACTTTGCATCATTTTTAAAATCAAAATTCAGCGAGAAAGCAGACATACTGGAGAAAATAACCGGTACAGAAAATTATACCAGAATTGGTCAGGCAGTTTTTGTTAAAAATAATGAATTAAAAGCTGTTGCTGATCAGATCCAAAATAAATTAAGTAATTTATCGATAAAGTCTAAAGAAGAAGTCTTAGATCTTCAGTCAAAAATAAATCTGATAGAGGGTCAGGTTAAATTGTATCAGGCAAGATCGACTGAATTAAATACAATCATTCACAATAGAAATACATTTACAAAAGAAAATAATTCAATTCAATCAATAGGAAAAAAATTAGAACTCGAAAAAGCAGCACTGGCAGAAATTCAATTGAAACATGGTCAGGATATTGAACAGTTCGACGCTGCAATGACAATCAAACCAGTCTTTGATAATCAAAGACTATTATCACAGGAACAAAACAATATCACGGAAACAATTTCAGCATTAAAGGAGGAAGGCGCACGAATTCAAGTAAAATTAGATGAAATATATTCCAAAACAGCAGAAATTATTTCAATTTCTAATGAGGAAAATCAATTTTTGTCACAACTAAGAAAATTTAAAGACGATGTCCTCGTCATCGAAAATGATTTAACTTCTATTTCAACAAATAAAAAACATGTACGAATAAATCTTGAAAGAGAGCTTGCTCAAACTAAGGAGGCATCATTAATTCAAAATTTCCAAAAACAGGATGTAACAACATTTACGCAAACGCTATTGGAATGTCATAAAGAGTTGTCTAAAAGGGTGAATGATCTGAAAGAAAAACTTTGCATAAGCATTATCAATGATGACCTGCTGGAAAATCAACTTCAAAGACAGCGGCAAATAGAATCCCTACAACATCAAACCCAAAAATACAGAGAGATTAGCCAACAGATCAAACTAAGCAAAGAAAATCTGAATGAGGCCGAAAAGGAAAATGTAAGGTTGATCAATGCACTAAAAGATAATATTCAGCTTCGCTCAGTTCTGGAAAATACTTGTAAGGATAAAGAAACTATTCTCTTACAGCAGAATAAGATCAGGTCCATGGAGCAACACCGAAGTCAATTAAAGGCCGATGAGGACTGTCCATTGTGCGGTGCAGCAGATGGACCTTTAAGGCATCATGAACACTTGGCAAAGGATGATTATCAATTGGATTATGAAAAAGCCAAAAAAGCCATGGATGAAAATAACCTCCTGATTGTCAGATATGAAACTCAATTAGCCGGAATCCAAAAAACAATAGAAAATTTAAATACAGACCTAGCATCTTCAAGCAATAAATTAGATTCCATTCTTGAAGAAATTAACATCAAAAAACAAGGTTTAAATATAACTGAATCGCTTGGCGATCCGCAGATACTGATCCTTAAAATGGAGGAAATTAATTCGTCAATTATTTCTGTTAAATCCCTGCTTAAGCTCAATGAGGAGCTACCTCATTTGGACGAAGCTATAAATTATTCAGTGGAGATGGAAGCGCTGGAAAAAACTGAAAAAGAAACTAATATTCAATTAAAAGCCAAATTCCCATTGGATATTCCTGTTCAAAAATGGTCAGAAACCATTGAATCTTCTTTTGAAACTATCCAAAATCAAGTTAGAGGAATAGCTCAGGAATTATCCAATAAAGAAACTGTTTATGCCAGAAATCAACAACAAATTGAAACGCTCGAAATTGAAATAAATAAATTTATTGTTGCTGGCAAAATTGCTTCAATTGAACAATTAGAACAAGTGTTCGTATTGCAAAATTCTGTATCTCTTTGGAAAAAGAATATTGAAAATCTTCAACAAAATATCAGTATAAATACAAAATTGCATCAGGCAAGTCAAGACCGTATCAATGAATTGAATTCATTGATAGACTTAACGGTTGATATTGAAACTTACACATCAGAGAATCAAGAATTAAATACAAAAATTACTACAGAAAGTCAGGAATTGGGCAGCATCAGATCCCAGCTCGCTTTGCATGAGGCCAATGTTGCCCATGGGGAAATCTTAAGAAAAGATCTCGAGAACATTGAAATTGAGTGGTCTCCGGTAAGGACACTTAATACATTGATCGGTTCTGCCACTGGACATCATTTCAAAAACATTGCTCAAAAAATTACCTTGTCACATCTGGCTGTGCTTGCCAACAAACATCTAGCCTTGATGAATGACCGATACAAATTTAAATTCGATACAAAGGAATTATGGTCTAAGGAAGAGGCAGATCTAATGATATATGATGATTTCGAACCAAATGGGTTGCGTTCATGTGCCACATTAAGTGGTGGAGAAACCTTTATTGCGAGCCTGGCATTGGCTTTGGGCCTAAGCGATTTTGCTTCGGAAACCAGTAAAATCGAAAGTTTATTTATAGATGAAGGATTTGGCACACTGGATCCGGACACGCTGGAAATGGCCATCGGAGCTTTAGAAAAGATCCGATCTGTTGGCAATAAAACACTTTGCCTTATAACCCATGTAGAAGCTATGAAGGAGCGCATTCCATATCATTTAGTCGTGGATAAGGGAAAGAAAGGAATGAGCACGATCCGGCATGAAATGGCTTAAGTAGTGAATAATGAATAGCGAATAATGAGAGCCGACAGAATTGCCAGTTCTGAGTTGAGTATAGCGTAGTATTTTACATCACTTTATTGTGGAAGGCTGAGCTTAGGTTAACCTATCCCGAATCGTGCCTCTCGGGACTGTGAGAGTTCGTGTGTGTGCAAAATTCATTTTGCTTTTTTCATGAACAAATATAAAATGTAAAGGCATGAAATGGCTTAGACAAGGAATAGTGAATAGCGAAATCTTTACGCTAATATAAATGAAATGGAACGCTAATTTATTATGTTGGAAATGTTTCAAATATGATTTTTAAAAAAAATTAAACATTTGGAATAATTGCAAATTCCATATTATTTTTCTTGTTAATTTTTCTGGCATTTACCATGAATTTCCAAAATGGTTCTGTAGGGACAGGTCGCGACCTGTCCCTACAGAACCTTTATGGAAATTATGTCCCCAACGCTGGCGCGAGGTTTAAACGCGTGACCTCCAACGCTGGCACGAGTTTTTAACTCGTGACCTTTCGAAGCTTTAATTAATCTATATTATCTAATGAGGCTTTAAGCTCGTAATTATCAACATTTCCACATAACTTACTGTTCTCTGTGAGATAAAATTGCTGATATATTTTGAACAGAAAAAACTTTATAAAAAGCATGGGATTATTATCAACAGCCGGCATCGTCAGCCAGATTGATGCTTTACGAAAATTTGGAGAAGGACTTAACCCATCTGACCGAACGCCGGTTTATTTCTTTGGTCATGGAAGTCCTATGAATGCCATAGAAGAGAATAATTTCACCAAAACATGGAACAACATTGGGAGTAAAATAGAACGTCCGAAAGCAATTTTGTGCATTTCGGCGCACTGGGAGACCAATGGTACGTGGGTTACTGCTATGCCTCATCCATGCACTATTCATGATTTTGGTGGCTTTCCAAAAGCATTATTTGATGTGCAATATCCAGCTAAGGGCAGCCCTGAGATTGCAAACGAAATTAAAACAGCAATTACATCAACCACAATCGGTCTTGATGAAAAATGGGGTCTCGATCATGGTGCATGGTCCGTAGTGAAGCATTTATATCCTGATGCTGACATTCCCGTTATACAGATGAGTATAAATTATACCAAGCCTGCAGAATATCACTATAACTTAGCAAAACAGTTAAATGCCTTGCGCAGAAAAGGTATTCTCATAATAGGATCTGGCAACATGGTCCACAATCTAGGCATGGTTGCATGGGACAAAATGAATGAAGCTAATTATGCATACGACTGGGCCACCGAAGCAAATGATGCAATGAAAGAATTCATTGTAAATAAGGATCATCTGCCTCTGATCAATTATGAAAAACAAGGGAAAGCTTTTAACCTTGCAATTCCAAGTCCGGACCATTACTTACCCTTATTATATGCACTTGCTCTTCAGGAAAAAGATGAAAACACTGCCTTTTTTAATGATGAAGCGGTTATGGGATCTCTGACGATGACGTCAGTTGTTATTAGTTAAATAGTTATTAGAGTTAACCAGTATGGCAGTAAAATAGTTGACCAGTAAAATAGTTAAATAGTATTAGAGTTAAACAATGTAAAAGGGCAAGGGCAAGCCTTTTCCCCGCAATCATCCTATTGCACTCTAATACTCTAATACTGTCATACTCTAATACTATCTACTATTATAGAATTATACTTTTTCATCGTCTTTTTCGACTCATTTAACAGCATTAAAACTTCATTCGGACAACTAATTTTTTATTTATATTCAAAGACTTATCTTCGCGGCATAAAACAATTGAAATTGAACGAATTAAGATCGATTATAGAAGCAGCCTGGGAAGATAGATCCATGTTGGCGCAAGAAGAGGTAAAGCAAACTATCAGAACTGTAATAGAACATTTGGACAAAGGTACCATGCGAGTTGCAGAGCCAATCGGTGATGACTGGCAAGTCAATGAATGGATCAAAAAAGCGGTTATTCTATATTTTCCAATCCAACAAATGGAGACCATTACAGTTGGACCTTTTGAATGGCATGATAAAATGGCTTTAAAAAAGGACTATGCAGCACAAGGTGTACGCGCTGTGCCACATGCAGTAGCAAGATATGGAGCATTCCTGGAAAGTGGCGTTATTATGATGCCCTCTTATGTAAATATTGGGGCTTATGTTGGTTCTGGAACCATGGTAGATACCTGGGCGACAGTTGGTTCTTGCGCACAAATCGGACGCAATGTACACTTGAGCGGCGGAGTAGGCATTGGAGGTGTATTGGAGCCTGTTCAGGCAAGTCCCGTTATCATAGAAGACGATGCATTTATTGGTTCACGATGTATTGTGGTAGAAGGTGTAAGAGTAGGCAGAGAGGCAGTCCTTGGTGCAAATGTTGTATTAACTCAGAGCACTTACATCATAGACGTGACAGGGCCTGAAGAGAAAAGGATAAAGGGCTATGTTCCACCAAGATCTGTAGTTATTCCCGGATCTTATACTAAACAATTTCCATCTGGCGAATATCAGGTGCCCTGTGCACTGATCATCGGTCAAAGAAAGGAAAGTACAGATAAAAAAACCAGCCTTAATAGCGCTTTACGTGAATACAATGTAGCGGGTTAAAAACGTTATTGCTCGAAGAGCGTTCTATATATCTTAGATTTTACTTTAAATTAAAATAAATTCAGTGAATAAATTACTATTAATTTGCCTAATGGCATGCACATCCTTAGCTGCCTGTAATACATCCAAAGCGCCATCAACCCCTCCTGTAGTTGCAGTCGCACCTATAGCACCTGCGGTTGATTCTGAAGAGGGAATGGAAGATGTGGATTCCGGATATGATTATAATGAAGATGAAGAATATGATGCCTTCAATGTTCCAAACAATATTGTATTACCTGATACTTTGCCTTCCTACCAAGCTACTGAAGCAACATTATTTGACCTAATAGACACCAAACTGTGGGTGAGCTTCGATTGGGATAAAAAACATTGTCTTGGCACGGCAGAAATCACTGCAAGTCCTGTTGGAAAAAAGAGAAATAGATTAGTCCTTGACGCTAAAGGTTTTGATATAAAATCAATCGTTAATGGTGATGGTAAAAAGCTCACCTATAAATATGATAATGCAAAACTTGATATAGATCTTGGAGCAGAAATACCTGTCGGAAAAGCCACAAAAGTGAAGATTGAATACGTCGCTAAACCTGATGACCTAAAAGTTGGTGGTAGTGCAGCCATAACTTCGGACAAAGGTCTATATTTTATAAACCCTGACGGAAAAGACAAAAATAAGCCTCGCCAAATCTGGACACAAGGTGAGACACAAAGCAACAGCAAATGGTTTCCAACTATTGATGTACCGAATCAGAGATGTACTCAGGAGATGTATATCACAGTTGGTGACAATTTCAAAACACTCTCT
Organism: Candidatus Brachybacter algidus; assembly: GCF_016707225.1. Lineage (NCBI taxonomy): Bacteria > Pseudomonadati > Bacteroidota > Saprospiria > Saprospirales > Saprospiraceae > Candidatus Brachybacter > Candidatus Brachybacter algidus. The sequence continues at coordinate 929,681 of NZ_JADJID010000002.1, read as the reverse complement.
AATGGAACAATGCTCGATTCTAAAAAAAATGCAAATGGTACCCGAACAGATCATTATAAAATGACACAGCCACATGCACCATACCTGTTCATGATGGCTATTGGCGAATTTGCAGTGGTGAATGATAAATGGAGAGACATTCCTCTGAAATACTATGTTGAACCTAAATACGAAAAGGATGCAAAGGCAATTTATAGTAACACGCCTGAAATGTTGACTTTCTTTTCAGATCTTTTGGGTGTCAAATATCCATGGCCGACATTCTCACAAGTGATTGTAAGAGACTATGTGTCTGGCGCTATGGAAAATACAACTGCTGTAGTTTTTGGTGAATTTTGTCAGAAAACTAGTCGTGAATTATTGGATGGTGACAATGAAGGTATTGTAGCACACGAAATGTTCCACCATTGGTTTGGAGACTATGTGACATGTGAAAGCTGGTCAAATCTTACTTTGAACGAAGGTTTCGCCAATTACAGTGAATACCTATGGGAGGAACATAAAAACGGTCGTGAGGCTGCAGATTATCACAGATTGAATGAACTGGCTGGTTATATGGCTTCTACCAGAGGCAATATGCATGATCTAATCAATTATTCATATGATAATAGAGAAGATATGTTCGACGCACATTCGTATAATAAAGGAGGATTGGTCCTTCATATGATGAGGAATTATCTTGGAGACGATGTTTTCTTTAGAGGGCTAAATCTTTATTTGACGAAAAATGCATATACAGCAGTAGAAGCAGCCCAGCTAAGACTTGCCATGGAAGAAGTTTCGGGTCAGGATTTGAATTGGTTCTTCAATCAATGGTACTTTGGTAGTGGCCAACCAGAATTGGTTGTAAAGGATAGTGTAAATGCTGCAGGAAATAAAATCTTTCTCTCTGTTGACCAAACTCAAAGCGGTCCGCAGCAGCAACATATATTCCAATTGCCAGTGAATGTTGATATTTATTTGGCTGGAAATAACAATCCAATCAGGAAATCAATTTTTGTAAATAAAAGAACACAGACATTTGAATTTGATGTTCCATCAAAACCGTTGAATATAATCTTCGATGCAGATAATGTAATTCTTGGAAAAATTAAATATGATAAGCCAAAAGAGGCATTTATCTACCAGGCTACACACAACAAAACTTTGAATGACAGGATCATCGCGCTGGATAAAATTAAATCAGAACTCACTCCGGAAGTTGATGCTATCATACTGGGCTTCCTTTCTGACAAATCCCCTGTGATGAGATCTAAAGCACTAAGCCAGGTGGACTTATCAGCTTATCCAGCATTTAAATCGAAAGTTATAGAATTAGCTAGTTCAGATAAAGATCCGGGTGTCCGTGCAAATGCACTTGAGTTATTGACTGAAAATCCTCAGCCGGAATACGAAGCTGTGTTCATCAAGAATATAAATGACGAAGTTAGTTATTCCGTTTTGGCTTCTGCATTAACTGGTTTGAACAGAATGAATAAAGAGAAAGCAGGACCTTTAGTGGCTAAATATGAAAAAGAAGAAAGCAGCGTGATGACAAATGCAATATCTGCGATTTATATGGCTAATGGCGACCCGAAAGCTTTAACACTAATAGAAGGTAAGCTTGATGATGTAGAAGGATTCGAAGCATTTGGTTTATTTGGAACATATACAGAATTGTTATTAAGTTCTGATAAAGCAACATTGGTAAGCGGCTTTGAGAAACTTCAGATATTGGCGCAAAATGAGTCAATATCACAATGGAAGAAATTTGCTATTTCTAAAGCAATATTTGACATTGCTTCATCTTCAAAGGAGAATAAAGAATTTTCAGAATCCGAAAGTAAAGAGATGGTAAGCAAGTCTAATGCTGTGGTAGAGAATTTCAAGAAAAATGAAACGAATGAGCAATTGCAGAATGCATTTAATAATATGATAATTAAGCAATAGGTTTTATATTGGTTATAAAAAAAACTCCTTTTTCGTTACTACAAAAAAGGAGTTTTTTTTATTATATAATACTAGGTTTTCGTTGCTTAAATAATTTTGAATAAATAAACTTGAATAAAGTATAAAAATTAAGTTTCGGTAGTTAAGAAATATAGGTAGATGGTCCCGCAGCTGCGGGATTAGATGTTAGATGCTTGCCCGACTAGCGAAAGTGACGGCGGGGAGCTTATTCAATTGATTCATATTTTTTCTTTAATAAGTTGAATAGAAAAAAAAATGAATCTTTGACTACCGAAACTTAAGTATATTATCAATGCACTAATACTTCACAATCACTAGTGACATTAATTAAATTACAGCTCTGTGGCAAATCCATCTCATCCGTTGAAATATTAATGGCATAAGCGAGCCAATCACTTACTAAGCCACTCATATGATGGCCTTCTTCCATACCTTTTGAAGGCATTTTACCAAATAATTCTTCAATAAGAACAGGTATTCTTGCTCTTATTAATTCCTGGATGTCGGTTTCAAATTTATTATTAATGACCAGGTTATTTAAAGTAGTTCGAATGATGCCTTCTTTACAAGCGAATTGGAGATCGAAGTGCACATCGTTAGTACCTCCCCCTATTGTAAATCTTTTTTGAAGATCTAGTTCAAAGTGCAGTGTTTTTGAGTTTACAAATTTGACTTCAATTGCAGGGCTTCGGAATGTATCTATCATACCATTGGTATTTCTTGAAAACCCGGACATGTAATGTAGTTGATTGCCAACAGCTGATTCAACAAGACTGACGATCATCTCTTTTGAAATTGACTTAATTGGCAACCAGATCTTATTTGAAATAATTAATTCCTTCCAATTCGCAGAGAGCCTTAGTTCCGGTCCGGTTATGATTAATTCATTTCGATTAATTCCGGAATCTATATCAATACAATGTCCATTTGCTCCGTATATTTTTGAAAAAATTGGCTTCCTTATACCATTGATCAATAATTCAATCTTTGAAAAACAAATACTGCCATTGCCAGTCATGGCTAATTTTAAGAATTGTATATCCTTAATTTCCTTCACTTTATAGGAAAGAAAATCAAAATAATATGTTTGGCCAATTTCAAGTTCGCTAATTTTCCTCTCCAGATAAAATGGTTTATCTCCCGCATTAAAAAGTACAAATATAGACCCTTTTGTTTTGTTCTTAGTTTTATTTCCAATAGAAAACCCTAACTGCATCCTATAAATAGGGATATTTTCTCCAATAGGGTTTCTTAACTTGTGGCAAGGCAAAGTTTCAATTTTCATTAGCGCATTCATATGGACATGTTTAAATAACAGTTATAGAAATAAATTTTAATCAATACTTGATAATAGAAATGAGTATATCCAATCCACAATATTTTCTGTATTTTTGAATTTGTCAATTCAGTGTATTAGAAAGTGATGGAGGATTAAAGACGCATTAAACATTAGATCGATTACCATACAAATATGCGTTGGTGTGGGACTGAATAGCAATGGGTATTTGACTAAAGAAAACAGATAATTAACTATATAATTACCGTTAATTAACGGAGGGAGCGCAGAAGAAATAGCGGTACATTTAACAAAATTTATTAAAGATTAAATATAAACATCATGAAGATCGTATCTTTTATTTTCGGCTTTCTACTTGCTACTGCAATAATGTATTGGTTTAATCCATTTCAAGATAAGCCTGACGATAACAATTGCAGGGAACAGCTTTGCCGAGAATATAGCGCAGACGATATTAATTCTACATTGACCGCTGCCATCATCCAAAAAATGTCTGAAGCATATGCCAAGGATAAAGGCAAAGCTCACATATATGATACGACCGGAATACTTACGGACAAAGAGGACGCATTGCATGTCGTATTTGATCTGGAAAAAATAAAAGCTTTGGTCTATATGATGGAGTCCAAAAGATGTCTAAATAAATGTGCTGACAATATTGAATTAGGTATTCGATATTATTTTATCAAATATCCGGGTGATCTTAGAATAGGACGGAATGAGGGAGATGGCCTTGATAATTTGGATAGTACTTATCGTAATAAACATTCTTTGGCAATGGTTCCTGCATATTGGGACAAAGCGAAAGATAAATGGATCGACTATAACCCTTGGACGTCCAGTAGTGATGTTTGCTATCCCAGCATACCAAAAATGACTGCTGACGCAATTGAGAGATCAGCACAAACAAAGGAAGATAAAAAGCCTGAGGCAACATTATTCATGGAGCCAACCAATGGTGGCAAAAATCATGGCGGCTTAGGCCCACCTCCATCACCGGGAACTTTTCCAATTGGCATGTAATTTTATAATTGGAATTATATGATTTGGCTTAAATATGCATCTGTATTAAATGTATTCGAACTAATGTCCAGCTTAGTTGGATTTTATTATTGGGGAAAAATTAAAAATACTTATTGGAAATATTTCCCAATTTATCTCGCAATCGTTTTTGTTACAGATATAATAGGTGTAATTTATCTGCATTACTTTAAGGAATTAATTATAAATATTGATATATACCGATACTGGGGAATACCAATACAGTTCTTCTTCTTCTTTTGGCTATACTATCAATATTTTAAAAATAGTAAGATTTCATATTTGCCTTTTGTGGGAACTGGCTTGTTCGTGATATTGTGGATTGTAGAAGAAATCTGGCTTAGAGAGAATAAGCTTTTGTTTGGGACATTAGCCTATTCAACAGGATGTATAATGCTTTTGATATTCTTGCTTGCATATATTAAAAGTCTTACAAAGTCAGAAGAGCTAATAGACTTTAAAAAAAATATGATGTTATGGACTAGCCTAGGAGTGCTGCTGTTTTACATTGGTACTTTACCTTTTTTTGGAATGAGAACACCATTATTTGAGGTATTTCCTGAACTGTTTTATACTTTTAATAGTATTCAGTATTTTTTATGCTGTTCAATGTACTTTTTATTTACAATTGCTTTCATATGGGGACAGCCGAAATAAAAGTATTTTTCATCACGATATGTATTGTAATAGCTGCTTTAATTATTGGCATCATTACCTATGTAATTCAATATCGGCAGCGCCGCTTACTAGATATTGCAGAAAAAGAAACAATTCTACAGCAACATCAATTGGACCTTTTGACAGCACAAATCATTAGCCAAAGAGAAACAGCTGAGCATATCGGTAGAGAAATTCACGACAGCGTCACACAAAAATTAACTCTTGCTTCTATTTATTTGCAAAAATTAAAATTCGATAAAAAAGAAATTGATCCGGGTTCGGAAATCACAGATATTAATAATATTTTGTCTAATGCATTAATGGAGTTGAGAGCTCTTTCGAAAGATCTGACCGAAGATCTAATGAATAATAATAGCCTGGAATCTTTGATCATTGATGAATGTGAAAATGTAAATAAATCCGGTATGTGTACCGCTCAATTTAAAAGTGATCCTGTTCCGGAATTACTAATTAAGGCCAAAACTTCCTTTCTAAGAATCATCCAGGAATTCCTTCAGAATAGTCTAAAACATGCCAATTGCAAAAACATAAATATAGCGATCAAGATAGCCGAAGAAATCATGACTGTAACTATAAAGGATGATGGTGTTGGATTCGAATTATTAAATAAAGAATATACCGGAATCGGATTGGAAAGTATCCGCAGAAGGGTTGAAATGATTGGTGCTACATCAACATTGAAGAGCGCTGCAGGTCTTGGAACTGAATTAACTATCAAAGCTCCATTAAAGAACATAACAGCGTGAAAAATGAATAAAGTTGTCATAGTAGATGATCATTTATTGATCGCAAAAGCTATTACCAGCATCATAAATGATTTTGATGGTTTTGAGGTATTGTATGAAGTGGAAAACGGTAAAAAACTAACCGAAAGATTCAAGTCAGAACAGCTTATTCCGGACATCGTACTTTTAGATATTTCAATGCCGGTAATGGATGGTTATGAAACAGCAGAATGGCTTCACAAAAATCACCCTTCTGTAAAAGTTATGGCACTCACGATGAATAATGATGAAACATCTCTGGTGAAAATGATCAGAAATGGTGCCAAAGGGTATCTGCACAAGAATATTCATCCGATGGAATTGCACAATGGCCTTACGAAACTCATAGAAACCGGTTTTTATTTTCCGGATTGGGCGACAACATCATTGGTGCGAAATATCACTTCAGGCAATGATACGGCATCAGATGAAATCAGTATTTCGGCAAGGGAAAAAGAATTTTTAAAATTTTCCTGTACTGAGCTAACATACAAAGAGATCGGAGAGAAAATGTTTTGTAGTCCCAGAACAGTAGAGAGCTATAGAGATTCGCTTTTCGAAAAACTTCATGTAAAGACCAGAGTGGCGCTGGCGCTTTATTCTGTGAAGATTGGGTTGCATTCTGTTGACTGATAAAAAGTTGGTTTAATTGTAAGGAAAGGTCGCGACCTTTCCCTGCAGTTAAACCAACTTTTTATTTAGCCTTCAACTCTGCTACCCTTCTTCTAACTTCCGGTGCAATCACTTTCCCTAATAGCTCAATTGAATGCAATATTTGTTCTTGCGAAATGGAATCTCCGGCCACCATTTGTAGCAGAAAACGGGTATTTCCAAATATTTCATACATCCCTACCATCTTATCAATGATTTGCTCCGGACTGCCGACTAATAATGGTCCGAATGCTCGGGATTGTTCGAATTGCGAACGATCCAGCGGCGACCAACCTCTTTCTTTTCCTACTCGATTCATAAGTTGGGCATAAGGTCCAAAGAACTCATCGCCGGCTTGTTTTGAATTATCAGCAGCGTAGAAATGAACATTGATACCAAGTTGCAAAGCATCCACATCATGACCGGCATCTTTGGCTGATTTTCTATAAAGATTAGCTAACGGTGCGAATCGATCAGGTGGTCCACCGAGAATGGCCATTGTCAATGGTAAATTTAATCGTCCTGCTCGAGCGACAGATTCGGGCGTGCCGCCCACTGCGATCCAGATGGGCAATTTTTCTTGAATGGGTCTTGGATAGACACCTTGATCTTTTAGACTAGTTCGGAATTTTCCTTGCCAATTTATAATTTCATCATCATTGATGGCCATGAGAAGACCTAATTTCTCTGTAAATAATTCATTATAATCATTCAGATCCTGCCCAAATAATGGAAATGATTCGATGAAAGATCCGCGACCTGCCATGATCTCCGCCCGCCCGCCGGATATTAAATCTAAGGTGGCAAAGTTCTGAAAAGTCCGCACAGGATCAGTTGAACTAAGCACGGTCACAGCACTTGACAATCTGATATTTTTTGTAATGGCAGCTCCAGCAGCCAAAATCATTTCCGGTGCAGAGATGACAAAGTCCTTTCTGTGATGCTCCCCTGCTGCGAATACATCGAGACCGACTTCATCGGCAAGTTTTATTTGTTCGAGGATGTCTTGTACGGCTTTATGAGCGTTGAGCGCTTTGCCTGAGAGGTTGTCGGGAGTGACTTCTCCGAATGTGCTGATGCCTATTTGCATGATTTGTTATTTAAACAGTTTTTACAACGCTGCAAATAGAGATAAGTTTAGAAATCAGATTTTTACAAATTTATAGGAATTATTGCCATTATTAGAATTTACCTGAAGATAATAGATGCCCACATTGAGTTCTTTTAGATTAATTTTATTATTGACTAAAATTCCCTTTTTTATCAATTGCCCATTGGCATTTAATATTAAAAAACTGTTATTTTCGTAACCTTTCGAAATGAATAAATCATCTATAACCGGATTAGGAAAAAGTGATATTGGTTCCTCCTCGAGATTTGAAACTGACAATATTTTAGAGTAAGAAAAACTATTGTCCTCATCAACCATTTTTAACCTGTAATAATTAAGTGCTTCATTAACTTGAGTATCACTAAATAAATAATTCTGTTCATTATCCTTAGCATGTTTACTAAGCACAAACCCAATTTTTACAAAATTATGTCCATCTCTACTTTTTTGTACTTCATATCCTTTGAAATAAACTTCAAAAGAGGATGTCCAATTAATTTGATTAAAGTTTAATTCTTTCTGACCTGTGAAGGAAATTAAAGTGAGGGGTAACCCAACAGAAGATAGGTTTATTTTGGCCAGCCTGTTTTTCCCAATCCCATTAAAAGAAGAAAAATTGCCTCCTATTATAACGGAGTTATCATCCATGACTTGCATTGAACTTACACCAGTATTTCCATAATCGAAAGGATCAACTCCAACACCTGCACCGGTATCAAATGATAAATCAATTTGCCCATCGCTTTCAAGCCTGACCAATCCTTTGCAAAATTGAATTCCCTTTTTATTAAACAAGCCGCCTACTAGTATTTTATTGTCGGCCAATAATGAAATATCTTTAATTGATCCATCAAATTTTGCACTGAGATCGAAGGAAGCATCAACTGATCCATCAGCATTTAAGCGAATTAAACCATCTAAATTCTGATTGTTCCAAGTATCCCCTTGAATAGCCACTAAAAACTTTGAAGTTGGTAATTCTATAATATCATAAATACTATAAGCTCCTGATAATCCCTGACCTGAATTGAACCCCGGAGCTATTAGGCCAGATTGAGTCAGTATGACTAGATTATTGCAAGTAGTGCCATTATAGGAGGAAAAGCTACCACCTATCATAATATTACCATTTGTTAATTCTTTAATTATTTGGACAGGATAATTAAAGCCAGATCCGATAAGAAACGAATTATCAATGTCTCCATTTGATAACAACCTAACCATATTTTTACAACTGATACCTCGATATTTAGTGAAGCTACCACCTAAAAGAATTCTGCCATCCGCTTGAATATGAACGGTAGTTACAGGTCCATCAAATCCATTGTTTGACGAATTTGTTCCAGTAGCTGTAATGAAACTTGGGTCGATACTTCCATCCGGATTTAATCTAACGATATTTTTTTTTAATATATAATTAAAATGCGAGAAAGATCCTACTGCTATTATTTTATCATCTGATTGCACATCAACCGAAATAATTAAATCTTCCTCTCCAAGGTCCACGCCAACTCCGATATCAAATGCAGAATCAGCTTGCCCATTTTCATCGACTCTCAACAAGCCCCTACATGACTTGTCATTATATTGAAGTATATTACCAGCGATAAGGTATTTTCCATTATTGTCTTTAGTTACAGCGCGAATACTTGACACTGGCCCATTTATCCCCTTATTTGCATTAAAATTGATGTATTTCTGTCCACTTTGGCTAATTTTTATGATGCCGTTTCCGATCCACTTTCTATATTTCTCAAAACTACCTCCTATAATAAGATCCTCATCGGCCGTTTTTTTAACTGAAAAAACACCCCCTTTTATTGATATTTGAAAAAATTCATCAAAATTCAAATCGAAAATGCCATTCTCAAATGTTTTATACAAAAATGAGGAAGCCGGACTACTGTAAAACCCTCCGAATATGTAACTCCCATCATCTAATTGAACTATTGAATATAAATATCTTTCTAAACCAGATGAAAAAGGGCTATTGAATCCCACGTTTTTTGTTCCATTTGGGTTAAGAGCTATAATATTATTGGCTGACGAACTATTATAAGCATTAAAAGAGCCAAGAACCATGATGGCATTTTGCTTATTGATAATCAAATCATATACATTGCCATTCGTAATTCCAGATCCTATGGCAAATGTGTTGTCAATACTTCCATCACTTAATAGTTTGACTATTTTACTCTTTGCAACCCCATTAAATGTCGTAAACTGACCTCCCACATAATAATTTCCCGATTCATCAATAGCAATACTTGTCACAGTGTTATTCGTATTGGTGCCTGAATTAAAAGTTGTATCTATAGTTCCATCACCGTTTAATCGTAATACTTTACTGGAGCTTCCAGTAGAAAAACTTCCTCCTATTATAATTTTTCCGTCATCTTGAAGTACCAATTCTTCAATACTTGAATTGACCCCAATTGAATTGAATGACAAATCAATAGTTCCATTGGAACTCAGTCTCGCGATACGACCACAATTTTGCACTCCAAATGTTGTAAACTGACCTGCAATAATAATTTTATCATCTGGCAAAATAACTACTTCGTTAATTTTATTATTTGGAATCCCAGAATTGGAAAATGTATTATCTATTGAGCCATCCTGATTGAGGCGTATAATATTGCTATTTATCAAGGTTTCATTGTAAGTATTGCCCTGAAGTTGGCCAACTACAATTATTTTTCCGTCACTTTGTAAGGCGGTAGATTGAACATTGGCATTGCTAAATCCCCTTCCTAGAGAATATCCTGTATCCTCTGAGTTAAAACTTAAATCTATTTCTCCTGGTTGGCCCAAACATATATTTGTAATGATTAATAAGATAATTATCAAATTATTTTTTATTTGATATTTTGATATTTTCATATAGAATATTTTTTGGCACTTAGTTTGACTATTCATTTTTTTACTTTTTACCTTACTAGAGTGACTGAATTCTTAATTGTTAGCAATCTCCCTTCCATGTTTTTGTAACTGATTAAACATACATAAACACCCACATCAGCATCTACTGAATTTATTTCGCCATTCCAGCTAAACAAAACATTTGAATTGTACACGACTCCTCCCCAACGATTAAAAACAGTCATATTAACAAGTTCAGCATTTTTATAACTAGGCTCTAAAAGATCATTAATACCATCTCCATTCGGGCTAAAAATATTTGGATTAAAAACTGAACTTACTTCTTCGTTAGTAACTTTGATTTCTATTGAACCATCTGTGAAGCATCCATTGTAGTCCAAAATTTGATAAGTATAAATTTGATCTTCTTTAGCTATTAGAAATGGCGAAATACAATCTGTACAACTTAGGTGATCGGGTGGAGACCAGGTAATTTGTTGAATAGGTATCAAAGAAGTTATTTCTATTTGATGAGATTGGTTCAACTCGATTTCTATGAGATCATCTGTGCTTATAACATTGATTGGGAACTCTATAATATCAAAGGTATCAACTTCACTTCTGCAGCCACGAACATCTGTTAAACTAATTGTGTAAGACCCTCCCTCTAAACCAGAGATTTCATAAATACTATCAGAAAAAGTGGCAATATTTACTTCATCCAGGAACAGATTATACGGTCCAATTCCTGAGGCATCAATCTTAATCTCAATTCGGCCATTGATTGCTCCTGGGCAAATTGAGTCTTGATCCAAGAAAGATATTTTATTATATTGAAAATGAGCATTAATTAATACAAGTGAGTCACAGCCCGATTGAGATAACATTTCCAGATTGATTAACTTTTGCGGCTCTGTTTCCGATATTTTTTCTCCAAATATCGACATTTCTTCACCGGCACATAATGTAGTGTCTAATTTCAAAATCCCATTTTCTAGGAATTGAAGATTAACAAATATTATCGAATCACATTGGTTTGGATTTAATGATTCAATTGTTACTATTCCAGCAGGATGATTGTAGTCGAAGAACGTGTCCCCAATTTTAATAGTTTCTGATGGACAAATTAAAGGAGAATAGTGCACTTCAATTTGAGGTATGAATTTTAACTGTATGGTGATAATTGAATCACACCCTACTGAGTTTTTATAGTTTGAAATAAAAACTCCTTCAGGATTAAAACTATCAAACTGATGACCTTCTATTACAAATATATTTCCTTCACAGATAGTTTGTTCAATTAACTTATAGGTAGATTCATTCAATGTGACATAAATGGAATCATATAATACATACTCCCAAATTGGATTTGTTATTGATAGTGTATACCACCCATCTTTTGTAACTTTTGTATTTTTGTTTTCATCAGAAAACGAATCTGGGCCTGTCCATTTATACGAACAATTGTTAGGGTTCGGTATGATATTTGAGGTCAGGTCAGACAAGTCGCAACTACTTTGATCCAAAATAATTGTCAACTCCGGAATGTCAATAGGGATAAAACAATCAGAGAATTCAGATGAACCTTGGCTACTATTAGTGACCGTAAGCGTAATACTGTTGGTCATGGAGTTATTAAAATCATACTCCCAATAGCCTAAATTATCTGTACTTACTGAACCTCTATAAGTCTTTCCCTGACAAGGGTTAGTTATACAATCCGGTCCATGAATGTATATTTGTATTAAAGAATTTGGTATTGATCTACCATATACAATATTTGATTTTCTCTTATAAATTGAAGGGAGAGTGATGGCACCATTAGAATCATCGTTCAATTCAAAACCTTTAAGCGTATTGCAATAAAAAGAATTTTGATAATTAAAGATTAAGTTGCTATTCGAATGAGAAACTGATACACCCTTATTAAGTCGAGAAAAAATATTGGATTTCAGTCCATCAGAATCTCCTATATTTATATTGTTGGATTCAAATATTGAGATGCCTGTGTTTCCTATTGGTAATTGCTGATATGCGGTAAAATCGTTTTTGTAGATATTAAGTAAGTTGCTTTTTGTTATTTTTATACAATTCTCAGTAGTTCCTATAAATTTATTGCCGGATAGTTCTAACTTTTCAGATTCATCAACGAGGATACCGTCTTTTATTGTGGGAACAGAAGCTTGACCATTCCAAAGACCAATTTGATTATAAATGATAGAAATATTTTTACTTTTTATAGCGCTAATGGATGCTTCGATGTGACCATGAAACTGATTGGCGCCATCACTTTCTGTTTTGCCTATCGTGATTCCATCGCAATTATCCAGAACAATGCCATAACTCATTGGATATTCAAAGTAATAATTAATAGACCCAAAATAATTACTCTCAATATGTACATTCTTCGAATTTTTCAGAGTAATCTGTTCTGTATTGGCTCCAAGATAATTTTCCTTGATTAATACTTGCTCACAATCAATTAATTGAATGTTTTTTATGCTTTCAGGTCTTAGTGGGCTTGACGATCTATCTGTATCAAAAAAATTGCCTGTTATTTCAACATTTCTCAGCCCATTTAATTTTAACCCTGCATCTTTGTGTCCTGAGAACCAATTACATTGCAAGTTTGAAATATCATTATTTCCAATGATTAATTTTCCTGAATTGCTATTGCTTGTATTAGATTTTATTCCGATTTCTCCAAAGCCAACACCCTCTGTCAGTAATCTATCGCTTCCAAAACAATTGCCTAAAAACAAACATAAACTATATGAACCATCAAGTAAAACATCGGTCTGATTTAGCAAAAAATCATTGCCGGTTTCAGCCAACCCTGGCATTATACCACCTCCAATGATTAATGTATCTACTCTTTTCAAGATAAGGCCTGTGCTAAAATTCTTAAAAACTAATTTTTTGATGTCCACCTTTCCTTTCGTATCTACTTGGAGACCAAAGTCGCTACCTGTCACCTTACCAGGCAGCAACTCGCCACTTATAGCAATAGAACTGCCATATGTATCAATAATACTAAATTGAAAATTGCTATTTTCATTTTTAATATCTGGCAAATTGGTTTTCGGTAGGATCGTCCATGGCATTGGCGTCGCAGGTTTGATCTCGAAACTTATATTAGGCTGGGTGTAGGTGTTTGCCAGCATGATCGCCTCTCTCAAACTGCAATGTACAGTGTTGCATACACCATCATTAACATCATCAATAGAGTTAACGATAATAGTTTGCGATAAAATACCATTTGTAAATATTAGCAAGTTGCAAATAGTCCAAATATAGCGTACTTTCTTCATGTATTTATGAGTTGATTGGCATACACTTGTTGCTTCTGTTCAAAGAGGTCTAAATTTATTTATATGCCTGTAACGATTGGATTGAAATCATGGTATTAACACCTGGTCCATTGTTAGACATGGTTCATACTTTTCTTTCAATTTTGCTAATTCAATATTTTTAATTCTCAGTAGTTCACGCAGCTCTTTAATTTGTTGGATTATATCCTCTTTGGGTGGAGGAGGGGCATCATGCAATTGAGCTTGCAATTCCAAAATTTCTATACGGATGCCCATTATTTCATTTTTTAAATCTAAAATGAGTAAGTTGAGTTTGTCACAATAATTAAATGGTCGGATAGGTGTAAGTGCAGGGTTTAAATTTAAATTATACATTTTTGATTAATTTAATTGTAAATAGATTGAGGTTAATTTTATTATTTAATTGAAACCGATTTTGCTTTTTCTGACTTGAGAGATTCAATTTCAGCTTTCATTTCTTGCTGAATCTTGAGAATGTCGTTTAAAGAAGTAAACTGATCAGCCAAAGTTGTTTTCAATTCTGTAATTAAGTCCTGCTGCTCCTGCATAGCTTTGACCAAAATCGGAATTATCTCAGTATAAGAAACTCCTAAATATTCAGATTCAATTATTTTGGGATTGCGATTTTCGTCAAAAGTTACCTCTTCACTCTTTACAACTTCTTTAAGAATGGTCTGCAAATCCTGAGCAATAAATCCAATCTTTGTTGATTGATCAATATTTTTGTCCTTCCATTTGTAGGTCACAGGTTTCATTTGCATCACTTCTTTCAAGCCATAAATTAAAGGCTTTATAGACTCCTTTAGACGTCCGTCAGATGTATTTATAAGACCATTAGTAGCGTAAACTGTTGCCCATCTCTTAGATGAAGATCCTAAATTCGCTCCTGCATTACTATTTGGAAGCCAACTGCATCCTACTTCCATGTTATTTGTAGAAGTTCTTTCAATAGTGCCTGGAAGTCCCGCAGTAACATGTGTGCCTTCCATATAAATGACCCCATCTCTTAATGATAATGTACCAATATTTGGAAGAAGGACATTACCAATTTGAACTTCCCCTACAACATCTAAAGAAGCTGAAGGACTGGAAGTGCCAATCCCAACCCTGCCATTAAGTGTTGAAAAAGCAACGCCATTCGCGGGAACATCTACATTAATTCCGGTTCCGTTTGATGCTATAATTGAGAGTTTTGAAGTTGGATTATTTGTGCCAATTCCTACCATTCCATTTAAAGTTCTAAAGGCAGTGCCTCCATCTGCAACATTTACATCTATTCCAACACCATTATAAGCCTGAACAAATAAACCTGTTCCGCTATTGGCTTCTGCCATAACTCCAATCCCACCGGTGTTTACTTTACCTTTTACTCCGATACCGTCTCCACCATTATAGCCTGTAACTCCAGTTGCGCCAGCACCCCAAACTCCAGAATGATCGCTAGAATAGGTATGGCCATATATACCATGGTTGTCATACCCTCCGCCAACACTTAATTTTGCATCCGCATAATTAAGGTTTATTGTAATTTTTTTAGAACCAGAAACGACAGTTTCTGCTATTGAACTATTGGTCAAAGTGTTGCCGGTTGTCCATAACGCTATCTTGTTTTCTGCGCCACTCCCTTGTAAACCTGTATTTGCGGGCAATGTCACCGAATTACCTCCTGATATACTTAGGTCTTGTCCATTAAGTGTTAAAGTTTGAGCATCTGTGTCAGTATTAAGATCATTCTGTGGTGTCCATGTTGTACCATTATATTTTAAGACCTGACCACTGGTCGCTCCTTGGGAGGCTATACTTATCGGGTTGCCTGATGTACCATTTCCTGATAATGTGGCATTGGCGACGACGGTTTGTGTTCCCCAATTGTCTCCACCCCCTGAAGATGGAAGTGTGACTGTACCACCTCCCTGACTAAGTGACAAAACTGTTCCTGAAAGTGATAATTGTTGGATTTCATTTGTAGTGCTATTGTCTAATGCACTTATCGTATTATTTGCTATGTTGATACCGGAACCGGCTACATAATTTCCTGCATTACCCGGAGGACCTTGTTCGCCTTGTACCCCCTGAGCGCCCGTATTGCCCTGTTGTCCTTGGATTCCTTGGTCTCCTTTATCTCCCTTAAGACCTTGAATTCCGGCTATCCCTTGTTCCCCTTTATCTCCCTTGGGTCCTTTAATCTCGCCAATATCAATGAAAGAGGATCCATTCCACATCCAACCATGACCACTGTTCTGAGCTATGTAAACATCTCCAATGTCTCCTGAATAATTGCCTGGTTGCTGAATTTCTGAAGATATTGAGCCAACGATTTTGACACCTGTGCCCGGATCACCTTTGTCGCCTTTTGTTCCCTGGTCTCCCGCATCTCCTTTATCTCCCTTTACGCCAGAAGCCGAATAAAGCGCAAATGGCACACTATTGATCGGGCTTATAGAGGATAAAGAATATGAAGTTCCTCCTTTTGGATCAATTTCTGTTTGTATATAAAAAGATCCTGTCGACCAGTCTATAGATGAGAATTCCCCTGCTAGTTTAAGGCCGCTGCCTATTTCAAAAGTCAGTAGACCATTAATGTTTGTTTTAGGATTGGGATTATAAATTTCCTGATAAACAACTTCTCCATCGGGATTATCTTTTCTTAAAGTGGTCTTGATCCCAATCTCAGTTTCTTTCAATAACTTGCCATCTCCGTCACGAACTACAGATTGATAAGATATTTTTTGTGGTACCTGAGCATATACTTGGGTGAGACCTATGGCAAGGAAACTTAATACAATAATTAACTGCTTCATTGTTTTATAATTTTAAATGTTTTTTGTGATGATTTATTATCAAATACTCGCAAGATATAAGTGGAGGGAATCACCTCTTTCAAGCTTATTGAGTTACTACCATATAGCACTCCCTTGTATATTAATCTTCCTTCGATATCAGTGAGCTCATATTTTATTGTATTTTTCGGTAAATCAATAATCTCAATGATTACAATGTCAGAGGTTGGATTCGGATACAGTTTAATTTCTAATTGTAGCATTTTCTTTGTGGATAAAATTTCAGTGATTTCGTATGGTTGCTGCATTCCCTCAGAAACATGGTTGTTGTCAGTAAAAGAGGATTGATAATCAACCTGACCTATTGATGAACTTATACTGCCACTCGATGTAGAAACATTTGCACCGCTTACGACAATGCCTTTTTGTGCATAAAAATCGGTACAATTAGTTATTAAAATCAATAAAAAAGATGCATAATTTAAGCTTAACTTTTTCATAAATAACCTATTAAATATTTAAGAATAAAAGATTGATATTTCTGTTTTAATCAGTATTGATGTCCTCAAATTAGTTATACTCAGCATTAATTAGAATTCAGATTGATTGGTAAAATTGTCACCATAAAATTACCCTGTTTAAGTAAAATTAAGATCAGGTAATTAACTATTTAGGCTCCGTTAATTAACGGAATTGGGTAGTTAAATAGAAAATTATTGATCAATTAATTGAACTTAATAGCACTTATTTTTAAAGCAGAATTGAAGCTATTTACACCTTTAGAGGAGCATCTAAATAGCGACTACAGCTTAATAACTTTTCCAACACTATAACTTTCATTTTCTTTAAAGGCTTTTACAAAGTACACCCCCGAAGGCAGCCCTGAAAAATCAATTGAATTAGCCAAAATCCTTACTGGTATTTGGTTGCCGGAAAAATTATAGACCTTCACCCTTGATTGATTCAATTGTTGATTTCCAATCAAATGAACTATTCCTGAAGTAGGATTTGGATACAATGTAAGTTTCGGGTTTTGAATAATTTCATCATTTTTAAGGGTTTCATCCGATATTTTCAACAAGAGAATGTCGCCCAAGCCGCCACCAAATTGTGTCTGATGTGCATTTGGTGTTGATATATTGGTCAAACTTGAAGTTCCGCCACCGACATAAATATCTCCCGATAAATCAATATTTAAATTCCAGGACCTATCGTTTCCGTTTGCTCCATAGTAGCTACCCCAGAGCTGTTTGCCATTCTTGTCTAGTTTTTCAATAACGCAGTCAAATGTTCCACCGCCATAAGAAGTTTGGAGGGCATTGCCTTTTACTACTCTTGCATAAGCCAATGTGGTCATACCCGATAATACAATGTTGTTCTCTTTATCAGCTTTTAATCCAAAAAAATAATCATTACCTGCACCACCAATGTAAGTCCCCCAAAGCCTTGCTCCATCAGAATTGAACTTTTGTAAATATCCATCGTTGTTTCCCCCAATTGCAGTTTGAAAAGAACTTGGGGTAGAAATTTTAGAACTACTGGTAGTTGTACCGATTAAATATATATTATTCTCTAAATCAACCTTAATATTATTTCCAGCCTCATAAGCTGTGCCACCAAAATACGTTCCCCAAAGTCGGTTTCCATCCGGATCAAGTTTATTTATAAATGCGTCATAATCACCAGTAAAAGTGGTCTGATGAGTTCCGGCTGTTGCAATTCCTTCCACACTTTTGGTTTCTCCGCAAACAAGTATGTTATTATTTAAATCCAGATCAATTGCATAAAGGTCATCGTCATCTACTCCACCTATATATGTTCCCCATAGTTTCGAACCATTATTATTGAATTTAGCTACAAATCCATCGCATTTACCTCCTTGATAAAGAGGCGAATGTGTACCCTCTGTAGCTATCCCAAATTGACTGGCGGTAGTACCGCACATAAAGATATTTCCATCCTGGTCCAGTGTAATTCCTAAATAAATCTCTGTAGGATATCCCGGATAAGTACCATCAAGATCTGCACCACCAAAATAGGATGACCAAAGCCTTAACCCTTGTTGGTCAAATTTTGCTAAGAAGCAATCTGAAACCCCACCTCCATGGACAGTCTGATTGGCACCGGGTGTTGCAATATTTGTTTTACTAGAGGTAATTCCCGCCAAAATAAATTCCTGTTGATGATACTGAACAGCTGCAAAGATATCGGAACCACTTCCTCCGTAATAAGTAGCCCATTTTCTAACTCCTTTTTCATCAAAACACACTATAAGTCCATCATATAATCCACCACTATAATTCACTTGATGAGCGCCTATTGTAGCAATATTATTCTGGCTGGAAGTTTGTCCGACCATTAGTAAACTATTGTTTTCATCGAATGCAATTTGACTTATCCAATCTTCAAATAATCCACCATAATAAGTACACCATTCTATCTCAGGGTCTATAACCATTGTCCCGGAACAAGTCCCGGTCTTGAATGAAATATGATTTCCGTTTATTTGGTACTCGGAATTAATTTCTCTTTTAGAATCGTCTTCATAACTATAAGGCCGATTTTCTTTAAAACTTCCAAAAGGCGTTGAAACCTCAATATTTCCATCAGCGTCTTTTAATAAACCCACAGCGCCTATATACTTCAGTTTAATTAATGAAGCATCTGCACCCTTCCTTACAATAAAATCATATTTAAACTTGCTCCCATCTATATATAACTTCCAATCGATGCCTGGGTAAACATTTTCTATCAGCAATGATTTGTATGCAGCCACTTGAGTTATACCCTCAACACCACAGCCCTCCAAATAGTAATTTTCGTAATAATCTAATTTTACGGAAGGAATTACTTCTACAGCTGAACGCGATCCTTCTAGCATCACATCTACTCTGTAGGATTCAGAGGAACTAAGCTCTGGTAAATTTGATTTACCTTGCTTCCTGGATGTAAAGTCATCTTGCACATCATCAAAAGTTCGATGAAATAAAGTATAGTGAATGGAATTCGATTTAATGTCAATTCTCATATTCTCAGTGACTAAACTATATTTAATATCATCTGACTTCGAACCATTCTGATACATGACTTGTCCCTTATTTTCCGTAAAATATAAGGAGTTCGAGGGTGCGATTTTAGATGCATTCAAATTTAAAAAACTCACGAGTAGAAAAATAGAAGATAAAAATTTCATCGGTCAAAGTTTAAACTTTCAAATGTATTGTCCATATAAATTATATCTAAAATGCGAGGAGCAATTAGACATTGTATATGGTTAATAACTTTGATTTATCAAATCTTAACACGATTTGACAATTAATTATTAATATGATGAAATAGATCAGAGTTCATCGAAGGTGAACTAAAGAATAGAAGCAACTAGAAACCTAAGATTTTACTGGAGGTTATACTTACTCAATCAGCACAAACCCTGCCCAATAATAAGGCTCGTATTTCTTTTGTCTCATGGTCTTCTGAGTTGCAGAAAGGGCCAATCTGGGAGAAAGTTTTTTAGTGCACAAATTCTCATAAAATATTTTCATGAATTCCATGGTTTGATAGTCAGCTACTGACCAAAGTGACATAAGGATTTTGTCGACTCCTGCTATTTTGAATGCTCTTCGCAAACCGTAAACTCCCTCAGAATTGGATATCTCTCCGAGTCCGGTATCGCAAGCTGACAGCACGACTAGTTTTGTATTCTGAAGATTCAACTGACTTATCTCGAAGGCTGTGAGTATACCATCATCATAATAGGACGAATCTGTAACATTCCAATTTTTGTTGGCTCCGCTTAATACTATACCGGATTGGATGAGGGAGAAATCTCCCATCCTACGGTAAGTAGTATATATGCCATCAGTATTACTTTTAGATTTCTTTTGTGGAAGAAAATAGGCATGAGTTGAAAAATGGAATAGTTCAGGCGAATAGTTTTTATTTAGAGGACCATAATGGCTCTTTATATAATTTTCGTTTGCATTAATTCGATCTAAAAGTTTTACTTCGCAACCATAATGTTTTAATCTAAGTGAGATATTATCAATTTCGGCTTTTGAATATTTCAGTTTTTGCCATTTTGATCTACGAGCGCCAGGGTCAGTCATGAAAAAATCGAAATAATTAAGCCCTCTAAGCGTACCGGTTACATAAGTCCCTTCGCTTGCACTTGCGGAAAGAGAATAATCTATGTCACCATAAAGGGTTGCTGTAGCAAATGAAGTTTTAGTATTTTGACTTCGGTCCATAGATAGTAAATCTTTGGATGAGTTGAGATAGGTAATCTCAAAAAGATCACTAACTGTTTGATTGACATTTAATCTGAGAGCTGAAATATTTACTTTATTTAACATGCCGGATGTTGTAATATAAATTCTTTTTTTGTCTTTTAAATATGGAAGTATTTTATTCCAAACAAGATTGACAAGTTCCGGATTGTCATAAAGTGCATTGACTGAAAGGAAATCCAAAGCTTGTCCGGCAATTGAATCAAGCAAAGAGGCAGAACATAAGGAAATGAAATTCACTTTTTTTGTGCCAGGCTCCAGAACAAAAACACCATATCTGTTCTGATCTATCAAAGGCGTTTCCTTAAATTTGTAGGTGACAAATTCTAACAATATTTCTGAATTCCTCAATGATTTCAGTATGTCAGAATGGTTTATTTGTTTTAGTTCTTTTTCAACATTTTTGGAAAGTGCCGCTAATTCTTTTTCTCGAAGGTTTTTGATATTCATAACTGAGTCAAGTTTTCTCTGAAATTTCGTTGGTTTTGAAAGCTCCATAGTCAATTCAGATTGAGCTTGCACCAGCTCCTCGTATTTAGATTGGATCACTGGATCAGTATCTTTTATTGACTTGATTTTCCGAATCGTATTTATGACAAACCCTTGCTTGAAAAGCCAGGCATCATAAGCTCCTGAGACAATTGAGTCTTCGTGAACAATTTCGGCAAGTGAAACAAGATAATCATTAACTGATTCAAACTTTTCAATATAACCTTGAAGTTCTACTTCGGAGAGGAAAAATGAAGCATCATTTATTTTCTTTTTATAATATTCAAAATATTGATAAAAGTTGTCGCACGCCACCCCGTAATCTTGCATAAAATATTGAACTTTGGCTCCTCCAAAAATATTTTCAAAATAATATTTTTTTCTACCATAGGCTGAATCACACGTAATTTGATTGCTATAAAATTCCTTAATTGCCAAAGAATACTTTGTATCATTTAAAAAAGTATTTGCATTTAACAAGTTAGCCGTTACACGGTCAATACTCATTTGTAGACTTTGACTATCGAATATTTTTAAAACCCTATTCAAAGCTTCATGTACTTTTGAATAGTCTCCCATTTTGTAATATAATTCTGCAAAGCTTGTTAGTACTAAGATATCGTACATATATATAACTTCATGTATATTGGCACTCCTTATTTCTATAGCTTTGTTATAGTAAAACAAAGTTGAATCAAACATATTAAATTTAAGGTACCCGTAGCCTATAGCCATTTGCAATTCAAAAATAGCATAGTAGTTGATTAAGGAATTATTTAACTTAGTTTGCAAAATATTCAAATTGCAATTTTTATACTTAGTTAACAAATTTATATCTGCATATATATTAGCCAAATTTATTAAAACGGTTGGATAATATGCGGATGAAATATTATTTGGTTGGCCCTCATATAATTCTTTTGACTTCCTAAAAGAAGCTTCGGAGTTATTTATCTGATCTAAATGTTTCAAACAAACTGCTTTGAGCATATTATAGTAAGCATGAAGTTCACTTGATTTAGGAAAATATCGGTCGCAATAATTTATATGTTCATCTATTATAATTTTCGCACTTTCAAAGTCACCCAAACCCCAGTAAAAGAATATAAAGTTAATAATATAAGCATTAACTAAATCACACTTATTATACAATATGCTATCAGACTTTATAGCATTATAAACACTTTTTGTTTCATCAACTATATAAGCTTGTAACAATAATTGGTTAAAATAATACTGACAATCGATAAAATATTTCAAATATATGCTATCATGTGTTTCAGTTAATTTTACAGACGCTTCTTTAGCGGTCAATAATATATACTCAGCTGCCTTCTCTATATTATTCAATGAATAATAAGATTTCCCTATCTTTAATGAACATTGGATTCTTTCGACTTCGAAAGATTTTTGCATTGAAATAATTGAGTCTGCCTTAAGAAGAATATTTAATGAGCTATTGTAATCTTGCGTTTTCTGGTATTCGTAAGATTGATTAAAATAGGAATCTAATTGTTTTTTTATAATAGTATCTTGCCCTTCTTGGGAAAATAGTTTTGAGAATATGCAAATAGAGATCATTAGGAAAAGCAAAGTTTTTTTCATATTTATGTGGCTTAATTAGTATTTCAATTTGTTTATTCAATAAGCACAAATCCTGCCCAATAATAAGGCTCGTATTTCTTTTGTCTCATGGTCTTCTGAGTTGCACAAAGGGCCAATCTGGGAGAAAGTTTTTTAGTGCACAAATTTTCATAAAATAGATTCATAAATTCCATCGTTTGATAATCCGCAACTGACCAAAGTGACATAAGGATTTTGTCGACTCCTGCTATTTTAAAGGCTCTTCGCAAACCGTAAACTCCCTCAGAATTGGATATTTCGCCGACACCGGTGTCGCACGCAGATAAAACTACCAATTTTGTTTTCTGAAGATTTAATTGACTGATCTCAAAGGCAGTCAGTATTCCATCATCATAATAAGAAGAATCAGTCACACTCCAATTTTTATTGGCGCCGCTTAAAACTATGCCGGATTGGATGAGGGAGAAATCTCCCATCCTACGGTAAGTAGTATATATGCCATCAGTATTACTTTTAGATTTCTTTTGTGGAAGAAAATAGGCATGAGTTGAAAAATGGAATAGTTCAGGCGAATAGTTTTTATTTAAAGGACCATAATGGCTTTTTATATAATTTTCGTTTGCATTATTTCGATCCAAAAGTTTTACATCGCAATCTTTATTTTTTAATTTTTGTGAGATATAATCAATCTCGGCTTTTGAATATTTTAGTTTTTGCCATTTTGTTTTACGAGCGCCAGGGTCGGTCATGTAAAAATCGTAATAATTAAGACCTCTGAGCGTACCGGTTGCATAAATTCCTTCAGATGCACTTGTAGAATTTGTGTAATCTATGTCTCCGTAAAGGACTGCCGAGGTAAATGAGGTGTAAGTATTTTGGTTTCGATCTAAAAATAGTAAATCTTTGGATGAGTTGAGATAGGTAATCTCAAAAAGATCACTAACTGTTTGATTGACATTTAACCTGAGAGCTGAAATATTTACTTTATTTAACATGCCGGATGTTGTAATATAAATTCTTTTTTTGTCTTTTAAATATGGAAGTATTTTATTCCAAACAAGATTGACAAGTTTCGGATTGTCATAAAGTGCATTGACTGAAAGGAAATCCAAAGCTTGTCCGGCTATGGAATCAAGCAAAGAGGCAGAACATAAGGAAATGAAATTCACTTTTTTTGCATTCGGCTCCAAAACAAAAACACCATAACGGCCCTGATCTATCAAAGGCGTTTCCTTAAATTTGTAGGTGACAAATTCTAACAATATTTCAGAATGATTGAGTGTCTTTAGGATGTCAGAATGGCTAATTTGTTTTAGCTCTTTGGCCACATTATTAGAAAGTGCAGCTAATTCCTTTTCCTTTAAATTTTTTACATTCATCACAGAATCAAGTTTGATTTGAAATTTGACTGGTTTGGAAAGCTCCTTACTCAATTCAGATTGTGCTTGTACCAGCTCCTCGTATTTAGATTGGATCACTGGATCGGTATCCTTTATGGACTTGATGTTCCGGATAGTATTTAAGACAAATCCTTGCTTGAAAAGCCAAGCATCATAGGCTCCTGACACAATTGAATCTTTTTTTACATTTTCCCCAAGAGAAAAAAGATAGTCATTAACTGATTCAAATTTTTCAATGTAACCTTGAAGTTCAACTTCGGAGAGAAAAAAGGAAGCTTCAGTAATTTTTCTTTTATAGTAGTCAAAAAATAAAAGAAAATTATCATTTGAATTTATAAAATCTTCTTTGAAAAATTGGCTCTTTGCTAAACCAAAGACACTTTCATAATAATATATTCCCTTACCTAGAGCATCTTCACTTTTGTTTTGGCTATCTAAAAATAATATTTGAGCGGAGTCAAGTTTTCCTTGATTCAAATGAGTGTTGGCAATTAATAAATTTAGCATAACTTGATCATAATTAAATGGCAGTTTTTGGACTGAAAAAATATTATTCAATTCATTTGCAAGTATCGACACCTTCGCATATTTGCCTAATTTAAAATTTACTTCTGCCAATCCGTATAACGTTGATAATCCAATATTAAACATAGCTTCATTAAGTTCTTTCCTTTTTATACTATCCGCAATTGTATAAAATAACAATGCAGAGTCTAGCATATTTAATTTAAGGTAATAGCCTCCGATGATTTCATTCAATTCAATAATGTTATAATAGTTACGGTTTTTTTGATCGTTCTCCGATTGCAAGTTTTTTAGTGAATAATCTTTGCTGAGTGCCAAAAGGTCTAAATCAGAATACAAAAGAGCAAGATTTCTCAAAGTTGTTTGGTAATAAGCCGAATGGTCACCTATTTTTTCATACAATTCTTTTGATTTCCGGTAAGCTTTTTCAGCATTACTTGTCTGATCCAAATGTTTATAACTCCCTGCCTTTAATAATTCATAATACGCATGTTTTTTGTCTGTGGGAGGGAAGAAGCGCCAACAATAGGAAATGTGCTCATCTGTGATATTCAATGCTGATTCATAGTCACCCTTATCTTGATAACACATAATAAATGAGTAAAAGAAGTCATTAATCAATTCATAATTATGGTACAAAGAACTGTCTGATTTGATTGTTTTATAGACAATTATCATATCTTCTTCAACTTTATCATTAAGAATCATTTGTTCTATAAAATATTGAGAATAAAGAAAATATTTTAAATAAAGTATATTTTTAGTACTATCAAGTAATTGCGCTGATTCTTTGGTCGTCCTCAAAAAATATTCTTTTGCCTTGTCACCGATATTTAAAAAGTAGTATGTTCGACCTAATGAGTAATGACATTTTAATTTAAAGGAATCGTTTAACTGATTTTTAGAAATAACCGAATCCATACTCAGTAGTACTTTGAGTGAGCTTGAATAAGTTCTAGTTTTTTGAAAACTTAAATATTGAGACCTAAGGGTATCCAAAGCATCCAAAACCACTCTATCATTTGTGTCTTGCGAAAATATTGATGATATAACGAACAACTGGATAAAAAGAATAAGAGTGACTTTTTGGATATTCATTATCTGTCAAATTAGGTGCTATAATTTTTTTAGGATTGACTTCGCCATAATGCGATAAGGATTCAGATTATTGTTTGAGATTTCATCAAGTATCATTTTGGGCATTTTTACTTTTTGGTTTTTGATGAGCACCAGTGCAAGATAATATTGCGCCTCCTCATAATATCGGGTGTTTTCGTTTTTAACTATATGATGTAATTCACTTTCAGCCAACTTGTAGCTCTTTATTTCTAAAAGACACATTGCATACTGAAACTTCAAGTTGTCATTGTTTTTTGCCGCTTCTTGCAGCCTCTCATAAGCTATAGTGGCTTCAAAATATTTTTCGTTCCAATAAAGCTGTTTAAATTTCATGATTGGATCTGTATCAATATCTCCTCTTGCACTGGGTTCAAGAGATTCGTCACGAAATGGTGTATAGAATTCATTATATAATTTATCATATTTTTCATTATTGCTTGTAGGTGATTGGACCTCTTTAGACTGTTGATAAGCAATCCTTTCTTTGGATTCTTTTAGTTGATCAACCTGCAAACTATCAGTTACGTTTAAGCTGTCGATCAAAGCTATTTCTAATTGTTTCTCTGGTTTGGGTTCGAGAGTGCCGGGACTTTCTTCTTTTATATTTTTTGAATAATCAATATATAGGTAAATTGAAAAACCAAAACCCAAGATTACAATTGCTGAAATAAAGGCTTTCTTAATTTGTTTTCTTTTATCGATCTGCTTCCCAATGCTATCCAATCGATCTTTTAAGGTTGCTTTGCCAGCTTCTTGTATTGATTGAATGGCAGTTTGATATTCCAGATACAATTTACTTAGTGCAGCATTACTTTGTATCTCCCTTAACAATTGCTCTAGCTCATAAGGATTTAATTCGCCATTAAAATATTTTTCTATCTTTTCCCTATTCGACATCGTCATTTCCCTTTTTGCTTATTGATATTATTTTTCTTAGTTGACTAAGGCATCTACTCAATGATGCGCTAGCTACATTTTTATTGCTAAACTTAAAAGCCAAAGTTATCTCTTCAACTGACTGTTCTAAATAGAATCTTTTTATTAATAGTTCTTTGCATTGGTTCCCGAGTTGCTCAAAACTTGGCTTTAATGTCTTATCACTTTCGTCGAGTTGAAAATCAAAATCTTGAAGTTCATTGGAACCAAAATTTTCCTCCTCAAAGGAACCTGGGAATTCCATTTTCTGATTTTTCTTCAATTTATTTAGTAAAATATACTTACCTATAGCAAAAAGATAAGTACCCAATTTGCTATTTAATACAAGAAGTTTACCATTCTTAACATTTTCAAAGAAAACAATGATTGTATCCTGCCAAACATCTTCTGCGTCTTGGCTACTAACCTTAAATTTTGATAGTGCCCATGAAGTAAATTTTGCCCGGTGCAGTTTATATACAATTTCTACTGCGCTTTCATTACCAGCCTTTATTTGAGCAAAAAGTTCTGAATCTGAAATATTCATTAGGGTTGTGCTTTGTAACTAACAATTGTATACTAAGGTAAGGAAAAATTAAATAGTATGTCAGGATACAGTATTAGAGCATTAGAGAATGACAATATTCCAATACTTTTTCAACAATGTAAAATGAGCAAATTAAAAAATAGTCACTGTAGGGAAAGGTCGCAACCTGTCCCTACAGTGACTATTTTTTAATCCAACTATAGATAAAAGAATCTTAGTATTCTATCGAAAATTCCATCTCGTATCTAGTACCTAGAATCTAGCCTTTCTCCAACTTCTTATCCACATCCTCCATTGCAATCAATGTCGCCTCCTCATCAAACCATGCGTCCATTTTTGCTTTGGCCTGACGCTTCACATGGTCATCGACATATGTCCCAACAGTAATTAAACCGGTGAGCATGACAGCAAAGTCATCTGTGAAGCCCAACACGGGGGTCAGATCCGGGATGAAATCTATAGGTGAAACAAAATACGCCAAAGCGCCAAGGATTGCTGTTTTCGCCCACGTTGGCGTCTCTTTTCGCTTAAAAGCATAATACATTAATAATGTTGCGTAAACTAGCTTAGCGCCTGCCTGTTTTGCATATTTGCCGAGCTTATTCCAAAATTTCTTTTTATTTATATTTTTCACTGCTTGCTTTTTAAGTTACATTATTGCAAATGCATATTGAATTCAGTTGGTTCAATTTAAGGGGAGGAAATAATGAATATTGAACAATGAATAATGAATAATGAGAGTGGGCATTTTTTCCAGATCTAAATATCAGGCAATATTCTGTTTCTATCGTTCTAAATATTGATAAAATATAAAAAAGGCAAAGAATGATTTTACAGGAGCACATATTTCAAAGATAGCTGAAATTATTTCAACAAAATAGATCTATCCCTCATTCTTTGCGTTCAATAGTCCTTGATTTTAATCTTGGGAAAAATAATAAATAATGAATAATGAATAATGAGATCGGGCATTTATTCCAGATCTAAATATCAGGCGATATTCTGTCACTATCGTTCTAGATATTGATAAAAAACGGTTAAGACAAAATAGGATTTTGCGGCAGCGCTTGATTCAAAGTTAGCTTAGATTATTTTAACAAACTAGATCCACCCTTCATTCTTCGAGTTCAATATCCCTTGATTTTAATAATGGGGAAAAAGTGAGAAGGTTAGAAGGTTTGGATTGTTTAAAAATTATAGTTATCCTACGTTCTTCGCGTTCAATAGCCCTTGACTTTAATCATGGGCAGACAAAAATGGTCCGAAGAAATATACTCTCTCCGAACCATTTATCCCCGCCGCCGCTGCGCTTTGGCGAGCCAAATTTATAATTCACCATTCATAATTTATCATTCTTCCAATCTTTCAATCTTCGCAAATAACAATTAATAAATAATAATTAACAATTACTTCTTCTTGCCTGGTTTCATCGGCCGCTCTACATCCGCGGTAAACATTTCCTGCATCTCATCACCCACTTTTTTGTGGAATTTCAAACCAAGGTTAGTCCCTTCCACTTCGATCGTATCACCCGCAATGAACTCTCCTTTTAGAATAAGCTTAGACAATTCATTAATGAGCTCCTTCTGCATAACTCTTTTCAATGGACGTGCTCCAAACTGTGGATCATAACCAAGATCTACTAAGAGGTCGATGGCAGATTCTGTAAGTGTCAACGTGAGGTCCTGAAGTTTGAGCAATTTATTAATACCTTTCATCTGGATCAATAATATTCTTTCAACTTCGTCCTTCGTCAATGGTAGGAACATGATCGTCTCATCGATCCTGTTCAGGAACTCCGGACGCATGGTCTGTTTTAGTAATTCAAAAACTTCCATCTTCGTTGTTTCCAAAACTTCGTCCCGCTTTTTGACGTCTATTTCACCCAGATCTTCAAAATTCTCAAGAATGATATTTGAACCAAGATTGGAAGTCATGATGATGATGGTGTTTTTGAAATTGACCTGACGACCTTTGCCATCTGTCAAATGTCCGTCATCCAATACTTGCAGTAATACGTTGAATACATCAGGATTCGCCTTTTCTATCTCATCCAATAGCACAATAGAATATGGCTTCCTTCTGACAGCTTCTGTCAACTGTCCACCTTCTTCATAACCCACATATCCCGGAGGCGCACCAAGCAATCTTGAAACCGAATGTTTCTCCATATATTCACTCATGTCGATCCGGATGATGGCATCTTTGTCATCAAATAAAACTTCTGCAAGTGCTTTTGTCAATTCTGTTTTTCCAACTCCGGTAGGTCCCAAAAAGATGAACGATCCTACAGGTTTTCTGCCATCACTCAACCCTGCCCGGCTTCTACGCACCGCATCACTTACCGCTGTAACGGCCTCAGCCTGACCGACGAGCATTTTGCCGATCTCGGCCTCCATATTCAGCAATTTGTCTTTTTCACTTTGTTGTAATTTGGAAACAGGAATTCCGGTCCACTTTGCTACTACATCGGCGATATCATTGGCTGTGACTTGTTGTGCAGTAAATCTGCTGTCCTCAGGAATTTCATTGAGTTTAGTTTCAGCATCTTTCAGTTCTGCTTCCTTTTCCTGGAGTTGGCCATAGCGGATCTTTGCAACTGCTTCAAAATCGCTTTCACGTTCAGCTTTATCAGCTTGGCGCTCAAGTTCTTCGATAGAGGCTTTCAGATTGTTGATATCGTCGATGATAGACTTTTCATTTTTCCATTTAGCCATAACAGAATCTAACTGCTGCTTAGCATTGGCAATATTTTCAGAGATAGCGTTGAGTTTCTTCTCGTCTTTTTCTCTTTTGATGGCCTCGCGCTCGATTTCCAACTGGCGAACTCTTCTATCCAATTCGTCTATTTCTTCAGGCATGGAATTGAGTTCCAATCTTAGCTTGGCAGCAGCTTCATCAATTAAGTCAATAGCTTTGTCCGGCAACTGTCTGTCTGCAATATATCTGTGTGACAATTCCGCCGCAGCGATCAACGCCTCATCGAGAATATCGATCTTATGGAAAACTTCATATTTATCCTGAAGTCCTCTAAGGATTGAAATCGTATCTTCTACTGATGGTTCGTCGACCATGACAGTTTGAAAACGTCTTACTAAGGCAGCATCCTGTTCAAAATACTTTTGATATTCATCCAAAGTAGTCGCTCCGATGGCATGCAATTCTCCTCTGGCTAGGGCGGGCTTCAGGATGTTTGCAGCATCCATGGCACCATTGCCACCACCTGCACCGATCAAGGTATGGATCTCATCTATAAATAGGATGACCTCGCCATCACTATCTGTAACTTCTTTGATGACGGACTTGAGTCTTTCTTCAAATTCACCTTTGTATTTAGCACCGGCTACCAAAGAGGCAAGATCAAGACTGTATATCTTTTTAGATTTTAAGTTTTCCGGTACGTCTTGTTTGACGATTCTCCAGGCGATCCCTTCCACGATAGCTGTCTTTCCCACTCCGGCATCACCGACTAGAAGGGGATTGTTTTTCTTTCTCCTGGACAAAATGTGCATTACCCGACGAATCTCTTCATCCCGACCAATAATGGGGTCAAGCTTGCCCGATTCGGCTCTCTCGTTGAGGTTGAGTGCAAATTTATTCAAAGAATTGTACGTACTGTCGCTGCTTTGAGAATCGATCTTACTTCCTTTACGTAGTTCAGCGATGGCAGACTTCAAACCGGCATCTGTGATTCCTGCATCTTTTAAGAGCCTGGAAGTCTTGTCTGAACCTTGGAGAATACCAAGTAAGATTAGTTCCAGAGAGATGAATTCATCTCCGAATTCTTTCATCGCTGTTTTAGCTTTTGCTATGGAAGCATTGGCGTCATTGGATAGAAACTGTTTATCACCGCCCTGTACCTTAGGTATAAGGTTGATTAGTTTTTCATTGTCGGCCTTGATCTGATTCAGATCGGCAGAAGATTTATTTACCAGGTAGTTGATGACGCTGGCATCAGTTTCAATCAATCCTTTTAAGACGTGTGAAGTATCTACTGTTTGCTGACTATTATCAGCGGCTAGTTGCTGCGCTTTGATAATGGCATCCTGCGCTTTTATTGTGAAATTATCTAAAGTCATATTATTCGTTTTTTCTTTTTAAGGTAAATCAAAAAGCAAGCCAAATATAAGGAAGCTGAGGTTAGATGCAGAATTGTCAGACGATAATATTAAGTTAAGCAATTATGTCATTGATATTCATGGAGTTGTGACAAAGTGGCGGAAATCCTTGTGAGGGAAAATTCAAGAGGGGGAAAAAAGGTATTTTTGAAAACTCACAAAATGAATAAATATTTAATATCTTCGAAGTGAGCTTTGAGTTATCTATATATTAATTACCATTCATGATTTTTGGCATATTTACTTTATCAATTTGTATAGTTGGATATTTATATTCTTGGCAACAATACAAGAGGAAAAATTATGAATTTGCGTTAATTATCATAATGCTTTGTGGCCTCATCTTACGCCTTTTTGTTGCAAACGATTTCTTTTTACATGAATGGGACGAACAATTTCATGCACTTGTTGCAAAAAATTTGATCAAGCACCCATTGATTCCGACGCTTTACGATAACCCAATACTTCCATACGATTTCAAAGCCTGGAATATGAATCATATTTGGGTTCATAAGCAGCCAATTCCATTATGGACAATGGCGGCAAGTATGTGTTTATTTGGAGTTAACGAAATAGCGCTAAGACTGCCATCCATATTACTTTCAACAATAGGAATTGGATTGATATTTTATATTGGTAAATACTTTTTCAGTGAAAAAACCGGATTACTTGCAGCATTCTTTTTTTCCATCAATGGGCTGATCATTGAAATGGCTGGCGGCCGATTTGCCACTGATCACATAGATATATTCTTTATGTTTTTTATTGAATTAGCGGTATTCTTGACTATTTGCTTTGTAAAACATAAAAAACCTGCCTATAATGTGCTTATTGGGGTGGCAATCGGATTTGCAATTCTTACGAAATGGTTGACAGCCCTTATCGTACTACCCATTTGGGTGCTAATCATATGGCAGTCGGGACAATTTAAATTCTTGGAAGCTGTAAAGTATTTTGCGATTATGGTGCTGGTTTGCATTTCGGTATTTTTACCTTGGCAGATTTATATATTCAAGGTTTTTCCGATAGAGGCAAGTTGGGAATCTCATTATAATATGAAGCATATTACGGAATATCTTGATGACCATAAAAAACCATTATATTATTTTTTTAACCAGATCAGAATTAATTATGGCGAATTAATATATTTACCGCTTGCTTGGTTTACCTGGGAAATATTTAAAAATAAACGAAAAAATTGGTGGGCAATTGGAATTTGGATTTTTATACCGTTAATTTTCTTCACAATTGTAAAAACCAAAATGCAAGCATATATTTTATTCATAGCGCCAGCATTGTTTTTAATTACTGCGGAATTTTGGAATGTCCTATCTTCAGCTGAAAAAAATGGCTATAAAAAATGGTTTTATAATTTCATACTGTTTTTATTAATTGCACTACCTATAAGATATTCAATAGAAAGAATTAAGCCATTTGACAATTCGGAAAGAAAGCCGAAATATGTGGATAATTTAAAGAAATTAAATGAACGAAATATATCTAGAGGAGTCTTATTTAATTATCCAAAACCTATTGAAGCAATGTTTTATACAGATCTCACTGTATATCCAAACTTGCCTGAAACCAAAATAATTTTGGAACTCCAAAAAAAAGGGTATCGGATATTAATGAAAGATGATGATAATATTTCCCAGGATATCAGGTCTACCAAGGGAATCGAATATGTAAATTTGAATTAATTCTTAAGTCCTCATTGAAAAACAAAATCCCCACAGACCTCTAAGCGTAAGGGATACGGAGGGCGACGACGACAGGAGGCGGTACGCAGCGCAGCGAAGTACGGAACCCCACAGAAGCCCGACCCGCAGGGATACGCCCACATCAAAAAAATATTTTGCATCTTTGCACCACAATGGCAGATCAGAATTTTATAGATTATGTGAAAATTTGTTGTCGCTCAGGTAAGGGTGGTGCAGGTTCTCACCATTATTTTCGAGACAAGATGAACTCTCAGGGTGGTCCTGACGGTGGTGACGGAGGCCGTGGTGGCAATATCGTTCTCAAGGGCAACAGTAATGTGTGGACCCTCATCAACCTGAAATATCGCAAACACATCATTGCCGAAGATGGCGTCAATGGTTCTAAAAACAACAGGACCGGCAGAAGTGGCAAGGACATCATCCTGGAAGTTCCTCTTGGCACTGTGGCTAAGAATGCTGAAACTGGCGAACAAGTTTGTGAGATAACGAAAAATGGTCAAAAGGTAATCCTCACTTCAGGTGGACGCGGTGGATTGGGCAACTCGCACTTCGTGTCTGCCACCAAACAAGTTCCAAAATATGCTCAGCCGGGCGAACCGGGTCAGGAAGTGTGGAATGTTCTGGAGTTGAAATTGCTTGCAGATGTCGGTCTCGTGGGCTTCCCAAATGCCGGTAAATCTACCTTGCTCGCTTCTGTCAGTGCTGCCAAACCTAAGATTGCGGATTATGCATTTACGACGTTGGTACCGAATCTGGGCATCGTCCGATACAGAGATCATAGCTCCTTTGTCATGGCGGATATTCCCGGTATCATTGAGAATGCGCACCTGGGAAAAGGACTTGGGATTAGGTTTTTGCGGCATATAGAAAGGAACTCGCTGCTCTTATTCATGGTTCCTGCGGAGACCGAAGATATCGGCAAGGAATATCATGTCTTGCTGAATGAATTGCAACTCTACAATCCTGAATTGTTGGATAAGCCGCGCATGCTGGCCGTCACGAAGATGGATCTCATCGATGAAGAAATGAAGGAATGGTTGACACCTACCTTGCCTGCGGGTATTCCGACTGTATTTATTTCAGCAGTGACAGAAAAAGGTATAGACGAATTGAAGGATACGATATGGTCCTTGCTCAATACCAATAACTACCAAAGCGACGAAGAGGAATAAATGGGAGGGTTGATCGCTATCAGGGACTTTGCTACTGATTTTTACAATTTCGATCCTGACCGTGTAACGTTATTGCCGATGGCCGGGAGTAACCGGGTTTATGTCCGTTTATTTTTTATCCATACAGTCGTCATAGGCACTTTCAATGAAAATGTTGCTGAAAATCAGGCATTCTTCTACCTTTCAGATGCATTGAGCAAGAAAGGTATCCATGTTCCCAAAGTCCTTGCTATTAGTGATGATCAGAAGATATATCTCCAGGAAGATTGCGGTTCGATGGATGCCTATAGTTTGCTTATTGGTGCTAAAACGGAGGAAAAAGTTGCGTTGCTCAGGGAGATCATCGATGATCTCGTCGAACTTCATATTAAGGCTTCTTCAGGTATCGATTATCTGAGATGTTATCCATCAGCGAGTTTTGATTATAGTGACGTGTTGTATGATCTGAGGTATTTTGAAAGACATTTTCTCAGTCAGGTAGGCATAGGTTATGATGTAAAAAAATTAAAAAGAGAGTTTGAAAATATTGCCACAGGTGTTACAAATGCTCACTTTCTGACCTTTATGTACCGGGATTTTCAGTCGAGGAATATCATGGTGCAAGAAGATAAATTGACTTTTATTGACTTTCAGGGTGGTCGCAGAGGGCCCGGTGTGTATGATATTATTTCTTTGTTATATCAGGCTAAACTTAAACTCGATGAGGGAAATAGAAAAGCCTTGATCCAATATTATCTCGAAAAAATCGCCAGTCAATCCGGGTATACCGTAGACCAACTTCAGGAGGATATTAATGCCATCAAGATCGTGCGATTACTCCAAGTATTAGGTGCTTATGGTTTAAGAGGTCTTGTGGAGCAAAAGCCGCATTTCATCTCCAGTATTGATCCCGCCTTAGACAATCTCAAGATCTTCACAGAAGATGTAAATTTTGCTGAAAAAAGCCCTTATCTGCATACGCTGCTTGATAAAATTGTTCAAAATAAATCTGAAATATTGTGTCTGATACCGGTTTAAAAATTCTTGTCAGGAGTTTTTCTTACAAAAAAAGGACTTTAATTGATGATACAGGCCATGGCATTGGCTTTGTATTCGATATGCGTGCAGTGGACAATCCAGGCAGGATCGAACATATGAAGGTATTGTCCGGACAGACTGCCGAAGTCAAAACGTACCTGGAGGATAAAACTAAAATGCCTTCATTTTTGGAGCATGTCAAAGGGCTAATAGATATTACTGTCACCAATTTTTTGGAGCGTGGTTTTTCCAATCTCACCATCAATTTCGGTTGCACCGGTGGCCAGCATCGCAGTGTGTATGCGGCAGAGTGGATGAATGGATATTTGGTCGCTACCTATGGCGTAGAGGTGGAGTTGGTACATTTGGAAAAGGAGACGTGGGTGAGGGAATGAGTAATGGGTAATTAGTAATGAGAGCGGGCTGATGCGCCAGGTCCGGGCAGCAGGCGATGATTGAAATGTTGGATTTTGGATGTTGGATTTTGAATAAAGAGCTGGAATTCTTGTTTAGATTAAAACAAAGGCGATTATTCGAAAATTGATTCAACAATGGGAAATTTGCTCACCTCCTCACCTTTTCACCAAATTCATAGGTCTGAAAGGTCGTTTTCTTCCAGCAAATTGCGAAAGCTTTTGCAAAAAATAATATGTCACGAAATACCAAAACCTTAGAAAATTCCATTATTTGCAGAGACCAATGTCACATATGTATTACAAAATCAGTGAAATTCCGTAATCCTTTAAATCCGTGATTCAGACAAAAATAGCAATTGGTAATAAGAATATCTCACCTTCTCACCTTCTCACTTCCTAAACACTTCGATCTCCTTCATTTCCGTCACCAAATCCGTAAATTTACCTTCGAATCTTGTCGCTTTGACTATGTGATTATCGATCCAATGGTAGTTTCCGCCACGTGGTTTGCCGAAAAGGATACCATGATATTTGAAGCCGTAACGGTCTAGCCATTCTTCTGTGATCTCCCTGTGCACTTCAGTTCTGGAAGTAAAAAAAGTCACGATATGCCCTTCATCGTACCATTTATTGAGCATTTCAAGGGCGTCAAAGTAAGGAAGTGCGGTGACCATTCTCTCAGGTTCCTCATTGGGCACGTCATCACAGATAGTTCCATCGATGTCAATCAAGTAGTTTTTAATTTCTACAGGTAAAACAGGACTTAAGTGATGTCCTTCTGCATCAATAAGATCTTTCAGGAAATTATCTTCTGTATGTGCCATGAGCATGGTTATTTTTTGAATAAGGGCGCAAAGGTAGTATTTATTATGATACTAAAATGCCCTTCCTCCTTTAATAATTATTTATAAACGATTATGTTTGAGCCTTCAGTAAAAGATTTTAGTTAAAAAACATACATTTTTTCAAGTACTTTTTTAGTTTAGTACATATTTACACTAAGTATTTATAAGCATTTAGAAATTTGATTTGAGAATATTAAGGTGTGATATTGTGTATAACATATTGCAAAAAGAGAAAAAGAAAAGACTTAGCAAATCCAAATCCCTCGCTTCGCTAGGAGACGCTAATTTTATACCCCTCTAAACAAAAGTTTTATCATTCCGACTGAAGGGAGGAATCCGCCAAATAAAAATCAATTACTTTATACTTATCTCTCTTTTTATAAATATTTATTCATTTACTCAACTTATTGTGCAATTTGCTAAACACACCTCGCAATTTTTGTAAAACAACATTAATCCTTAAATAACTATCTTGCCGCCAATTAGAAATATGAATTTTATGAAGTATTGGACCACTTTCTTGGTTATGGCCTTATTTTTAGTGGTGTCAGCGATAAATGCTCAGGTCTCAGGTAGAATATTGGATGATAAAGGCGAATCCTTACCGGGAGCCTCAGTCGTCTTTAAGAATACCACCAAAGGTGTCACCACAAATGCATCAGGTTATTTTAACATAAGTTCGACACCGGATACTTTTACCCTTGTGATCAGTTATGTAGGAAGTAAAACCAAGTTTGTTAGCACACAACGAAATGCAAGGTTGAACATTACACTGCAAGAAGAGATCATAGAATTCGCAGAGGTGGTCATCAAATCCGGTGAAAATCCGGCATTGCGCATCATAAGAAAAGCAATGGAGAAAAGAAAGGAGCTTGCTGATACAAAGGACCATTTTAAAACGCAAGCTTATACAAAAGGAATCGTGCTTAGCAAGGCGGGCTTCTCGAGGCTTAAAACTATGGGCATCGTCGATAGTTCAGAGGTACGAGATTCTGCAGGCAATGTAATCCTATATTTGGCTGAATCAGTTACAGATTACACAAAAATTGGTTCTGATAAGAAAGAAAACATCCTTTCCTCACGAAGAAGTGGCGATACGAAAGGCATAGCACTTAATTTTCTGCAGTTTTTCAACATAGATTTTACAGAAAACTATATAATTTTTCAGAAAAATGTGGTCAACCCAATTGGCAACTTTGCCTTTCAATATTACGACTATGAGCTAGAGGGTAGTTACTATGAAGGTCTTCAGAAATATTATAAAATTATTGTCAAACCTAAACGAAAGGAAGAGGCGGTCTTCTTTGGATCTATTTACATTGCTGATGAATATTTCACTTTGAAGCAGGTGGATTTATTTACAAAAGGCCCGAACGTCGGTATTGAGATCATGGATAGCCTTATAATCAAACAAACTTTTCAGAAAATAGATGGTTTTGAAAAGTGGATGCCACTCGCTCAATCTATGGCTTTCAAAGCGGGATTCTTTGGCATAAACTTCGAAGGTTCATTTATTGGCATGTACAACGACTATCAGTTACTGCCAAAGGATGCCGTGATGCCGGACAAGAAAACGGTCATTGAATTCGACAAACTGGCAGGAAAAAAATCAAATGAATATTGGGATTCTCTCCGGCCGATCGCACTGACAAACGGTGAGTTGCTCGATTATCAAAAACGGGATAGTTTGGCAATTATTCTTGAATCAAAACCTTATCTGGATTCAATGGATAGGATCGCTAATAAGTTTAAATTTAAGAATATTCTCGGTTATACCTTCCGAAATTCTTATAGAAATTACAGTATTGGACTTACAAATACGCTCGCATCAATCATGTTTAATACTGTTCAGGGATTCTATTTCCATCCGAATCTGATATATCAAAAAAGATGGGAAAAATACCACGACCAATTGTATCTAAAGCTAACCCCAAGCTATGGTTTTTCAGAAAATAAATTAAGATATTCTTCCGAAGCTACTTGGCGGCATCGCAGTGCACACAGTTGGCGGGTAAGTGTAATGTCAGGCAACGATGTGGACAATTACAATACCCTCGAACCAATAAGACCATTAGCCAATGGTTTTACCAATTTGGTTTACAAGAAAAATCACGGTCGATTTTACAATAATAAATATGTAAGCCTGAATGGATGGTATTCGCTCGCACCCGGACTAAGTGCCGGTGGAACAATCACAGCGCAGAACAGGACCACATTGTTGAATAATACCAATTTCAGCATTAGATTGAAAGAGCGTGATTACAAGTTTAATTACCCGGATGAATGGGATATAACTACAATAGATAAAGAGAGTAATGCTTACACTACAAAAGTAACTGTCAATTGGCAACCTGGTAATAAGATCATTAAATTGCCGGATGAGGAGTTCAATGTATCATCTGATTATCCAACATTTGAGTTGACTGCGATCAATGCATGGAAACTTAAGTCTGGTGATGCCAAATTCAACAGAATTAACTTCAACATTAAAAATATCAGAATTCCTTTAATTGTATTGGGCAATATCCAGGCGAATATTTTCTCAGGAATATTCTATGGCGATAAGCCTCAATATATGATGGACTTTGCACATTTCGCTGGAAATAAGGTAGACATCAAGCCTCTGGACACCTATCTTTCTTCCTTTAAAAGGCTCTCTTACTATGAGTATAGTACGAATGACAAATATGCTACTATTTTCGCTGAATGGAATCTGGAAGGATTTTTATTTAAGAAAATTCCATTGCTGAATAAGACCGGTTTCAACGAAATCATTTCATTCAATGGACTCATTACACCTGAAGCAAAAACAGTTTATGAGATAGGAGCAGGACTAGACCGCCTTGGGTTTGGAGCATTCAGGATATTCAGAGCAGATTGGTACTGGAGCTTTGATCAAAATGGATATAAGAGGAATGGATTTGTAGTGGGTGTTAATATGGCTGCGATCTTGGGTGCGATCGGGAGGAATTAGTGAGGAATGAGTAATGAGTAATGAGTAATGAGTAATGAGTAATGAGTAATGAGTAATGAGAGCGGGCATATACGCCAGGTCTGGTCTGCAGGCGATAATTAAAAATTGCAATGTGAAAAAGTGAGGAGGTTAGAAAGTGAGAAGGTGTTGTAATTTACCAGTCATAGCCTTCTTAAAATCTTCGCGTTCAATAACCCTTGGCTTTAGTCAGGGAAAAAAATCGCACACAAAAAACAGACAGGCCTGAAAGGTCGTCTCCACCCAGCAAATTGCGAAAGTTTTTTGCGAATTAATAAATGCATCATAAGCTATTTTACTAAATATAATTACAGTCGAAATTCAAATAGAAAATATGAATTATGAATCTGAAATTTTCCACAAATACACAAAGTGCCAAAACGCAAATACGCAAATGCGCTCTACTAAAGTCCAAAGCGAAGCGAACCAAAGACTAATATACTCATTTCTAATCCTAAACCCTTACCTTTGACCCTTCAATCAAAAAATACCATGGGCAGAGGAAAAGGAAGATTCAATCCGATTATATTGACAGGCAGGACGATCACAGGGATAGCAGAGGATAGTAAGTCAGTATGTCGAACTGATGATGGACAGGTTTGCTTTGTAGAGGGTGCTGTGCCAGGTGATGTGGTGGATGTATTGGTGCTCCAAAAGAAAAAAGGTTTTTTGATTGGAGTCATGCAAAAGCTTATCACTCCATCTCCAGAACGCGTAGAACCAGTTTGTGAACATTTTGGTATCTGCGGTGGATGCAAGTGGCAAAACTTCAGTTATAAAGGTCAGTTGGCTGAAAAGCAGAATAAAGTAGAACAAGCAATTTTGCGTATTGGCAAGACTGAACCAAAGGAATTTCTACCTATTTTGGGTTGTGAGGAGCCTTATTACTATCGTAATAAACTAGAATATACATTTTCGAATAAAAGATGGCTGACTAAAGACGAGATGAGTCTGGAAGGAGACATTTTAAAAGAGCCCGGACTAGGTTTTCACCGACCTGGCGCCTTTGATAAGATCGTAGACATCAATCACTGCTATCTCCAACCAGACCCTTCTAATGAGATTCGTAATTTCGTAAAATGGTTTGCCAAAGAGCAGGAATGGCCTTTCTTTAATGTGAGAGCGAGAGAAGGTTTTATGCGTAATTTATTGATCAAGACCTCTTCACTTGGAGAAATAATGGTGATGGTGTCATTCCACTATGACGATCAGGATGCTATAAAATTGTTACTCGATGCCATGCTCGCCCGATTTGATGATATTACTACCCTACTTTATGTCATTAATGAAAAAGCAAATGATACTTTCCTTGATCTTCCCTGCATCACGTATTACGGTCCGGGTTATATCGTAGAAATGTTGGGTAAGGTCAAGTACAAGCTTGGCCCAAAATCATTTTTCCAAACAAATATTAACCAGACCATCAATCTTTACAATATAGCACTTGATTTTGCTGACCTGAAATCAACTGACAACGTATATGACTTGTATACCGGCCTCGGGAGTATTGCCCTATATGCCGCAGCACATTGTAAAAAGATAGTAGGAGTTGAAAATGTTGAACCAGCGATAGAAGATGCCAAATCAAATGCCATCTGGAACAATATCAATAATGCTGAATTCGTGGTAGGAAACGTCGAAGACGTCATGAATGATTCATTTATCGAAAGATATGGACGACCGGATGTGATCATCACAGATCCACCCCGCATGGGTATGCACGGAAATGTCGTAGAAACACTATTGAAACTTGAATGTCCTAAAATAGTCTATATCAGTTGTAATCCGTCTACTCAGGCAAGAGATATTCAATTGCTTTCAGAAAAATATGAACTTGATAAATTACAGGCTGTCGACATGTTTCCTCAGACGAATCATATTGAAGCGGTGGCGCTGTTGACGCTAAAATCGGTAATGAGTAATGGGTAATCGGTAATCGATTGTCAACATAATTGAACCTTTATGAGATTCATACTCTTGTATTAGTTGATGCTAATCGATCAAAGTTGATACTTCTAAGGCCCATTATCTAGCGTCTAGCGTCTGATTTCTTACCTCTGACATCTAACTTATACTTTAAACTCCATAAGCCTACTTTTGATATGCCCATCAAATTCCTTCCCGTTTGAACCAATGAAGGTAACTTCAGCCGGTAAGATAAATATAGGTAGTTGACTATCAACTATATACTTACGATGTAATGCGAGCCTTACTGCATCCTTCTCTGTAGTGAGTATAATTTTTTGGTCAGCTTTCAAGTCGTCAAATGTCTGTTTTAAGGTACCCATCTCCTGACTCGTAAAAAAATGATGATCAGGATATTCAAATGAGTGAATAGTCCCGGCTTTAGTCTTCAGGTAATTCATAAGGTAATCTGTACCTGCAATTGCAGAAAATAAAACTACATCCAATTTGTCTGTAAGTGCTACCCTTTGATTAGGATTGAATAGTCTGTAAGGATGGCCATAATTAAATGCTGAGAAAAAGACTTTTTGATGGGGAAGCGGTTTAATCTTATTTATCATCATTTCTTCTTGTTCCTGGCTGATAGAAGGAGGACACTTAGTTACAATTATTGTATCCGCCCGTTTTGAACCATTGGATATTTCACGCAATGCTCCTACAGGAAGCAAAAAATCATTGTAAAATGGCAGATCATATTCTGTCAATAATATATTTTCAAAAGGCACGACTGATCTATGTTGAAAGATATCATCCAAGAGTATCAAATTCGTGTCCGGTCGTTTTTGCATCACCTCAGGAATGGCTAATGCTCTTTGAGCGCCAACGAAAACTCCAAGGTCGGGATATTTCATCTTTAACACTAATGCTTCATCACCTACCTCTTCGGAAGTAGAATTTTGAAGAACTTCCCTATTACCTGTTGTCTTTCTGCCATAACCTCTGCTTAAAGAAGCTACATCGATATAAGGTGATAATAATTTAACAAGGTATTCAATGTGAGGTGATTTGCCTGTGCCTCCCACTACCAGATTGCCGATACCAATAGTAGGAACAGAAAATCTGACAGGACGGATCACTTTTGTATCATAAAGTGCATTACGTATGATACCGATCAATCCAAATAATAGGGCAAAGGGTAACAAAATGACGGTGAATGATAAGAGGGGATTTTTCTTTTTTATTTTGATTGACACTATATTTCTAATTATATAAATTTGTGATAATTAATGCTTTGAAAGAGTAGTTGACAAATTGAAAATTATTTATCATTAACAATAAATCCAAAACATCGACAATAATATTATGTTCCTATTGTCGAACTTACTCTAGGAAAAGCTTTTAAATTCTTGTTTCAAAGTTATGATTTAACATGAAAAAGGGAACAAGGTTTATTTTCTGATGTGGGAGGGAATATTTGTTCCTTTTCTCGTAAGCTAAATAGCACCCCCTTTCATAGTATCATAATATTAAATTACAATTGAATTGAGTGATAGGACAAATTAATGTAGCTTTGTAAAATAGCTGACATATTATTATTTATTTATATA
The DNA here is from genome assembly GCF_016707225.1 of Candidatus Brachybacter algidus. NCBI lineage: Bacteria > Pseudomonadati > Bacteroidota > Saprospiria > Saprospirales > Saprospiraceae > Candidatus Brachybacter > Candidatus Brachybacter algidus. The sequence continues at coordinate 886,554 of NZ_JADJID010000002.1, read as the reverse complement.
TTTGTTCTCTATTTTTTTCAATTTTAAAAATAACATAATGTTATTAAGTCTTTGTTTTTTGCTTCAAAGTCTGGTGTTTCCCTGGACTACCAACGCTGATTATGAAATGAGTCCGGTCGAGAAACTTAACACAAAGATTAATTCAAGCAAATACGATGAGATCAATCCCGTCATTAGTAAAGATGGGCTCACAATCTATTTTACGAGGGTAGGACATCCTGATTTCAACAGGACGCTGATGGATGAGAATCTTGATCTAAGCACCTCACTCAGCTTTAATGATTATCAAAATGAGTTGTCAAATATTTACCAGACGCTCTCAGGAAAAAAAGTCAGCAGTGTCACTGATAATGCTTTCAATCAGGACGTATGGGTAGCCACCTGGAGCAATGGAGATTTTAACAATATCCAGCATCCAGACTATCCACTCAACAGTGCCCTTCCTAACAGCGTTTGCTCACTTACTCCTAACAATAATGAACTGATCGTCATCAATGAATTTTACAAGGATGGGAGTATGTACAAAGGATTCTCTACGATCAAACATGTGGGAGATAACAATTGGCAATTTCCCAGACCGCTGTTTATATACGATTACTATTCATTGAGTCCTGATGTCAATCTTACTATGAGTGAAGATGGCAGGGTCATAATCATGTCATTGAACAGACAAAGCTCTCTTGGAAGTAATGATTTATACGTAAGCTTCAAGGTGGATGACAATCTTTTTACTTCGCCATTGCCGTTGAGTTCAAAGATCAATTCGATATACAGAGAGACCACACCATTTATTTCAAGAGATGGCCAATTTATCTATTTCTCTTCCAATAAGCCGGATGGTTATGGTGGCAATGATATTTATGTAGCCAGAAGGTTGGATGAAAGTTGGCAAAACTGGAGTGAACCTAGTTTGTTACCCGCTCCAATCAATTCTGTATATGATGATTCTCAGCCTTTTGTCAATGAATTTACCGGATATATTTATTTTACTAGTAAGAGAGATGGGACCAGTGACATATTTCGATCCGCTTTTCACCCAATGAAGGAAAATGAGCGCAAGAAAACTTTGATCATAAGAGTCGTCAACTCACTAACCGGCCAACCAATAAATGGAGAGGTAGTCTATGGTAAACTATCTGATGGATTCTATACACAGACGCTGAATACCATCGATGGTACTATTTATTATTCATTTACCGATGAAGATGACATAATGATTAAAGCCAAAAAATTAGGATATACAGGTGTAAATAAAGATGTAAAACTTTCTGAATTATACAAAGATGAGATTACAATGCAGGAAATTACGTTGTATCTTGAACCCAAGGATAAAGAGGAAAAGTTTACCCTTAATAATATTTATTTTGTTCAGTCTACGGCTATAATAAAAGATGAATCTTATGAGTCTTTAGATCTTATAACTCAAGTGTTGAATAAGAATGCGGCCCTGAAAATGAAAATATCAGGTCATACAGATAATGTGGGGGAAGAACAGAGTTTAATTCAATTATCCCTCGAACGTGCCACTGCTATTAAAGATTATCTGGTAAAAAAGGGTGGAATTGATCCTAAGCGGATTACTGCGGAGGGCAAAGGCAGAAGTGAGCCATTAAATGATAATTCAACTGAAGAAAAAAAGTCTAAAAACAGAAGAGTGGAATTTACTGTATATAAGTAGTTTACATATTTAAAATAAAAATTATATTAAATTTAGCAACTTAATTACCAAATAGATATAAATTATTGATTTTTGGCATATGTTTTGCATGTATTATTGTAGAATATTTAACCTAATTATCAGTTTCTGTCCAACCGATAGTCCCAAAAACAGATTTCATGCACATGTTTATATTTTAATCGGTTGGACTTTTTTTTTATTTTAATAGCCCAATTTCTCTACTATTTCAGCGAGTATGTCCTGGCAAGACAAGTTGATTCAATATCCTTTATAGTACTGGATGCTAATAATAGCGAATGTAAATTCGTAATAGTCCATACCGAAGTTTCGGGATGGTCAAACGACTTTCAGCTCGGTATTATACGGCAAAATATTGGTCAAATACATAATTCCTTTTAGTATAATATACGAAAATCATAAAATGCCAACTGTAGGGACAGGTCGCGACCTGTCCCTACAGTTGGCATTTTATGATTTATAGAAACTAAATTAGAATTGGAAACTATCCTGTGGGCAATTTTCCATTTTTCAATTTTCATCTTTCTTTTTGAGAATTATTCCATATCCGTGATGATCTCATCCTCACCGTCAAGTTTTCCTTTGCGCGCAGTGAGTTTATTAGCGGTGAGCGAAAGAAATTCTGTGCGGTTTCGGCAGATATCGATAGCCAGATTGGTAGCCTGACGAATGGAGCTTTCAGAAGCTTGGTTTTTCCCGGCTATGTCGAAAGCGGTACCATGATCCGGTGAAGTGCGAACAATGGGTAGTCCTGCAGTGAAATTCACACCACCACCAAAAGCTAGTGTTTTGAAAGGTACGAGTCCCTGATCGTGATACATTGCAAGAATGGCATCGAACTTTTTGAATTGACCGGATCCAAAAAATCCATCAGCAGGATAAGGACCCATGATCAGATGACCTGCTTTCTTAAGTTCATCGATAGCAGGCTGGATTACTTTGGCTTCTTCATCACCAAATAAACCTTGATCCCCTGCATGTGGATTAAGCCCCAGAATAGCTATGACAGGACGTTGAATATCGAAATCCATTTTAAGTGTTTGGGTGAGCATCTGTGTTTTTTCAATAATAGCGGCTTTAGTGATACTCTTTGCAACATCTTGCAATGCGATGTGGCCTGTGACCACCCCTATACGAAGATCATCATTGACCATGAGCATCAGACTTTTATTACCGGAAAACTTATCTGCCAGAAATTCTGTGTGTCCTGGAAATCCAAAACCTGACATTTCCATTGACTTTTTATGGATCGGAGCGGTAACTAAAGCATCAATACGCTTATTTTTAACTGCATCCAGAGCTGCATCCAGCGAAATCCCTGCATATTTACCACCAGTTTCATTGACTTCTCCATAAGTGATAACCACATTTTCCTTCCAACATGAAAATACATTTATCTTTTTAGGTTTCGGACTGTCTTCATCTTTCATAAAATAAAAAAGGTTATCGTCCAAGCCAAGCGATTTTTTATAATCCTGGATTAATATAGAAGAACAGTATATAACCGGTACAAAATAGTTTGAAAAATTAGATTTGACAAGGGATTTGAGGATTACCTCAAGACCCACGCCATTAATATCACCTATTGAAAAACCTATCTTAGGTATAGTCATTTTTGAATTTTTAGTCTGCAAATATAATTTTTCTTAAGGAGAAAGTTGCAGGTTGATGTTGAAGCAAGGATTATTCAAGCTGAATGGTTAAGGAAAATAGCAAGTTAGAAGATTAGCTCGTTAGCACATTAGCATTTTATCTGGGCCACGAAAACATGATTAAATTCTGCACGGCAATTTTTTGTCGGATAGTCTTTAGTGATTGGTTTATTTTGAAAATATACTAATCATTATGTACTGGTTAACTAAACACTGTTACTTCACCAATACTCTTTTAAATTAATTGCATAATCAATATTCTTTACGTCCTTGAGCTTTAAATGGAATTCACCATCAATAGTTTTAGTTATTTCTTCCAATACAAGCATGCCCATAGGGATATCCGTAGGAAATTTTAAAGGTAATTTTAATTCAGCCTTACGATCATTGAAGAAATAAAGCGAATTGGCCATAATCCTGCTGTTAGTGATGTACTGATCAATGACATCGCGATTCTTAGTATTGACTATTGTATAATGATCGGCATTATAAAGCGGGAAACCCATTGCATCCTTTCCATAGGTGCGCATTTCTCCGGTATTTTTATGAGTTTCCTCGAAACTACCAATTTCACTAAGGCGCTCTTCTATTTTTTTAGAAAATTTAATTGTGTCACTTAATAGGCTTTTTTGTCCTGAATCATCAGATATAGCAGTAAGATAGATCCCATTTGGGAAACCCACGACCCATTGTACTTCCGCATATCCTACACCATAACTTTCATCTGTAAACAACCAGCAATTATTCTTTTCATTAAAATACACAGTAATCTGCCCCGAATGTCCATATTCACCTTCGGGAATCACGGAGGAGGAATATTCATAAATATAAGCCTGGTTGAAGTAAAGTTTTTGAGGGAGATTAAGTGGGTTGGACTGGCCAAAAATTGATGAAAATTGAAAAATGAAAATTGAAAAATATATTACAAACTGTCGAATGCCAATTTTATTCATGGTGTTGAAATTTGTTTTTTAAAAATTATTTTCAAAATATGATAAAAACACCCCGACCTTAGGCCAATCTCGCCTTTATTGTTGGGCAAGCCCCAATAAAGGAGGTTAAATCCTTAATTCCGGTTAAAGGCCTTTTCTGTTGACAATAAAACTAAGCAACCAAGCAGGACCTATGAGAAGAAATTGTAAATCTTTGATAAATGATGGTTTTTTTCCTTCGATCTTGTGCCCTATGAATTGTCCGATCCATGCGACCACGAATATTCCTATCGAATAATAAAATAAATGTTGGGTATTCCATCCCAACCAGCCAAATAGCTTCCAATTGCCAAACAATAATGCCAAAGATATAAATACAAAGTAAATAGTGAGTGGTTTTGATAAATTCCAATAATAAAACAATGCTATAAATAAAACGATGGCACCAAGGTTATTGTACCAAGTTTTTGCACCCCAAAGTACTGGAGCTGACATCAAGATACCAACAAGGCTAAACATGATGGCAGGAACACATATCCAGTGTATAAATTTATTGAGCGCGTTCTGATGACTTGAACCATATTCAAGCAATAAGCCTTCTAATTTTGTCTGCGTTGCATCCATCTTTGTGTATTTATGGCAACTAAGTTAAACAAGAATTTGGAAAAATTGTAAATGGTGAGTTATAAATTGTAAATGATTCTATATCAGGTGATCGGGTGATCGGGTGATGGGTGATCGGGTGATCGGGTGATCAGGTGATCAGGTGATCAGGTGATAGGTGATCAGGTGATACGAAAATTCTCGACGGACGATCATTCTAATTTCTAATTTCTGACTTCTAACTTCTGATTTCTGACTTCTAATTTCTGCCTTTCCAAGAAAAAGGGTAATAAATACAATTTGTACTCATTCCCCTTTCCATATTTTAATATTAACTTTTTAAGAAAGTAATTTCTTCACCACTTCTGAGATCGACTTCCCATCGGCCTTTCCGGCAAGCTTCTTGTTTGCTGCGCCCATGACCTTGCCCATATCTTTGGCTGAGGTGGCGCCTGTTTCAGCGATAATAGCCCTTAGTTCGGCTTCAAGTGCTTCACCTTCAAGCTGCGCAGGTAGATATTTAATAATGACAGCGATTTCTTCACTTTCGACGACTGCTAGATCTTCACGACCTTGTTTTTCATAGATCTCCAAAGAATCATTGCGCTGCTTGATTAATTTTTGGAGTATTTGAATTTCTTTCTCTTCATTGATTTCATTGCCAGAACCATCCGTCTTAGCAATTAAAATAGCTGATTTGACAGCTCTAACACCTCTTAGCCCTGCCGCATCCTTTGCTTTCATAGCAGTTTTAAGATCTTCATTTATTTTTTCTTCCAAGGTCATATTACTATAGTTTTATTGTTCTTTTTGTGATAAATATAAATTCGTCAGGTTAACATAATCTTCAAGTGAAAGTTGCTCGGCACGCTTGTTAAAAAACTCTCCTTCGAGTAAACTCTGATCTATAAATAGTGCTTTAAGATTATTTCTCAGCATTTTACGCCGCATACCAAAGCTTTGTTTGACTACCCGAATGAATGCTTTTGGATCGTGAATTCCATTATCATCCGTCCTCCTCGTCAATTTGATGACTAAAGAATTTACTTTCGGTGGAGGTGTAAATGCAGAAGGAGGCACGTCTATGACCCTTGTGCCAATGTACCATGCCTGCGTCAGCACGCTAATGACACCGTAAGTCCTGCTACCAGGAGGAGCAATGATGCGTTCTGCCATTTCTTTCTGAAACATGCCGACCATTTCAGGAATTAATTCTTTATATTGAATGATCTGAAAGACGATCTGTGAAGATATATTGTAAGGGAAGTTGCCGATTATATTAAAATCCTTTCCTTCAAATACGTCATTATAATTAAGTCTCAGCACATCACCCTGAATAATTTGATCTTTTAGTTTTGGAAATTTTTTCTCCAATACCGCCACCATATCAAAGTCCAATTCGGCACATTTCAACTTTGCACCTTTGCCAATAAGTAATTCTGTAAGAATCCCAGGCCCGGGACCTATCTCCATCACCCTGCCCTGAGTGGTCTTATAGTCAAGTGCATCTACGATCTTATCAGCAATGTCCTGCCGATTGAGAAAGTGCTGCCCCATGGACTTTTTGGTATTATACTGCTGATCTTTGGACATGGAGGTTATGTTTATGAAAGCACAAAGGTAATGGTTATAAATTATTATACTCAAGTTTCGGTAGTTAAGAAACAAAGGTAGATGGCTGATGTTCGATGTTAGATGCTTGCCCGACTAGCCAAAGTGACGCCGGGGAGTTTAGTCAATTGATTCATATTTTTTCTATAATAGGTTTAATAGAATAAATTTCCATGCTATTAATGAAAAGCCATCTAAAATCTAACATTTTTATTAAAATTTAAATTTCTTCATCAAAAAGGAAAACTTGACTACTGAAACTTAAATTATTATATTTAACCAGTGTTAGAGTTATGATAAATAATACTACAAGACAAAAAATGGAGTACGATTATATTATTATTGGAAGTGGCTTTGGCGGTTCGGTCAGTGCATTAAGATTATCCGAAAAGGGTTATAAGGTTTTAGTGATCGAAAAAGGAAAATGGTACAAGGCAGAGGATTTCCCAAAGACAAACTGGAATTTCAGAAAATGGCTTTGGTTGCCTAGTGTGCGTTTCTTCGGTATAATGAAATTAACCATCTTCCGACATGTGGCTGTTCTGTCAGGAACAGGAGTCGGTGGCGGTTCATTGGTATATGCTAATACATTGCCCATTCCTAAATCAACATTTTTCAAAACAGGAAGTTGGAGCAAACTCTTAGACTGGGAAACTGAACTAGCTCCGCATTACAAAGAAAGCTTAAAAATGCTTGGTGCCACCAAAAACCCGAAGTTGTTTGACGGGGATTTAGGTTTGAAAAAAGTGGCACAAAAACTGGGGATGGAAGATAAATTTGACGCTACCAATGTGGCAGTATATTTTGGAGAAGAAAATGTCACCAAAGAGGATCCCTATTTCGAAGGCATGGGACCCGACAGAACAGGGTGCAACTATTGTGGTGCTTGTATGACCGGATGTAGAAATAATTCTAAAAATACTTTGGATAAGAATTATTTATACCTGGCCCAAAAATATGGTGCTGAAATACTAGCCGAACATGAAGTTTTTGATGTCAGACCAATAGATTCCGAAGATGGTGAAAATGGGTATGAAGTGTCCATAAAAACAAGTACGAAACTCTTTACTAAAAGTAAAATATTAAAGAGCAAAGGAGTAATTTTTTCGGGAGGAGTATTAGGCACAATAAAACTTCTGCTCAAATTAAAAACTAATTCGTTACCCAATATTTCAGATAGAATAGGGCATGATATACGAACCAATAATGAGACCCTGGTGAGTGTATCTAGTCTTGAAAAAGAAACAAATTTTTCCAAAGGTGTCGCCATTGGAAGCATATTAGACACAGATGAAAATAGTCACTTGGAAATATGCAGATATTCTGAAGGTTCCAATGCGTGGAAGCTCGTACATCTTCCTTATGTCACGGGCAGTAATGTCTTCACTCGATTGGCAATGGTGCTAGTATCACTAATAAAATCTCCCATAAAATATTTTAAAATTTATTTTGCTAATAGTTGGGCAAAGAAAACAGTCGTTCTCCTATTTATGCAAACCCTAGATAGCACGATTAAATTTAAATTAAATGCATTTGGTTTTATGAGTTCATCCGTGAGTTCTGGTAAAAAACCAACGCCTTTTATTCCGGAATCAGTTAAATTAATTAAAGAATATAGTAATGCTGTAAATGGCGTAAGTACTTCTTTTGCTCTGGAAACGCTAGCAGGTATTCCTTCAACTGCCCATATACTTGGAGGCGCTGTCATGGGCGAAAACATTTCAGAAGGTGTGATTGATAAAAACAATAAAATCTTTGGATATAAAAACCTTTATATTATTGATGGTTCTATGATTTCATCAAATCCGGGTGTAAATCCATCCTTATCAATAGCTGCCATTGCAGAACATGCAATGCACCAAATTCCATTTAAAAATGAGTCAGATGGAACAGAATAATTACAACTTGAAAAGTCATTTAATGAGAATTTCAAAGATTATTTTGATCTTTATTTCATTAATAATAATAGGAATAATTCTCTTATTTGGTCATCGGGATATTTCCTTAAATGAATTAAAACCTAAATATACTAATAAAGCTTCTTCCTTCATTTTAGTAGATGGCATGGAGGTGCATTATCGCGACGAAGGAGACCTGAATGACACTATTCCAATCATACTTATCCATGGCACCGCATCCAGTTTGCATACTTTTGATGCCTGGACTGAGATTTTGAAGAAAACAAATAGAGTAATAAGAATGGATCTTCCGGCCTACGGATTGACGGGGCCGTTTCCAGATGGTAACTATTCGATGTTACATTATACCGCATTTTTAAAAGAATTTTTAACGGCACTAAACATTAAACAATGTGTCTTGGCAGGTAATTCATTGGGTGGTCAGATAGCATGGAATTTCACCCTTGAGCAACCGGAAATGGCGAAAAAATTGATTCTAATTGATGCTGCAGGATATCCATTAAAATCTAAGAGTGTTCCCGTTGGATTTAAAATAGGTAGGATGCCGGTGTTGAATAAAATACTTACATTTATAACTCCACGATTTATAGTTAGATCCAGTGTTGAAAATGTGTACTTCGATAAATCAAAAGTAACGGATTCGCTGGTTGACAGGTACTTTGATCTTACATTAAGAGCAGGCAATCGCCAAGCATTTGTGGATAGATTCAAGATGAAAGATGATGAAAATGCATATATAAAAATTAAGAATATTGTACAGCCAACACTAATTATATGGGGTGAGAATGATTTATTAATCCCGGTAGAAAATGCTTATAAATTCCAAAAAGATTTGCCAAATAATTCTTTATTTCTCCTGGATAAATGTGGTCATGTGCCGATGGAGGAAAGCCCAAAAGAAAGCTTGAAACCTGTAATTGATTTCTTAGAAAATAGTAAATAAATTTATCGGCTACAGCTTACCTAATCCATACATTTAAGCTATCCGTTTTCGTCAGGATCAACGAATTTATTAATTTTTTTGTACTTCTGTTTCTTACGCTTGTCTTCATGAATTTGTATAGCGGGGCGAGTGCTGCCGTCATGGGGATTGTATAGGCGGGTGCGGGATTTTTTGAGTTTTGCTTTCTTTTTCATTGAGACGATTTGTCATACAAAGATGGGGAAATTTTTTTGATTTTTAGATAATAGTCAATGAAGGATTTTTACACAAACATATAAGAACACAAAGGTTTTTTGATTTTGATTCATAAGAAAGTGACTTACTTTGTTTTCCAAATAGTGTTTCAATAGTAATTTTTTTTAAGGTCACAAAAGGATTTTACCGGCGTCAAATGATACAACGTTCATTCAGTTTCACTGAATAAGTTTGAACTCTAATATGAGACTAACTTGCCTTGGCTGACTCAATAATACTTTTCGCTTTTGAGTGAGCACAAGTTTTCTTTTCACTAAAAATTTGATTCGGATGTAGGTAGCCACCTGCGGGGCAAGTGATCAGATCATCATATGTTATTACAAATAGGTAGGACCTACGGCCCAGAGCTCTGGACTTATTTTTTTGTAAATTATATGCATAACAATGTGTGTTGAAATTATCTCGGCATTGGCGCCTTTGCGAGAACCTAAAAAAGAAATTCCTCGCAGATTTCGCTGAGCTTTTTTTCTTTTCTCAGCGCATTTCTCAACTGACCTTTAGTAGATTGCTTATTTTCACGACATTCAACATCCAGCATTCAGCATTCAAAATTTCATCAAACCTTAAGGTACTTCGCCGTATGGCTTTTCTTTACCTTCAGCAGTCCTTCCGGCACGCCCTGATAAAGTATTTCCCCGCCTTCAGCACCACCTTCAGGTCCAATGTCGATCAGATAATCACTCGATTTAATGACTTCCATATTGTGCTCGACAATGATGATGGAATTGCCTTTTTCGATGAGTTTGTTGAAGGCGATGAGCAGCTTTCGGACGTCCTCAAAGTGAAGACCTGTCGTAGGTTCATCGAATATGAAAAGTGTATGTGCTACTTTATTTTCCTTGGTAAGAAAACTTGCCAGTTTAACCCTTTGTGCTTCACCCCCTGAAAGACTTGAGGAGGATTGTCCCAGCCTAACATAACCAAGGCCGATCTCATATAAAGGCATTATCCTGTTGATAATCTCGTTATTGCCCTCGAAGAAGGTGACTGCCTCCATGATGTCCATCTCCAATACATCAAAAATATTCTTGTCCTTGTATTTGACATCGAGTACCTCATTTTTGAAACGCATACCCTTACATTCTTCACAGACTAATGTTACATCTGCTAAGAACTGCATATCCACTACCGTGACTCCTTCGCCCTTGCAAGTTTCGCATCTTCCACCTTCCACATTAAAGGAGAAATGTTTCGGTTTAAAACCACGCAATTTTGACATCGGTTGTGATGTAAAGAGATCCCGGATATAATCATAAGCCTTGACATACGTAACAGGATTGGATCTTGAGGATTTCCCGATCGGTTGTTGGTCGATCATTTCCACTTTGTTGATCCGCTTGATATCACCACTAAGTCGCTGAATGAAATTGGTAGAAGCTTCAGTTAAATCATTCTGAATTGCATTTTCCAAAGTTGGGTAAAGTACACCTTTAATTAGTGAACTTTTGCCCGAACCGGAAACACCCGTTACACATACGATGCAGTTTAGAGGAATGGTGACATCGACATCTTTCAAATTGTGCAGGTTGACCTTTTCCATCTTCAAAAAACTGCGGCTGACGCGTCTTTGTGATGGAACTTCTATCTTTTTCCTTCCAAGTAAGTAGTCAATCGTCAGGCTATTATTGACAGGACTAGTTTCAATGTCTGTATAATTTCCTGTGAATATTACTTCCCCTCCCATGATGCCGGCTTCAGGACCCATATCTACCAGGAAGTCGGCGTGTTTTATGACTTCTTCTTCGTGTTCGACTAGGATGACTGTATTTCCAAGATTTCTAAGTTTTTTTAATGCAGAAATTAAGTTGGCGGTATCTCGCGGATGCAGACCAACAGATGGTTCATCCAGCAAATACATAGATCCGGTGAGGTTACTCCCGAGTAATCTGGTCAAATGGATTCTTTGAGTCTCTCCTCCACTAAGTGTCGAGGCAGGTCTTTGAAGTGATAAGTATCCGAGACCAATAGAAACCATGGTGGATAATCTACTATTGATCTCCATCAGGATGCGCGCGGCGATTGATTGATCCTGTTCATCTAGAACAATATTGGCAAAAAAATCATACAACTGATTAATGTCCATATTACCCAGATCGGCGATGTCTTTACCATTCACTTTGATGAACAAAACTTCTTTGCGCAATCGTTTTCCTTTGCACTCGGGGCAAACTGTCTTGCCTCGATATCTGGCAAGCGCTACCCTATCCTGGATCTTATAACTGGATGAAATAAGGTCTTTGAAATAAGCATCTATTCCTGCAAATTCCCTGGTTCCTTCCCAGACCATATCGATCTCTCTTTGGCTGAGTTGATTGTAAGGTTTATGTATGGAAAGGCCTACTTTCTCAGCACCTCGAATCATGTGCGTAAAATAAGTTTTGCCTCTTTCGCCTGACCAGGGAGCCACAGCATGATCGTATAAAGTCTTGTGCTTATTAGGAATTACTTTATCTGCATCGATGCCGATAGCGAGTCCATATCCCTCACAAACAGGGCATGCGCCAATAGAACTATTGAAATTGAACAATGCAACAGATGGTTCTTCAAAGACAAAACCATTTTCTTCAAATCTTGTACTAAATTCTCGAATATTTCCTGATTCGTCCAACAGGGTACATCGTCCAATACTTTCCGCCAAGGCTGTTTCTATTGAATCGGCAATTCTTTTAAAATTCTCTTCGTCCTCCTTTTTGACAATAATCCTGTCAACGACAATGAACCCCAGACTGTCTTCAGCTTTTTTTGTTTTCTTTTTTCCTTTTACCTCTTCGTGAACGATCTCATCTATGCGCGTCATTTGACTATCAATAAATACTCTATTGAAGCCTTTTTGTTCATAACGATCAAGTACTGCCTTTAATGGCTCATGACCTTCATTGTAATAAAAAGGACTTAATATAGAATAACGACTGCCTTCTTCCTGTTCGCTTATAAAATTAACGATATCAGAAACAGTGTCTTTTTTTACTTCAAGGCCCGTAATAGGAGAGTAAGTCCGCCCTATTCTTGCATATAATAATCTCAGGTAGTCAAAGATTTCCGTCAGTGTGCCAACGGTGCTTCGGGCGTTGGCCGAACTCACTTTTTGATGGATGGCTATGGCTGGCGAGATTCCTTTGATATAATCAACATCGGGTTTCTTCACACGTGTAAGAAATTGACGGGCGTAAGAAGAAAGGCTTTCGACATAACGTCTTTGACCCTCCGCGTAAAGTGTATCCATTGTGATAGAAGACTTCCCTGAACCCGATACACCTGTCACCACGATGAGCTTGTTCTTTGGAATAGTCAGATCTACATTCTTGAGATTGTTAGTCCTGGCTCCTTTTATAATGATGTTAAATCTGTCGTATTTATTTGCTGGGACAAATTCTTCCGGTTTCTTTGCTTTTGCTTTTGGCATATGGTATTTAAATCCTCAGATAAATTATGTAATAAAAAAAGCTGTAAAGCTACACAAATGAATATTGGCAATATTAAATGTTTTAAACAGAGATATGTTCAAATCGATCGAGAATAAGACATGATTAAAGTTTAGGTGATTAAGAAACTATGTTAAATAATTGATTTTGGAAGTAAAGGATTACACGCGAATTTCTATATAACTAAATTTAATAGGCCGGTAGTCAATTAATTGTAAAGATGGTATATAAAAGATTCCCCCTGCCCCCCTCAAAAGCCAGGGTCATTCACTTCTATTTAATTAGTATATATAGTGTACTGAATATCAATACGTTCAATAAAAGAAGAAAAGATGTCGCAACTTCCCCTCTGGCAGATCTAGGGTTTATACATATCCTTTTTGTTTATTTCAAAGTAAACTTTGATGACACCCCGACGTAGGTTAACCTACGCCGAACCTCACGATCAAAATTTTAATTTTTAATTATTGTACATCGTTCGCTATGAAACGCTGAGCTTAGGTTAACCTAAGTTCGTGTGTCTGCAAAATTCATTTTGCATATAATCAGCTAATAATCAATCAGATGTATTCTCTACAATCAAATGGATTTTCTATGAAAATTATTTGTGTATAAACCCTAGCTGGCAGAGGGGTGGCGGTAACCAGGGTGTCGAATGTCGCTTAAACAAATAGGTTTTGGCAGCAAATCAAAAATAATTTATCAATGAGTTACATATTAAAATTTTGGAGAACTGAATGACCCTACCCCAAAAGGGGGAAATCTACTCAACGGCATTTGCGTTTAATATTATACTCTTCAGGTTATTGTTTTTGCTTTGGAAGTAAAGCATTTATAGGTTAAAAAAATTCTAATTTCTAATATCTAAATTCTTCTAAATAATTAATCGTAAAATATTGTTAGTCAATAATTCGTAAAAAAAATAAAATGCAATTACTTCAAAGACTCCGCATTGGCATCACAGAAGCATTTGATCGTACCTCTCAAATGTTCTGACTTCACTTTGGCTCTCATTCTTCGTGCCTTCTTTCCGTTTCACTTCCTTGAAAAGGTCGCTTTTGCACCTTTTCTTCGTCGTTCACCCTCTTGCAGAAGGGGATATTGTGCAAATCGACATTTACATATCACAGTTTGCCTCATCAAGTTATATTTTTGATTTTGGCAGCAATGCATTACAGGTTAACTAATTTCTAATTTCTGACTTTAAATTGAATGATATCAGGGATTTTATGGAAATTTATTTTGTTCTGCAACTGTAATAAATAAGGCAGTGGAAATAGTCCACTGCCTTATTATAATTCTAAATAATCTGATTATTTCTCTTTAGCATCATCATTTGAGATATCGCTTAGGCATATATATTTGCCATCTCTTTTTTCCCAAACTGCCATATATTTTCCTGAGTAAGTTACCTTTCCTGTGGAATCCACTACAGTTGTTTTTCCGATCTCTGTCACAGTCTTGGCATCACCATAAACTTCTATTACATCAAATTTGGTAGTATTACCTTTGGAAGGTTTTGCAAAAGTTTCTTCAAGATCTTTCAACATAGCTGCACTTCCTCTTATTAGCGGTGCATTATTCTTCAAACTTACTGCATCCTCTGAATACAAAGCTACTACAGCCTTAGCATCTCTGGCAGTGTAAGCTGCTGCATAAGTATTTTCAATTGCCTGAATTTCTGCTTTCACAGCTTCCATGTCGACAAGTGGAGCCACCTGGGCTGTTGAATCTTCACTAGTATTGGCTGCTTTATCTGCAGAAGGAGCGTTACATCCTATGATTAAAAACAAAGCAATAAAACAAAATGAAGTGAAAAGTAAATAGTTTTTGATTTTCATTATAATTATATTTATTGTGCCTACTCTAAACGGTTTTCGGCTTATCCGTATTAATTTAAATTTTTGTTTAATTATTCACAACAGTAGCGGAGTGTCTCAATGACTGGTCTGAAGTTCATATTAAGATCCTGCTGGGCCAAATCACTATTATAAACTTTTGTCGGTCCATGTGCAGCATTTCTGCCATTCATCATAGAATGAATATCTGAAACTCTGTATGTTTCACTTGCGAGTAAATGATTTTTTCCATGAAGACCTTTTGTAATAGCTGAATTAAATATTGCCTGCGCGACATCTCTCACATCAACTATCGAAAATGGAACATCATTATCATAAAGAGACTGAATAAAAGCATCCGGTGCAATCATGTTTTTAATTAAATATTGAAGTCCCCCGGAAGTAGAATCTTCCCGCCCAGACAAGGACTTGCCCATGACCATAACCGGTGATACAGAGCTTATCTCATAGTTCAAATCTTTGTTTTCGGCAATAAATTTTTCAACAACTTGATTTGCTATAAACTTGGCCTGAGCATATGGATGACTTTCTATGCTTGTAAATTTCTCCGAGTTTTCATCGAATGTTCCATAAAAATCCCGTCCTCCTGCCGGCATAGGAAAGTTGGTATTATAGGAAGCAACTGATGCTACGAATACGACTTTTCCAATACCCGGAGTTGCGTGAATTATTTCAAGGAAATTTTCTGTGCCCTTGATCGTTGGGTCAAATAATTGAGTTTGAGGATCCTCCACATCAAGGATGAAAGGAGTTCCACTGTGTATGACAATATCACAATCAGATACAAACGTCCTAAGTACTTCTTTATCCGTTACATCAAGCTCACTGATGTGCAAATTATGGGAAGAATTTAAATTCATCAGGTGTTGATATTTTTCCACCATAGAAATATTTGTAGTGCCCACTTTTACCTCAAAATTATTATCGAGGAATACATTTGTAATTTGACTTCCTATGAATCCTGCACCACCGATAATACCTACTTTTTTATTCATGGTATAAAATTTAATTTGTGAAAAACACCCTGCCAATCCGCAATGAAGAGGCAGGGCTTGAAGGAGTAAATGTTTAGTAATAAATTAATTTCAAAAATTCAAAATGTTACTCTATAAATTATTCATTGAATATTGAAATTCTAAAAAGCTATTTAATATAAATTACGGAGCAAATTTTAATGAGTATCTGCCTGGTTTCATTTGCACTACTCAAACATCTAATTTCCTCGCCGTTGCTTTACTTTGTCGGGCAAGCTTCTGACTTCTAATTTCTAATTTCTCTTATATAACTCATTGCAAAATATTGTTAATCAACAACATGCAAATAATAAAAATTATACATATCGATAACTCCCCCTTGGCATCACAGAAGCATTTGATCGTACCTCTCAAATGTTCTGACTTCACTTTGGCTCTCATTCTTCGTGCCTTCGTTCCGTTTCACTTCCTTGAAAAGGTCGCTTTTGCACCTTTTCTTCGTCGTTCACCCTCTTGCAGAAGGGGATATTGCGCTAATCGACATTTTACATATCTCATTTTACCTTATCAAGTTATTTTTGATTTTGGAAGCAAAGCATTACAGGTTAACTAATTTCTAACTTTAATCTAAGTGATATCAAGGTTTTTTATAGAAATTATTTTTTTCGAAACTTATGTTATTTAACACTAAGGTCATCTTTCAACTCATATAAATAAGACCAACTATTTTCGATCAGCCCAAGAACTTTAGTCCGCAAAGCATCCGATTTTTGCTTACCCTGAGATTTTTCATATACTTTCCAGGTATTTTCGCGAACTATATCCATATCTTCATATCCGGTAAAAGGCACTGATGAAACATAATCTCCATCATCCATTGAGCCTCCTACGAGCTTAAACCAATAGGATCTTGTATCACCTTCGGCAGTTTTTATCACGTTTGAAAAGTCTGTCAATGCTGCCTCAAAGCCAATACCATCGTGAACACTATATGTAGTAACCCAAATCATTTTTAAATCAACCGGTTTGGTTTTGCTAACCTCAGGCATGGTCTTGGCGACCATACTATTGTTCTTCTCCATATGGGGCATAATGAAATTAGTAATAATACTTCTACATGAATTACTTGCAGCGTCATCTTTATTCATATCCACCCAATTTTTGTAAAAACTGGTGATTAGATAGACTATACCTTCGCCTTGATATCTCCTGTATATGTTCCATTTATCCGTGCCTTTAGCTGCGGCATAACATTCATTATACATTTTAACACCTTGAATAAATTGAGCTTCATGGCCCATTTTTACTGTAATTTCGCTGACGCTTAACATCGAAGCTGGTGGAGTTTGGCCTATTAAAAAAATTGGGGCAAACATTAATAGCAATAGAATTCGTTTCATTTATTTAATTATTTTATTGAAACTATAATTAATTTCAAATCTAAATAACTAATAAATTAGATAAACATTTGGCTATGTAGGACGAACATGGCAAAAGATTGTCCGACAAGGTTAATTTACTTATCAGAGACTTTTGTAAAGAAGATTAAAATAATAATTTAAAGTATCAGTAGTTGAGAAACAATGGTAGATGGTCCCAGATAGGCAGGATTCGCAATTTTCATTTTATTGATGCATTGCCATATAAAATCTACCTTCTACCTTCTCCTATATAACTAAAATTAATGTGCTATTAATCGAATTATTGTAATGTGAAAAATTAAATAGAACTTTGGAATAAACTCTTATTTCTAAACTTTTTAATTCTTTAGCCACTAATTGCACGAATTTGCACGAATAAATTCGTGTTAGATGCATAGCATCATTCGTGCAATTATCTGCGATGCTGCTACGCGGTAGTGGCTAATAATATTTAAATTTGGTGAATGTCCAAAAAAGGGTCAAAAAATTGAAGCCGAATAACTTATGCATAATCCTTTGCTTAAAGTGGAAAATCGTAACCCTACAATATATATATCATAATTGATCTTCAAAATCAGCATCATCCGCGTAATCTGCGTTGCATGTTTTTCAAT
This sequence comes from Candidatus Brachybacter algidus, assembly GCF_016707225.1. Lineage (NCBI taxonomy): Bacteria > Pseudomonadati > Bacteroidota > Saprospiria > Saprospirales > Saprospiraceae > Candidatus Brachybacter > Candidatus Brachybacter algidus. The sequence goes on along the minus strand of NZ_JADJID010000002.1, from coordinate 868,653 downwards.
TAATATTTTCGATTTTTGAAGCAAAGCATTAAAATAGTATAAAAATCATGCCGATTTCAATTGAGCAAAATCGAAAATAACTTGAGTTCCATTATTGTTCGATTCCTTCATTGTACCATTTAATTGACGAGTTAATAATGAAATTAACTGTCCTCCAAAGCCGGTTCCTTGGATAACACCGGATTTTCCTATACCATTATCAGTAACCTCAAGACGTAAAATTCCTGTCGAACTTTTTTCTAATTTGATCAGTACTTTGCCTTTTTCACTATGTGGAAAAGCATATTTAATAGTATTAGTCAATAATTCATTTACAATAAGACCTATGGGCACTGCTGTATCGATATCGATATCGAGTGAATCCATCGCGAATTCAAGTGTAATTCTATCTTCTGCGCCAAAACTATCGAGAATGCTTTCACTTAAATTAATGAAATAATCTTTCATTTCAATTGCGCCCAAATTTGTTCCCTGATATAATTTCTGGTGCACTATTCCAATACTTTTCACTCTATTTTGACTCTCCATCATCGCATCTTTAATGCTGTCATCGTCTATTTGGGCAGATTGAAGTGATAGCAAACTTGATACGATTTCAAGATTATTTTTTACTCTGTGATGTATTTCCTTCAGTAATAATTCATTTTCAGCATTCTTACTGGCAATTAAATTACTTTTTCTTCTACTATTTCTGAAAGTGATAAATCCGAAAATTATAAAACCTATTAAAAGGATCAAAAATCCTAAACCCAACCATTGGACAATTTGCTGTTGGTGGATCTGCCTTTCCTGGTCTTCTATCCGGGCTTCTTTTTTCTCAGTTTCATACTGCGTTAGCATTTTTGCCATTGCGGCATCGCTTTCGATAGATGCAGCTTTATTTCTACTATCCAAGGCCTTTTTTTGAAATTCCAGCGCTTTTGACAGATTTCCAAGTTTTTCATAGGTATTACTAATGTGAAGATAATTTTCAGTTAAGTTGGTAAATTCCTCTCCGGCTTCCATGAGTTTGATGGTTTCCAATTGGTATTTCAGCGCTTCTTCATAATTTCCAATGATCATATTTACTTCGCCAAGATTAGCAAGACAAGCTGAGACGGCATTCTGATAATTTACCTTTCGGGCTGAAGCTAGCGCGGAGGAATATTCTTTGAGGGCTTCGGCATACCTTTTCAATTTTTTCAAAGCATTCCCTCTTGCATTGCCCACATCTGATAACTGAGCTAAATCATCAGGTGCTTTCAATGCCTCTGCTTTAGCCAGATCGTAATATTTCAATGAATTTATGAACTCGCCAGAGTTGATTGCTAAATCACCTGCTTGCATGTAGACAAAATAATATTCAGATTCAAGGTTGTATTTTTCACAAATAGCAATTGCCTTTTCAATATAACTTTTGGATTCTTTTAATTTGTCCATTCTCATCAAATCATCGGCGACCCTTGACATAGCATCGCATATTCCTCTTTTGTCATCGAGTAATTCCATCAATTTCAGCGCAGCCAGATCATAATTCAGCGCCTTATCGACCTCACCTTTTCTTTTGTAAACCCATGCGATCTTAAATTTTGTTGTTGCCTCTCCCCTTGTATTATTGATAGCTTTATACCCTGCTGAGGCCTTATCAAAAAAGGCCATTGCAGAATCCAGCTCTACCATATTAGCATGATTTCTTCCCTGCGCTTCATAAAAGACCGGTTTCCATTCAGCATTGTTTGTTTTTTCAGCCAGCGCAACTGCTTCCTTGGCATATTTCAGGCTCAACGCAATATCAACATTGGAGGATTGACCCACTAGTTCTTTATAAATGCGTAATTTAGCAGTATCTCTTTTCTCAAGTTTTACTGCTTTAACTAAACTATCCACAGCCGTATTCTGAGCATTTAGTATTTTAACTGAGAATAATATAAAAATTAATAAATACTTCATTTTATGTGATAGTTAATGTGTAATCGGTTGATGGGTAATGGGTATGGGTAATGGGTAATTGGTAATGGGTAATTGGTAATTGGTAATGCGTAATGCGTAATGGGTAATAATTAATTACATTGTATTTCACATGTTCATTAAATATCCTTCTTAACATTTATTTACCATCTAATTTCTAACTTCTGATTTCTAACTTCTGACTTCTGACTTCTGAACGCTGACTTCTGAACTCTGATCTCTGACTTCTGATCTCTGACCTTAAAGTTTTTGTACCCTCATCATCAGGTTTTTTTTCATTTCAGTACTAAGAGGAATTGCTTTTTTGCCGATCACCACATAAGTGGGAGCGATTTCAGTGATATGTGATATGTTTACGATGAATGATCTGTGAATGCGTAAAAAGTATTTTTGAGGCATTCTTTCTTCAATGTCTTTCAGTGTCATTACCAGAAGATATTCCTTATCCTGGGCGTATATTCTGCTATAATTTCGTTCTGCTTCGATGTACAAGACATCTTTGATCTGGACCTTTACCATCTTATCCTGATGCCTTACGAAAATGCTATCTTCCATTATGAAGGGATCTTGCTCCGAATCTAAATGTGCCTGATTTTCAGTTGTGTTTTTCTCTCCAATTCGGTTGATCGTTAATTCTATTGCTCGTTGTAAATCTAATTTTTTGAAAGGCTTGGAAATAAAAGCATACGGATTGGTAGATTTAGCTTTATTGAAGTGGGCCTCATCTGCATTGGCTGTTAAATATATAATTGGAATTTCACTTTCCTTCTGCATTAATTTCGCCGTTTCAATGCCGTCTAAATCACCTTTCAGCTGAATGTCCAATAAGACGATATCAGGTTTATTTTGTCTGAAATGCATAAGAGCTTCTTCGCCCCTGGGGATAATACCCGTAACTTCATAGCCCAGTGTAGTTAATTGAAGAGAGATATTTGCGGCGATAATCATCTCATCTTCGACTATCAATATTTTGTATTTATATGTCATTGTGTGTGCCTGTCGATCAAATTTAGTAAAATTTGAATATAAACAATTGTTTTGCAAACACTCAGGGCATAAATTCGGATAAAAAAGATATTGTTTTAGTTTTAAATTATACGTGAACAATGTTTTGCTCTTGCTCTTCCATCAATGAGATCGCATGCAACTGATCATCCGTTCTTAAAAACTGGACCAAAATTAATGTTATGATCATCATTAAGGAAAATGTCAAAAAGATATAATCCCACGAGAATTTATTTTTCAGAAACCCAATTATTGCTGGCCCTGCGATCAATCCCAGATTGGCAGCCACCATGAATAAAGTAAATTGTGTTGCAGAAACTTTTTTCCAACAAAGCTTCATTGCCACTGCAAACATTCCAATCGTGGAAAATACATACAGAAAATTATATGTTGAAATATAGATGTTAATGAATTCAGGAGTATTCCAATAATTTTTAAGTAAAATGATAGATAGCGGCAACAGCATCAATAAAACAAGAAAGAAGCTAAGCATTTTTACTTTGCCGAACTTATCAAGTAAAATACCACAAATCATCATTCCACCTATCCCACCTGCTAATGAGGCAGTAGCATTGATTTCAGAATAATGAATATTAGTCCAACCTAATTGCTGAATTGTAAAAATGGGTAATAACGTGTTCATTAAACCAAAGCCTGTTGTCGCAAAAAATAATGGGAAGATCATGAGCAGACTGTTGCGCAATTTCATTACCCTTAAAAGTGATTTGCCAATTTCTGACCAACTATTAACCTTTGCCAATAGGTTGACTGATGAAGCAATTCCTTTGGTCCAGGGAAGAATTTTTTCACCAGGTCTTTCTTTCAATGTGGCAGGAACGATCATGATGATGCATACAGCGCAGGCCAGGCTTAGTATTGCGGTATGATATCCGAATGAATTAATGAGATGACTACCGATATAAAGCGAAGCAGAAATACCAATGGTTTTTGAGCCCCACATAAATCCGTTTGCTCTTGCTTGTTGCTCTATTGGAATAATATCAATCGCCATCCCATCAGTGGACACGTCCTGCAAGGCACCTGAAAAACTCACCATAAATGCTGCCAAAGTAAATAAGGTCATATTATTAAGTGGATCCGGCACTATTGACATCAGCACAAAAAATACCATTAAACTTAGTTGACCTGTCAATACCCAAGGTCTTCTCTTGCCCATAGGTAAATACGTAAAGCGGTCCATCAACGGTGCTATCAGCACTTTGAATGTCCATGGAGTCGTCACCACAGCAACAAATGCGCCGATCTCACCGGGGCTTTTACCATTAACAGCCATCCATGCAGGTAAGCCAAAGTATAACATACCTTCCGGTATACCCTGAGCGAGGTAAAGTGCAATGAAGTTGAAATAGCGCAAAAAGGTATGATCAGAAAGCGCAGGTAACTCATTTTTTCTTTTTTCAATAGAAATGATTGTATTTATATCCATGGTCTGACTTTAACATTTAAAGGATTAAATCTAGAGTTGAATATAAAGTATGTTATTAAATAAATTTAACTTTCAAGGACGAGGGCATTGATTTCTTTACCGAATAGATGGATAAATTTATCATTAAATAAATTTTTATAGAAAATAACGGTCTTTGTGAGTATTGAGTTTTATTTATCTTGTCCTTAAAAATATTTATGCCGGCTTTTACATTAAATAGAGCATTATGTCTCCAAATTTATTTCCTCTTTTGCATAATGCCTTTTCTTGAAGCGCAACAAACATTGATTCCAAAGGAGCTGCAGTGTGAATATTTAAATAATCCCATTGGCATTGATTCCCCTCATCCACGATTAACATGGAAAATAATCGATCCTCGGCAAGGCTCAAAACAGAGCGCATTTCAAATATTTATTGCAACTGATTCGAACGTTCTAAACAATCAAAAATCTGAAGTATTTCACACACCAATAATTGATGATGCTGCTCAATTATTTAATTACAGAGGAGATGCATTGAAATCTTTTACCCGGTATTATTGGCAAGTTAAAGTTTGGGATCAAAATGGTATTTCTTCCATTTCCAATATTAACTATTTCGAAACCGGCATGATGCAAATGTCCAACTGGAAAGGCGCCTGGATCAGCGACACAAGAAATATCGATAAAAAGGAAGCCCCCTATTTCAGGACAAATTTTGACATAAATAAAAAAGTCAAATCAGCAAGAGCTTATATTGTTTGTGCTGGATTATATGAATTGTATTTTAATGGAAACAAAACGGGAGACCACCACCTTGATCCTATGTACACAAGGTTTGATAGAAGGAATTTATATGTCACTTATGACATTACAGATCAATTAATTAAAGGACGAAATACTGTCGGTGTCTTATTAGGTAATGGTTGGTACAATCATCAATCCACGGCAGTATGGTACTTTCATGAGGCCCCTTGGCGTGCGAGACCTGCATTCTGCATAGACATCAGACTTACCTACGACGACGGTTCGATAGAAACAATAAGTTCAGGAAAAAACTGGAAGACATCAACAGGTTCCGTCATTTTTAATAGTATTTATACTGCAGAACACATCGACAACAGACTAGAACAACCTGGCTGGAATAAGCCTGAATTTGATGATTCAAAGTGGAAAGAAGTCATTTTAAGATCTGCCCCTTCGGATAATATAGTGTCACAAACCATGCATCCCATTCGAAATGTGGACACGATTAATCCCATTTCGATGAATAAGATCAACGATACATGTTGGGTTTTCGACCTTGGCAGGAATATCTCAGGTGTCAGCAAAATTAAATTAAAAGGGGCTGAAGGTACTGCAGTCAAGGTTAGACATAGCGAAAGATTGTATAAGGATGGGCACACTGATCTTTCGAATATTGATGTCCACTTTCGTCCGACGGATGGTAAAGATCCATTTCAAACTGACATTTATACACTCATTGGAAAAGGTGAGGAAGTATTTATGCCGCATTTTAATTATAAAGGTTTCCAGTATGTGGAATTGATCAGCAGTAAGCCTTTGGAGTTGAAAAAGGAAGACCTAACCGGATACTTTATGCATAGTGATGTGCCGCCAATAGGCGAAATATCTTCTTCAAATCCTGTCCTTGATAAGATTTGGACTGCTACGAATAATTCTTATTTATCCAATTTATTTGGATACCCAACAGACTGTCCTCAAAGAGAGAAAAATGGATGGACCGGAGATGCACAAATAGCTATAGAAACCGGTCTTTATAATTTTGACGGCATTACGATCTATGAAAAATGGATGGCTGACCATCGTGATGAGCAACAACCAAATGGTGTATTACCGAGTATCATCCCCTCAAATGGTTGGGGATATGAATGGGGCAATGGTCCTGACTGGACGAGTACAATATCCATTATTCCATGGAATGTTTACTTATTTTATGGAGATACAAAAATCCTAAAGGACAATTATGAAGCTGTGGTAAGATATGTCGATCACATCACTTCAATAAGTCCGGATGGTCTCACTGATTGGGGATTGGGCGATTGGGTGCCGGTCAAATCAAAAGCTTCCGCAGAATTGACGTCTTCCTGTTACTATTATGCAGATGTCATGATATTGTCAAAAATGGCGAAATTATTAGGCCATGCAGATGATCATCAAAAATACTCAACACTTGGGGTGAAGATTAAAACAGCTTTCAATAATAAATTTCTAAAGAAAGAGACTGGTCTATATGGTTCCGGGATTCAGACGGAACTCTGTGTACCGCTATACTGGGGATTAGTCCCTGATGAAATGAAAGAAAAAGTTGCTTCCAATCTAGCCAAAAGAGTGGTGGCGGATGGATCTCATCTTGACGTTGGCTTATTGGGAACTAAAGCCATTTTGAATGCTTTGAGCGAAAATGGATATGCGGATCTGGCTTATACCTTAGCATCACAGGAGTCATATCCATCCTGGGGTTGGTGGATCAAAAATGGTGCAACAACATTGTATGAAAACTGGCCGATAGATGCTGATTCGCATATTTCAATGAACCACATCATGTTTGGTGAGATAGGTGCATGGATGTATAAGGGACTTGGTGGGATTAAGCCGGATCCTGAGCAGCCCGGATTTAAGAATGTGTTATTGAAACCAAATTTTGTCAAAGGGTTGGATCGATTTTCTGCAAAACATACCGGTCCATATGGCGAGATTGTTTCATCCTGGAAGAAAGTTGGAAAAGAAATTATTTATGATGTGGAGATTCCGCCTAATTCCAGTGCTTCATTGCAATTGCCGCTTATTTTAAACAAAAAAGTGTGGTTAAATGGAAAGATCGTTGAAGTAGATAGATTGGAATTGGAATCGGGGAATTATCAGTTTGTTTGGAAATAAATTATTATTAACTCAATTGTAATATTGCAATATTACGATGAACCAATGATAGCAACACTTTAGCTTTACAAATCATGAAGCTGTCAGATGTCTTGGAGCCATCAAACGACTCTTCGGAGTTCATCGTGAATTTAAACGCATGATTATCAATGTTAACGCCATGCGACGTATCAGTTCCATCATATTTATCATCTCAAAAATTAAGCTGCTGAAAATTCAAGCGTCGTCGGATGTTTTGGCGTGCATCAGAAACACTTTTTAATATAAAAGTCAAATGACTTTAGAAGGCTCTTTTGTAATATTGCAATATTACGATGAAGCCAATAATAACAACGATTTTCCTAATTTTTATCAACCTAAATTAACATCGCCGTAAGATTTATTTGACCCATTAAACGACACTCCTTTGCGTATCTTCGATTACGGCGTCGGATGTTTTCGTTTGCATCAGTATCATAGATTGTCTTTTTCTATATCTTTGACCCACAATGTCAGTATTAAAAAAGCTAGCCGGAGAAACCATCTACTATGGATTAAGCAGTATTGTCGGAAGATTTATCAGCTTTTTTCTGACACCGATGTACACTTACTCAGTCATCATTGACATTCCTAAAATGGGCCATCTTACAGAGTTGATGGCTTATACCGGCATGCTGCTCATACTTTTTACCTGCCGAATGGAGGCATCTTACTTCAGGTTTGGTAAAGAAAAGGAACATGATAAGGCAGCCTTCGACAATTCCCTCACCACAGTTTTTAGTATATCTATATTTTTGGCATTGATTATTTTCTTTGCTGCACCATGGATAGCACCTGCACTTGGATATGCCGGAGAGGAAGTTTATTTCAGATTATTGGCAGGCATTATGATGTTGGATGCCTTTTGTGAAATACCACTCTCAAGATTACGATTTGAAGGGAAGGCAAAGCAATTCGCGACGACGAGGTTGTTCAATATATTTGTCAATGTCGTTTTTAATATATTTTTCGTCATCGTTTGCCCATGGCTTTATGCCAAAAATGTAAGTCTAATCACTTTCTGGTTCGATCCAGAATTTATCATTGCCTATATTTTTCTTGCTCAAGTCTTCGGTTCACTTACTTCCTCTATTTTATTGGGTAAATATTTCAAAGGACTTGGAAATGTAGACTGGAAATTATTGAATCGCATGATCAAATATTCCTGGCCGCTCGTCATCGTTAGCCTCGTCGCTATGTTCAATGAAATGTTTGGAAGAATCATTTTAAAATGGTTTCTCAACGGCACACTAGCCGAAAATGAATTCCAACTTGGAATATACGGTGCCAATTACAGACTGGCAATGTTGATCGCACTATTTACCCAGGCATTTCGATATGCTGCTGAACCATTCTTTTTCAGAGAATCCGCAAACAAAGATTCAACCAAGACTTACGCTGATGTAGCGAAATATTATTTGATATTTAGCCTTTACGGTTTTCTGGCGGTAACTTTATTTATAGATGTTTTTAAAATATTTATTGGCCCTAAATATTATGAAGGCTTAGCTATAGTGCCAGTTTTGCTCTTGGCAAATATCTTTTCAGGTTTATATTTCAATGTTTCAATTTGGTACAGATTAAAAGACAAAACGCTGACCGGAGCCTTTATCGCTATCGTTGGGGCTATTCTCACATTATTCTTTAATTGGCTACTTATCCCTAGACTTGGTTATATTGGTTCAGCTTATGCAACATTGATTTGTTATTTTTCAATAACATTGATCTGTTACATCGCAGGCAGAAAACATATGGCAGTTCCTTATCAAATTGGACTCATGTTTTTCTGGTTGGCAGTGGCAGTCGTCATGCAACTTGCATTCTGGCAAATAAGAAGTATTTGGGCTCCACACCTTGTAATTCTTCTAATAATTGGACTGATTCTCATTCTTGCATTTACTGCATTGATATGGCATTCCGAAAAAGTTAAAATCAAATTATTGGCGGCAGGATTTAAGAAAAAACCCAGCTTAGTTGGAAGTCCTACAGAAGTTGATAAAAATAACTTTCAGCTTTAAGTCAACTGTTTTGATTAAATAGGGTTAAATTTGTATTTCACTATAATAATTCATTTTGAAGTATTTATTTTTATTTGCCATTATCTATACATTTTATAGACTATATAAGATCGGATTACTCAATGGTGCAAAGAATGAGATCGAGCGCAGAAGCCAACAAGCACCACAACAAAACAGTTCTTCCGGAAAATCCGGCAAAGAATACACAGATTACGAAGAAATCAAATAATGCAATTTAGCGAACAAGTTTTAGTAAAGAATCACCAATTTTGTGTGATTAACAAACTGTCTGGCCAACCGGTACAACCTGATAAGACGGGTGATACCAGCCTCCTCGACATGTCAGAAAAATATTTTCACCATAAATTATATTTGGTGCATAGGTTGGATCGACCAGTATCCGGATTAATATTGCTTGCGAAAAAACCTGCTTCTGCAGCACAATTGAGCAATTTATTCAAAACGAGGAAGGTAGAGAAAACTTATCTTGCATTGGTAGAAAAGGAAATGCCCGAAACAGAAGGAACGCTGATCCATCAAATAGACCCTTCTCCAAAAAAGAATAATAAATCCCACACTAAAGAAGATGCTGACGCAGACACTGAAAATCTTGCTGTGACGCATTATAAAGTTTTAGGCAAGACAACTACTTATACTTTAGTCCAGTTAAAGCCGGTCACCGGAAAACACCACCAGATCAGGGCACAGTTGGCATCAGTCGGCTGTCCGATCAAAGGCGATGTGAAATATGGAGCTCGAAGAGGAAATAAAGACAGAAGCATTAGTTTACATGCCTGGAAACTATCTTTCAAACATCCGGTGAGTAATGAAGAAAATACTTTCGAAGCACCATTGCCCGAAGATTCACTTTGGCAGGCGTGTAATGAATTCATCAACAAAAAATAGATGCCAGAAGAAAAAAGGACAGAACTTGGTTCACTCGGTGAATTTGAATTAATCAACAGACTAGTGGAAGGATTTGAAACAGTCAATGAATCCACTGTCAAGTCCATCGGAGACGATGCAGCAGTGATCGAGTATAAAGAAGGGCAGATCGTAGTTAGTACAGATTTGCTGATCGAAAATATACATTTCGACTTAATGTACACACCATTGAAGCACCTGGGATATAAAGCAGTTGTGGTCAATCTTTCTGATATTTATGCCATGAATGCTATACCAGAACAAATCACGGTGTCTATAGGTGTTTCCAACAGATTCAGTCTTGAAAGCCTGGATGAACTGTATGACGGAATTAAAGCTGCATGTAAACACTACAAAGTAGATCTCGTAGGAGGCGATACATCCTCTTCAAACAAAGGACTGATCATAAGTGTCACTGCGATCGGAAGGGCATTAAAAGAAGACATTGTATATAGAAATACTGCGCAACTAGGCGATTTAATATGTGTGACAGGTGATCTTGGTGCAGCATTTATAGGAATTCAGATCTTAGAAAGAGAAAAAGCATTGTTCCTCGACAATCCCGGAATCAAACCCGAACTTGCCGACAACGCATATGTTGTGGGTAGACAATTAAAGCCTGAAGCTCGTGGTGACATCATCAATATGCTCAAAAAAGCCGGTGTCAAGCCAACTTCTATGATCGATATATCTGACGGCCTTGCTTCTGAGGTCTTCCACATCTGTCGACAATCTAAGGTTGGTGCGGTGATTGAGGAAGCTAAAGTGCCGCTTCATACCATGACGGAGGAACTTGCAGTGAAATTCCGGATGGATCCTATCACTTGCGCTTTGAATGGTGGTGAAGACTATGAATTACTTTTCACATTGGACCCTGAAGATATAGATAAGCTTCAATTCCTGGATGATGTTTACTTAATAGGCACAATTTTACCGGAGAAAGATGGCATAATGCTGGAGACTTCGGGGGGGAATTTTCATAGGTTGAAGGCGCAGGGGTGGCAGCATTTTGATTAGAAGTGAACAGCAAACTGTAAACAGCGAACAGTAAGAATTGGCAGTTGCGCAAGGTCTGGTGGCCAGGCAATGATTTTAGAAATGCAGTATTTTGGATGCTGAATGTTGGATGCTATAGAGAAACGGAAGTCCAGCTCTAGATACAGGATTAAATGTTGAATGAATAAGCCCTACTTTTAATTTTGTATTTCTGATTACTGTTGAATGATATCCATCTTTCAGAATCACGCTTGCCTGCCAACAAAGGCAGGGATTAACAGGATTTCATGATTACACTGATTTTATAAGCATAAAAAATAGAGTAAAAAGTAATTTGAATCTTGGCGTTATTACCAATTACTGATTACCGATACTGACCATTGACCACTGATTACTGATTACTGATTACACATTATCATCATTTATTGAAGGAAAAACATAAAAACTCCGTCTAAGCTTTTAAAAATGGTTACTTTTAACACACAGCATGCAATTACTTCTATAACCATTTCGATTTTTAGAACGTAAACATATTTTTTATGCATTCTTGCAATCTTAATTTGGCCAGCAATCCGATTACCAAGATACTTCTGCTTTTCATTATTCTAATACAAGGATCAATAGCATTCGCCCAACCCAAGCCATGTACAGACCCTCCCACTATGACTTCATTCTGCAAACAAGCGTGCATCATTTGTGATATAGATGGCTATACAGGCAGAAATGGCACAGGAGGCCAAGGTGAAGCACCTCCAGGATTTTGTACAACCTATTTACACAATGCAAAGTGGATCGCGTTTATAGCAGGCAGCGTAGATCTCAAAATCCGAATGAGTGTCTCGAATTGTACGCAGAAACGTGGTCTTGAATTAGGCATCTATGAAGGGATTGATTGCAAAAATTATAAATTGGTGAGTAATTGCCGAGGAGGAGCGAATACTGCTGTGGCAGAAAATACTTCCGCCATATTTCAGAATATTGTCCCTTTGACCATAGGGCAATATTATTACATCGTAATGGATGGAAGTAATGGATCGGTTTGTGACTGGACTTTTGATGTATTGGAAGGAAGCACACAAGTGGCCCCCCTTTCTACTTCAGGTGTTATCGATGGGCCGAGTGTTACTTGTTTTAATGAGTTGGACCATTTTACAACTTCAGGAGATGTCGGTGCTACCATTTTTGATTGGACAGTGAATGGTGTTGACATCCCAAATGGAGGACAGGATATCAATATTACATGGCCTAAGGAAGGCATGTATGAAGTCTGTGTGACCGCTTCCAACGTCTGCGACAAGGCTCCACCATCCTGCAAAACGGTAACTGTGATGGGAAATGTCAATACAAATATCGATGCAACAATATGTGAAGGCGGCATTTATATTGTCGATGAAAATACGCAAGTAGATGCACCCGGTGAATATGATTATAAATACACTGACCAACACGGTTGCGATAGTTTGGTACATATTTCTCTAACTCAGACGAATGCCAATATTGCTAATATAGCTCTCAATATTTGTGACGGTGACAGTATATATATCGGAACGACACCTTATTTTCAGACAGGTGATTTTACAGAGATGATACAAAATGATCAGGGATGCGACTCCATCGTCAATTTGAGTTTAAATTTAGTAGTTTGTGAAATGAAAGGTTCATCAGTTCCGGAATCAGCCAAATGCTTTGGAGATAATAGCGGAACGCTTACTTTTTCTATTCAGCAAGGGACTCCACCATTTGATTATAACTGGCGGAAAGTTAATAGCACTATCAATGGACAAGGCATGTTGGTAAATATCAATCAAGATGAGATCATCACAGGACTTGGTTCTGGTACTTATCTTATAACAGTTACAGATGGGTTCGGCAATGATGTAATTATTATCGGTACAGTTAACGAACCATTAGCGTTGGCTGCGACTGCAGATGTTTCTGATTTCAGTGGATATAATGTCAGTTGTAATGGAGGCCAAAACGGATCGATTAATGTAAATATGACTGGCGGTACGCAGCCATATTCCTATCTTTGGCCAGATGGAAGTTTGACGAAAAATATATCAGGACTCGCAGCAGGAGATTATAATGTGACTCTATCAGATGTCAATGGATGTCCATTGTTTTACGTGATTAATATTAATGAACCACCGTCTTTATCTTTACAATTTACAACGGTCGATCCCAATTGTGATGGACTGAATACTGGTTCAATCAAAGTAGTTAATTCTGCGGGCGGCATCATTCCATACGAGTTTAAATTGAACAATGGGACTTTCGAAAAAGAATTGACTTTTGAAGGATTGCAGGACGGACAATACCTTATTTCAATGAAGGACGGCAATGGCTGTATCGATACGACACAGGCCTTGTTGACCGGGAAGATCATCCCTACATTGTCTATAAATGATGATGTCACAATCAAACTTTCAGATGAAATACAACTCGCTTCGAATTCCAATATTATTATTGATGACATCAAATGGAATCCACCAACAGGTCTAAGTTGCAATGACTGTCCAAATCCTGTGGCAAGACCTTTCCTTCAAACCACTTATGTAGCAAGCATCACTTCAATAGATGGTTGTGTCACTTCAGATTCACTGACCATCAGAGTGGATGAAAGCCGCAGGGTTTTCGTACCGAATGTCTTCAGCCCGAACAATGACGGCATCAATGACATATTTTCCATCGTGGCAGGACCTGAAGTTACTAAGATACTTTCGTTCAAAGTTTACAACCGCTGGGGTGCGCAGGTCTTTGAAGAATTGCAATTTGCTCCTGAGAATGACAAGGGTTGGGATGGTAGTTTTCGCGGTAAGGAAGTTGAAGGTGGCGTCTTTGCCTGGTTTGCTATTGTAGAATTTTTGGATGGGAAGACAAAGACGTTTAAAGGAGATGTGACGGTAGTGAGGTAAGTATGGCTTTTAGCTGTTGGTCATTGGCTGTTAACTTTTTTTGTGGGAGAAAGATTTGGAGTATTTAATATAGAGATATTGTATAAATAGGCCTTCTGATTTTATTTAATGATATTTGTCTCTGCAAAACACTAAAAAGATAAGCAAGAATTTATCAAAGAAAACTTTATGATCATACGCTCTTAATTGTAATATTGCAATATTACGATGAACCCTACTGTCATAACACTCTCACCAAAAATAATCATAAAAATCAGCAAGAATTTATCAAAGAAAATATTATGATCAGATCCTATGAATTGTAATATTGCAATATTACGATGAACCCTACTACCATAACACTCTCACCAAAAATAATCATAAAGCTCAGCAAGAATTTATCTAAGAAAATTTTATGGTCAGATCCTATCAATTGTAATATTGCAATATTACGATGAACCCTACTGCCATAAAGATCTCAGCAAAAAAATCAACTTATATTTAGATTATTTCACCTTTTTGTAAGCAATCGCCTTAATTTCTATCAATAAATGAGGGTGAGGAAGCTGATGGACCGCGACAGTAGTCCTCGTCGGCCCATTGGAATCAAAGTATTGCGCATATGTCTCATTATAAACCTTAAAGTCATTCATATTCACCAAAAATACACTCATCTCCACCAAATCCTCCAAGCCTGCGCCCATAGAAGAAAGTATGTCCCTTATGTTCTCTATGACCGCCATAGTCTGAACCTTGATATCCAGTGTTACAGCTCCATATTGATCCGCATCAGCACCAGCTATCGTATTATCAGGTCTTCTCGAACTAGTGCCTGAAACAAATAACAAATCACCCGCCCTTTTAATGTGTGGAAACTTCCCTCTTGGCTCTGCTTTATTACTTAAAACCTTCGCTTCTGATTCTTCTTTCATTTGTTCTATTTCGAATTTTCTTGATTTCTCAATTTTCAAAGCTTGTATCCTATGGAAGGTTATTCCTTGTTAATTCATACTTTTTGATCAACCTTTCAAATTGATTCATTTCGCTGATGACTAATTTACCATCGTCCATGAGTTGGAGAATGATCAAATATGGATCATCTTCCTCTATATTTCTAAAAGTGACCCTATTGATGTTTTGTCCGATTAATTCAAACTTAGAAAATTCATTATTCTTCGTATTAAAGATAGTGGTTGTCATCGCTAGTGTAGCATCTTTTTCAAAGATCTTCCCACGTTCGCTAATAACAGGTTGCCCATCTTCGACCTGATATATAACTCGTTCAATGAAATTATCATCAATCAAAATAAAATTTTCATATTGACCTTCCAGAGAGCTGGTCCACCGGCCTTGCAGCCAATTAACGCTTTGAAGTGATGCCACATGTACATCCTGGGTTGGCTTGCATGATAAAATGGTCAGAATACCTGTCAAAACCAGGCCCAATGCATACATGAGGACCATCTGCGCATTGGGCTTGATTCTACTCATTATAAACTATATTTAAAGATGTATTGTAAAGTTACTTATATTTTTTCAAATATAAAGTTTGTCATCTGATTATAAAGTTGTGGAGTGGCGTTTTCACTGTATATGCCATGGTTACTATTCGGGTACATGTGAAAATCAAAAGATTTACCGGCTCTGATCAACATTTTATTCAATTCAGCACTATTCTGAAAGTGAACATTGTCATCTGCCATGCCATGAGCCAGAAACAAATTTCCCTTTAATCGGTCGGCAAAATATACCGGACTATTATTCTTATATCCTTCAGGATTCTCCTTTTCCGTCCTCATATACCTTTCTGTATAAATGGAATCATACCACTTCCAATTCGTCACCGGAGCCACAGAGATAGCTGACTTGAAGACGTCATTGCCCTTAAATAGACAAAGTGACGACATGTAGCCACCATATGACCAGCCAAAAATTCCAATCCTGGTCTTGTCTACATATGGTAATGAACCAAGGTATTTGGCAGCTTCGATCTGATCTATTGTTTCATAGTGACCCAATTGCAGATAGGTCATCTTGCGAAATTCTTCCCCTCGACCGCCGGTACCCCTGTTATCTACGCAAGCTATGATGTAACCGCGCTCTGAGATCATTTTGAACCACCAAGCCTGTCCTCCACCCCATTTATCCAAAACTTGCTGGCTGCCGGGACCACCATAAAGAAACATGAAAACCGGATATTTCTTATTCGGATCAAAATCAGTTGGTTTGATCCACCATCCATTCAGACTTACATTTTCAGAGGTATTAAATTTGAAAAACTCCGCCTTTCCGGCTTTATAGTCTTTGAATTTTTCTATAGCGGCATCATTATCTTCGAGCGTTCTTACCAACGCATTTTTACTATTGTACAGTGCATATGACATAGGAGTATTTATATTGGAATACATCATCGTAGCATATTCGAATGTGGGAGAAAACTGAGCACTATTGGTTCCTGTCTTAGTAGAAAGCAATACAGGTTTCTTTCCATCCAGACCCACTTTATAGACTTCTCTTTGCATCGGCGTTGGCGATATTAATTGATAATAAAGCATTTTATTCTTCTCGTCATATCCATAGATATCTGCGAGGTCAGCGGTTGGTTGCGTAATCGCATTAACCATATTGCCCTTCATGTCATACAGAAATGCCTGATTAAATCCGCCTTTATCACTTACCCAAAGGAAATGTTTGCCGTCTTTAAGAAATGTAAGATTGTCATTGATCTCAATATAATATTTGTTTTCCTCTGTCATCAACGGGCTGGTCTTACCGGTATTGGCATCAGCAAGAAGCAACTCAAGTTTATTCTGATGTCTATTCATTTTGAAAACACAAAGCGTATTAACATCCTTAGTCCACTTTATCCTTGGATAATATATTTCTTTATCCACTTTTTGATCAATTGAAACAGTCTTGTTATTGTCGAGACTATAGATCTTAACCTCAAGAGTTGAATTCTCCTCGCCAACTTTTGGATATTTAAAAGAATATGGCTCTGGATACATTTCATCTTTATAATATTCAAGTGTAAATTCCTTCACGTTCGACTCATCAAATCTAAGAAAAGCAATTTTTTTGCTATCCTCTGACCATTGAAATGCCCTGGTAAAACTAAATTCTTCTTCATATACCCAATCACACATACCATTAATTATGTTGTTCCATTTTCCATCACTAGTGATTTGTGTTGATTTATTGGTTGAAAGATCAGTATAATAAAGATTATTTTCAAAAGTAAACCCAACCTTATTTCCATCAGGGCTAAAAGTTGGATTACTGATTGGCTTTCCCTCAAATATAGCTACTCCACTATTACCTTTCTTGTCAAAAACAAAGGTGCTTCCTTTAGAACTGTGGCGATAAATACCTTCTGAATTAGTATAAATCATCACCTTAGACTCATCACTATTGAACTGATATTCTTCAATTCCATTTTCTTTATTATTGGTCATCATTGTGAGCTGATCTTCATTGATATAAGTACCAATATTCTTTCCATCAATTACATTGTTGATTTCCAATGCATTGCCCTTATTGATGATATAAGACTTGCCATCATTCATATAAGCAAATCCTGGAAGGCTTTTCGTTCTGAAAGTACCTTTTTTGAAGATATCGTCAAGGTCAAAAGTCTTTTGAGCCTGAACCTGTCCTGCTGCTGCAAGTATAAGAAGTAGATAAAATAATTTTTTCACTGAATAATTTTTATGATTAATTGATAAAAATACTGGTTCAAAGCCAAAGTAGCATATATAATGTTGTCTTTTAGACGAAAGCGTCGTAATTAAAGATGGAAAATGTAAAATGTGAGATGCCCTTGGTGATGGGTAATGTGTAATGGGCAATAAGTAATGGGACTTATCAATTTTCCACATCGAAGCCATCGGCCATCAGCCAGTAGCTATCATTATCAGTAATCGGTAATGTGTAATCTATAAAATATAACTAATCCGGAATAAACAACAGGCCAATAGCCATTAGCCATTAGCCATTTTCAATTCCCCATTTTCTTCAATGATCTTCATTAATCCCTTAACCCATGGCTCTTGAGAATTCATACATGGAATGACTTTATACGTCTCTCCACCAGCTTCCATAAAAGTTTCTCTCCCTGCCATAACTAATTCTTCCAGTGTTTCAAGACAATCACTGACAAAGGCAGGACTTACTACCAAAAGATTTTTAATACCTTCTCCAGGGAGCTCTTTTAATCTAAAATCTGTAAATGGTTCCAGCCATCCCTTGCCTAATCTTGATTGAAATGAGACGCTGAATTTGTCTTTTGGAAGATTTAATTTTTCTGTTACTAATCGTGTAGTTTCCAATACCTGATGCCGGTAACAGGTTTTATGTGCAATGGAAGGCATATTGCAGCAATTTAAATTAGAAAAGCAATGATTGCCAGTTGGGTCAGTTTTGTGTAAGTGCCTTTGTGGAATACCATGGTAACTAAAAAGCAAGTGATCAAAAGGCTGCTCGACATACTCCTTCATACTTTCAGCTAATGCATTGATATAATTTGGGTTATCATAGAAAGCCGGTACAATATTGAGTTTGAAAGGATATTCATGCTGTCCGTGAATATTGACTGCGTGCTCGACCGCTGTTTCATAACTACTCATAGCATAATGCGGATATAGCGGCACTACAATTACCTCTTCCAAAGATGGGTTAGCAGCTAATAAATTGTCAAAGGCAATTTTGGGATTTGGATTGCCATAACGCATCGCGATTTCTACCGGTATATCAGTAAGCTGAGCTATAGCATCTCTTAACTGTTCCGTAATCACGACAAGTGGCGAACCCTTATAGGTCCATACTTTTTCATAAGCATGGGCAGATTTTGGAGCTCGAAAAGGCGTAATGATGCCTCGAACCAAAAGAAACCTCTTCCAATATGGCTGATCTATTACCTTTTCATCCATAAGGAATTCATTCAGATATCTTCGCACGTCTTTTACATCAGTGCTATCAGGTGATCCAAGGTTCATCAAAAGTATTGCGCTATTTTTCATTTCTATAGTTATATTTGACAAAGATAGATTTAATCTGAATGTAGCAATCCAATGTAGCACTAACCTTTGAAAATTACTCGTTAACTAAGCAGGATGTCCCTTTTATTGGACCATAAAATCTAAAAAACCCCAATTTGAAATAAAATGCAAATTGTTAACAACAATAAAAGTATACGATTCTACATATTGCTTGGATGTGACTACAAAGTGTCTTACTTTTGCGATCCTTAACAAGCAATTTCTTTGTGAAATTAAATATTTTGGAATAAATGCAAATTCGTATCCGGTTAATAAATCCGATTTAAAACCTGTTACGTACATAGGATGTATAAAGAAAATAAGATTTAATGCTAAGTAATGGCCTTTATGTGAATCAGATTGAAGATTTTACAGTAGTTGGAATCAACTACAGGAAGTCTGCTGCTGATGTACGAGGTCATTACACTATTAACGAGGAACAATATAAAATCATTCTTGATATTGCACCGGCATTAGGGCTAAATGATTTTTTTGTTTTATCTACCTGCAACAGGACAGAGATATACGGATGTGTTCATCATATTGAACTTTTCGTTCAACTTATCCTCTCTCAATCCACCGGATCAGAGGTGGCCTTTCGTCAGATGTTTTACGTAAAACGTGGAGCTTCTGCTATTAAACATTTCTTTGAAGTAGGAAGTGGCTTAGATTCTCAGATCCTGGGAGATTATGAGATAGTCGGCCAAATCAAAAAAGCTGTGCAGTCTTCAAAAAAAAGAGGTCTTATCTCTTCCTTTACAGAGCGCCTTTTTAACTACATGATGCAAGCATCCAAATCAATCAAGAACAATACAGGACTAAGCGATGGCACAGTATCTGTCTCTTATTCAGTCGTTCAATATATCAAAGAAAATGTTGATGGTTATGCTGATAAAAATATTTTATTGGTCGGCACAGGAGACATCGGGCGATCTACATGCCAAAACCTTGTCCAATATCTTGGAATAAGCAAAATCACACTTATCAATCGTACTGTAGAAAAAGCCGCTTTGTTAGCGAAAGAGCTTAAACTTAAGTATGCTACTTATGAGTTATTGAAGGAAGAACTGCAGAAAGCAGATATCATCATTGTTTCATCTGCCAATGGCAATGTAACTATTAAAAAAGAAGACCTTAATGCTTCTGCCTCTAAGCTCATTATAGATCTTTCAATTCCTTTTAGCGTTGAGGCTAAAGTCTCTGATCTTCCAAACGTCACACTTGTCAATGTAGATGAACTTTCTTCACTGACCAATCAAACCATGATGCAACGTGCTGCAGAGATACCAAAAGCACAAGAGATCATAGAATCAAGTAAAGCAGAATTCTTCAAATGGTATGAAGTGCGCAAACAAACCAGTGTACTTAACGAAGTTAAAAGTAAACTTTACGAAATAAGCCATAACCCTGTCTTTGCTTTGAGCGAAACAGCAAAGGCCGATCCTTGTTATGATGAAATAATCCAAAAAGTAGTCAATGGAATGGCATATAAATTGAAAGAAAAGAATCAAAGAGGTTGTCAATATCTTGAAGCGATCAACGAATTCATGAATATTACTGCTAAATAGTAGCTTTCTATCAACAACTTTATTCCAACTCCATATATTTCATGACTAAGAATCCAATCAGAATAGGTACACGCGATAGTAAACTTGCAATGTGGCAAGCCAATACTGTTAAGTCACTCATCGAATCCCTCGGCTTGAAATGTGAACTCGTGCCAGTCAAAAGTGAAGGTGACATTGATCTAGTGACGCCATTGTATGCTATGGGTGTCGAAGGGATATTTACAAAAACCCTGGATGCAGCATTACTAAATAATAGAATAGATATTGCCGTACATTCGATGAAAGATGTCCCTACCCAATTGGCAGCGGGTATCGCTCAGGGTGCTGTGCTAAAAAGGGGACCGCATGAAGATGTGCTTATTAAAGGTAAAAATGCTGAGGAAAAAGTGAGAATCATAGGTACGGGCTCGACTAGAAGATCTGCAATGTGGTTGAATAAATTCCCTGAAGATACAATCGAAAATCTAAGAGGCAATGTCCAAACGAGATTACAAAAACTTGAAAATAGTAACTGGATCGGAGCAATATTTGCGAAAGCAGGGCTGGAGCGACTTGGAATTTTGCCCGCTGATCATATTGAACTGGATTGGATGCTGCCTGCTCCTGCACAAGGAGCTATTGTTATAGTTTTTAGAGAGACAGATCACGAAATAGGCACTATTTGTGCAGAATTCGACGATGACAATACCGCTTTGTGCACCAAGGTCGAAAAAGACTTTCTTAAGACACTAATGGGAGGATGTTCTACTCCAATCAGTGCTTATGCCAGAACTGAAGGTAATATGTTACACTTCGATGGAAATATACTTTCTATAGATGGTAAGAAGATAGTGAAAGTAAGTAAAAGTATCAATGCTTTTGAAGCACTTGACCTCGGAACTCTGGCGGGAAAAGAAGTTTTAGAAAATGGTGGCTTGGCTATCGTCAAAGAAATCCGAGATGCAGACCTTACCGATTAAACTCCTTAGTACTAAAATATTAGAAGCGGATATCATTTTAGATGCAAAGGCGTCGGATATAGATATTGAATGCATTCCTTTCATACAAATTACAACTTTGCAGGATACTGATCTTAATGAAAAATTAATTTCAATATCCAACAAGAAGATAAGGGCAATATTTACAAGTTCAAATGCAGTGAAAGCACTGCAAGAATTACTTCCAAAGCCGCCAGAATGGTCCTATTCAACCTTAGAAGGCCGCACATTAAAAAGTGCCGCCTCCTATTTTGGGCCACAGAAAAATACTGTCACAGGGCACGACGGGTTGTCCTTAGCAAAGGGTCTGGTCAATGAAGGAGATAGAGTTGAAAAATTCTTTTTTTGCGGGAATAAAAGATTGGATGTGCTGCCGGATTATTTAAAAGAACATGGAGTGCAGCTCGAAGAAGTTATTGTTTACAAAAATGAAAAAATAAAAAAAACAATTACTGAAAAATATTCGGGCATTCTTTTCTTTAGCCCAAGTGCTGCCAAAAGCTTTTATTCAGAAAATCCAAATGAAGTAGGAACCCTACTTTTTGCATTTGGCGAAAGCACTAAAAAAGCTTTGCAAACATACAGTAGGAACGAAATCATCTTAAATGATGAGCCAAATCAGGCTGCATTTTTAGAGAAAATAAAAAAATATTTTAAGCATGAATGACTTATTATTAAAAACATTAAAAGGAGAAGTCACTAGCAGACCGCCGGTTTGGATGATGCGCCAGGCAGGAAGATACCTTCCTGAATATATGGTATTGAGAGCTAAATATGGATTCTTCGAACGCTGTCAAACACCGGAACTTGCCTGCCAGATCACCTTGCAACCAGTGGACATTATAGGCGTTGATGCGGCAATTTTATTTTCAGATATCCTTGTCGTGCCGCAAGCCATGGGACTGGAAGTCCAGCTCATAGAAAGCCAGGGACCGATACTACCGAATCCAATTAAGTCTATTGCAGATATGAGTCGGGTCAGGGTACCTGACGTTCATGAAACACTGCAATATGTATTCGATGCGATCAAAATGATCAAAAAAGAGCTGAATGGCAGAGTCCCTTTGATCGGATTCGCAGGAGCGCCATGGACCTTGCTTTGTTATATGGTCCAAGGCAAAGGAAGCAAGACATTCGATGAGGCAAAATCTTTTTGTTATACACAACCAGAAGTCGCTCACCATTTATTACAAATGATCACTGATACCACTATTTCTTATCTAAAAGGTCAGATAGAAGCAGGTGCAGATGTAGTTCAAATATTCGATTCATGGGGTGGATTATGGAGTCCGGTGGATTTTGAAGAGTTTTCCTTACAATACATACGTCAGATAGTTCATGCAGTGAAAGACCT
This sequence comes from Candidatus Brachybacter algidus, assembly GCF_016707225.1. Taxonomy (NCBI): domain Bacteria; kingdom Pseudomonadati; phylum Bacteroidota; class Saprospiria; order Saprospirales; family Saprospiraceae; genus Candidatus Brachybacter; species Candidatus Brachybacter algidus. The sequence goes on along the minus strand of NZ_JADJID010000002.1, from coordinate 845,590 downwards.
TGCTCCTACTATTATATTCGCTAAAGGTGCATGGGCATCTATTGGCGCGATGGCAGAGACAGGAGCTGCAGGTCTTGGAATAGATTGGTGTATTCCACCGAAAACTGCCAGAGAATTCGCAGGTGACAACATAACGCTTCAGGGAAATTTTGACCCGGCAAAGCTATATGCACCTGTCGATGTAATAAAAAGAGAAGTGAAGAAAATGATCACTGATTTCGGTCCGGGAAGATATATCGCCAACCTTGGGCATGGTATTCTTCCTACTGTACCTGTAGATTCAGCACGTGCCTTCGTCGATACCGTTAAAGAATTTGATTATTCCACTTTATAGCATAAAAAATGATAACTGACGAGCAGCAGCCTTATTTTACCAAAGAAGATTGGATAAATTATATCCATGGACTTCAGGATACAATATGCATAGCTTTAGAAGGAGAGGATGCAAGAGCTTCTTTTCATGAAGATCTTTGGGAGCGGCCTGAAGGAGGTGGAGGTAGAACACGCGTCATGTCTTTGGGGAATATATTTGAAAAAGCAGGGGTAAATACTTCTGTTGTCGAAGGCTTAGTGACCGAAGCAATGGAAAAACAATTAGGTATTAGCGGACACTCATGGTTTGCTTGTGGTTTAAGTCTGGTCTTACACCCGGAAAACCCTTTCATTCCTACAGTTCATGCGAATTGGCGCATGTTTGAATTATATGATGATACAGGATTGGTCATTGACAGATGGTTCGGTGGTGGAACTGATCTGACTCCTTATTATCTATTTGAAGAGGATGTTGTCCATTTTCATTCCACACTCAAGAAGGCGATCGATCAATTTGGTCCTTCACTATATTCAAAATATAAAAATCAATGTGATCAATATTTTGTCAACAGTCACAGAAATAATGAAATGAGAGGAGTGGGCGGTGTATTCTATGATTATCTGAAACCTGATAAGGATCTGGCAGTAAATGACCTTTTTGCTTTTCAAAAAGCTAATGGCAATTCCTTTATAGAGGCTTATATTCCTATCGTTCAAAAAAGGAAAGCCTTAGAATGGACAGGTGAACAAAGATATTGGCAGGAAATTCGAAGAGGACGATACGTTGAATTCAACTTAATACACGATCGAGGCACTATCTTTGGGTTGAAAACCAATGGAAGGACAGAGAGTATTCTGATGAGCCTCCCTCCCAGGGTGCGCTTTGACTATGACTACCAGCCAGTGTCTGGAAGTGCAGAGGAAACATTATTGAAAGTTTGTCAACATCCACGTGACTGGATAGCCTTATAAATCCAATAGATTTGACATTTATTCGTTTAAATAACGCATATTTGTTACATATTTTATAATCCTTAATGTCGTATCTAAAAAGTTGGCTTAAAGTTTTTCTGATCTGGAGAATAAAACATGTTCCAGAAAGGCAGTTCGTGCTTTTTGCCAGCGTCCTAATTGGTTTAGTGAGTGGATTGGGTGCTGTAGTGATCAAGAACATTACTTATGAGATCAAATGGATAGTCCAGCAAGAGTTTGTTCAGAATTATTTCACAATTTTCTACTTTATTTTTCCGGCTTTTGGACTTACAATGACCTATTTGGCTTCTAAGTTTATTCTAGGAAAAATGGCAGGTCAAGGTATTTCAGACACCTTATTTGCCATTTCTAAGAACCATGGAAAGATGTCCCGTAGGGGAATGTTTTCTCCAATGATCACAGCCCCATTGACAGTAGGTTTTGGTGGATCAGTAGGTCTCGAGGGAGCAACTGTATTTATGGGATCCTCCATCGGATCTAATTTAGCCCGTCTTTTTCACTTAAATCAAAAGACAGTTAACTTAATGATAGGTTGCGCTACAGCAGGCGCACTTGCTTCTGTATTCCATGCGCCGATAGGAGCTATCATTTTCGCTATTGAGATATTCTCTTTGGATCTCACCATCGCAAGTATTGTGCCTATGCTCCTAGCATCTTCAGCTGGGGCTATCACGTCGATTTGGATCTATGGAGATGATACTATTTTTAAATTTGTTATACAAGATAAATTTGCCCCTAAAGACATTCCCTTTTATATCCTACTCGGCCTTATTGGCTCCCTCACTTCTCTTTACTTCGTGACGGTATACAAAAAAATGGGTATAATGTTTGCAAACATTGAGAAAAAATGGGTGAAACTTGTCGTTGGGGCTGGCATCGTAGGTGCATTGGTATTTTGGTTTCCTTCACTTTATGGTGAAGGATATTCAACGATCAAGGCATTACTTATAGGTAAGCATCATATAGTTATGGGCAATAATAGCTGGTTTGGAAGTCAAAATAAGTTACTGGTGGCGGGACTGATGTTTACTATTGTGGCTCTCAAGGCTTTTGCTACCTCCGCTACGATAGGAGCGGTAAAAGTTGGAGGTATATTTGGACCATCCCTCGTGACAGGTTGCTGCATGGGTTATGGAGTTGCAATGTTGATCAACTACACAAATATCGGCCTTGTATCTGAAACAAATTTTGCACTTGTAGGAATGGCCACACAAATGGCAGGCGTAATGTATGCCCCACTCACTGCCATATTCATGATATCTGAGTTGACAGGAACATATGAGTTAATGTTGCCGCTCATGATATGCGCCGCTATCAGCTACAGTATAAATAAATACTTCACAGAATATAATGTATATCAGCAAAAACTAGCTCAACAAGGGTTTCTGATCACACATGACAAAGATAAGGCTGTGCTTACTATGCTGGCACTTGACAAAGTCATAGAGACAAATTTTATTCCTATTAATCCGGATATGACATTGAAAGAAATGTTATTCACTGCGGTAGAAAATTCAACAAGAAACATTTATCCAGTGTTGGATGACACCCAACATTTTTTAGGAGTAGTTACTCTGGATGACATCAGGACCATCATGTTTGACCAAACACAATACGACCTCAAAGTATCACAAATAATGCATGGAGCTCCTGAGATCATCCAGTCTTCAGATACTATGGAACAGGTAATGGATAAATTCCAAAGTAGCAGTGCATGGAATCTTCCGGTTTGCGAGAACGGTATCTATCTGGGCTTTGTCTCAAAATCGAAAGTACTTTCTGTCTACAGGCGTAAACTTATTGATTTTGCTGGTGTATAATTTCGAAAGGATATTCCGAAATGATCAAAAGGAGATAACAAAATAGACCCTTTGCTCTTTATCATGTAGTGAAAAATTGGATAATATCTTTTCCTAATAAAAATCAGAATTGAAGTATAAAATCTTCTAGTCCCTGATCTGCGTCGAGTTTTAGGGCATTTTTCAACCTTCTTTTACTTCTTGTAACACTATCCTTACTAATACCTAGCGCGTGACTGATCTGCTCATTGTTTAACTTAAGGTAGATAAGTGCAGCCAAGCGCCTTTCAGCAGGTGAAAGTGGTTTCGATTGCCCATCCAGACCAGGCAATACCTGAGGGTTAGCGATTTCAAATTCAAGATTGAATTTATCTAATTCGTTTTTATCGATCAATGCATATTTAATTATTCGGTCCATCTCAGGTTGCAGATCATTTTTGTCTAGTATATGATCATGCAACTTGCTGATCATGGCCTCATTTTCAATGATCTTCTTCTTAAATATTTGGATTTCTCCAAGTGCCTTTTCTGTATCACTAAGTGCTTTAGTCTTGTCACTTTCCAATCTTTCTGCTCTGTCCTTTTGTTCAAAGATCCTTCTGGTAAAATATAGATAGGCAATGATAGATATCATAATGACAAAGACTATAATGAAATTTCTAATTAAGCGCATACTCTTAATGTCACTATTAGCAATTGTTAGTCGTGCCTTAGCAGCATCAAAAGCTAGCTTTGCTTCCGCTGTTTCCAGATTATAGGCTACCTTCATTTCATTAATTGTATCATCATATGCTTTATAAATGTAGAAATATTTATAAAGGCTATCAGTATTATGGACACGGTGATAGATATCAGCTAATCCCTTGGCAGCAATTTTTCTTTGTTTTAGGAACCTGGTAGTTTTTGCAAATTTTATTGCATTTTGAAAATTCTCTAGACTTCCATTCAATCTATTTTCAAATAAATCAATTTGTCCCAATCTGTTATAAACTATTGCAATATTGTGGTTGTCTTCGTATTGACGAGATTGCTGCAGGTGTTTGAGCAAGTATGGCTTTGCCAACTCACTATATCCACTCTGAGCCAATAGGAACGCAATATTTCCTTTGGTAATAGCTTGCCATAAAGGAATCTCACGATTAGAAGCATGAACAGGAAGGTTGGCATTTTGGAGCAACAATTTATAATGGTAAAGGCTGCTGTCATACATACTGAGTTCTCTATAACAAGCTGCAGTCAAATCATTAACAAGTACATAAGAAGCATTATAGTTATAATTGAGATTGCTATTGGTGATTTTGAAAGCCTTTTGCAAATAAATAAGTGATTGGCGATATTCCTGATTTAGGTATAATGTAAACCCTATCGAGTATAATCGCTGCTTATATCCAGGAAAATATTGGATACCAATCTTCTCCATTAGACTATTAGCTTTTAGAACATAATTCATGAATTCATTAAGCGGGCTATAATCAGAGATAATTGTATATAGTTCTGCTAGAAGTTGTTGGTCTCCAAGTTTCTGACATTTAGGAAGTAATACTAAAAAATTTCTGTAGTCTTCCATGTCTGGAATCTGTTTACCATAGCGTATATAATAAGTTTCTATGATTGCCAATCTTATCAGAACCCTCTCATTAGGATATTTTTTATTGTATTCTTTGCATTTGGAGATGATTTTATGCACTTCCTTTCGATCCAATGAAAATAACTTGAAATAAGCCTGATCTGACGCAATTGTTTGCATTTTGCCTTCAATCTTCCAAGTATCGATGTAGTATTTTATCTCCTTATCTGGACTATCACATCCCATCATTAGTATTAGGAAAAAAATATATATATTATTGTACTTCAAATTAGTAAGCGTATATGATGGTATTATTATGCTCAAATGATTAGTCACCTAGAGAACAACAAGATAACATTTTACGCTCTAAAGACAAAAACCATTGTAAAAAAATAAGGCACTAAAAGAGTGCCTTATTCATAAGTAAGTGTGTGTAAATTACGGTAATGATCAAATCTAGTGGCTTAGGGACTGGAATATGATTTAAAATCTGTTCCAATCCTTCCACCTGTTAAATATGGGGATGAAAAAAGTAACATTAAAAGGAATTAAAATTTGTCATCTAATTGATGACTGTTAAATCAATTTTATAAAAGACTATCAATCTATAAGTCAAATGTAAATTTTAGCCCTTGAAGTTATACTATTTTAGGGCGGACAAATCGCGGACAAATAATATTAAACTGATTTTCAATTCTATATGACCATTTTTAAAATTTAAACTAATAGATTAACTACTCTATTTGAATCCCATTTATCACTTATTTTAGGCAAAAAGAGAGATAAATAACTCTTTGTCCGCTTATATCCTCCCTCTTTTGAAATAGCCATGCAAAAAAACCATTATTGCCAAGAAAAATTGATCTAACGGAATTCTTATACAGGTTATACAGAAAATCTTTGGTTTCTCTTAGGTTTGCTTTTTGTATAAAATATTTAGTTCTTATGCTCAGATAATGACCAAAAAAAATGCCCTTCTGTACGGAAGAGCATTTTAATATTTCATTGCTTAATTAGAGTGTCCCCCTTAGTTCTTGTTCTCTTTCGATAGCCTCAAATAGAGCCTTAAAATTCCCCTTACCAAAGGAAGTTGCGCCTTTTCGCTGGATGATTTCAAAGAAAACAGTTGGTCTGTCCTGGACAGGTTTTGTGAAAATCTGAAGCAAATATCCTTCATCATCTCTATCAACTAAAATGTTTAATCTTTTAAGTTCTTCAATCGGCTCATCTATCTCACCTAATCTTTCAAATAGATCCTCATAATAAGTATTGGGAACTACAAGAAATTCAACACCATTATTTCTAAGGCCATCTACGGTGCCTATGATGTCATTGGTAGCAACAGCAATGTGCTGAACACCTGAAGTTTTATAAAAATCAAGATACTCTTCAATCTGTGACTTTTTCTTACCCATTGCTGGTTCGTTAATTGGAAATTTGACATATCCATTACCATTAGAGACGACCTTACTCATCAAAGCTGTATATTCTGTCGAAATGTCATTGTCGTCAAAAGTGATCAAAAGTTTAAAGCCCATCACATCCTCATAATATTTAACCCAATTATTCATTTGGCCCAATTCAACATTTCCAACACAGTGATCTACAAACAATAACCCAAGAGATTCGACTTTACGCAAAGAATTTTTAGCTATAAAACCCGGCATGAAAGCTCCTGAATATTCACTTCTCTGAACAAAAGTATGGATGGTTTCGCCATAGGTTTTTATTGAGGCTATGATTACCTTACCAAATTCATCTTCCAGCGTGACAGGTTCAAAAACAGACTCTGCACCTCTTCCTACTGTCAATTCATATGAAGCAACTGCATCGTCCACCCACAAAGCCAAAACTTTGACTCCATCGCCATGTAATGCAACATGCTTTGCGATCTCATGATCAGCATGCAGAGCAGAAGTAAGCACAAAGCGTATCTTACCTTGTTGCAGCACATATGATACAATATCCCTAACGCCGGTCTCAGGTCCTTTATAAGCAACCATTTCAAAGCCAAAAGCTGCCTGGTAATAAATAGCTGCCTGTTTGGCATTACCCACATAAAACTCAATGTGGTCAGTGCCATTTAATGGCAATAAATCTTTTTCAACTTCAGTCGATTGTTGTGTTAATGTATCCATTGGATTATTTTGTAATTATATTATTAGGTAGTCAATTAAAATTGTGGTTATTTAATCCAGCCAACTTTTATAATAAGATGGATCTTCTATGGAGACTGCGTCTTTAGTCATAAATAATGGCGAAAATGTATCGACCATCACGGCTAATTCTTCTGTACCTTTGGCCCCAATACTTTTTTCAATAGTTCCCGGATGAGGACCATGAGGTATACCTCCGGGATGCAGCGTGATCATACCTTGCTCAACATGCTTTCTGCTCATAAAGTCTCCATCTACATAATAAAGTACTTCGTCACTATCAATATTTGAATGAAAATAAGGTGCAGGAATTGAAAGTGGATGATAATCATACAACCTAGGGACGAAAGAACATATGACAAAACCCTTGGTGTCAAATGTCTGATGTACCGGAGGTGGTTGGTGTACCCTTCCTGTGATCGGCTCAAAATTGTGTATCGAAAAGATATATGGATAATGATACCCATCCCATCCTACGACATCGAAAGGGTGATCCAGATATTCATATGGATATAATTTATCCTTCTTCTTAATGAAAAATTTAAAGTTGCCTCTCTCATCTATTGGTTCCGGCAAAGTTGGTTTAACTATATCTCTTTCGCAAAATGGGGAATGTTCCATCAACTGTCCATATTCACTTCTGTAACGCTGTGGGGTTGTAATCGGTGCAGTAGATTCGACTATTAAAAGACGGTTGTCCTCTGTATCGAAGTTTATCTGATAAATTGTTCCTCTAGGTACGACAACATAATCACCGTATGAAAACTTGAGTATTCCGTAATTCGTCTGAAGAGTTCCACTACCTTTGTGTATGAAAATAACCTCATCACAATCTGCATTTTTAAAATAGTAATCTTTTGTACCTGTTTTAGGTGCGGCAAGTGACATTCTGCAGTCATTATTGAATAAGACAACCTTGCGAGACTCTAAATAATCATCCACAGGAGCAACCTTAAAGCCATTCAGGCATCTGTGTTTTAACTCTTTATTCGAAGCTTTGACCGGGGCCACATCAATTGGATCGCCTACCTGGGTTATTCTGGTGGGAGGATTGATGTGATACAAAATGGAGTATTTATCATGGAAACCTTCTGTTGAAAAAAGCTCCTCACTATACAGAGTTCCATTTGGTTGTCTGAATTGAGTATGCCGCTTTTGCGGAATTTTACCTTCACTATGATAATGCATTCTATTAGAATATTTATAGATACAAAATTACAAAATTATGACCTATTAAAAGTAATATTCTTATGTATTATTTTAATAAATCCAAATATTGCAAAATATTATTCTAATTGTATGCCAATATTTTTATGTTAATATTGATAATTATAAATTGTAGAAATGGGTAAAATTTATATTTTTTCAAACAATTTTTATAATACTTTAAATTTAATATTGATTTGAGATTTCTTAATCATTTCTTTCACCAAAACTGTATTCTATAATTAAATATCCAATGGCGTTATATAATAGAAAATCAAGTATGGTTAAGATTAAAGCCTCGGTGCTCTTCAAATACAAATCATGAAAACTCAAGTTTAAGTATTTAAAATCAATGAAATATAATCTATATATTAAAAATAAAATTATTTATATTATTAGATGTCAATTTGTTACTCAGGTTTAGGAATCTTTTCATATAGAATAATCTGATGTATTTCTTGGACAGAACCATCCGAGTCTTATTCTGACTTCTGACTTCTGATTTCTAATTTCTGACTTCTGATTTCTGACTTCTGATTGAGTATTTTAGGGTTTACTTATAACAACCTAAACTTAAGATTTAAACAATAACCGCCTGATTAATATATTCAATTAATGGCTGCAAGGCCTTGAAAGACTCCACAGTTTTTTTAACAGCATCTTTGGAAAGTAAATCCTGATCCTCCATTTTAGCCATCGCTACATATCCTTTCAGCTTTAGGTATGCTGCGGCTGGGTCTGCAGCATCAAATCCTTTTGGCACCCGCTTCAACGAATATTCATCTTTATCATTGAGTGCCCCATACATAGATTTAAATTTTGGGGCTTTCACTATCTTTTCAAAAGTACTAAGATCTTTACTAATAGCATTTCTCATAATATTAAGCACGTCCACATCCGGACCATACAGTCCTCCACCCATAAATGCATTGTCAGGTTCCAGGTGAAAATAATATCCTGCATTTCGCATAGCTTTTTTACCTCCCATACTTATGCTTGCTCCAAAATTAGTCTTATAAGGAGATTTATTGTTGCTAAAGCGCACATCTCTATTAATTCTGAACAAACAATCTTTTGCCTTGATATCGCGAATCGCTTTGTCATTCACACCATGCATATCGATCACATGCTGAACAAACTCAATAAAATTCAACTTTGCCAGATCATACTCCTTCCTATGCTCATCAAACCATTGTTTTGAATTATTCAAACTCAGATCGACAAGAAAATGCATCGTTGCGATATCTATCATTGGTTTTCTGTTATTTCCAGTTTAACACTATATTTTGAATCAGATCAGGGTGAAGACTTTTCGCTACTGGGCATGTCTGCGCGATATGAGTAAGAATGGATTTTACTTTTGATGTGTACTCATGATCTGGCATAAACAAATTAACATCGATCTTTGTAATTCTCCTTGGGTCACTGCCCATATGCTTTGTAACATCAGCATATGCACCATCCATATCAACCTCATTATCTCTGGCCCAAATACCCATGACAGTAAGCATGCACGTAGCCAGAGATGTGGCACAGAGATCTGTAGGTGAGAATGCAGCTCCCTTTCCGTTGTTGTCTATCGGTGCGTCTGTCCTGATTGAATCATTTGACTTTAAGTGAATACATTCGGTCTCAAGACCTCCTTTATAGATAACTTTTGATGTCATAGCTTTAGAATTATTTTTTGAACGATGAAGTAAATAAATTTTTCATTTAGTAGCTTGATATGTCTGTGGGTCTAATGCCCATGGCGTCCAAGCTTGTAGAAATTCAAAAACAGTATTTCTATCATAGCTTCCCTTGCCATCTTCCAGATAGGAGGAATTCTGGGTATGCAATCGCTGACCAGTTTTATCGAGTATAATAAATGATGGAAAACCAAATCTTTGTGGAAAACCAAGACTTGCGAAAGTAGCCTCATTTTTATTTTCCTTGCTATAATTCAGGTGAACTAAAACATAACTTGCTTTAATGATTGAATCAATCTGGGCATCAGCGATTGTAAATTTATTAAATTTAATACACCACGAACACCAGTTTCCGCCAGCCTGTATCATTACATTTTTATTCTGAGCATTTGCTTCTTTAATGGCAGCAGCAATCTGTTTTGAGGCATCAGCTTCGACATCATATAATTTAGTCTCCTGAGCCAAACCAGCCAAGGTCATCAATAAAAAGAAAGTTAAAGAAAGTAAACGCATAATAAATAAATTAGATATGATCAGTTTGGTTCAATCTTTCGAATTGCATCTTGGGCAGCAAGCTTTTGTTGTTCTCTTTCCTCTCTTTCCTTGTCTTTTCGAACTCTTATCTCCTCATCACTTGCATTATATGCTTTTATGATATCTCTGACAAGTCGATGTCGGACCACATCTTCTTCGTTCAGAAATACCTGAGCTATGCCCTCGATTCCAGTCAACAGTGCGAGTGCTCTTTTAAGTCCGGATTGTTGACTGTAAGGAAGGTCTATTTGAGTAAGGTCACCGGTGACAATAATCTTGGCGCTCGGGCCCAACCTTGTTAAGAACATTTTGATCTGCGGCGAAGTGGTATTTTGTGCTTCATCAAGAATAATGAATGCATTGTCCAGCGTTCTTCCTCTCATATATGCCAGTGGAGCAACTTCAATAGTCCTATCCGTCATGAACTTTGCAAGTTTGTCTGCAGGAATCATATCGTCCAGAGCATCATACAAAGGTCTTAGATATGGATCTATTTTTTCTTTTAAATCTCCGGGTAAAAATCCAAGATTTTCTCCTGCTTCGACTGCCGGTCTTGTAAGGATAATCTTTTTAACCAACCTATTTTTCAATGCCTTTACAGCTAACGCGACTGCGGTATAAGTCTTTCCTGTACCTGCAGGCCCTACCGCGAAGACAATATCTGCCCTTTCAGAGGCATCTACCAGTTTCTTCTGATTGACTGTACGGGCACGAATAGGGAAACCATCTTTATTATGTAAGATGATATTCCCGTTGGAAGAGGGAGTTTCTATTGACTTATTGTCAAAAGGATTCATTCCAGCCATGATCGTATCCATGGCTGACATCGGAAGCTCCTTATGCTCTTTCAAATAACGAACCAACACTTCAACCTTTGCCTTTAGCTCTTGCGTCTGTTTTTTGTCTCCAGTTATTTTTAACGAATTACCTCTCGAAATGATCTGGAGATCCGGGTATTTGGTTTTTATAAAATTCAATTTGGAATTATTCTCTCCCAAAAAGTCTAATGGCTCGACTCCGTCGATAGTTAATACTAATTCACTCAATGATTTAATCTCCTTTATTTTATTTAATTCTTCAAACAAACAAATATTTACTTAGTTGTGGTTCCCTTTTCCAGGAATGCTAATATAAAACCTATTTTATAACAAGGATAGCTTTTTATGTCAATTTAATTTTATCATTTTTTAGCAAGGTAAATATTTGAAAGATTCATGAAAAAAAGAGTTGGTTAAAGAGTATTATCACAAAGGATTCACAAAGTTTCACAAAGAATTGATAAAAGGTATCACGGAGTTTCACAGAGAAGACCAGGAGATACACAGAGATAAAATTATTCCAATTGAAGTTACTTTTAAATCGATGTAGTTTTTGACGCAGATCAAACCTCTGTGTTTCTCAAAAAATGCTTTATCGAAGTATAATCCAAATTCTTGCCAATTTCTAAAATAAATGAACAATCAAAAGACTCAGTGAATCTCTGTGATATAGACATTTCGCACCTTTCTTGACTTTCAAGCATCAACAACAAACATCAAACATTAGTGTGAAATTCATTTCAAAGTGGAGATTTCTATTTCCAATCATTATATTTTTATTCCTAATTGGCAAAATATAAAAAGGGGTCTTTACAATGTAAAAACCTCTCGCTTTCCTAAGTTTATTAAATAACTAAAAACACCTCCTGATACCGATATTGACATTCAATAAATCATATGATGCCTTAAATCCTGCACCTTTTAATGTCCAATCATTCATAAACATGTCGTAACGCGGTTTTAAATATATTGATGTCCGGTCTCCAAGTGAATAATGAATAGCCAGAGCCGCGTTCAAACTTAAACCTAAACTCTTTTTATAAAAATTATCTACTTCATCCAAATTGTGTACGGCATTATCACTATACAATACTTTCCCTGATGTCTTCAATGAAACATTCACACCAACGCCAACTTCCCCTGCCAACATCCAACGACCCATTTTCTTTTGATATCCTACTCCAACTGGAATATTGATCAGATGAAACCTGTTTTCTCCTTCAATTATTTGGGTACCTGTTCTTATCATCGTATCTATCGGATTGTTGTTAGCATCGAATGTAATAAGGATCTGCGTCAGACCGCTTTTCTCATAGTCAAATCTGTCTTTGACCATTGTGTAATTAATTCCGGTATGAACGGTAATATTATTTCGGAGGATCAATCCTGCATGCAAAGAGGCATTACAAACATAAAATGGTCGCTCTGTAGCCAGCTTATTTATATATATTTTAGATGGTTCAATTTCTGCGGTCAAATGACGCATCGAAGGCCCTGCACCGACTTCGACCTGTACAAATGGTATGATTCGTTTTTTACTGAAAGTAGGACATTTCACATTCTTTGGAAAATGAAATGGCTCCAGAGTGAGGTCTTTTACTTCCAACTCATCTGCAGATAAAGAAGCGACTTCTTCCGGTGACAACACTGCTGTCCTTGCATTCTTTATGTCAGATGATTGGTTGGCGGTATTGTTTTTTGTTATTTTATCTTCAGCGGTGTTGGAGGAAAGCTCTAAGATTTCTTTGTTGATTGTAGTGTTAGCTAATTTTTTTGGCTCAGTTATATTTTTGCCTGTAGCCACATTAGTTTGTACATTTTCAATTCTGTCTTGTGCAGTTGAAGCGTTATGACCATCGGCAGAACCTTCATCTCTCCTTTGCTGGTTATGGTCCGATATGGTAGCCTTACTTATTGTATTATTGATTTTAGAATTTGAAGGCGAAAATGTTTGTGATGAATAAATCTTGCGTTGGTCGCTTCCTGATCTTATCGTTGTTGCTCTTGTAGCATTTTTAGCTGTGGTATTAACATTTACTGCGTCAATTTCGGAATTATGATTTCTAAGGTCTTCATTATCTGTTAAATGGACTTGTATAATTGCTTCTACCTTTTTGTTTCCGGTATTGTCTCCATTTAATTCAGCATTCATATCTGAGGACGGTGGAGTCGCCTGGACCATTTCAGCAAGCGGGACTTCGGAATTATTGCTCATTTGAACAAGTCCGAAACCTACGACAAATGCCAATATGATGCCTAGAAGCCAAAAAGGAAAGCCGAAGCGCTTCTTTTTTCTTTCCAATGTTGATTCGACATTGTCCCATATTTGGGGAGGAGGAGGCACAGAATGTCCTTGTGCCTGTTCTTTAAATTTATTTTCCCAATTCTCCTTTTTCATAGGTAATGATTTTGCTTCGTGAGCATTTGTTTTTTGAGGAAATTTCTAGCTTTCATGAGCTGAGATCTACTAGTGGACTCTGTTATACCGAGGACATTACTTATTTCGAGGTGCGACATATCATCTATTACTGCCATATTAAAGATCGTTTTGTATCCTAATGGCATCATTTGGACGATCTTGAGCATCTCTTCGTAAGTCATGCTTTCAGGATCTTCACCACCGACTTGATCAGATACTATTTCATCCCCGACAAATAATTCTTCATCTTTTTTCCTTCTTTGAATCTGATCCAGGCACTTCGGATGATAATAGTTTTGATCCACGAATAAAGCGCCGAGTCGCCTTTGAAAGATGCCAGATTCTTAAATACTTTAATAAATCCATTTTGTAAAGATTCCTGGGCATCGAACTCATCTCTGCAATAGCGAAGGCAGATGGAGTACATCTGCCCGCTAAAGCGATCGTAAAGCAACCTTTGACTAGTTCTGTCGTGTTGCAAACATTGTGTTATGAGTTTGGAATCTTCCAATGATGATTAATGGATTTATCAGTTATTGTAGCGTTTGTCTGAAGGAGCCGCTCACTTGATGAGTGATAGTGGTTCCAGCCTCTGTCCCTATATATTCATATGTTCCAGTGATCACATCTCCAGGTTGACTTCCTCCTTGAACAATGTTACTGTGCCCCATTTATTGCTGGATAATAGATCTGGGTATTAAAAGGTGTTTCAGCTGTAAAATTCGTTTCATTTGGAAAGAAATTGTAGAGTTCCCGGCTTAACTAATTTGGAGTATTATCCTGCCAGATAAATAAAATTCATATTGGAGGATGAATCCGATCCATTCCTGGCATTTATTTCTATAAGGAATTGCCTTAGATATGATTTAAGTACCAATTAGGAATGTGGTATCAAGGAAAGTGTTGGTACCTTTACTGTCAGAAAATCCGGAATATTGCCACAAGCCATGATTGTGCCCAGATCTATATCAGATTAGTCGCCACTGTGATGATGTCTCTGGATCTCCCTGGATAAGCGCATCGATATCTATCGGAACAAAAGTTATAGTGGTAAGTGTATTGCAATTAACCACCGTGCTATTCACCACCCCATTCACGATGTGTAAGAATGATATGACAGGCCCCCTGTAGACACTTTTAAGGTAACCATTTTCCACAGGTTCCATGCAATCTCCACATTGGCAGTGACATGGATGTTGTTGATATTACCTAAAGTAGAGACAATATCCGGAATGGTGACATCAGAGGAAAAAGGTCCCGCCTGGCCATTATATACTTCAGTCAAAGTACATCCATTGATGTATAATGAAACCTTTATATTCAGTATTGCATCCTTGTCACCTGAAAAGGTGCCATCTTGATTCGTCATGCCATGGCCTCCGCCAAAGTCGCCTCCTAGCTATCATCCAAACATCTGCTCCTGCGAGCGGATTGCCATTTTGATCCACTACTTTACCACTCAAAATGATGGATGGCAATTGCGAATCGTAGTTCCAGTAAGTAAAATGTGTTACTTCACCAACATATGTGTCATTAATTAATTTCGCCTCACCTTCTTCCTTCCAATAGCCAAGATTTTCATCATAGTACCAAAGTGGCACAGTAGAAGGTGCCTTTGAAAGCATAACAGCAGAAAGTTTGTTGGACATGGTGACTTTCTTTCCTGGAGCCACTTGCAATAGTTGACCTGAGGGAGTTTGTAATTCTACAGCTACCATGCCAGAAGTCGTCATCGCTGCGATTTGATTAGCAGCATTGATCCCTACCAGATCTCCCGGCATCTGAGTGTATATGGAAGATTGATTTGGGTCCAGATACTTCATGGCGACCATTACTGTACCTGAATAAGGGGTGTTATTTGAAGCCATCGCAATTGCATCTGCAGGAAAATCAAGTGTCACAGCACCTTTTTTCAAAGAAGCAGCCGTAGTACTCTCAAAGGATTTATCAAAAGATTTTTCTAGCAGAATATTTCTTATGGTGATAGTCGTCTCTACCACTGAACCAAATAAGGAGGATTTGAAGTTTTGGCCTTCTTTGTCCGGGATAAATTCATTGATATCCTTGTGGCAAGAGGAAAAGGCTAAGGCTATGAGCGCAAAAAGCCAAATAATATTTATTTTTTTCATTTGTTGAAATTTTGTGTTTGGCCTGAATGACTGCTTTTTTTGATAATTCAATGCACTATAGATTATTATTGAATTATGTTTAAAAGTAGCTCAATTCAGAAAAATTAAGAGTTATCTTTTTATACCCTAAAGACCTTTGAAGAAATAAATCCGTTGCCTGCGGAATGTAATTTTATGAAAAAAATTATATGGGAAGGTGTTGTACAAGTGACAAAACACAAAGGGAGATAGGATACGGATTCACAGAGTTGGAGAGAGTAATTTGTAGCAATCTTTGTTAAAAGTTACTTTTTAATTTCTGAATGAAATCTAGTATTGATTTAACAAAGTTGCACAAAGAGAAGAAGTCTTCATAAAGGTTATAGGAAAAAGCTTCAGGTGCGAATTTGTGCATATATGTAATATTGCAATATTTCGATTAATGCAATGGTAGGATGTTTTGGCTGATATGTAATATTGCAATATTACGATGAAGCCAATGGTACCAATGCTTTCATAAAATTTATTAAGTGAAAAACAAAGCCTTCAGATGTATTGTAGCCATATGACAACGCTCCAATTTAGTTGTTTTTTTAACCACGATCTCGTAAGCAGCAACGCAGATAATTTCACGAATTTTCACGAATTTTCACGAATAAATTCGTGTTAGATGCGAAGCATCATTAGTGTAATTGGTGGCAAATAAATTGCATTCATAGACACAGAGATAAAGCTTATAATCCGAGTCCATAGCATATCCTAATGACCGCCATCCGACGTATCAGTTCCACCATATTTCTAATCTCAAAATTCTAGTTTCCGAAAATTAATGCGTTGTCGGATGTTTTGGCGTGCATATATGTAATATTGCAATATTACGATGAAGCAAATGGTACCAATGCTTTCCTGAAATTTATTTAATGAAAAAACGTAAACGTAAGATGACTTGGAGCCATTAGACGACGCTCAATCGGAGTTTTTTTTATTAAATAAATTTTACTTGTTATGGAATACGAAAGAATCTTATAAAAATTGCTGCGGATATGCAGCGCTAAATTTGTCCCTCCAAAACTACTCTAATCCAGGTTGTATAGAGTTCAAAGGAATGTTATATTCAAAACGCTGGTTATTATGTACATCTATACATTCCATCTTGATTGTTGTTTGGCCAGGATTCCAATTGATAGTCATCAAACCGAAATGATTCTCCATTACAGGTCCTTCTATACGGTTTTTATTAGGAGTGGCAAAATGCCATGTTGAAGTTATTCCGCTTGATGTAAAGTCATATATCGGATAGGTGCCATCTCTTTTTATTCTTGACATTTCGCTATAGTGAACATCTCCTGAAAGAAATATGACACCGCCCGCTTGCGTCTTGTCTATCAGGTCCAGCATTTTTTTCTGTTCGTTGGGAAAATTTGCCCAGGATTCATAACCATTAAATTCGACCCCAAATTGAGTACTACTGCCTATAATTCTAATGTCAGCGGGCATATTAAATTGCTCTTCAAGCCATTTCCATTGAGCTGCGCCCAACAATGTGGAATCTTTAGATATCTCTGGAGCATAATCCAATTCGTAGAAATATCGAGAATCATTTTTTAATTCACCAGCATATGGTCGTAGGTTATCTCTAAACGTCCTTGTATCCAATAAAATGATCTGAACTCTTTTTCCTCTTGGACCATAAGCATAGGAATTGTATATACCTTCGTGCTGACGCCTTATTGAGGCGCTATCTTCTTCAAAGAAATTCATAAATAGTTCTTTCGATTTTTCTTTAAATGGATAATGCCGACCTACGTCATTCCAACCAAAATCATGATCATCCCACGTAGCAAGAATTTTGGTAGAAGCCTTGAGCTTCTTAAACTCAGGTTTGGCACCAAGCATATCGTATTTTGCTTTTAATTCGTCCATGTCTTTGGTATCCGCATATATATTGTCCCCTAAATATAAAAATATATCAGGTGAATATTTTGTCACAAGATTTAGGATAGGCTGAGGTTTGGACTGGTCACCACACGATCCAAATGCAATTTTGGTAATTACAGTCTGAGTTTTCTGACTAAATAATACATTTGAAGCTATTATCAGAATTAAAATATATACGTACCGTTTCATCATTTACAAATGTAAATATTCCGGACATATCTAACCGAACCTTAACAAGACTTTTATATTTCAATTGATCAACCAAGTGCAAAGCGAGATCAAAGTTGTAATACTTTAATTGTTTCTTTCTTATATCGATACAAGCCAAAGCTTAGTTCAAGCTTCAGGTAACCTGTAATTCCGGTATTCTGACCCGCATAAGGCGCATCTATAGCATTAAAGTCATTGAATTGGTCTTGTGCAACTTCAGTATAACCATAAAGTTTCTGATATAAAGCTCCAAAAGTAATCGTTGGCTGCCAGAATAATCGATAATTCCTCTTGTGAGTCCTGAAACCAACCTTGGCGCCGAGTCCCGCCTGTAGGGCATGTGCCTTTGTGTATTGATATTCCTGATATACAAAGGTCTCTTCATCTCCGGTAGAGGTCCTCCAATTCCAATCATGTCTTTGCATTTTGTAGTAGAGAATTGGCATTTCTATTCCAAATACAATGCCCTTATAATTATCAACTCGATCCGGAAAATATAATAATGATGGATTAATGCTAAACCCTGTGGCGTCAATCGACTCACCATCCAGCTGACTTTGAGGAATATACGCTATCGTCCCATGAAATAAAAGCTTGGATCTGACAGGCCTTGAATATCCAACACCAAATGAAAACCCTTTAGTGGTAGGCATGATCGGAGATATGTGAAATCCGTCACGAATCACCTTATCTTCTGAATATCTCATGCCATCCTGCGCATTCGCTTGCCAGTAAAAAAGGGTAAATATTGTTGCTATGAATATGTGTTTCATCAGGAATTCGTTATGGGAATTAATTAGTTTTTAAAGTTTCGAAACTCTTCATAATATTGGTTACTTATTCCATTTTCTGATCACTGACCACTGACCACTCATTTCTGTTTAATTATTTATTCTCTGAACAAAGACCGGATTGGCCTTGTCCTCAATATTAAATAACCAGATCCCCGACTTCGTCTGGCAGATTAAAAGTTTGTCATAAGCTATGCAATCATAGACGGGATCAGTCGGCAGATTCTTAATGAAATTCAATTCACCATTGGAATTGGTCCTATAGACATTTAGGCCATAACGCGCATTACACACATATAATATGTCTCCGCTCAATCCAAGTCCGCAAGGATATTCCTGATTAAGTTGGTTGATAGTGATTGGATTATTTTTATTTACAACACTTATGACAGAAAGCGTACCGCCTCCATTTCCGTCCTCACTTCCCCAATTGGTTGTGGAATAAGCCAATACACCATCTACTACGACAGGATCTCTGGCTGGAAAGTGAAAGGAATTACCTGTGAATACCGGCTTTGCCCCATCGGAAATGTTGTACAACTGGATACCATTGCGCGTTCCCAGATACAAATGATCTTCATATGCAAATATGGTTTCTATCCCTTCACCCAAAAATATACTCGAAACTTCCACAGGATGCGAGGGATCAAGGAGACTTAGGGTTCTAAGGTAATTATTATCTACTGTGTAAATAAACCCTTTATAGGTAAGTATCGTAGCAGTAGAACCTGCAACACCAGAGCCGGAGCTATTTCCCAGATACTCTGATGATGAATCTTTATCACAAGACGACAGCATAAGGGAGAGTAAAAGACAAAAGACAATATTTTTCATAAGATTTGTTTTTAAAATTAAAACCTACATTTAGGAGATTGCAGTGTTCCCCTTTTCCATTCAATTACGATTCCCTTAGAGGGGTCTATACACTCAAAGTACCCTCCTTCAGGCGGTGGAGGAAAGGCAATACCTTTAAAATAATTTTTTTTATAATCGACTACTTTTGGATCCATCATATTAGAAACATCAATCACCAGGAAATCATTTGATGAATTAACGTACATATAGTTGTCCTGCATAGTTACTTGAGTACAACCAAATATTTCGTAAAAGCCTATTTTTTCGGCGTGTTCCGGATCTGATATATCAATGATGTGAATACCCTTATAGAGCTCAACCTGATAAAGAATATCATCCTTAATGTATATTTTCCCGCCTTTCACTGTGGGTTCAGGAGGCAGAAATCGGATAGTATCAGAACCAACCTTTTGTAAATAGACGGGTGCATAACCGGAAACGCTATCGGGCGGACCGGATTCTGAGAGGTCACAGGAAGCCATCGAAACAATGACAGAAAATAAAAGTAGTAGGAGAAAATTCTGTTTCATAACTAAGTAACGTAAGTTGTAATCCAAAGGTATGGTAAAGTGAACGAATTTTTTTGCCTGAGTTAAAACTCCAGGCTATTGAAGGCGAAGATGGGGGACCGGAAGGGCACGAGTTAAAAACTCGCGCCGGCGTGAACTTTTAAATTTATTTTACTTTCTTGAATCCTTTTGTCGCTTAACTTTTACTATGTACCAAGGAACGGGTTCAAGTCCTGTTTCTTCGCTGTTCAAGTATTCTCTAATTTCATTTGGTTTTTCTAATTTTTCAAATAATCCGTATGAATTTAGATTCAAAGAGAATTTATCGACAAGATTATTTGTAATATCGTGGCAATAAAAAGAATGGAAAGAACCATCACATTCTATACCAATAAAATCATACCCTAAGAATTCTTCACTAATATTTTGGTCTTCTTCTATCCTCAAAAGTAAATTTTTTCTAAGCCCAAAGTCTCCGTTGTTAAAGTTAAATTCTTCTGTATTATTTCCCTCAGCGAAATCGCTAATCAATAAATCAGCATCTGTTTCAGAAAACGATAAACTAAAAATTTATATATCGTTTATTGAATCAAAAAACAACTCCTTAAACTCAGTTGCAGTTTTCATATCGGGAAAGACATTAGATCCATTATTAAACCGACTATCAGTCCATTCTTCAATTTCTTTAATTTTCTTGTCATTTAGTCCAAGCTCAATCTTTTCTTTTTGTTCAAGTTTAAAACTCATCCAACTCAAGCACCAATTGTCAAAAACAGAAAAGTTAATGCAACCGCTACAAGTACTTACAACTTTGCCTATATCCGAACCAAAGTCAATTGGCTTTGATTTTATTAAAAAATATCCTCCATTGAAGTAACGTTCCATGTGCTTTCTGATATAAATTAACCTAAAATTAAATTTTTCAATGATTTCTTTAAACAATAGTTTATTAATTCCAATAATTGACTCACAAAGTCATATTTGTTAATTTGTGTATTAAAATTTTTGAACTAAATTACCCCATTACCTATTTAATCAATACAAAAATTAAATATCTTATGTCAAATATTCAAATAGCCACCTTCGGAGGTGGATGTTTTTGGTGTGTGGAAGCTGTAATCCAACGATTAAAAGGTGTACAAAAAATTGGAATCAGGGTATTCCGGCGGAAGATTTCCTAATCCAACTTATAAAGAAGTTTGTGGTGGCTTATCTGGACATGCCGAGGTAGTTCAAGTCACTTTTGATGCAGATACAATCAGCTATCATGATCTGATTACTATATTTATGACTACTCATGACCCCACCACCCTTAACAGGCAGGGTGCAGATCGTGGCACGCAATACAGGTCAGTGATCTATTACCATAATGATGAACAAAAAGAGATCATAGAGCAAGTCATGGAAGAATTGAAAGATACATTTCCTGATCCAATTGTGACAGAAGTGAGTCCGCTGGGTACTTTTTTCGTGGCTGAAGATTATCACCAAAACTATTTCAATGACAATTTGGGCGCAAGTTATTGCAGGATCGTTATTGATCCAAAAGTGCAAAAACTAAGAGCCTCCTATTCAGATAAACTGAAAGTTTGAGTTCTGTGTTTCAAGTTTCGGCAGTTAGGAAGCAAAGGTAGATGGATGATGTTAGATGTTAGATGGTCGATAGGTGATTGAATCTTAATTTTTCTTTTTTTTGAATTAAAAAGCAAAACAATCATTTGATTGATGAATCCCGCACATGACGGACTAAAATCTACCCCGCCTTAGCTATACCTTTGTCGGACAAGCTTCTAACATCTAACATTTATTAACGTTTAAATTCATCCTTCAATAAAGAAAATTTGATTACCAAAATTTGAGTTCTGTGAAATTTAATATCGATAATACCTTTCAAGTAGAATTGCCTTCGGATCCTGAAAGACAAAATTCCAGGCGCCAGGTCAAAAATGCTGCTTTTTCATATGTCAAACCTAAGAAAGCAACTGCTCCCCTACTCATCCATGCAAGCGAAGAAGTAGGTCAATTACTTGGATTAAGCAAAGAAGATCTCCATAGTGAAGAGTTTCTTCAATTATTCGTAGGCAATTCAATTTATGAAGGCACGGATCCCTATGCCATGTGCTATGCCGGGCATCAATTCGGTAATTGGGCCGGACAGCTAGGAGATGGCAGAGCAATTAATCTATTTGAGGTAGTGAATGATCAAAAACGCTGGGCAGTCCAGTTGAAAGGAGCAGGTGAAACACCTTATTCACGCAATGCAGATGGACTAGCAGTGCTAAGATCGTCTGTCAGAGAGCATCTTTGTAGTGAAGCAATGCATGCACTAGGAGTGCCCACTACCCGTTCACTTTCCTTAATTTTGAGTGGAGATATGGTCAATCGGGACATGCTTTACGATGGTCATCCGGCTTTGGAAAAAGGAGCTATTGTATGTAGGGTGAGTCCAAGTTTTGTTCGATTCGGCAACTTCGAGATCTTTGCTGCCCAGCAAGACAAGGAGAATCTTGTGAAGTTATTGGATCATGTGATTCATCATTTTTACAAAGACATAACATCTGAGGGCGCTCAAAAATACCTTGATTTCTTCAGCCAATTATGCGATAGAACACTTGATATGGTCATTCATTGGCAGCGTGTAGGTTTTGTTCATGGCGTCATGAATACGGATAATATGTCTGCACTTGGCCTCACGATCGACTATGGACCATACGGTTGGCTCGAACCCTATGATGAAGACTGGACGCCTAATACTACAGACCGGCAACATAGAAGATATCGATATGGACAGCAAGGAAAGATAGCACTTTGGAATTTATATCAATTGGCAAATGCGCTATTTACAGTGATTGGGGAAGGCGAACCATTGCAGGAAATACTCGAAAATTATGAAGATAAATATGAACCTGCTTTCAATAAAATGATGCTGTCCAAAATGGGTATTTTTTCTATGAATGAGGAAGATGTAAAGTTGGTAGATGACGTTAGAGAAGTGCTTCAACTCAGCGAAACTGATATGACTATTTTTTTTCGCAATTTAAGTTTCGTTAATTCGAAAACGACTTTTGGTAAATTTAATGAAATAATTGAACCTGCCTTTTACAAATTGGAAGAGATAAAAGGCGAGATATTAATTAAATGGCAACTTTGGTTTGAAAGTTATGCATTTCGATTACAAAAGGAAACTCTTTCCTATGTCGAGCGCATGGAAAAAATGAACAGTATCAATCCCAAATACGTCCTTCGCAATTACATGGCTCAGCTCGCTATAGATGCTGCTGATCAGGCAGATTATTCCATCATTTTTGAATTATATGAGTTGCTAAAAAAACCTTATGCTGAGCAACCGGATCATCAAAAGTGGTTTGCTAAGCGACCCGAGTGGGCGAGGCATAAGGTGGGTTGCAGTATGTTGTCGTGCAGTTCTTGAGATGTGAGAAGGTGAGAGGGTGAGAAGGTGAGCGGACTGAATCTCACGGATTGGACTTGAGGCAATTATTGTTGATAGGAAGGTGAGAAAAGTTATAAGATATCTTTGATCAAATATGATGTAAAATATCGATTAGCACAATATCCCCCTTGTCTGAGCTAGGGTTTATACATACTTTTTGTTTAAAGTAACTCGAGCCTCACGATCTAAGTTTTAACTTTAAATTTGTACAGCATTCGCTATGAAGTGCTGAGCGTAGGTAACCTAGGTTCGGCAAATTCATTTTGCTCTTAATCCACTAATAATCAAATATTTATATTATTATTTTAGAAATGGCCCTTTTTGGAAAAATACTTGTGTATAAACCATAGCTTGTCTGTGGGCGCCAAGGGGGAGTAATTGATTTAAATTTACAATAAAATCGATATTGGCTATTGGCTGATGGCTCATTATTACAAAAAAGAATATTTAGGTATTAAATATAGAATGCTGGCTTGCAAAATTTAAGTTGTTAGTAATACCAAATCTTGTTTCCGGCTTAAAGCCTATTCCTATTGCTTACCGTTCAATATTATTTCTAATTAATTCCTACATTTGACTGCGCAAAAATCTAACAATGAAATCAGCTAACAATATTGAAAGGATTGTCAAAATGACCTTCAGAACGGATGCAATTGATGAGTTCTTAGAACACTTTCACAGTATCAAAGAAAAAATTAGAAATTTCCCGGGTTGTAATGGGCTGAAGTTGATCAGATCTGTGGATAAGGATAATATTTTATTTACATACAGTAAATGGAATACCCCTGAAGATCTTGAAAATTACAGAAATTCTGAATTATTCAAAGAGACATGGAGCTATGTAAAACAATTATTTGAAGCAAGAGCGGAAGCATGGTCAACGGAAATAGTTGCTCAACTTTAGGTTTATTGACCTCCTTTTTGGGGTGAGAAGTCAAAAGTTAGAAGTCAAAAGTTAGAAATTAGAAATTAGAAATTAGAATGAAACTCCGATTGTTGAGTTGTGTTTAAAACTAATTGCGAAACAACTTATATATTTTAATAAATAATTTATAAAAAGATGGATACGAATAAAGTAATTGATTTTTATTTAATAGATTTCTCCCTTCAGTAGGATTGACAGAATCTCTGATCCCACCTCATCGACTTAACGTCTTTGCGAGCGAAGCGAGGAATCTTTATACACGTTGAATTCACAATTGAAGGATTCAGCAATAAAATTATACTTTTGTCTTTAAACTTTATTGTAGGAATATATGAATCAAATAACAAAATATCATCTAACATCAACCATCTAAATTCTATCTTTACAGCATGAAACCAGATATAATAAATGTTGACGGATGCCCTTTATTTCTAGATCAGGAGTTGAGTCATTTCAAAGCTTTTTTAGCAAATCGCTCCTATTCTTCTTATATAATTTTAGGGGATGAAAATACAATACATTATTGCTATCCATTGATCCGGGATCTTTGCCCAAGCGATACTCACGTATTAAAATTTCCGGCAGGCGAATCTCAAAAAAACATTACAACCTGCAGTAATATCTGGCAACAATTGCTGGAGTTGAAAGTAGATCGAAAATCATTGGTTATTCTGCTAGGAGGTGGTGTAGTCGGCGACATGGGAGGATTCATCGCCAGTACCTATAAGCGGGGACTTGACTTTGTGCATATGCCGACGACCCTCATGTCCATGACAGATTCTAGTATCGGCGGTAAACTTGGCATAGATTACGATCATGTGAAAAATGCAGTTGGATTATTCCGAAACTCTAAAGCAGTATTTATCCACCTTCCATTTCTCCAAACTTTGTCGGATGAAGAGATGCGGAGTGGCTATTCTGAAATCGTCAAACATGCATTAATAGCCAATAGTGTATTATTTAAATTGCTGCAAGCTCAAACTTCATCCTCTAGACCACTCATTAATACAGAATTATTGTATCAAAGTATTCTTGTCAAAAAGACTCTAGTGGAGCGGGATCCATTTGAGAGCAGTGTCCGTAAAGCATTGAATTTCGGTCATACCATCGGTCATGCCATTGAATCCTACAAATTAAAGCATGAACAACCCATCACTCATGGAGAAGCTGTGGCATTCGGTATGATAGCTGAAACATATCTATCTTACAAGACCGGTTTAATATTGAAAGACCATCATGAGCAAATTCAACATTTTCTAAAAAGCATATGCGATACCTCTAGAATCAGAGATATAGATCTTGATGAAGTATTCAATTATCTTCAACATGACAAGAAAAATGAATCAGGAAAGATTTTATTCTCATTATTGAATGGAATCGGTAGTTTTTCTATTAATAAGGATATTCCGAATGGGCTTATCAGGGAGAGTATGGGGTATCTGACAAATCAGTAATCAGTAATTGGTAATTACTTTTCCGGAACATCATTCTAATTTCCTATTTCTAACTTCTTACTTTAGAAAATAATCAGCGTAATCAATTAAATCCCTGCCTTTATGGTCAGGCAAGCGTGATTCTGACAACCAATAAGTAATCGGTAATTAATCCAACATCATATGAAGTGTTAAATCGTTGTTGAAATTTTAAGATCATAACTGCAGTGACAGGTCGCGACCTGTCATTACAGTTATGATCTTAAAATTTAATTAAAACTTACAATTCCATCCTTACAAAAATAATCAGTAATCAGCTCAATCAGAATAATCAATTAAATCAGTGGTTCAGACAACCAATAAGTAATGAGTAATGCAACGGACCCTCATTCTAATTTCTAACTTCTAAATTTAGAAAGTAATCAGCCCAATCAGAATAATCAATTAAAATCAGTGGTTCAGACAAATGGGTAATGCGTCCAGAACGCCATTCTAATTTCTGACTTCTAATTTCTAATTTTATATTAACTACACCTCCTCACCTTCTCACCTTCTCACCTAAAACACATACTTTTTCTGCGCAATATTCATCCTTAACCCAACCGAAAACATGGTTTCCTTCGTGTCATATTCATCGAGGACGCTATCTTTTTTTCTATAGGCTAGCGTTAAATCTGCAAATAAATTGTGATATAACATATACGAAATATCTATTCCTCCTAATAGAATTTTTGCTTTATCGCCTTGGGCCAAGGGAATTCCAAAATCCATGGTTCTTGTAGTATTAGGCAATTGGATCTGGCTGCCGTTATTTACTCCATTGTGATCTTCTCCAATCATGGCATACATCAAATGTGGTTGGACAATTAAATTTTTAATTGGAACGTATCTGAAATTAATTAGAAATTCACTGAAATTAGCGCCCATAGGATGCGCCAGCGGCTGCAAATGGTGAGTATAATTGGACGAGCTATCAGTATGAGTGTAAGTATATGGACGTACTAAATTATACTCAAGCCGCATATCCAAATGATCAATTCCGGCTACATCAAAATATTGCATTCCTGCTTGAATTCCGTATTTATTTCCCCACCAACCATTTTGCTTGACAATATTTTTTATTTGTAATTCATCCAACAATATTTGTCCATATAATTTAACTGAATTGCCCAATTTAATTTTTAAATCTGCACCGACCATGGCATTATCAGGACTTCCTACCATCTGCTCTACTGTGCGATAGAAAATAATTGGATTTAAATATTGTAATTCGAAATTATTATTTCGACTAAAAACTACAGATTCAAACAATCCGACATTTAGCCATTTGGTCAAATTTAAACTTAGATGATGCGCAGCGATATATTTCTTAGGAATTAACTCATCACCGCCTCTTTGACCAGTAGCATTTAATTCAGCAAATATATTTTGATAATCAAAGATCCAAAGTTTTGTATTTAATTTTAAATAGAAATAATTAGCACCATCGTCAGATAAAAATAACGAACGGTAACCATCTCCTATAAAGTTCTTTCCATGACCGAACTGAAGAGCAATCTGGTCAATTATTTTAAATCCCAATACTCCTTGTGAATTTAAATAATCTACTCCATTTACATTTTTAAGAAATGAGGGCGTATAGCTTTTATTAAATCCGGCACCGGGTACAGCGCCAAACTTACCTCTCCATTCATTGACATAGGATGGATAAGCTTCTTGTGTTTCATGTATATTAGCATAAAAAAAGACCCGGTCTGCAATGCCACCACGTATTTCTGCACCACGAATATTTTTGAAAGTAGTACTACCCACATCATTGTTATTCGAAGAACCAATATTAAAATTAAATACCGGATTAATTCTAATGTAGAAATCTTGTTGATTAACTTCAATTAAATTGGCAGGGCTTTTATAAAACAATCCAAAGATGGGTCTTTTATTTTCTTCTGAGGCTGGAGTAGTTTTATTTAAATCATTCTCATCCGGCGAATAAAAAGTACGTGTTGAATCGAGATAATTTCTATTGCCTGAAGTTGATTTCTCTTCATACAAAACACTCGTAAGCTGCTCACTTTCCTTACATTCATTGACTAGAAACTGAATATCCTCATGATCTTTTGCACTTAAGTTTTTATTCCCTTCCAGATCTTTGATTAATTGTAATACTTGAGCTCTCGTAAAATATTGGTGGGAAGAATGGTAAGATTTCTCATTTTCAACCTTCATCATAAGTCGTTCGATGATGGCTTTAGTTGGTTCTGATGAAGGAATAGCAATGATTTGACCTGTCAGATTATTTACCCCGAATAATAGAATAATACATGTTTTAATTAATAATGAATACTTTCCTTTAGTGGTATTTAAATTCATAAATAATTAATTGCTATTAAAAAATTAAATTTCTGATCCGGATCACTTCTTCCACTTAAAAGTACTGATCATATGTTGAACATCTTTTTTCATAAATTCTATCACCGGAGCCAATGAATCTTGATTGGTTCTGACATTAAAATACAAAGCACCTCTAAGAAAATGCGTCGTACTGTCTGTCAGAAAAAACTGATAAGTAGACGCTACAGGCCCTTCAATATCAAATATTGTCCCACTGACATGATCAGGTCTGCTTACAGGTATTTCATCTATGAAACTTGCTTTTTTATTGTGCACCCCGGCTAATTTATAGGCATCATTGATCACCTTGTTAAGTGAATTCTTTTTACCAAGAGGATAATAAGTACAAAATATAAGGCTTTGAAATTGTGGGACATAAATATTAAACCAGCAGGCATCCTCAGGCTTTTCGCCAAAGAATGAGGTGTCCTGAACGATAGTGGCATAATCCGGATATTCAAAAGTAAATTCACAGAATGAAGTATCAAACTGTACATAATTTTTTTCAGGATACACTACTCTAGGAAAAGAGCGGGGCTTGGGAGTTTGAACAGACTCCTCCTTGCAACCTATGGCGAAGATGGCCACTATAGTTAACAGTAAAAACAGCTTTGACTTATTCATTCAATTTATTTTCGAAGTGTCAAAGTTAGATGAATTTTCAATGAAAAGCTGAAAATGCCGGCAAAGCTTTGTGCTGAAAATCAAATAAGGCCTGATTTTCGTAGGATGAGCCATCCGTAGCTTTATCACCTTTGAATGCGATCCATTCACCACCCCAATAGCAAAACCCAATAGACTTTGTTCGCTCAACAATGCTTCTGATCTCTTTAACAAAATTTTGCTGACCTACTTTTGTAGCTGCATAGCCATTGACTAACTGACTTTCCAGACCTAAGACATTATTAGTATAATCAGCATACTGTAATGTAAAAGGATAAGAAACTTCAGCGATCAGTACCTTCTTGTTATAGTCTTTTTGCAGTCTTTCAATGGTAGTTTCCAGAAGTGCTAATGACTTTCCATGCCATACAGGATAATAAGACAAACCTATAACATCATAATCCAAACTTGCGTTTTTCATTATATTAAAGAAGTAATCACTTCCTTCCAATCCTGCAAAATGGATGATGATCTTCGATTCAGGACTAGCTTCACGACTGCCTCTGACACCAGCTTTCAGAAGTTTGACAAAATTTCCTTCATTAGTGTATTTTCCAAGGTCCCATAGCATTCCGCCATTGATCTCATTGCCAATCTGAACATACTCGGGTTTTATTTTAGACATGATATTTTTAGTAAAAGTATAGACAGAGTCTTCCAGCTGCTCCACATTCAATCCAATCCAGTTCTTAGGAATAGCTTGTGCACCGGGATCAGCCCACGTATCAGAATAATGGAAGTCCAGAAATATTTTAAAGCCATGTGATCTGCATTTAGCCACAAGTTGTAAAACTTCCTCCAAACCCGAATGCGCAGAACCTTCTATATTCCATAGACGAATCCTTGCCGTATTGACACCATTTTCTTTAATTATATCCAAAAAGTCCTTTGATACACCTGCTGAATCATAGAAAATTGTATTCGTTGCCTCTATTTCAGGTAAAAAAGAAATGTCCATTCCTTTAATATCCAAGTTAAAAAGTTCAGGTTTGATGTTGACTGGGTCTTCTTTACAAGAATACAAAACAATTGAAAAAATGATAGTAACAAAAATATGTAATCTAATAATCATATTATTTTGAATGGATTTTGACGAAATTACAAAAATTAAAATAATCTTCTAAAATGTTCTTTTGCATGGAAGGTATTACGATTTTTAATTGGGTAAAGACAACTTTATTTCGAATTATATTTTTCTCTTTTACTTATTCATAAAATTATTACCTTAGCGCCTCATTCCTAATTTATTAATAACAAACAAACAAATGACAAGAAACAGACTTCTAACATTATTATTTTCTGTCCTGGCGTTACAGTTCACTTATGCACAGGTCACTTACACCGATGATTTCGATGCGTACACTGCCGGAACAACAGTCGTAACAAATAATCCTACCTATTGGAGAACATGGGGATCTACTACTGGTGGAGCTGCTGACGACGCTTTCATCACAGATGCAAAAGCAGCAAGTGGAGCTAATAGTTTCATCATTGAAGCTAAGGTAGCTGCTGGTGGTCCTATGGACCTTATCCTAAAACTTGGCAACAATGTCAATAAAGGTAAGATCCACGCTGAATGGAATATGTATGTAGAACCGGGTTATAGCGGATATTTTAATTTCCAGTCTACTACTACTGCGGGTACAGGATGGGCTATGGATTTTAATTTTAGTCCTGAAGGTGACCTACAAGTAGTAGCCGGTGCAGTTACTTATAGCAACAAACTTAAGTTCCCGGTTGGAGAATGGTTTAATTTTGCTGCGGACATAGATATTTCTAATAATATGTGGGCAATATCTATTGATGGCGAATGCGGTGCAACATTCAGAAGTGCACTTTCTTCTGTAGCTTCAGTTGACTTTTTTGCAAACTCAGGTAACAAGTACTACATCGATGATGTATCATTTACTACAGATGCTGCGGACATTAAAGTATATAATGGAAGTGAGGCTGGTTTGTTGAATTTGGTCGTTACTGAAGGCTTACAAATCGCTGGAACTAATATTAAAACTGCTGCAACATTATATAATGTTGGAAAAGATACTATCACAAGCATTGAATACACTATCTCTGGTGGTAGTGGATCTGAAACTAAAACTTTGGAGGGACTTAAATTGGCTCCTAAAAAGAATTTATCTATTGCTATCCCTGTTGAAGTTAAATTAGTAGATGGAGCTAACGATATAGTTTTAGAGCTTACAAAGGTTAATGGTGCTTTGGACTCAATGCTATGTAATAATAAAATAGTTGGATCAGCTTATGCTGTACTTCCGGCTACTCACAGAAAAGTAGTATTGGAAGAAGGTACAGGAACATGGTGCGGATGGTGCCCAAGAGGTGCAGTATTCCTTGACGCTATTTCTCCTTCTTATGATGATTACTTCGTTCCGATAGCTGTACACAATGGAGACGTAATGACCGTAGCTCCTTATGATAATGTGGTTACTTCATTTGATGGCTTTACTGGTTTCCCGGGTATGATCGTGGACAGAAGAGAAGTAGTAGATCCTTCTGCTGCTTTGCCTCCAGGATTAAACTATTTGAGAGAAGAACCGGCAGCTGTACTTACTATTGGTGCACGTGAAGGCGCTGTAGCAGGAACAATGGATGTATCTGTTACTGCAGATTTCCTTCAGGATATTCCTTCTGGTTATAGTATGTATATTACTGTAATTGAATCAGAAGTAAGAGGTACAACTTCTGAGTACAATCAATCTAACTATTATGCAGGTGGAGCAAGTGGCCCAATGGGTGGTTATGAAAGTTTACCAGGAACTGTTCCGGCAGCTCAAATGGTTTACAAGCATGTCGCAAGAACATTTGATAATTCTTTGAAGAATATGCCTTCTGCATCTATCGATGATAAGAATGTATATAATTACAATATAGCATTGAATGGTGATTGGAATATAGAAAACTTAAAGATAGCTGCCGTTTTACTTAATGAAGATGGTCAGGTATCGAATGCAAATGATGCAACAATTGCAGATGCAACCACTGAAGGATTCGTTATTTCTGCTACAGAAAAAATCCTTTTAAATACAGATCTTAATGTATATCCGAATCCTGCTAAAGATCTTACTACAGTAGAGTTGACGATAAACAGATCTTCTAATGTTGAAATATCATTGGTAGACGTTCAAGGAAGAACAGTTCTGGTGAAAGACTTTGGTCAGCAGCAAGGTAAGATCAACTTGCCGATCTCTATCAAAGGTATGACTCCTGGTGTTTATACTGCTATCGTGAGAACGAATGAAGGTATGGCGACTAAGAGATTAGTGATCCAATAAATTTATACCTGATTCGATCAGGATTGATAATAAAAGGAAAGCCGTCGTGGAAATGCGACGGCTTTTTTTGTTATATATGTATTAATAAATATTGAATACGAAGCCGGCATTGAAGGCATAAGAGACTTTATTCTGAAGTTGTCTAGTTCCTAGTCCATTCCTATCAGTTAAAGATGGATCAAATGTCCTCCCTATATACCAATCTGACACGTTATATGAAAAATCATCAGGGATAAAATTCATATTTGGATCATTTAGAAAATCTTTGACAAATGAGTGAAAGTATACAACTTCAAAATTTGCAAATAGCCTTAATTTATAATTAATAAAATAAGAAGATTGAAGCATGATTTTGGGGGCAATACTGGTACTTTTTATATCAAGAATACGCTGATCTTCATAATCCATTTTATAAAATATATAATTCATCAAGGTGGTCAATTCAACATTTGTTCTTGAATTTGGATAATAACCCATTTTGTAAGCTACCAGTACTTTAGGGCTTATAACATTTGATATTGTTGCTTCTTTTGAATCATAAAAAGTATTCTTAGACTTATTAATGTCCAAACTAATTATTGTGTAAAAATTAGATTGTAAATATCTTGAAATAGGTTTCTGCACTGAGAATTCCATAGAAAGGGCACCTCCAGATGAAAATGAATATTCTCCATCTTTAAAATATTTAGAATACGAAATATTCGGGTCAATACCCACCGCAAATCTGGACCCTATCGACCGAAATCCTATCCCTGCGAAAGAATAATTATCGATCAATATCGTAGTTAGTTCTATATCCGACGCCGCTTTAACAGGAAAATTACTCTTTAACCAGATACTGAGACTCCTCAGAACCTGAAGTCTGAAATTCCTATTGTCAAGTATTCTGGTAAAGTTAAACTTTGCAATCTCGCCTGCAAATGCAAATATCATATCCTGACTGATTGTGTCTGTCAGTATATCCTCTCTCCTAAGATCATCGATGATGAATTCTGCCAGCATTACTTCATTGAGTATATTGATCCTGCCCACACCGACCTTTAATGGTATATTGAGATAAGCACTCAGATTATTATATGCATTGGTTTTTGTACGAATATTATTGTAGATACCTGCATGATACCCATATTCAAAAAATTTATTGTCACCTCTATATTTTCTAAATATCTCGTCTGATATAGCTGTGGTATTGAATGCGTTGGAAGCACTTGCTGTATTTATTATGCTGGAAAAAGTCCTGCTATTATAATATTGCTTATTATCATTGTTGATATATCTACTTCCATTTAAAAATAATGAATTAGAAAACCTGGTGGAGCGGTCAGTAGCTGAAGCATTGTTTCCAAGATTTAAATTTTCATTTAATTGTAAGCTTTTATAATCAACTTTAGGAAATTGATAATCCTTATAATTCAATTGTTGACCATTCGACGTTGTCGATATTAATTGAAGGAAAATCATACACGCGATGATTACTTTGAAGTTTTGATGATGCATAATTTTAATTTTTGTAAAATAAAAGTATAGAAAAAATTCTACATCATTTGATATTTACAAATTGATGGGTGTTAATATTAATATAAAAAAGTCAACCGGTATAACTGGTGTACTTTCCACTGGTTAACTGGTGCACTATTCAATGTATTACAGACAAGGGCAAGCCTTATCCCTGCCGACATTCAATTATATTTAAGTACTTAATACCTAATTCCGTATTTACAAAGATCAACTGTGATGACAGGTCTCATCCTATCCCTACAGTTGATCTTTGTAAATACTATCTTACTATAATAATCTAATACTGATTAACTATAAACTGGTTAACTGGTGCACTAAAATCTGGTTAACTATTAATACTGGCAAACTTTACCATTAATGGCGGACAATGGCAAGCATTATCCCTACTATAATACTATAATACTATAATACTTATACCCTAAAATGCTTCAATCTGATTACCTCCTCTTTGGTAAGGAAACGCATCATACCGCGGGGTAGATCCTTTTTGGTCAATCCTGCATAGTAGACGCGGTCAAGTTTTTCCACTTCATAACCGACAAATTCGAAGATGCGACGGATGATCCTGTTACGACCTGAATGCAATGTGATGCCGACTTCATTAAGCGGAGCACCCTTGACATATGAGATTCCATCGACTTTGATCGGGCCATCTTCGAGTTGAATGCCCTTTTTAATTTGTTCAAAATGCTCTTCTTCCAATGGCTTATTGAGCGTAGCATGGTATATCTTTTTGACTTCATAAGAAGGATGGGAAAGTCGTTTTGTGAGATCACCATCATTGGTGATAAGCAGCAAACCTGTCGTATCCCTGTCTAGTCTTCCCACAGGAAACACATGAGTAGAGACTTTTCCTTTGATGATGTCTTGAATACTTTTACGACCTTTTTCATCCGAAAGAGTAGTGATGACATCACGTGGCTTGTTTAACAATATATAGATCCTCAGTTCAACTGGTTTAATCACCTTTCCTTTGTAGGATACTTTATCGTTTTCCTGAACTCGGTAACCTGGCTCTTTTATTACATTGTCGTTGACCTGGACCTCACCATTGGCTATGAGAGTATCTGCGGCCCTTCTACTACAAACACCTGAATTGCTGACATATTTATTGAGCCGAGGGGTAGGATCTTCATCCTTCTCAACAGGTTGGATCTTAGGTGAGGCTGGCTTCAATGCATCCTTGCGAACAGTAGATTTTCTTTTTTCAGGACGTTCTTCTTCAAATGGCTTAGGCGTCTGCTTTCTGAATTTGTCAAAACCTTCCGGTTTAGTGGTGGTTCTACTTCCTGACCTTTTCGGGGCATTTTTAGGGTTTTTTTCCCGCATCTGATGTAATGAATAATGAATAATGAATAATGAATAATAATGGGTAATGAGTAATGAGTAATGTTTAAAATTCTTAACTAACTATACTCAATTTTCCTTTTTTCGGTGCGCATACAGCGCTGCTCCGATGACACCGGCATCATTCTGAAATTTCGCCGGAACAATACTTGTTTCTAAAGTAAAGTACTGTTTATACAAGTCAAACTTCTTACTTATGCCTCCACCAATAATAAAAAGATTCGGAGAAAATATAAATTGAAGATGGTTGAGAAATTCATCAAGCCTTCCACCAAATTTTTCCCAATTTAGGTGTTTTTCTTTTCTTACAATATTGGAAGCATAATGTTCTGCGATGCTTTTGTGGAATTTTAAATGACCGAATTCAGTATTTGGGACCAGCACTCCATTATAAAACAAAGCGCTTCCAATACCTGTCCCTATGGTGAGAACGATGACAACACCGGGTTGATTCGCTGCAAATCCAAATGCCTGTTCAGCCATACCGGCTACGTCTGCGTCATTCGCCACGTAAACAGGACATGCAGAATACTTGGACAAAAGATTTTCAACATTCGCATTGATCCAGGATTTATCAATATTAGAAGCTGATAAAGCAATTCCGTTTTTAACGATGGCAGGAAAGCCACAACCAATAATTCCTTTGTATTCAAATTGCTCTGTAATAGTCTGGACTGCATGACCTATGGCATCAGGCGTGGCAGGGTCCGGAGTTAGCACCTTAACTCTTTCTGTTACTAATTCGCCGGTGGTAACATCGACAATAGCACCTTTTATTCCGGTGCCTCCGATATCAAAACCTAAAATATGATTAGGATTCATGTACTATTTTTAAGGATCAACAGATATTTAATCCCTCAAAAGTACATAAAAATTGCAAGGCCAACGTAGGAATTATATTAAACTATCCTGCAGTCCCCATTTGCTTAAGAAAGTTTACATGAGCACGGACAGCAGATGCCACCGTCTTATATTCGATATATTTCAACTCATATTCGTCACACACCTTCTTAATGATACCACTAATAGCCGGATAATGTGTATGAGAAATCTTAGGAAATAAATGATGCTCAATCTGGAAATTCAAACCTCCAACGTACCAACTCACAAACTTATTCTTAGTGCCGAAGTTGGCAGTAGTTTTAATTTGGTGCGCTGCAAATTCATCCTGAAATTTATTGGTATCTGCATCTGCCACCGGAAAGTCAGTGTGCTCTACAGTATGAGCTAATTGGAAAACGATACTTAACATAAACCCTGCTACGATATTCATAACCAAGAAACCAAGTAACCAAGGAAAGAATCCGAATAAATAGATAGGTAATGCACAGAATACAAGCGCATGCCAAATCTTTACCATCCAAAATCTAACATGTACTTTGGTAGTCATATCAGTTAATGGAAAATCTCCGATTCTTTTCTTGAAATATTTTTTATAGTCAGATCCAAATACCCAATAAGCATACATCAACATATATAATCCAACAAAATAAATATGTTGGAATCTGTGTGCCTTAAATTTTTCCTGAGTCGGAGCAAATCTCATTAATTTACCCACTTCGATATCATCATCTATACCATCCACATTTGTGAAAGTGTGATGGATAAGATTGTGCTTAATATTCCAAAAATAATGACTGGCACCAAGCATACTCATGGTATAAGCTGCCAATTTATTGCTATTCTTCCTTCCACTGAAACTACCATGACTTCCATCATGCATTACATTGAAACCAATAGCAGCAATTAACAAACCTAAAATTACACATTCTGTCAACGCGATAGCCCAATGAGGCTGGAATATAAATAAGTGTAATACAGTCAAACCAAATAAAGAAAGCAAGATTATTGCTTTCAAATAAAGAGGTCTGTTACCTGTTTGTTTGATATTATTTTTTTCAAAATACTCCTGAACACGACTCCTTAATTCATTATGAAGTGATTTTCGAACGTGAGGAAATTTAGGAAAAACGTGCACTGATGACATAGCGTAAAAATTTGTGTAAAGTTAGTTTATTTTATTGAAATAATCTTCATTCTAATAGGTTTCATTGGACGATCACCAGGGGCTGTGGGCTGAGCAGCTATTTTGTCGATCACATCAAGACCTTCTATTACTCTCCCGAATACAGTATATTCTCTGTCAAGATGAGGTGTACCACCGATAGTTTCATACTCTTCTTTAACGCTGGTTGGATATCTGAAATTGCCTTGTGCTTCCTTGGATGTGAGCACTGATTCATCAGTAGGAAGGCCTTGCACGATATAAAACTGCGAACCTGAAGATCTTTTTTCAGGATTGCCTGGACCACCGGTTCTTGCGGCAGCTAATGCGCCTTTTAAATGATATAAAGAGTCTACGAACTCTGCGGGTATAGTATAGCCTGGACCACCACTTCCTAGATTCTGTCCATTTTCTTCCTTAGAATTTGGATCACCTCCTTGGATCATGAAATTCTTTATCACTCTGTGAAATGCCAATCCATCATAAAAACCACTTTCTACCAATTTGATAAAATTATCTCTGTGTAATGGTGTCGCGTCAGACAATTGTATTAACATATTTCCAAATTCCGTCTCCACTAGCACCTGGCAGTGCAATGGCGGTTCAATATTTAATTCCATCTTTTTATTTGTTGATTTTTTTCCGTCACTTGCTTTAAGGGTTACTTCGTATTTTCCACTATGTGTATATTTATGCGCTGGAGAAACTTCTGTAGATGTATTGCCATCGCCAAAATCCCATGTATAAGAGGTCGCTTTAGAAGACTTATTTTCAAACTTCTGTTCAGTGATCACCTTTTTACTACTTGATATAATACTAAAGTCGGCAATTGGTTTCGCACAACTTGACATTAATAGACTAATGGATAAGATTAATATATATTTACTCATATTTTATTTCAAATTTCCGGCAAAAATACTTTCATTTTATTAAGTTTGGGCAATTAAAATATAATAGAATGATCAAGTCGATAATTTTAACTTTTCTTTTTGTTTTTTCCAGTCTTCCAATATTTGCCGGAGAGGGAATGTGGCTGCCATTTTTACTTCAACAAATGAATGAAAAAGAAATGCAATCCATGGGTATGAAGATGTCAGCTGAAGATATTTATAGTGTCAATAAAGGAAGCCTGAAGGATGCCATAGTTCAATTTGGCGGAGGTTGCACAGGAGAAATCATATCTGGATCCGGTTTGCTTTTGACCAATCATCATTGTGGATATGGTCAGATCCAAAGCCATTCTTCTTTGGAAAACAATTACGTAGACAAAGGATTTTGGGCCAAGTCTCAAAAGGAAGAATTGTCCAATCCTGGTCTGACGGCAACTTTCATCATTTCGATGGCGGATGTCAGCACTTCAATTCTTAAAGGTGTAACTGATAAAATGTCTGCTTCAGAAAAGCAAAGTATGGTGGACAAAAACATGGAGCAACTAAAGAAAAATTACGCAAAGGAGAGTTATCAGGAGATATTGGTCCGTTCATTTTATAAAGGGAATCAATATTACCTTTTTGTAACAGAAACATATCGGGACGTAAGATTGGTTGGCGCTCCACCTTCTTCAATAGGAAATTTCGGAGTAGATACAGACAATTGGATCTGGCCGCGTCATACATGTGATTTTTCCATGTTCAGGATCTATGCTGATAAAAACAACAAGCCTGCCGATTATTCAAGTGACAACGTACCATTCAAACCGCGCCATTTTCTACCAATATCCATGGATGGTATCAAGGAAGGGGATTTTACAATGGTCTTTGGATTCCCAGGATCAACCAATGAATATCTGCCTTCAGAATCTATAAAGCAAATCACTGACCTGAGCGATCCTGTTAAAGTGGCATTGCGAACCAGAGCACTTGACATCATGCATAAATATATGGTGGCAAGTGAAGCTGTCAAGATCAAATATGTTACTAAAGCTGCCGGAATATCCAATGGTTGGAAAAAGTGGCAGGGCGAAATGGAAGGGTTGAAGAAAACGGATGCCTTTGGCAAAAAGCAGAAGTACGAAGCGGAGTATAATAGATTACTTAACTCCAATGCCGCATTAAAAGCAAAATATGGAGGTGTTTTGGAGGACTTAAATGCCAATGTGATAAAGTCTAATGACTATGTTAAAATACGTGAATATAGTCTCGAGATACTTCGCACAAACATTGAGATGCTCAGATACTATTCAAAACTAGACGCTCTGGTAAATGCGTTTGAGAAAAATGGTGGGGAAGAAATGATGAAAAAAGCCGATGCTGTAAAATCATGGGGACCAGGCTATTTCAAAAATTATGAAAGAAAAATCGATGAAGAGACATTTGCTGCTCTTCTACAGATGTATTATAATGATGTAGATAAAGAATACATCTTTAAAGGCCTGGAGTCGTTGGCTCCAAACTCAGATCAATACACTGCAAATGTAAAGGCATTGTTTGACGCATCATATCTCAATTCTGAAGAAAAATTGAACGAATTGTTGATAAAAAAACCTGAAGACTTGGCCAATTCAATCAAATCTGATCCTGCATACATTTTTTACAAGGAGATGATCGACCAGTACAATGTAAAGGTTGCACCAAATGTTACTTTGTATGAAGGGAAGGTAACCTCTGGCATGGAGCGATATATGGCTGCTCAGATGGAAGTATTTAAGGACAGAAAATTTTATCCTGATGCCAACTCAACTCTTAGAGTGACTTATGGAAAGGTCAATAGTTATGCGCCGCGTGATGCTGTAAAATATGAATTCCAAACATACCTTGACGGCGTTATGGAAAAATATATACCGGGGAATTACGAATTTGATCTTCCTCCAAAATTAATTGAATTGTACGAAAAGAAAGATTTCGGTCCTTATGCAGAGAATGGAAAAATACCTGTTGCATTCATAGCAACTAATCATACTACCGGAGGAAATAGCGGCAGTCCGGCTATTGATGCCTATGGCAATCTTATAGGTTTGAACTTTGATAGAGTGTGGGAAGGCACGATGAGTGATTATAACTACGACGCATCTATTTGCAGAAATATCATGGTTGACATCAGATATGTATTGTTTATCATCGATAAATACGGTGACGCGAAGCATATTGTGGATGAAATGAAGCTAGTACATCCTAAAAGCAAACCTACAGGTGCAAAAACCACTCCAAAGGGTGTTACGAAGAAACCATCTGCTAAGAAGTAAAACTCAAGGTAAAAAGTAAAATTGAAGGCAGGTCATAAGATCTGCCTTTTTTATTTGATTGAAGTTTCGGAGTTGATTATACCATTGGTAAACAATAGTGTAAATATATAACTATTGTAATATATAAAGACCTATAATATTGATTTCTAAACAGTTAATTCAATTCTCTATTTTATTCAATTTATTTTAAATGGTTTCATTTGCTGGGTTCAACCATCGAAGTTTTATTCTGACCCGCCGCCGCTAAAGCTTTGTCGGGCAAGCTTCTATTGTCTTCTATATAACTAAAACTAAGTTTTTACAGTTCAAGTATTTGACATAAGTTGTTTAGATTTAAACTTTATACGCTCATTTGAGCATTCGCCCAAAAAAGAATTATTAGCCACTAATTGCACGAATGATGCATTGCATCTAACACGAATTTATTCGTGAAAATTAGTGAAATTATCTGCGATGCTGCTTCGCGGTAGTGGCTAAAATATATGGAGTATTAATCTATTATAAAAATTTAGTGTCATCTCTGTTCTATTTTCATCAAGTTATCTATTTTGATTTTGGAAGCAAAGAATTCCAGATTAACTAATTTCTAATTTCTACCTTAGATTAAGTCATAGCAAAACTTTTAGAAAATATTTATATCGCCGAAACTTTAGTTATTTGATTTAAATTGGTAACCTAGTAAATAGCCTGAACACAAATATCATAAGGCAAAATAATAGTAAAATAATTAATTCTGCTTCGTTTAATTAAAGCACTTACCTGAGAGTACCTTTTGGAAAAAGATAATCTAATCAAGCAAGCAGAAGTAACATCTGATCAGCATCAGGCGTCTGGCATAGCTATTAATCCGCCCATCTTTCAACTTCAGGTAAATCCAACAAATAATACTCCAGCTAAATTAAAAAAAGAGGAAGAGGTTCAAGAAAAATCCATAGAAGACTTTTCATCACTTAGTTATGACACGGGTGATGCCGATCCACCTGGAGACAAAAATAATTTGAACCAATTGAGTCAAGCGAAGCCACCGGTATTCCAACTCAAAAGTTCCTCTTCTTCAGGTATGCCTGATGAAACGCTTAATAAAATGTCCAGTAGTTTTGGCACTGACTTCTCCGATGTTAATATTCATTCAGATTCAAAAAGCGCCACAGATGCTGGAGCCTTGGCTTATACACAAGGCAATGACATCCACTTCGCCCCGGGACAATATGATCCATCATCTCAGAGTGGTCAGGAATTACTTGGGCACGAATTGACTCATGTACAGCAACAAAGGGAAGGACGCGTGCAGGCAAATAATGAAGTGAATGGTATGCCCTTGAATGATGATAAGGGATTGGAAGCGGAGGCGGATGAAGGAGGTCGGATGGCTGTGCAAATGAAAGAAGATTCCATAAAAACAGCCTCCAAACTAGTCACTCAATCTAATATTATCCAAAAGAAATCCTCATTTGTTATTCAAATGATTACAGATGAGGACTTGGGGGCAAGGGCCGACCAAGCTGACGCTGCTCGAACTCCATTTGTTTTTGATCCAACGACTATCACCAATATGGAGCGGCCCACGCCAACATCCGACGATACTGATATAGCACGAAAATTGAGTATTTGGCCAGAATTGAGAGTTAAACGAAATGAAAAAATATCCTTGCAGACCGGGGAGTATGAAGCTAGCACTGGCTTCGACTTAGATTCCTATAGCGGAGACAGAGGCCCAGGGGGGATTGTCAGTGGACCCCGTCGTGGACCTGAACGACCAGAAGAAGTGACAAGGATTAGGGCTAGGAGAGAAGTACTAAATCGCGAAATACAGAATTTGTTGGAAAGTGTAAATTTACACACTGAAGCTGAGTTTGATTCAATTGTAGCCAGTTTGCCGAGCCGATTCGAAGCAAAAGGGAAACAAGTACTTTTATACACTCTAAATCAAAATGCACGCATCGCCCATCGTGAGCAGTCAAGATATCAAGGAGAAGCAAATCAGGGACAAATGGATGGGCTCAGACAAGCTGCCAGGGACCTTGTAAGCCTCAAGACAACTTATGAAAGCCGACAGCAAGATGCAGATAATCTTCGGGAACCGTTAGGCGAACCAGGGTCAAGGTTTGCCATGCGTGGTAATATCGCTGAACGACAGAACATCCTTCGAGAAGTTCAAGCCATGCGTCAGCGCTTTGATGCAAGGAAAAGGGAATTAGGGTTGATTTACCCTATACTAATGTCGGAATCAATTAATTTATCAGCCATCGCTACGGGCAATTCTGATACTGTTGGAAACAATGTAGCTGGGGTTACCAATGAAGTATTACAAAATTTTATGACTGCGAGAGCGGCAGTGATGAGCAACGAAATAAAAATCTGGAACATGGGCTTCATGATTGAACCCACGAAACAAGCTATGGGATTTGCCCCAGAATCGGGTGCTAACATCCTCATGTCCCAACATATCATAAATAGAGGAATCCAAGATGCCATAGAGCAAGGCATGATGGCCGCATTCCAAATTGGACTAGCCATAGTTGCAACTATGGGTACAGGAGGATTGGCTTTAGCAGCTGGAGTGGCTGGTGCTGGACTGAGTATTGGACAAGCGTTTAATGACATCGAAAACTTTCAAAACCAAAATGCCGCTAGCGGCTCAGCACTAGACCCAGCTCAAGCGATTTCCAGTGAAGACCCTTCTTTGTTTTGGCTTGCAATCAGTATTGTAGGAGCTGCGGCTGATATAGGAGGTGCAGCAGCAGCTTTCAGAGCTATAAGAGTAGATATTAGAGCAGCAAGAAGTATAGAACAGCTTGAAGTAGTAGTTCGGCGTGAAGCACAAACGCTTGCGTCCTCAGGGCAGTTTGCAGATGGAATGACGCAAGAGGTCTTCATTCAACGAATTATGTCCTCTGCACGGCAACATATGATATCCAACATTGAAGCAGCTACTCATCGCGCTGGAGTATTAGCTCGCCTCATGGAGCCGAACAACCCTCTAGTTGCCCGTATAATAGCACATGACGAATCTGCAATCCTACAATTACTTCAGGATCACGGCAATTGGAGGCAATTGATGGAACAATTGGGCAATGCTACTCCTGAGCTCCAAAATGCCGCCAGAAGTATATCCAGCTATAGGGAGCAGATTTTGGTTGTGCTACAAGAACGATATGGCGCACAAAGAGTGGGTACCGCAAGTACTGAACTTATCAGCGACGTAGATCTTAATGTGGTTGGCAATGCGGCAGGAGAAAACCTGATTCGAGCAGAAGGGTACATGCAAGCTGTGTATGGCGAAAACTGGAGTCAGATGTTACGGATGAATTTCTATACTGAAGCTGGTAGATTATCTCAATATGAACGAATTATGGCACAGTTGAGCGCAGCGGGGCGTTCTCGATTGCAGATAAGAATGACCGAATTGACAGAAAGATACAATTTTGCCAGAATGATAAGTTATGCTGGACACGACGAAGCTGCAATGACAAGGGTGATGTCGCGAATTGGAAATAGGTCGGATCTCGAAGAAATTCGAAGATTAGCTTCCTTAACTCCAGCTCAAAATGTTACACAAAGAAATCGTTTGATGACTGAAGTTGACCGCATGATGGTAGAAC
Source organism: Candidatus Brachybacter algidus (assembly GCF_016707225.1). Lineage (NCBI taxonomy): Bacteria > Pseudomonadati > Bacteroidota > Saprospiria > Saprospirales > Saprospiraceae > Candidatus Brachybacter > Candidatus Brachybacter algidus. The sequence continues at coordinate 801,881 of NZ_JADJID010000002.1, read as the reverse complement.
TTAATTCGCCAAATGTGACTCCAGCAATGATAGAAGAACTCTCTGAGGCAATTAGCGCAAGGCAAATTGAAGCCAACTTTCATACACCAGAGGCCTACATTGGTCCTGGAGCCGGCCGACAAGTAGTCAGTGGGGTTTCAGTTCGTGGTCCCGAAGCTTATCAGAGTGCAATTTCTAATGTAGCTGAGATGGAACATATCATCCATGAAGCAGGTGACGTTGCCACAGCATTAAGGGATTATGAGTTTTTTAAATATGTGGAGCGCTATTGCCAAGCAGCAAGAAATGCTGGCGTTGAAAGCAGGAACATTGAAATCTATGAGACTATTGCGAATCATTCGTACCGTACCGATCGCGTAGCGAATTCGACAACCTCACATATGCACACAGCTGCCAGAGACCCCGTTAGGCCATATCATGCTCAATCTAGGACGAGGGTAACTGATCGTGTACAGGATTTAGGCAATGCAAATCCAGTGACTGACCAATACCTGACAGGACTGTACCGTGATATACAAACCTTCATTGATGAGACCCTACCAATTATAAGAGAAAGATCAATGGCGGATCCATCAGTTTTTGCTGCTCCCATACAATAGCACTTAGCATTCCTTTTAGAAGTAATATTCAATTGAAAGAAAATGAAAGAGACTCAAAAAATTTAAAGTCTAGTTTGAGAGGAATTGAAGTTAGGATGCATATTTGGACTATACACAAATTTACTAATGTTTGCTATTCTACTTCAAGAATTGAGTCATTTGATTGATTTCGCAACCTAGGGAACTAAAAAATTCACCCCAACACTAATTCAAGTAACCTAATTACCTCATGCAAAGGTGGAAAAAGAGAATCTAGTAAGGACAGATACAGCGATGGTTGAATCTAATAATGCAATTGGATCGGCTATTAATGCTCCTTCATTTAATTTGCAAATCTCATCTATCACTCAACATCCTACACAATTAAAAACCGATGAGGACAAGCAAGAAAATTCTAAAGAAGATTTCTCAACACTTAATTACGATACAGGTGATGCCGTTCCAACCGAAAATAACAATCAATCAAGCCAATTAGCTCAAGCAGCACCTCCCGTTTTTCAACTTAAGAGTTCTTCACCATCAGGCATGCCAGATGAGACACTCAATAAGATGTCGGCATCCTTTGGCTCTGACTTTTCAGATGTAAATATTCATTCTGATTCTAAAAGGGCCACAGATGCGGGCGCTTTGGCTTATACTCAAGGTAATGATATTCATTTTGCTCCAGGACAATATGATCCATCATCACAGAGTGGCCAGGAATTACTTGGACATGAATTGACACATGTACAGCAACAAAGGGAAGGACGCGTGCAGGCCAATAATGAAGTAAATGGTTTGCCACTCAATGATGATAAGGGTTTGGAGCAGGAAGCAGATGAAATGGGTAGCAAGGTAAGCCAAAGAAAAGAGGTAGGTCATGAACTCGCAGGGCAAAGAGTGTTTCATTCTACTTCCACAGCTATTCAACGAAAACAATTACATTCAGTCACATCCAATACCATTCAACGTGATCCGACTACCGCAGACAAGAAAAAGGAATTGAAGATGAATACTGCTTCTTTTGGATCTCATTTTGATCTTTCAATAAAAGTGAATGGACCAAATTCAGGAAGTATGGAGGTAAAAATAAATGTCAAAATTAACTTTATTAATTTTTCAATGGATATATTTAAAGAAAGGACCAAGGGTCAAGATGACGCCATTGCATCATTTGACGATCCAAAGAAATTTAAAAAATTGGCTGCCAAACTAACTAAAGAAGACAAAGAATGGAGTGATGCACAGAAGACAAAATTTATAGCCGATTATCAGCAAGTGGTGCAAAAAACATGGGGATCTGAGAATACAAAGCTAATGTTTGAATTAAATAATAATGATTATGAAAAGCATAAGTTAGCTGCCATCTTTAAGATAAATGTGATTCCTGATGCTAGTTCAGAAACACCTCATAAGGTTATAAATTCTGTAAAAATGGCTGCTTCTCTTCCCCGATTAAGATCATTTGTAGGAGATGAAGAGGCCACATTTGACAGCAGAGATGTAAGTGATGACGAAAAAAGAAAGAAAAAAGTTAAAGTGCTATCAGATCAGGTAGGAACTTTTGAAAATGCCCAATCGGCTCCAAATAGTTCAGTTGAATCTAATATTGACAGGGTAGCGGGAAGGGTCAATCAAAAACTGGAGGCCGAATTTAAAGACAAGTGTCCTGACCTAATAGGATTTGCCATTGGTCGGGCATCTAAGAATGGATCTGCCAAATTCAATGAAAAGCTTTCTAATGACAGGGCAAATACAGTGGCAAAAGGACTAAATGAAAAAACTAAATCCCAAATAAAATTTGAACCTTTCGCTTTTGGTCAACAAGATGCAAAGAATGAAGCTGAATATCAAAGAGTGGAAGTGACAGTTAAAACAGGAGCTGAAAAAGAATTATCACAAAATGTCGCTGCACATGAGACAGGTCATATCATGGGGCTAGATGACCAATACAGAGATGAAGATACGAAGGGAGCCTCCAACAAATCACTAGGCGGGAAAAACAAAGACTACGATAAAATAAAAGAAATAATTGGAGAAGACGAAGCCGAAAAATCGAAAATTGAAAACAATGAAGATAATGTCATGAACAAAGGCTCAAAAGTATCTAAAGGAAATTATGTTTATATCTTAGAAAAACTAAATAACGCCTCTACAAGTGTTGATCCAGTAGCAAAATGGGTCATTACCAATTCCTAATTTATAATTATATCTTGGCCAAATCAACCATTACAGATTTTCTTTTATACTAACAAGGCAAACCTATTGTTTCCACAACTACACTTATCTGTATTATTAGTAACTAAATAATTTCCAAATACACTAATTTAATGAATCTTAATTCCAGTAAATATAGGTGGAAAAAGAAAATCTAAATAAGCAAAATGAAGTGTCGACTGAAACAAATCAGCAGTCAGGCTCTGCAATCAATGCACCTCTGTTTCAATTACAGGCAAACAACCAAATTAATTTACCTCCTCAATTAAAACAAGATGAGGATTCGATTGAAAATTCACAGGAAAGCCTCTCTACTCATAAATATGACACAGGTGATGCTAGTCCACCTGGAGACAAGAATAACCCTAACCAATTAAGTCAGGCACAGCCACCTGTATTTCAACTCAAGAGTTCATCAGCATCAGGTATGCCGGACGAGACTCTCAACAAAATGTCTAGTTCTTTTGGAACTGACTTCTCAGATGTCAATATTCATTCAGATTCAAAAAGCGCTACCGATGCAGGAGCCTTGGCATATACACAAGGCAATGACATCCACTTTGCTCCCGGACAATATGATCCATCATCTCAGAGTGGTCAGGAATTGTTAGGGCACGAACTAACCCATGTACAACAACAGAGAGAAGGTCGGGTACAAGCTAATAATGAAGTGAATGGAATGCCGCTCAACGATGACAAGGGATTGGAAAAGGAAGCGGATGATATGGGGGCTAAGGCGGCACAAAGGAAATCGAATCCTAATGAAAATCCTGAAATCCGATCTGATACTTACATGATTCCTTCCAATGCAATACAAAGATGGGAATGGCCCTGGCATACAGGAAAGGACATGTCCGCTGATAGTGGTGCTCCAACGGAAAAAGGTAAGGATTTAAAAAAAGTAAAAGGCAATGCCACAATAATAGGAGACACAGGCCAATCAGGGAATGGATTTGCGTCTGATATTAAAATAAATGGGCCTGCGCCTGCAGTAGGAAGGATGAATACATGGATGAATATTAAGATCAACTTTCAAGATTGTACCTATGATTTTCTCTCCGGATCAGAAACTCGAGCAGATGGAAGTAAGGAAAAACATGTGCTAAGTACTGATGGAGATAGTTTAAAAACTTGGAAAAAGGCAATTGAAAAACTACAAAAAACTAGTCCAGAAAAACTAAAATGGAGTGCAGTAGAAAAGGAGAAAGTAAAAAAAGATTATCAATCAGATATTGACAAAGTGTGGCCAACAAAAAGCTCTAAATTAAGTTTCAAACTTGATAACCCAGAGTACGAAAAATACAATGTAGAAAATGATTTTGAACTAAAATTTGTCGATAAGGGAGAGCATCATAAATTCACAGTTGTAAAAATGCCTGATGAACTAGGACCAGATAGAATTCGCTCTTACATGGGAGGGGCATTAGGCGGAATGCATGACTCACGCACATTTGGGAGCACACAAAACAATGGAACTTCACATAATTATATGGCAGAACAGATCGGAGAATTTGACAATAATAGTTCAATAGCTACACCTGCTATGATTACACAGATCGACAAGATGGTAACTCAAATCAATAAAATAAAAGAAGACCATAAAGGTGAAACACCCACTCCTACTTGGCAAATATCCGTTACAGGACGCACGAATTCAACCGGTTCTGCTTCTCTTAATCAAAGACTAGCTTTGAAGAGGGCAGCAACCGTCAATAAAGAATTTGAAAACAGATTAGGTAAGGGCATTGCTTTTGCCCAAGCAGGTACTGGGAAGACAGATGCTAGCTCGAAGTTTAGAAGGGTTGAAGTCGTCTTCCGAAATACAACGGGAGCTGCCTTAAATCAGCATACAATGGCACACGAAACTGGCCACTTAATGGGTTATGGAGATGAATATTCTGACGTGGGGACCGAAGGCACATTGCCAAAATATGAAGGTGATGAAGCTAATAGAACCAGCAAACATATCAGAGATGCCGGATTAGGAGAAGACACAGTGAAACAACATGGAGTTGAAAATAATTCCGAATCTATTATGAATAGAGGAAATACAGTAGGTGTCGGACATTATTCATTATTTTTGACAAGACTGAAACAAATTGCAACAGATGAGAAAACAAGTGCTCAAGTAGATTGGCAAATTACTAAAGGATAAATATCAATATCAAGTCGATGAAAATAATAGCTCTTGCCTTTTTGTTATGTACATTCATAAATCTTAATGCTCAAACTATGCAATATATTAAAACAAAAGCAGAGGTAAGAGGGATTATTACAGAATCCACGAATCATCAAATTCACCACCAAGCTGTATATGATACATATTTTAAGTTGGTGATCGGAAATGTATACAAAGGGCAACCACCTTTTGCAAATTTTAACACTGACGAAAAAGGACGTTTTTATTTTGAATTACCTATAGGTGTTTATAGCGCAGTAGAGCAAGACAGGTCAGAAAATTTCACAAGAAAAAAAAATACATTAAAAGAAAAATGGGACAACCGTTGTCTCCGAAAAAAATGGCAAAAGCCACTAATCACCATAAAAGTTAAAAATATGGATCCAATTGAAATTTCTTTTGTAAATATTCCTTTCGATCCAAATGACCCTGATTGTAAAAAGATTTTAGTTAATTAATTATTCAGAAATGAGCGAAGAAAACAAAAACGATATTGAACACCAAATGATAAGAGGTCAACTTCTTACACATAGTACTTTATCTAAAATTAGTGGGAGAATCAATGATATGGAAGCATTTATATTCGGAATTAACGATGCGCTCATTGAAAAAGGCGTTCTTTCTTCAAAATTTTTATACTCAAAAATTGAGTCAGTTAAGAAAAACATGATGGACTCCAACGATGTCATGGACGCAGGTATTGCTCTGAGAAGCGATAAAGCAGCCGCTATGTTTCAACCAGTTAATTGTGCAGAAAGACTTCATATATGCAATGCGATCTGCTGCAAATTAGTTTTTCCGTTAAATCAGGAAGAAGTGGAGGGTGGTCATGTAAAATGGGATTTGGGCCGCCCATACTATATTCGCCATAAAGCGGATGGATTTTGCTGTCACAGAGGTGAAAAAGGAGAATGCTCTATATATTCCAATCGGCCCAAAGTTTGCAGCACTTATTCATGCCAAGGCGATGAACGTATATGGAAAGATTTTGATAATATGGTTATAAATCAAGAATGGATAGATGCAAATTTAGAGGGTGGATTACCTCAAGAGTAATAATCCTAAGTATTCTCAATCAGAATATACCGATTGCATCAGGATTTGAATTAAAATAGTATTATATCACAAATTCTCCCCCTGCACCTTCCTATCAGCAGGAGCTTGCTGACCAAGACCTTCCTGTCTCTGCGGTGCTTGCTGTTGTGGCGGAACATTTGCTGGCACTTGATTAAGTGTTCCAGGTTCCATTACTTCATCCATTGATGTGACGACATATTTAGAATCGCCTACCCAGAATAACTTCATATATTTTTCTTCATAGTGAAGCACTACCCTATTGCCACGGGCATTTGCATCCTGAATCTTTCTGGCGACTTCCGCATTCGCAACAGAAAAATCCCAAATCGTATTTTCGACGTTGCCAATCTTAGGTTTTGCTCCTTGATATATGCCCATGTCGAGTGATCCTTCCCATGTCTTAATTAAAATTCCTTTTCGAGATAATTTGGTGATATTGCCGGCTCTCTCCCCATCACTGTAGTTGGTGAATGTAAATAAAGCTAGTATTCCTGCACCTGCAAGCAATAGTATGATAAAAAAACGCTTAATAAACCTTCGCATGTTCAATCTGATTTAATGCTTCTAACAAAATTAAAGTTAGAATAATTTCATCAAACCAACAACAGAGGTATTTAATTTAAGAAAACGAGTTTTTACTAGTTAAAAGCCTAAGGGTTGAAATAGCATTTGAGATTGCTTAGGGGTAGTAACAGTAGTTTGGCCATTAGGTACAAGGCTATGCTAGAGTAAAGCTTTCATCGTAATATTGCAATATTACATTTTATAAGGAAAAAAAATTCAATCCAAATCCTAAAAACCTATATTTATTCCAACCGGTTGCTTTTTGCTCTCATGAAAGTCATACACGAGTAAGCTTCATCGTAATATTGCAATATTACATTAGCATTAATATCTAATACATAATTCATTGTGTTCAATCATAACTTTTACTAGGTCAACTACTGGTTGATTCTTCCAAAATCCACGCGAGAGTAACCTTCATCGTAATATTGCAATATTACATTCTCGATAAATTCAAATTAATTTTCATTCTCAAATTAACGCTATATTTTTCCTCACTATTTAATCCATCAGTAAATTCAAACCTAGAAAAACAGCCAATGCCATTGCAATCCATTGTGCCCATTATATTCCAACGCAGGTGCCGGCACCTTGAATATGTTCAGCACTTGAAATACCGTTTTCAAAAATGGAGATCTTGTAGGTATTTTTGTAAAATCTACATCCAGCGACAATAGATATTGTCGATATCTTGGATACTCCTCTTCATTCAAGAAATAACTATTACTCCCAAACTCCCATGCATTACCAAATCCACCATATAAATTTTCAGCACTGTATCCGACAGCAACATTTACAAACGCAGGAAACCAGGCAGGTTTAGATTTTATAAATGCGGCTGGATTGACACTTAACCAATTAGTCTGTGCATTGTAATCCTTCAACAATCTGGCAAAAATAGCATCCCCATACAGATCGGATGCTCTCCTATCCAAATAATCAACACTACTTTGTGATCCAGTGATAGGTATATGGCTATACGCTCTGAAATCCGAAGATACTTTTAAAGTAATTTTCTGATCCCGCCAAATATGTTGCTGAGCTCCAAATAATGCCAAACCGGCCAAATTAGCGGTCATATCGCCCCATGAGAAACCCCACCTATCTGAAAAACCATCAAACACTTCAAGGCTCACTTGTGCAAGAGTACCACCGGCTATTCCCAACCAAACTGCCTTCGACTCCCTTACACCAGCCCATTTGTACATATTATACACAATCCGGCTATCTGTATAGGCACTGTAAACATGACCGACTTTATCTATCTGTAACCATTCACCATTATCATTAAAAAAATGAAAATCAGAAGTTAAACTGTTTTTATACCAAGCCTTACTCAGCAGTACCATTCCAATACCATATCCAGTAAGGCCTGTAGCTGTGATCGCTGCGACTCGTGTCCTGATGAGCGTGTCTGAAGATTTAAATAGTTGGGCTTTGGTTGAAAAAGAAATCATCATCAAAAACAAAACTAAGAACCATTCCTTCACATATCTCATATTCTCAATATCGCTTATTATGAAGGATAAAACTGATACCGAAAGTAGTCAATTTTTGATTGAGGTCACTTTGATCCAATCCAGCACGGTTTTCAGGATCCATTGCAGTAGAAATTCCTGAAATATCTGTTTTCTTTAAAGGGATATTGGCGAAAAGTCTCAAAGAAGCATTGACCCTGTCTTCCTCTGCACCCAAACGAAAGTCGAAGTAAGGTTTAAAAGATAAAAAATTATCACCCTTCAAAAGAAGCCTTTTACTATTATCTGTCGTGTATTGTTTAATCGAAACAAAATTGTATAAAAGGCTGGCACCAACCTTAACTATGTTCGCATTGCCTGAAAGAAGACCTGCCCCGACTGCATTGTCAGAATAATTAAAAATATAATTATACTGGTTATTGGAGCTATTTATAAGGCGTTTTCCACTCAAAGAAACAAAAGTACCATTGTACTCAGCATAGATATTGACAGGTAGTTGTGTAGAACTTATTGAAAAATGCAGACCATTCATGTAGTTCATTTTCTTCATTGCTTTAGACGAATTAGGAAGATAACTATTGAACGCTTTAATAATAGGTCGGAACTTATTACTTGAAAAAGTGCTACCCATATATCCAACATCTATGGCTAGTTGGCCATAAATCCCGGACATTCGAAAGGCAAATAATAAGAAGAAGAAAAATAATTTTATTTTCATTGTTAATACAATCAGTTAAATGCAAAATTAAGATTAAATTTGAGCTTTAATCACCAAACCCACAATTCATGTCACTCGAACCACTCTCACAAAAAGAAGAAGAAGTATTTTATGGTTTAGCCCTAGGCTTGATTCCAGGTATTGGACATATATATGCCAAAACATTACTTAGTTATGTTGGTAGTTTTAAAGATATATTCCAATCTAAATCAGCTTCTCTCTCAAAAATACCGGGTATTGGAAGCTCTATCATTGAAAAAATAAGACATTTTAATGAATTTCATCTGGTCGAAAATGAGATAAAATACATTGAAAAACATGATGTTACGCCATTGTTCTATTCGGACAAATTATTTCCAAAAAGGTTATTAAATTTCAATGATAGTCCATTCTTGCTATTTTCCAAAGGCACAGTCGATTTAAACCCAGGCAGAACCCTAGGCATAGTAGGTACTAGGTCTCCTTCAAATTTTGGTATAAAATGGACTCAAGATTTAATTGAACATTTGAAAAATGAAAATATTGCTATTATAAGTGGGTTTGCTTACGGCATCGATATCACTGCACATAAAGCTTGTATAAATATGGATATCCCAACTGTAGGAGTTTTGGCTGGTGGATATAAATATATTTATCCTGCAGCACACAGGCAATATATGCATGAGATGTGTTACAGAGGAGGATTCATCACTGAGGCATACGCTGATATTCTCCCTGACCGTCAAAGGTTTCCAATGAGAAATAGAATTATTGCTGCACTTTCCGATGGCCTAATTGTGGTAGAATCAGCTGAAAAGGGAGGAAGCATCATCACAGCAGAATATGCATTCAGCTATAATAAGTCACTAATGGCTCTGCCAGGCAAACCAAATGATAAGGCATCTCGTGGGTGCAATATGATGATCAAAAAGAACAAAGCCGTATTAGTTGAGAATTTTAATGACGTATTGGAGGAAATGAATTGGGACGACAAGACGCTTGGTCATAGCCGCTCAGTTCAAACACAGTTATTCAGGACCTTATCAGAAAAGGAACAATCTCTTATAAATCTACTATTACCTGATAGAGAAATCAATGTCGATCAACTAATAAAAAAGCTTGATATGAGACATAGTGAATTCGCAGCTATGTTACTGGCATTGACTATGGAAGGTCTAATATCTCAATTGCCAGGCAATCGGATCGTTCTGAATTAAATTATTTAGCCGCAGGAGGAAGAGTCAGACCAAGCTTAGATGCAACCAAAGCACTGACATCGTCAGCTTCCGTCACATACAACATGGAACCTCCACTCACATCAAAAATAAAAGAATAACCTTTTTCTTTTCCTACTGCGACAATTGCATCGTTAAGTTTGTCCAAAACGGGCGCAAGCAAAGCTTGTCTGCGTTGAGTCAACATAACCTGACCTACCTTTTGAAATTCAGTTATGGAAGATTGCTCTTCATTCAATTGTTGTTCGGTAGTTGATTGCTGAATTTTGGTCATTGTGCCTTCATTCACAGCTTTCAGAGCTGCATCGTAATGGCGCTTAAATTTTGCTGTCATCGTATCTAACTGAACCCCTAATGAATCATCAAGTACTGCTAATTTCTTGTCGGATTCTTTTACTTCCGGCATTAATTCAAGCATATTTCCAGAATTGAGATGACCGAATTTTTGTTGCGCAAAAATTGAAGTGATAGAGCTTCCTGTAAACAGGATGGTTAAAATTAATATTTTTTGAAACATAGTAATAGTATGATACAGTTGTACTTGAACGTATTTAATAAATAATAAAGATTCAGATCAATTCTCTGGTTTTGGCTTTTCAGCATCTTTCATACCAGTCTTTATCTCATCTTCGATGCTGGCTCTTGCTGAATTGAACTCTCTAATACCCTTTCCCATGCCACGCATAAGTTCAGGAATTTTTTTGCCACCAAATAATAATAATAAGGCAAAGAAAATTAGAATTCCTTCCGGCATCCCCATTCCTAATAATAATAATGTTAATAACATATTGAATATATTTTTCGTATTGCTACGATATTATTAAAGTTGTAAAATATGAACGTTTGAAGCTGTAAAATTGATCAAAGTAAAGCAATTATTTTTTCAAACCGATCTCCCTTAACCTTTCGTTAAGGTATTCACCGGCAGTAATTGGTTCATACTGCAAAGGATTATCCTCTGTAACACATTTGTCTAGGCAGGTAAGATCCATCTCACTGCGAGGATGCAGGAAGAAAGGTATTGACAACCTAGGATTGTGCCATTCTTCGCGAGGTGGATTGACGACGCGATGTGTAGTTGATATTAGATAGTTGTTAGTGAGTCTTTGAAGCATATCACCTACATTAACTACGATCTCATCCGCTTCAGGAACTACATCCAACCATTCTCCTTTCAAGTTTAGTACTTGCAGTCCTCCCGCAGATGCGCCTACAAGCAATGTAATCAGATTAATATCTTCATGCTGCTCAGCCCGAATGGCAGATTCAGGTTCAGAAGTAATCGGCGGATAATGGATGGCTCTCAAAATGCTGTTGCCATTGTGAATCCTTGTTGCAAAGTAATCATCTCCAAGTCCAAGGAAATCACCGATAGCTGCCAGCAATTGACTTCCTGCTTTTTCAAAAGCCTTATAAAGCTCATCTCCTTTATCTTTAAAATCTCCTGCTTCAATAACATGCACATTATCCGGGTATTGACTCTTAATGGCATCTCCATCTGTCACTGTCTGGCCAATCTGAAAAAACTCTTTCAGATCGCCTACATTGGATTGTTTGGCATGTTCCTTACCGAATGAAGTATATCCTCTTTGCCCTGCAAGATCATTGACCTCATAGCTTCGTTTGACATCGACAGGAAGTGCGAAAAAAGCCTTTGCCGAAGCATAAAACTCATCGACTAAGCTTTTGGGTATGCCATGATTCACCACTCCGACGAAGCCCACTTCATGGAAGGCTCTGCCAAGTTCGGAAACGAATTGTTTTTTATCTTCTGCCGAACCTTCATTGTATTTACTTAGGTCGACGAGGGGAATGGCGCGCTGGCTCATATCTTAGTTGATTTAATAATCACAAATATATACTTTTTGCATTACAATAATGGGCAAATGTACATAAATAAAAAGGGCGGTCATTTTCATGACCACCCCTTTTCTTATTTCAAAAACGAAAAATATTATTTAACGTCCCAGAACAATCTTGTAGCTGAATCATCTCCACCTATGGCAGCAGCTGCTGCTTTTGTATTAGCTGCATTCAAAGAATTTTCAATGATCGGATAGATCAATCTCTTAGGAATAGGAGGAACACCTGAAGCATCCGGTGCTACTAACACTGGGAAGTCCAATCTTCTCCACTCAGTCCATGCATCAAATCCTCTATTATATAGAGCAATCCACTTCTGAGTACCAATTTTCTCTTGCCAAGAAGCTCCAGAACCTGCATTACTGTAATCAACAGTAGCCTGCGCAAGATAATCCTCAACACCAGTTACACCCCAATATGCTAAAGAAGCAGTGATAGCTGCGTCATAATATGACTTTGCGTCACCAGTGATGAAACCTCTTTCAACAGCCTCCGCAAGAAGGAAATTAACTTCAGATGCATCTAGCATATTTCCAGGGAATGTGGTTGCAGTAACTTTAGTACTAAAAGTTGAAAAGTTAGCATAAACATTTGAAAATCCATATTTTCCGCCTACATACTCACCACCTACTGTAGTAAAGTACGCCGCGCGTCTTGGATCATTCAAAGTATTCATCTCATCAACTAGAGTATTTGCCATTACAAAATCCTGACGTGCGCTTCTAGGCGGAACATCATTAGAAAGTGGATTATTGTTAGGTGCACCTACATATTTGAATAAAGCATTATCAGCATTGGCAGTGATCAATGGAAGCGCAGCTGAAGCTGCAATCTTCGCACCAGCAGTACCTGGATCAACATCAGCAATTACCATCGCCAATTTCAATCTAAGTGAGTTGGCAAATTTTTGCCATTTACCTACATTTCCTCCGTATATGATATCAGCTGTACCAAATCCGTCAGCATCACCATTCATAGCTGCAATGTCTGTGTCCAATCTAGATAATAGATCTAAAGTGACAGTTTTAGCATCATCATATTTCGGTTGAGGATTGTTGATATCCAATGACTCAGAGTAAGGAATATCGCCAAATGTATTAACCAAAACAGAATATGCATATACTTGCATAACATCTATGGTAGCAATCTGATTCTTTTTGACATCAGCATTAAGAATCTGGTTGGCATCAATGATGCTTTTAGCTTCTTTCAGATCCGCAAGTGAAGACACATACATTGCATTCCACAAAGCCTGAGGAATAGTACGAGTAACCATGTTATAGCGTGGTTCTTCCAAATAGGTGGTCGTCGCCAAGTGCTGAACATAAAATCTAAACACGTTTGTGTTTACATTGACACTGTTCAAAACATCATTCAATCCTTTAGTTGAATTAGAAAACAAAGGTGCCGCATCTACCTTAGAAGGCTTCTTCGTATCAATGTTATAATCATCTAAGCTATTGACACAGCCCCCCAAAAAGAAAGCCGGTATCAAAGCGAATATTAATAGTTTTTTCATCATTATTTAATTTTTAGAAACTCAATTTAACGTTAAATCCAAATGTTTTCAAAGTAGGATATGCTCCTCCTTGGTGTCCTGAGATATTACCAGCACTATATACTTCTTCAGGATCTGCACCAGGAAGATTTTTGTGAATAATCCACAAGTTTCTACCAACCAATGACACATCTACTCCTTTGATAAAGGACTTCGCTCCGAATAAGTTTTTATTAAATGAGTATGTAAGATTAACTTCTCTCAATTTAACATATGTTGCATCATATATAAATGCTTCATTTGGATTGTTAGCAATACCAAATGGAGTATCGTTAGCATTTTCTACACTAACTCTAACATCATTTGGAGTTCCATCTTCTTTAACACCATCAAGTATAACTCCACCACCTTCTGCTAAAGGAGCACGTTTTGGATTACCCAAATCGTTTAATCCAGCAGTTTCTTCTGTTTGACCAGTGTATTGACCGTAAGCCTGATCCAAAGAATAGATACTACCACCTATTTTCGCATCAACTAACATACCCAATCTAAGGTTTTTGTATGTTAAACTAGTACCGACACCACCAAACCATTTTTGAGTAGTATTTCCTATTACTTGGTCTTTTGCTTGAACATAATAACCATCTTCATTTACTGTTCTCTTGCCATCTTTGTAAACAAATCCAGTACCTTTCAAAGTACCCATAGGCTGACCAGGAAGCGCAACTAAGCTAACACCACTTTGGAATGTAGCAATAACGATCTGTTTTGTGTTCTCGTCAAATAAAGAAATAACTTCGTTGTTATTTTTAGAGAAGTTAAAGGAAAGTCCCCAAGTAAAGTCTTGAGTTCTAACTGGAGTAATATTTGCAATTACCTCAATACCTTTATTTACTACCTCTCCTGAGTTGATAAACTTAGAAGTATAACCAGTAGCACCTGTGATTTGGATCGGAATGATCTGATCAAAAGTAGAAGCATTATAATAAGTAAATTCAAATCCGAATCTATTATCCATGAAAGCCATATCCAAACCAAATTCTGTAGATTTAGTTCTTTCAGGTTTAAGGTCAATGTTATTTCTAGTTGCTGGAAGAGAGAAGAAAGGAATACTTCCAAATGCTGTTGGTTTATCATAAACACTAAAGATACTCAATGCCGGAGCATCGTTTCCTACTTCAGCATAAGATGCTCTGATCTTGCCATAAGATAACCAATCTTGCTTCAACACTTCAGCAAAAGAAAAACCTGCAGAAACTGAAGGATATACATAAGTATTGTTTCCTTCAGGAAGTGTAGTTGACTGATCTCTTCTTATTGTTCCATCTACGAAAAGCATATCTTTAAATGAAAAAGATGCTGTTCCAAAAAGTCCATCTACGCCGATAGGCTGATAAACTTCTACCGGAGGTACAGGAACACCTGCAGAGTTTCCAATAGAATATAATCCATCAACAACCAAATCAGTGTTTGTAGTACTGAATATAGAACTTAGGTAACTTCTTCTGATGTTAGTACCTACTGCTACATTCAAATTAAGATCAGAACTTAGATCTTTGTTGTAATTAGCATAAAGGTCATAGTTAAACTCTTTATTGTTTCTATTAAAAATGCTGTAAGCACCTCTATCTACCGACTTCTTGTCCAATCTTTCTTCTTGTTGGTCGAAAGCTAAATCTCCACCTACTCTACCCACTATGCTAAGTGAAGGAAGGACTTTATATTGAGCTTGAACATTACCAAAGAACCTATTTCTAGAGTCATTTTGGTAGTTTTTGTAACGAGAGAAATAAGGATTATCCCAATAAATTGGAGAAGCATCTACTTCAACACCTGAAGGGTTCCACGTAGCGTTTTGTTCAAATCTTTCATAAGCCTCTTTTTGCTCAAGAATATCTACGTTTGTTTGCCACCACTGTCTGAACATGGTATTCAAGTTTCTAGAATCATATCCAGAACCATATCTACCTGTTGCAGTCTGATTTGTAAAGTTCAATGAAGTACTAACCTTAAATTTATCAGTTGGCTCTATTGTTGCACCTACGTTGATAATATTTTTAGCTAAATTACTATTAGGCAACATACCTTTCTCATCATTACGAGTATATCCCAATTTAAACAATGCAGTATTGCTACCACCTTCGATAGAAACACTCTGATTACTTGATACTGCTGTTTCGAAAAATTCTGAAACATCATTTTTTGCAGCTACCCAAGCAGTTGTTTTTCCAAAACTTGGAGATTTTGAATCTAATGACTTCCAGTCATATACTTGAAGATTAGGATCAAATTTAGCTCCCATTGAACCATCCTCTGTGAACGGAACATAAGGCGCCTGTACTCCAGGTGTGAAAAGATCACCTGATAAGAAACCCGGATTTGGCTCATAATCATAGAAATCTTGACCGTAACCAGCTCCGTATTCTTTCTGATGTGTGATAAAAGTCGTTTTGTCGATTTTACCAAAAGTCAAACCAGTATTTACAGTAACAGAGAATCTATCTTTTCTTCCCTTTTTTGTAGTGATCAAGACAACTCCATTGGCACCTCTACTTCCGTAAAGTGCTGCCGCAGCTCCTTTCAATACTGTAATTTGGTCTATGTCATCCGGATTTATATCTGCTGCTGCAGATCCATAGTCATAACCAGCTCTACCAGTAGTAGTGTTTCCAGTATTTAAAGTTGAGTTAGAGACAGGAACACCGTCTACTACGAATAATGCCTGGTTGTTACCAGTGATAGATTTAGTACCTCTTAATACAACATTGGTAGATCCACCCATGTTGTTGTTGGTTCTGATATCAAGTCCGGCTACCTTACCTGATAAGGCGTTGACGAAGTTGTTACTTCTTACCTGATTGACTTCGTCACCAGTTACTTTCTGAGCAGAAACAGAAAGGTCATTCCTCTTTCTTTCTATACCAAAGGCAGTAACTACTACCTCGTCCAAAAGACGCTGATCTGCTTGTAAAGTAATAACCATGGTATTAGAAGCACCAAGAGTAATACTCTGAGAGACATATCCTGTATAAGATACAACAAGAACTGATCCTTCCGGAACATTCATCTGAAAGGCTCCATTGACATCTGTGACAGTTCCACTGGAAGTACCTTTTATAAGTATACTTGCTCCAATCAGTGGATCTGATTTCGCGTCAACTACTGTACCGGAAATGGATCGTTGTGCCATTGCAGCACTGAGTCCAAATACCAGCATAAATAGTGTAAACATTGTTTTTTTCATGCCTGAACATTTTGATTATTTAATTAACTAATTATTATAAGAATTCCAAAAGTAGGAAACTTAATTTGTAATCCCAAAATAAATATTAATGTTTTTTTAACAATAGAGGAATAATAAATTAATTTTCCTCGACAAATCAGTTATTTCTATTGACAAATAGATAGTTAGTAATATCCTATAAGTTAACCATAAGATTAAAAAAATCTAAAATTGATAATACTAAACTTAAAATTCAATTTGAGAAAAGAATTTATAGATAATCCAGTATTAAATGAAATATCATTTAAAGATCACAAAATGTTTTAGCGAATTTTACTTTGGAAAATGATAATGTTGGGGGTTTTTCAACCTGTCAAGATACATTGCTATGGCGTTTGAATATCCATAATACATAGCATCAACTATAAGAGCGTGGCCAATGGATACTTCATCTAATAATACTAAGGAGCTTTTGTAAAATGCAAGATTATCCAGATTGAGGTCATGGCCCGCATTCACACCGAGACCTAAAGCCTTGGCTTTGGCAGAAGCAGCTATATGTCCATGGATCGATTGCTTATCGCCCTTGGCATATTGATGCGCATATGGACCAGTGTAAAGCTCGATCCTGTCAGCTCCTGCATCATGGGCTCTGCTTGAAGCATCCTCATCAGCATCGACAAATAATGAAACTCTTATCCCTGCATTTATAAATAATGGTATCGCATTTGCCAATAAATCTTTGTTCTTTACAAAATCCCAGCCATGATCAGATGTGAGTGCACCCGGTGGATCAGGAACGAGGGTGACCTGCGCAGGTGTATTGTCAATAACCAATTGAATAAATTCATCTGAGGGATATCCTTCAATATTCAGTTCAGTTCTGATATTTTTCTTTAATAATGGAATATCGTCATATCTAATATGCCTTTGGTCAGGACGAGGGTGCACCGTGATCCCATCAGCGCCATATGCTTCCAGGTCGAGACACATCTGCAAAAGATCAGGATAATTTGATCCACGAGAATTACGGATAAGGGCTATCTTGTTAACGTTGACACTTAGTTTTGTTGAGCTCATGGCTTGTCTGCTAGATTTTTTTGAGACATTTAAAATAATACCTTAGGTAAAGGTAATATTCTATCTTTGTTTTCAGAAGATACCTTACTGCAAGTTTGCATTAAGTCTTCTATCAAAAAAGATATCTAGCTTATTTTAACTAAATCATGACATCACAAACAGGTCCCTTACCATTAAGAGAACCAATATTTTGGTTTAAATGGATGATGATTCTTCTTGCCTTTATAGTGGTCGGTGCTTTATGCGCAGCAAGTGTGTCTGCTCTGATAGGCCAGGTAACCAAAGTGCAGATCGGTGTAATGAACTTTGAAGGACTTTCAAAAGCAAAAACAAACGAAGTAGCATGGGTTTATAGACTCATCGTTTTCAGTCAGCACCTTTTTGCTTTTATTCTACCTGCGCTCTTAGCCATGCGACTTTATAAGCGACATGAAGGTGACGTATTTTTTAATTTTTCTCCAAAGTTCAACTTGAATGCAGCTTTAATAGGTGTTTTCATATTAATGTGTTCTTACCCTTTGGTTCAATTTTCTTCTGAGGTCAATAAAATGATTCCACTTCCAGACGTCCTGCGTAATATGGAAGACCAGACTGCGAAGTTGGTATCGTTAATGCTCAACAATGATTCCATACTTGTACTTTTAGTGAATGTATTTTTAATTGCACTAATTCCCGCTATTGGTGAGGAGCTTATATTCAGGGGTTTTTTACAAACTATCATAAAGAAATTAATTTTTCACAAACATGTGACCGTATGGTTGACAGCCATCATATTTAGCGCTATCCACATCCAATTTGAAGGATTTTTTCCTAGAATGATCCTAGGGCTGGTTCTGGGATATCTGATGATGTGGTCGGGCAATATAATCTATCCAATGATAGCCCATTTTACCAACAATGCAGTACAAGTAATATTGCAATATACGGTGAGGAACGATGCGACAAGGTTGGAAAAAATGGACAATTACAATGTTCCTATTTGGTTGGTCATCGGAAGCGTGGTGGTCCTTGCTTTAAGCACACACCTATTTCAAAAGTATTTTATAAAAAATAAAGCACTTTCATGATCAAGGATATTTCTACACGATTATATACTGCGATATTTTTTACCTTTTTCGTCATAGGAAGCCTTGTCCTTTCCCAATGGTCGTATACATTATTATTCTTTTTAATAAGTTTGTTATGTGGTTATGAATTTTATAAAATAGTATTCGATACTAAAAATAAATTAAGATTCGGGCTAGCCCTGCTCAATTGTTTTATGCCGGTAGTATTTGGGATTCTAATAAGAATGGAATACCTCCAGGTAGCTCCTGAAGTAATGATCTCATGTCTGGTATGCTGGATCTTAATCATTTTGGCGAGCGAACTGCTTTCGGCCACACAAAATCCTATAGAAAAGACCTCTTATAGTTTATTCGCGTTAGTCTACATTGGATTCCCATGTATGTTTGCCTATGAACTTGGTTTTAAAGATGGTGGATTCTCATATTTGCCATTACTTGGAATAATTCCATTGATATGGGCGAATGATACCGGGGCTTATCTCGTAGGTTCTGCTATTGGTAAAAGACCACTTTTTCCAGCTGTATCTCCCAAAAAAACCGTCGAAGGAACACTTGGTGGTATATTAACTGCTATGATAATGTCATATCCAATGTCGCTTTTAAATAATGCGTTCGATTGGAAGGAATGGCTTTTCATCGCTTTGATAATCGGTGTAGCAGGAACAATTGGTGATCTGATCGAGTCCAAATTTAAAAGAAATTACAATATTAAGGATACCGGGACTTTTCTCCCCGGCCATGGAGGATTCTTGGATCGTTTCGACTCTTTCCTCTTTATTATATCATTTATCTACCTTTACACTAAATTTATATAAAAATCTATGTTCAGAATACACAAAGAAGGTAAGGCTACCATTCTTATTTCGATTATATTCAGTATTATTGTCTGGTGGCTTTTCAGCATGTACTTGCCAGGGTTTATTCTGATCGCATATGCTTTAATTCTGTTTTTGATGGTCACTGTTTTACAGTTCTTCAGAAATCCGGAAAGAATGCCTCCCAATATCGATGAAAATATCCTGATCGCTCCTGCAGATGGAAAAGTTGTTGTCATTGAAAAAGTGATTGAAAGTGAGATATTTAAGGATGAAAGAATGCTCGTCAGTATCTTCATGTCGCCTATCAATGTGCATGTCAATAGAAATCCCGTGTCCGGTAAAGTCATCGTTAGTAGATACCATCCTGGCAAATATCTTGCTGCCTGGAATCCCAAATCTTCTACCGAAAACGAAAGAACTACGGTAGTTTATCAGCATGACAAAGGTAATATTATGATCAGACAAGTAGCTGGTGCCCTAGCTAGAAGGATCGTAAATTATCTCAAAGAAGGAGATGAAGTCAAACGTGGACATGAAATGGGTTTTATTAAATTCGGATCCAGAGTCGATATTTACCTTCCTCTCAATGCGGAGATCCTTGTAACAATGGATCAGGTCGTCTCAGGAAATATTTCAGAGATTGCTTTGTTAAAGTAGCACCAGACCATATTGTTTTATTCTCTGAATGCGTATATTTAATTTTTTAAAAGAATTAAGATGCGCAAGTTCTACAAGATCTATACTCTATTATGTTTTATCCTTCCTTTACCATTAATAGGACAGGTAAATCAGCCGGTTCTATTCAAAAACGGAACATATATCCCTCCTGCTAAGAGTGGCTACCAGCTTGCAAAAGGTATCACTAAAGATCTTATTATAACCATTCAAATTGCTGACCGAACTCTTATAAGTGCTTTAGCTGGTGAATTAAAATGTGAAATTCATTTGATGGACCGGCTCGACAAACGAACTTATGTCGTTCAAATAGCATCTGAATGTCTTGAAAAACTGATCAGTTCGCCCCACATCAACAGCATATTTGAAATCCCTGGAAAATACAAGATCGGCAGTGAAGTTATCGACTCTGGCTATAAATCCAAGATGCGGGTCAAGTTATGTTTATATGGAATTCATAATGAGGAATCAATAGCCGCATTATTTCCAAACGTAAAAGTAGTGGAGAGTAGGAGCTTTGACAATAAAACTTACATTATAGCAGATACAGATCTTATCACATGTGAGGCCATCACAGAAAAAGATGTAGTCCAATCCATTCAATTGTGCCCCAGGAATTATACTTTTCTAAATTTTTATAAAAGATCTTTGGAAGCAGTTCAGGGGGCCAATGCCTCTATAGAAAGTGGTGGATTGGGACTGAATGGTGAAGGCGTCGTCATAGGGCATGGGGATAGTGGTGCATTCGACCATGAAGATCTGAATGACAGAGTTATTAATTTTACAAGATTTAATGAAGGTTCTCATGCTTCACATACGGCAGGTACAATGATCGGAGCGGGTAATGTGCAGGACAAACACAGAGGTTTTTTAAATAAAGCAACCATTGTAAATGCAGATGCATTTGACATCATAAGCAATGCTGAATTATTCTATAGAGATTATAATATCCGGGTTACTAATAATTCTTATGCAACAATAGAAAAAACGATTGATTGCACAAGAATGGGAGAATATGACCTTTTTGCTCAGGAAGTTGATGAAAGCACAGTTCATTTTCCTGACCTTATTCATGTATGGGCGAGTGGCAATAGTGGCGCTTTGATTTGCGAAGGAGTGCCATTGGCATTTAACTCGGTGCTTTCTGGGCCTCAATGTTCTAAAAATGGTATCACAGTAGGTTCTATTTGGAGAAGAGAAGGTACTCCAGTGACTGAATATTCATGTCAGGGCCCTACAGATGATGGTCGAATAAAGCCAGAAATTGTATCACAAGGAACTAATACGACCAGTGCTGGAGACCTCAACAACTATTATACTACCGCAGGCACTTCAATGTCAGCCCCAAGCATCACAAGTGCTATTGCGGCAATGCAGGAAGCTTACAAAAAAACGCATGGAGGCACTTATCCTAAATCGGATCTCCTCAAGGCTATTCTAACCAATACTGCTGACGATCTTTTGACTGAAGGACCTGAATTCTCAAATGGGTATGGTAAGGTAAATATTGCAAAAGCTGCCAGAGAAGCACTTAGTGGGCAGCATACTTTAGATAAGATAAGTCAGGACGGTTTGAATGAAATAACTTTTCATGTACCGCCGAATGCAGCCAAGGCAGTAGTTACTCTATGCTGGGTCGATCCTTCTGGTAATGCACTAGTGGTGGATCAACTCATTAATGATTTAGATCTTGAGTTGATAGGCCCGGAAGGGACTATTTTGCCATGGACACTTGACCCTAATCCTTCTCAAGCTGCACTGCCAGCTGTAAGAGGAGTAGATAGCCTAAACAATCTCGAACAGATCAGTTGGATAGAACCAAAGGCTGGAGATTATAAGATCAGGGTAAAAGGAAGATCCATTCAGGGAGAGCAATCTTATGCATTAGCCTACCGTACCGAAAGCAAAAAAATATTAATAAATGGACCGTTTGGGGGCGAAAAGTATATACCAGGCGAATTTGAATATTTCCAATGGGAATGTCCATATAATAATGGTAAGCCCTTCGACATAAATATTTCTTATGACGATGGGCAAAATTGGGAATTGTTGGCTAATAAAGAAGACAGCCTTAGAACCATAAGGTTCGACATGGCTCAAGTAAGGACTGGCCAGGCAAGATTGATGGTCAGTAAGGAAGGATTCGAGTCTGATACGAGTGGCAGATTTACAATATGTCCGATTCCGACCAACTTTAAAGTAGTTCCGTTATGTCGTGGAAACGCCCAATTAAACTGGTCTCCTGTCATTGATGCTGTAGCTTACAAAATATATAAAAAATCCGGTTTCTACATGGTAGAAGTGGCAGAGACAACAGACACTACTTATATACTTGATGGACTAGATCCAGATGGCAAGGAGTTAATCTCTGCTGCTGCCGTCCTGGCAGATGGCGGAGTAGGTAGAAGGTGTCTTTCCTTATTTGTAAATGCTAATGGAAATCAATGTCCATGGGCGAGAGATCTCGTTATAGAGCAAATCAACTTATCTCAAACTGGAAGGCAAAACACCTCAACAGCGCTCACAAATAATGAAACTGTGAAAGTGATCGTTCGCAATTTGGGAACTTCAGAGATTTCAAATTTCAAGCTATTTTATAATGCAGGTGCTGGAAATATCATTGAGGATTTTAATGGTGTGCTGGCCCCGGGCAGTTCCGAAGTATTTAATTTTGCCAATCCAATAAATGTATTTAATGTAGGAACGTATAATATTACTGCAGGAATAATAGGTGATATTGACACTCCATATTTAGACAATAACACCATGTCAAAGACTATTCGACAATTGCCTAACGAACCAATATTGGTCACCAATGACTTGAATACAACCTTTAAAGTTGACTTTGAGAATGCAAATACCTCAACTTACGAGGGTACATCTTTTGGATTGGACGGAATCGAACGATTTGATTTTTTGACTGAAGATATCCAGGGAAGGGCAAGAACATTTGTTTTGAGAGATTTTAATAAAAATGGAAATAAATCTTTGACTATTGACCGAAAAAATGATGGATCACTCATCATCAATCAATTGATGGCTACACTCAATATGTCTAATTATAAAGGAAATGATAATATTAAATTCGATTTCTCTTACCTCAATCACAATGCAGACACACTTAAGCGTGCCGCAAGTAAAGTATGGGCGAGGGGAAGTGACTTGGACGAATGGATACAGATCTATGATTTATATGCAAATGAGGCCAATGGTGGTAGTTATAAAAAAGTATTGGGTATCCCGTTGACTAAAATACTCTATGCAGCTGGTCAGCAATTTTCTTCTTCTTGTCAAATCAGATTTGACGTGGAGGTCAGTGGTCCTGCCATTGCTATCAATAGTTATGGAGGATATACTTTTGATGATATGGCGCTGCATATAGCTAACAATGACATCGGTATTCAAAATATACAACATCCAGGTTTGAATGTGTGTGGATTGAGTAAAACTGAAGGAATTGTCATCAATATAGAAAATACAGATGTCAACAAAGCTGAAAATATTCAAGCATGGTATACCATCAACAATGGCGCCATTCAGGGTCCTTTTGCTGTAGGAAGTATTGAGGGTAATGAAGTTTTGACATACTCATTTCCTCCAACAGATCTTTCCTTAGCTGGAAAATATGAATTGAAGGCTTGGGTAAATGCAGGTTCAGACAATTACAGAGCCAATGATACACTTGACAATTATAAATTTACTAATAACATTTACATTAATAATTTCCCCTATCTCGAATCCTTTGAAACTGACAATGGGCATTGGTATTCGGATGGACAAAGAAGCACCTGGGAATGGGGGCTTCCTCAGAAATATCAGTTGAAAGGTGCCGCTAATGGTGATAAAGCCTGGACTACTAACTTAACAGATAATTATTTGGCATTCGAACGGTCAAACCTTGTTTCTCCTTGTTTTGATCTATCAGCTTTCACTAATGATCCAATGTTATCTTTTTCTTTTGCCTATGATTTGGAGGTCAAATATGATGGAGCCAGCGTCGAATATAGCGAAGACGGATTTGAGTGGAAAACTCTAGGAACTATGCTGGAAGGCACCAATTGGTATAATAAGGAAGAAAAATGGGACAGCACATATAATTATTGGCATGTGGCAAGTATACCAGTTCATCTGGTTGATATCGCCGACCGATCAAGTGTTCAGTTCAGATTTATTATGCGTTCAGACGAAAGTATGACAGCAGAGGGTCTGTCTATAGATGATGTACATATATATGAATCTCAGAATATATACCAAGGCAGTGATGCTTTAGTAAGTCAACTTCTGACAAATGATTGGACAGATTTCAATATTAATGGCGACAAGGTGGCTTCTCTCAAATACACAGGAGACAATGCCATAGGTGAGACAACTGTGAATGTCTATTTCAATCCGGACTCAGAACAAAGGAAAGACGAGCTTCAATATTATCTTGACAGAAATTTTAAGATTTCAACAGAATCACCACTGACAAATGGCACGTTGAAAGTTAGATTGTTTTTCACTGATGAAGAATGTGAAAGAAGCCGGAATGCACCGGAAGGCTATGACAAACCAAGCACTGCCTATGAATTGGGTGTGACAAAAATCAGTTCTGCGGAAGAAGATGGAATGTTCGGCAATGAGATCGACCCTGTTTATTATTTCTATAATTTCAAAAATAGTGATCTAGTACCTTATGGCAATGGATACTATATTGAATTCGAAACGAGTGGGCTTTCAGAATTTTATATTAATACTGGAGGTATTGAAAATAAATTACCTCTGGGTAATGAGACCATTGCAACTAAGAATGGTGCATCTGAAAAGTTTGCAATACTTTATCCCAATCCCACTAGCGACCATTACAACATCAAGTTATCCGGTATCCAAGATGGAGTTTTGGTAAGCGCGGATGTGATTAACTTATTCGGACAGAGAATGGAACATTATGAATGGAAGCAGGAAGGACATGCATCTAAATTATTCAAAAGCAACTTACCTAAAGGGGTTTATTTTATTCAAATAATGGTAAGGGACAAACTTCAAGTGCTAAAGATGGATAAGATGTAAATTGCATTCTTCAATGATTTGTTATGAGGAGGAAAGGTAGCGTAGATTGCGCATTTTACTTTGATATCGGGGATTGTAAAACTTCAGGATCAATAATTATACAGAATGGAAATTCGTAATAGACTCCCGAAACTTAGGGCCTAATCGACTTTCCGCTCGGTATTATTTATATTTGCGTTTCGTATAAACCAACAGACAAAAGAAAAATAAAAATTTGAGTAAAATAATTTTTGATAGTGGAATATCCTTAGACGGTTTTTTCGCAGGAGATAACAGAAGTCCTAAAAACCCTATGGGTGGTGTTTCAGGACAAATTCATTCGTGGATGTTTAATCAAAAAGCTTTCTGGGAATACTTAGGATTTGAAGGAGGCAAAGAGGATGGAGCAGATGGAAAATTTATTAGAGAGACAATTGAACGAACAGGTGCATTCATTATGGGAAAACGGATGTTTGAGGAAGGCGAAGCTAGTTGGCCAGATGACCTATATAAAGCTGATGTTTATGTATTGACACACGAAAAGCGCGAGCCTTGGGTTCAAGAAGGAACGACAACTTTTCACTTCATCAACGACGGAATTGAAAGTGCTTTGGAGAAAGCAAAACAATCAGCAGAACTGAAAGACATAAGAATACAAGGTGGGGCGAACACAATTCAACAATTTCTAAACGCTGGACTTGTAGACGAATTTTTCATTCACATTGCACCGGTTTTTTTAGGAGGTGGCATTCGACTGTTTGACGGCATTGACAAAGACAAATATGATATTCAAATTGTAGAAGTAATTCCATCAGATTTTACTACACATTTGAGATATAAACTGACGAAGAAATAATAACGACCCGCTGCATAAGTGGTGATTTATAGATCATTAAACACATTTGTGGTCAATTAATGTATAGTTCTACCTATCAACAGTTTTGCTGAAAATCGCCACCTTTTTCATACGCTACAAAGATTGATTTCGATTTTGAGTTAGTGAAATGCAATTTCAGTTTATGTATTGCGGCTAACCAATAACGGGCAAACTGCTCAAATGGAAATATTTCCGTTAAATGTATCCATTTTACGCTTGTCCTAAAAAACCTTGAAATACCTCCGTCCAGCTCCCAATCAACCCTTTATTTTCAAAACCTTTCCTCTTGATTAGGTCAAGGTAAATATCCCGATCAATAGGATACGCACCAAGACTTTCCAAATGTTCTGAGTGCATTTGACAATCAACTAATTCTATGCCAAGATGTTCAAAAAATTGACATCCAATGATAAAGGCATATTTGCTCGCATTAGATTCATGTGCAAACATGCTCTCTCCAGAGAAAATGGTTCCAGTCAGGACACCGTAAAACCCCCCAACCAATTCTGCTCCATTCCAAACCTCAAAGCTATGAGCGCGACCCATCTCAAATAATTTGGTATATTCAACAATGATCTCTTCCGTGATCCAAGTATCCAGGCCACTTTTTCTATTCCTACTTTGAGCACATAGGCGCATGACATCTGCAAAGCAGGTATCTACAGTCATCTGCCAGGGCTGATCACGAATCACTTTGCGCATGGATTTAGAGACTTTGACTTTCACAGGATCTAACACCCATCTGGGATTGGGACTCCACCAGGCGATAGGATCTGCAGGATCATTGACAGGAAAAATACCGAAACGGTATGCGCAGATAAGATCTTCCAATGTCAATATAAATGAAACACCTACTAAGCCACTATCATTAGCAGTAGATGGATGTTGAAAAGATTGATCTGTAAAATGAAATTTATAATTATCCAGAGGCGACAATTAGGTGTTTTATGAGATGACTACAGAAAGTCCTTTGTCAGTAAGTGCTTCTTTAAAAGGCTTTAGCATAATATAAGAGCCGATCTTGACCGATGCTTTTCCAGTAAAATGGATCATATAGGAAAGTTGCTCTGCTTGCTCCTGTGTGTGACGTAAAACATCAACAAAACAGTTGATCACCCATTCAAAAGTATTGTGATCATCATTATATACTATCAATTCCTGCTGATCAATAGTAGTAGTTTCATCTAATAAAACTTCCTCAGATTCGTAAGAAGAAAAACTAAAAGTACTCATATAAGTCGTATTAATAGGATAATATTGTTCATTTTGGAATTTCGATTAAAAGAATAAATGACACTTATCAGAAGATCGATTTCCAAAATGCAAAGATAAATCATTTCGCATCAAAATTATTAATTTTTAACTTATTTCTGCACGTCATTAACTTATGTGATTTTTATAGATTTGATCTGGTATTCAGAAAATGAAATGATTGTCTGGTAAATTTCAAACTAAGACTTCAACATTCTTGGGGCGCATCTAGGATTAATATCCTTGACCAAAAGCCGCATTTTTTAATAACTTAATATTGCTTAATTTCACCCCCAATAATGAATAAAAAAACAACTCCTTTAGCTGCATATATTTATCTCCATATAGCTGTCCTGGCATATGGCTTTACTGCTATCCTAGGAGCACTGATACATATCAGCCCGATGGCGTTGGTATGGTGGAGGCTAATAATGACGCTGGTTGCGTTAATGTTTTTCTTCAGACCGAGACTTTCTGAGATAATTAAATATCGTTCTTATTGGCCTATGATGGCATTGACTGGTGTCATCATTGCCTTGCATTGGGTATGTTTCTATACTTCAATCAAGATCGCCAATGCATCCATTGCAGTAGTTGTATTGTCAGTAATGCCTTTTTTTACATCGATCTTAGATCCACTTATTAACAAAAGTAAGTTTCAAATACAGCAAATGGTGGTAGCCTTGCTCATCATCCCCGGTATGGCACTTATATTTAACAATACGGCGATGGATATGAAGGCTGGTGTCTGGGTAGGAATTCTCGCTGCATTACTTTCAAGTATATACACAGTGCTTTCAAAAAAACTGGTAGACAACTTGCCTGTCAAAATGCTTTCTTTCGTCCAACTTGCTTTCGGTCTCATCATCATAACTTTGATGCTGCCATTATTCAAAGGATTGGGTTGGCTGGAAATATTTGTCCCAACAGGAAATGACTGGATATATCTGATTGTGCTATCTGTGGTTTGCACTGCAATGGCATTTGTTTTTACTGCCATAGCCTTGAAGGCACTTACCCCATTTATTGTGAATCTATCTATCAATTTGGAACCTGTGTATGGAGTTATATTAGCCATCATAATCCTCCATGAAGACAAAGAGCTTAATAGCGGTTTTTATCTTGGTATGTCGATATTGTTAGCTGCAGTATTTCTCTACCCTCTTTCTAAGAATTATAAAAAGAAGAAATTGTATGGGCTGGGATCCTGAACAAATAGAAGAATATTGCCGATCAATTAGTGATGAGGTCCCTCAAATACTGACAGAATTAGACGAATATACTCATCAGCACCACCATGGAGCTACCATGATATCAGGTGCTTTTCAAGGAAGACTTCTAGCAATGATCAGCAGGATGTTGCGACCGAAGATCGTTCTGGAGGTTGGTACATATACCGGTTATTCAGCCCTTTGTTTTGCAGAAGGACTTGCGGAAGGAGGTTTGGTCCACTCCATTGATATTGATGAAAGATTGTCGGATACCCATGATAAATTTATCGGTCAGAGTATATATAAAGATCAAATAAAGGTTCACTTTGGTGATGCGAAACAGATTATTCCTACTATGGAAGAGTCATTGGATCTGGTTTTTATTGATGGGGCAAAGAAAGATTATGCTGCGATCTTCGATATGTGTCTGCCCAAATTAAGACCAGGTGGCGTCATTTTAGCGGACAATGTACTTTGGAAAGGAAAGGTATTGGGAGAAAAATACGATGATGCTACCACATTGTCTATAAAAGCATTCAACCAAAAAATACATGATAACAAGGAGGTCAATAAGTTGCTTCTACCGATTCGTGATGGTTTATTCTGGATCACTAAAAATAAGATATGATCTTTTTAACCAGAGACGATATAGATGATGTCAGATGGGATGGGGTGATAAACAAATCAGGACAAGGCCTACCCTATGCATATAGTTGGTCATTGGATCAAGTGGCCGGAAAGCAGTGGGATGCGATCATTAGTGAGGATTATACATGGGTTTTACCATTGCCTTACAACAGAAAAATATGTGGCTTCAAACAGTATTATACTCCGTACTTGATACAGCAGCTCGGTGTAATAGGAGATGTAGAAAGCTCTGAATCTTTTTTGTTATTGTTAAATAAAATGATCAGCAAGCATTGTATCAGGGCAAAACTAGCATTCAATGAAATGAATGGATATGCTCCTCAGATCTTCCATCAGGATAAAACTAACTTTGTGCTAAAGCTTAATGGTCCATATGATAAACTTAGGTCCAACTATAAAAAAAACCTTCAGCAAGTGTTGAAGAAAAAAGACGAGTTCAATATCTCTTTAGGTGAAGATTCCTCAATCACGACTTTTCTAAAATATTACTTTGAATACACATTTTCCAAGTTTTCTGCATCAGAAAAGCTAAGTCCTAATTACATACAGGACTATCTTTCCTTATTAAATTCAAAAGGTCTTGTCAATATACTACTTTCAAAAAATGACCTAGATGAAATATTTGCCGGCTTGCTTTATGTGAAAACAGAAAAGCGGATTATTATCCTACTCCAATTTGCTAATCCTGAATTCAAAAAACTATCAGGACCTTCATTACTTATAGATGAAGTAATTAAGAGGTATAGTAACAGCGAAATTCTTCTCGATTTTGAAGGATCAGATATTCCGGGTATCGCTATGTTTTACAATGCTTTTAGCCCCGAGCGGCGCAGCTTCGGCATTTTGAAAATACGGTAAAAATATATAACGGACAAGGGCAAGCCTTAGATCATCTGAAATACTAATATAAAGAAATAGTTTTTCTATTCATTACGGACAAGGGCAAGCCTTGTCCCTACCCCATAACAATACTATTATACTATTTCTCTACTTTCCCAATCAACTCCTTCCCCTCTGCAGCCTTATATGCATCTAGTCCACACTGAAGGAAGTTTACATAATCCTTCACTTCAGGAGTATACCCAACTGGTGTATTAAGTAAAGTACCTGTATTGGTCAAAAGTGCATACCATGGTTGAGAGTTATTATTAAAATTGTCCGTCTGGAAGAAGGCCCATTTGTCACCTTTGGTGCGGATCTTTTTCTGACCGCCTGTCTTAAAAGTGAGTGTCACCTGCTCATTTTCAGGAAGCTCTGTTTTGTCATCCACATAAAGGGAGATGACCACATATTCTTTGGAAAGAATAGCATAAACATCTTCTTTGACCCAAACATGTTCTTCCATTTTACGACAATTCACACAGGCATAACCTGTAAAATCAAGGAATACAGGCATGTTACGCGCTTTGGCATAAGCAAGTCCTTCGTCCAGGTCATGAAAACAATTTAGATTCTGAGGACAATCCTTTGGATGGATGAAACTATACCCTACAGGAGGTGCCAAACCGCTCAATAGTGAAAGTGAGGTAAAGGTCTTTGTATCTTCATTATACCTGAAACCTGACATCAGATAAATAGCAAATATTAAGGATACAACAGCCAGCCCTCCTCTTACCGGAGACAATTTTTTAAGCTTAGTATCATGCGGAAATCTAATCAGACCGAACAAATATGCTGCCATACCAAGTGCGACAAGGATCCAAATGATAAGGAAAGGTTCTATTTTTAATAATCCCCAATGCTTTACAAGATCTGCATTCGATAGGAATTTAAATGCGAGAGCAAGCTCAAGGAAGCCTAGCACTACTTTCACTGTCGTCAACCATCCACCAGATTTAGGCATAGAATTCATCCAACCCGGGAACGCCGCAAATAGAGCGAAAGGTAAAGCCAGGGCTAATCCAAAGCCACCCATTCCTGCTGTCAGCTGCCAGGCGCCACCATCCGAACTCAGAGCTCCTGCAAGCAAAGACCCAAGAATAGGACCTGTACAAGAGAATGACACGAGAGCCAGTGTCAATGCCATGAAGAATATACCTAAAAATCCACCTATGCCTTCAGCAGATGCTACTTTGTTGGAAAAGCTACTTGGCAAAGAAATATCGTAATATCCAAAAAAGGAGAATGCAAAAAACATGAAGATGATGAAGAATGCCACGTTCAGCCATACATTCGTCGAAATATCATTTAAAATATTTGGATTGATAGAATCCAATAAATGGAAGGGAAGACTTAGTAGAAGATAGATTGCGAAAATGAAAAATCCATACAAAAACGCATTCGTCAAGCCCTTCTTTTTGTCTTTACTTCCTTTCGTGAAGAAACTCACCGTCAAAGGAATCATTGGGAACACACATGGTGTAAGAAGCGCGATCAATCCACCGATGAATCCTAATAGGATAATGTTAAGTAAACTAGATTTAGCGACTTCAGATTCTGCCGAAGTAGTGCAATTGGATAATGGCTTGTCCAATTGTATGTTGTTGATGGGAAAAATACCGGCATCAGCGCCTGAAACGACCGGCTTCTTGTCCTCATCAGAAAACTCGCTATTCATGATCTCAATTGTGTTTCTATCAGCCGAGATTCTGAAATAAGCATTCAAAGGAACACATGTTTTTTCATTGCATGACATATAATCAGCCGTACCAAAGATCATTTTTCCTTCTTCGGTATTTTTCAGAGTAAGAATATATTCTGCACTGTTATCAATAGTAGTGACATTGACATTAAAAAACTTATCGAATGCCTTAGTTTTATCCTTAGCATTTTCAATGATGTTCTTATCTATTTCTCCTTTTGTGTCTTTGTCCAACATAAAACTCATAGGAATAGGACCATCCTCCTTATTGTTAAGGCTATAGATATGCCAACCTTTGTCTATTGACGCAATTAATCTTATGACTGGATTGCCTGACCCATCTTTAGAAATGGAAGCTGTCCAATTTACAGGTTGCATGATACCTGAATTTTCAACTTGTGTTTCAGGTGTTTTTATTGCTAATTCTGCTGGATCTCCGCTTTTGGAATCAGTCCCGGCTACTTTCTCATCCTTAGTAGTATTTGGGCCGACGATTCCAGTGCTTTTCTTATTTTTCAGATTGAAACTAAATTCATAATCTGTTGGAGGAAGGCATTTGGAATTGTCACATGTCTGGAAATTGACATAGCCCTTTATCGGCTTTGTGTCATCCAGGACTTTTATTTTTTGCTTAAAAGTGGCTAATTCACTGAATTTAGAGATTTCAACACCCCATATTTCATCGAATTTCTTCTTCAGATGCCCCCCTTCTATGTTTTTACCTATCAGTTTAATAGCCTTTGGATTGTCAAAAGCAACTACTGTGGCACTCGGACCGTCATCCGGACCTATATATTGACTATAAATATACCAACCTGACTCGATTTTGGCAGTCCATGTGAGTTCGAATTCGTCATCACTAATTTGCTTA
Organism: Candidatus Brachybacter algidus; assembly: GCF_016707225.1. Taxonomy (NCBI): domain Bacteria; kingdom Pseudomonadati; phylum Bacteroidota; class Saprospiria; order Saprospirales; family Saprospiraceae; genus Candidatus Brachybacter; species Candidatus Brachybacter algidus. The sequence continues at coordinate 769,165 of NZ_JADJID010000002.1, read as the reverse complement.
GAGCTGGAACTCCATTTCACGGGGTCATAGATCTGTGCATTGATATTCGAAACAAAAATAAATGCAAAAAAAGAGAAAATCAAAAACAGATTCTTCATGCCTAATAGATAAGATTAAAATATTAAGGTGCAAAGATACACAAGCAAACAATATTTGGAATAATATAGTAAAGTTAAGCGGAATAGAACCTTTGATTTAATTGTTCCTTAACGTTTAATTAAATCATGTCTTAAAATTATTGACTTAAAATATCATTTGCAACATTCCGGCACCCTATTATTTTGTAGTTCCATCATGATTCTATTGCGTTTCCAGGAGCCAAGTGCATCAGTGAGTGCTATTTGAAAACCAGCTTTCCCATCCAGAAAGCCAAGATGAATAAAGTATGTTATTATAAATTTACTTATAGAAGTCAGAATAGTCCATATCAGATTGGTCCTTTTTCCTTTCTGGAATCTTTCATGAGCAGAAAGTTTGGCATAATTAAATACCTTATCCATTCTTTGGCTATAAGATTCGTAAGAATAATGGTCAAGTCTCCCATTCAGAAGCTCTTTCTTTACATTGTCCCCAAAACTCAGTTTTTCATGTACAAAGTCTCCGGTCCAACTTGCCACTTTCTTGTTAAAAAGTCTGGGAATATGATCAGGACTCCAATTGGAGAATCTGATCTGCTTTCCACAAAAATAATTAGAACGATTAAGTAAGTAAACTTTATGATCCTCAAATGTCAAACCTTCAATACTGTCAATTAATGCTTCACTCATCACCTCATCCGAATCCAGTGAAAGCACCCAATCGTGTTCGGCATAGGAATTTGCAATATTTTTGGTAGCACTATATCCCTTCCAGTTTTGATGAATCACTCTGGCGCCCAGATCATTTGCGATATCAACAGTATTGTCATCGCTTCCTGAATCGCATACAACTATATCATTGCTTACTCTTCGTGCAGCGCCTATAACTTCACCAATGCGCAGAGAAGCATTATTGGCGATGATGACTACTGATAGATCTGATCTCAAATTGAAATATGGTTATTTTATTTTATTAGAAGCTCACGCCAGGGTCGAATGGATTATTGTCTCTGTTGACAAGGGCAGGCCTAATTGATACGACTTTCGGACCTTATGATGTATATAATTCGAAAAGGCAGCCCCCCCCCCCTTTCTGTCCCCGAATCATACCTTCTGTCTTTCTGATATTTGTGTTGCTAAACTTAATGCGGACAAGGGCAAGCCTTATCCCTACGCTCATACTATTATACTATCTACAATAATACGCTCCTCCTATTCCGTATTTTCAAAGATCAACTGTGATGACAGGTCTCGACCTATCCCTACAGTTGATCTTTGAAAACACTATCATACTCTAATACTATCTTACTCTAATACTTTTTCCTCTATTCCGGCTCGAAACCAAGTATAAAGCTGAACTTACCGAATTGCGTCCATTTTGCTCCTTCATTGATTAGGTTAGTTTTATCAAATCCGAAACCGTAATCAAAACCGAGTATACCAAACATAGGAAGGAAAACTCTAAGACCTAAACCGGTAGACCTTTTAAGGTCGAAAGGCCTAAAATCTCTAATTTTATTCCATGCATTTCCTCCATCCAAAAAGCCGAGGACGAAAATAGATGAACCAGGATTGAGAGATATCGGATATCTTAACTCCAGTGAGAATTTGTCGAATACTGCAGCTCCATCACTTGTCACTTTGTTGTCTCTTCTTACATCTTCCACATTGTATCCACGCAGAGAGATTATGTCTTTACCTACGATACCGGTATTGGCATTGGATAGACCATCACCACCTAATTCAAAACGCTCAAATGGAGAGAGTCCAACATCTTCGTTATAATAACCTATCATACCTATTTTACCGGAAACCTTAAGTACTAGCTTACCTATAAGGGATTTATAAAATTCCATATCGAGTCTCCACTTGTGGTATTCCAGAAATTGGAATCTATCTGCGATATCAAGAGCTCCATAATCCTTATTTGAAAATAATGAATATGGCGGAGTGAACTGTCCGGTCAGAGATATCCTTGAACCATCTCTAGGAAAGATCGGATCAGCGATAGTAGTCCTGGCTAAGGTCAACCTTAAATTAAAGTTGTTGAACGTTCCACTTGACACCGTGAATAGTCCACCATAATCTTGCAGTTTATTTTGTTGTAGATTCACAGATGCATTCACCAGGAAGTTGTCATCCGGCCATTTCAGTCTGGTACCTACGCCCACAGTTCCTGAAACGATAGAGTAATACCCAACACTTTCGCCCGTTGAGCCATTTATATTGGCATATCTGGTATAGAATCCACCTACTGTAAATGAAGTAGGCTTCTTACCTCCCAGCCAAGGCTCCGTAAATGAAGCATTGTAAGATTGATAGAATCGTCCGTTAGTCTGAGCTCTGAGAGATAATTTTTGACCATCCCCTTGAGGCAGCGGTCTCCAGGTCTCACTCTTAGTTATATTTTTCAATGAAAAGTTATTGAACGTAACCCCAAGTGTTCCTATCAATCCCTGATATCCTCCATAACCTGCCGACAATTCAAGCTGATCATTTGGTTTTTCTTCTACAGTGTATTCAATATCTACGGTTCCGGCTTTTTGATTCACAGGGTAATTGATACCAATGGCTTCCTGATTAAAATAACCAAGATTGACGATTTCTCTTTGAGACCTGATTAGATTTTGTCTGCTGAATTTTTGCCCAGGCTTAGTATATAATTCTCTTCTGATGACATATTCATTAGTTCTGTCATTTCCCTTGATAATTACCTTATCAATTGTAAACTGAGGGCCTTCGAAGACCCTCATTTCAAGATCGATAGAATCATTATCCACAGCTGTTTCTACTGCATCGATATTAAAAGCAAGATATCCATCATCTAGATAAAGTGAGCTTACATCTGATCCATCCATGCTGAAACGAAGTCTACCATCTAGTTTTTCCTGATTGTAAGTGTCACCAAGCTTTACACCCAGGCGATTGTTCAACTGCTCATCAGTATACAAAGTATTGCCTTTGAAATTGATGTTTCTGTAATAATATTTATTGCCTTCGCTGAGATTTACATTTATACGAATATCTCCGTCTTTTTCTCTCCATACAGAATCAGAAACTACTTTGGCATCCCTGTATCCTAATGTGTTGTAGTAGGCTATTACGGCAGCTTTATCTGCTTCATATTTATCTTTGTTGAACTTGGAAGAGGAGAAAAGTTTTCTTTTGACCTTTGTGTCGCCCATCTTCTTGCGCAACTTGCTTGCTTTTGCATTGACATTGCCGGTAAATGTGACATCCTGAATCTTTATCCTTGAATTTCTTTTTACATTGAACACTAGTCTAACTTGGTTCAATGCGGTGTCCTGACTGATCTCTCTGACAGTGGCTGTAGCATCCAGATAGCCCTTTTCAATAAAGAAGTCCTTGATGGCATTGATAGAGTTCAGTTTGTTGTTTTCTGTGACGATGCCTCCTTTGAGTAGGTAGCCATCTATTTTTTTGTTAAGATCTTCGTGATATGACTTCTTAATACCGGTATAAGACCAACCTAAAAGCCTTGGTCGCTCTTCTACTTTTATTTCGATAAAGATGACCTGTCCGATTGTTTTTTCTTTAATTATCTCGACATTAGAGAATAATTTAAGATTTAATAAAGCTTTAACTGCTTTGGAAATCTTTGGACCCGGTACTTGTATGATGTCACCGACCTTGAGTCCGGAGATGGTCATAATAGCGTTTTCATCACTGAATTTGGCTCCAACCACCTTCAATGATCCGATTTCGAACATCTTATCTTTGTCTTCCTGAGCCAAAGTATTACTTTGAAAGGATAGAAAAGCTGTTATAAAAAGAAATGAGGTGAATAAAAACTTAATATTTAAATGCATCTGTATCAAATTATTATAAATGGATGTTTGAAATTTAAGTTCAAAAACCAATGACCTTCAATCTATTGAAAATCAATTTTTTGAGGCGCAAATTTAGATTTTATTTGAGTAGTTTACTAATTATTGTCCTAAAATCCTCCATTGCAATCTGTTAATATATATCTACGGCGCTTTACAAACGTGAAACGACTCAAGAAATTGCTTTGATATAAACAGATTGAAAGATAAATTTGGTCAATGATTTAGCTTGGAATAGTAAACGGTGAGCTTGTCCAATATGCTGCCAAAAAATTGTGATTTTAACTTTAAACTTCAGGTAATTCTCTGTAATATTCACTTACAAAGGTCTTTTGGCCCTCTCTGAAAAGATTGTTGGAAATATGCGAGGCACTGCGTACCTCGCTGATGTATGTCTCCCCTGCCTAGACAGTCAGGCAAGCCTGCTGGGCTTAGAGTGGTATGGTTGTTTATATAATCATAGAATATACTACTTCAAAAGCTACTCTAATCATCTGATAAATACAATTGGTGACCACCAATATCTTACCGTCGGTTTTAACCGACGGATCGAAGGATAAGTATGATTGGACTTTAGTCCCAGGCTCCTAATCTTTTTATTTTTAATTAAAACTCATAGGAAAGACATTGGGTCAATACACAAAATCATCCTCTTAATTGATATTAAAAAAAAGAGGAGAACCAGTTCAGCCCTCCTCTTTTATATTTATATCAAAGAAAAATGTAAGAATTCAAAACTAACTTAAAATGCTATATTTTTCATCCTTCATTCAACTGACTAAGGTTTTTTCTCCACATTTTTCTCAAAGTCACCCGCCTTGATCACAACCAATTTCGATGGTGAAATGAATTTATTGAATGCCGCATTAACTTGTGCAGGTGTAAGTGCCTGAATCGCCTTATCAATTTTATCATCAAATTCCATTGTACGTCCTATGAATAGGTTATTGTTCAATGTACCTGATAAAGAAGCATCCTGCGCACGACTAACCTGTCTTGATTGCAACAAACCAGACTTAGCAGCTTCAAGCTCTTCAGCAGTGAATCCATCCTTGTTAACTCTCGCGATCTCTTCCTTGACAGCAGCATTTACTTTCTCTGTATTCTCAGGAGCACTGATCGCATACACAGTAAAGTTACCTGCCTTGTCCATAGCACTTGAGCTAAATTGAGAACCAACTCCATAGCTCAAACCATCTTTCTGGCGAATACGTGTAGCAAGCCTTGAATTAAGGAATCCTCCACCCATGATATAATTCGCTAAAACCATAGCCGGATATTCAGGGTCAGAATCTTTCAATTCTACATTGAAACCAGCAAGATAAAGTGAATTGGATTTATCTGGAGTATTAATGTTTTTCTCACCCGGTGTAGCAGCTTGAAATGGACTTGCCATCCTTTTGTAAGGATTCTTAGCTTTCCATGTACCGAATGTTTCCATCATCATTTTTTCGATCTCTTCCTTCGAGAAATCGCCTACTACTGAAGCAGTAGCATCTGTAGCACCATAGAAGTCTGTATGGAATTTCTTAAGATCTTCCAATTTAACAGCTTTTACCATTGCAATATTCTCATCCATCGTAGGAGTATAACGTGGATCATCTTTCGGATAATTTGCGATTGCTCTTGAATATTCTACACTGGCAAGACCCTGAGGATCACCTTTCTGAGCTTCGATAGCACTTACTTCCTGATTAACCAGTATTTCAAACTCATTCTGCGGGAAAGCAGGGTTTTTAAGGATATCAGCTATAATAGCCAAAGTCGGTTTAAGATTTTCTCTTGTTGTTTCTACCCTAACATTGCAGTTAGATGCGCCTCCACTGATGGAAACTCTGGATTTTAACTTATCGAAAGCATCAGAGATCTGTTGCTTACTCATCGTCTTAGTTCCCTTATTCAACATAGAAGCAGTGAGGTCACCAGTAGCAGCCTTGCCCTTTAAGGTTGTTGCATCACCCATTCTAAATGTTATATTAGCTATTACGACATCACCTCTGGTTTCCTTTGGCAACATAGCTATTTCAAAATTACCTGTTTTAGCTTTAGCTATACTCGTTCTTTTATCAATATTAGATGGAGAAGGGTCAAACATTTCACCTTCGCTCACTGCCTCATTTCCTTTGTAATCTTTAACAATAGCGGCAAAATCAACCACGCCCGGTACTTCTACTCTATCAGGATTTTTGTCAGGAATAAACTCTCCAAAAGTTCTGTTTGAACTTTTGAAATATAACTTAGCAACTCTTTTAAGATCATTTAAAGTCACTTTTTTAATATTGTCACGACCGATGAAAGTTAGTCTCCAGTCACCTTGTGCGATATATTCACTAAGATTCGTTCCAACTCTTTCTACGTTATTGAAAGCCATTTCCCAGCCTTTAGAAGCTTTTTGTTTCTGACGATCAAGTTCTTCTTGTGTAAAAGTCATACCTGATACTTTGTCAAGTCTGCTTAAAAATGTTGCCTTAGCTTCTTCCAATGATTTATCTAAAGGTATAGATGCACCAAACATCATGACTCCCGGCTCTTTTAATTCAAAACTAAAGCCAAATACGTCAGTTGCTTTTTTGCTTTCTACCATTTCCTTATACATTATACCACCAGGGTTATCTGTAAGAATAGAAGTTAGCATTTCCAATGCTGCGTAGTCAGGATGTGCACCAGGGCAGATGTGATATGCAGCCATGACAGCCTGTACATCACCTGTTCTTCTAAGCACGACACTTCTTTCTCCATCTTGAGTAGGTTCAGCAGTGTAAGTCGGATACAAAAGATTTTCTTTTCTGTTCGGTTTCGGAATTGGTTCGAAGTATTTCTTGATCATTTTCAATGTTTTTTCCACATCGATCTGACCTGCTACCACCAATACTGAATTGTCCGGTTGATAGTATTTTTTATAAAATGCCTGCAATCTTTCGATAGGAACATTCTCTATATCCGCTCTTGCACCAATGGTAGATTTACCATAATTATGCCAAAGAAATGATGTGGACAACACGCGCTCCATCAGGATGCTGGTTGGATCATTCTCACCACTTTCGAATTCATTTCTTACTACAGTCATTTCACTTTCAAGTGCCTCTTTCGCTATAAATGAATTAACCATTCTGTCAGACTCAAGGCTAAGTGCCCATTCAAGATTTTCATCTTTAGCTGAGAAAGTCTCGAAATAATTCGTTCTATCCAACCATGTTGTACCATTTGGACGCGCTCCATGAGAAGTTAATTCTGCAGGAATATCTTTATGATTAGGAGTACCTTTGAACACCATGTGCTCCAAAAGGTGCGCCATACCTGTCTCACCGTAACCTTCATGACGGCTACCTACCAGATAAGTGATATTTACAGTAATTGTAGGTTTGGATGGTTCAGGGAAAAGCAACACTTTCATGCCATTTTTCTCAATTGTATATTCTGTGATGCCTTCCACAGTAACCCCTTTAGTAATGCCTTCGACCTGAGCCTGCATGGCGAAAGGGAGGGCGCAAGCGAAAACTCCTGCTATAAGGATTGCTTTCAACTGCTTTTTCATAAATATTTTATTCATATATTAATTTGGTTAGATTGAAAAAAGATGCGCAATTTACGAAAAATACCCATTTTATTTTAGGTTTTCGCTGAAAGTATGGTTTGCTTCGACCAAAAAACTTCCTTATTTAAACTTTACAAAAGTGCCAATATGTGATTTTAAAAAATCTGAACTTCTGAATTATATGGGTGATATAAGTTTATTGAATAAATTTAAACTAAATCATTTTTATCAAGTCCAGCTTGTCTAATGATAGCATAAAAAGTACCTTTTTTCATGTCCCTTCCACCGTGAAAAGGCACGATAATCGTTTTTTTTGAATCAGGGTTGTAATACAATTGATGTGAGCCTTTGGATCGTTTGAAAATAAAGCCGTTTTCTTCTAAAAAAATAATGAGGCGATTTGGGGATAGGTTCATGTTGCCTCGAGGGTTAAAGAGAATTCCAACGTATTGCTATTATCAGGTATAACTTCGCCTCTTTCTTGTAATTCTTCAATAAAAAGCTCAATCGCTTCTTTAGCCATTGCTATAGCCTCGTCAACATCTTCACCGTATGTAATGCAACCAGGCAATACAGGAACCGAAACAGTGTAACCGCCTTCAGCTTCTTTTCTTAAATGTATTTTGTATGTGTACATATTTTTTTGATATTGGTCTTTTAAAGTGGTGTTTCATTACATTGTAGTAAAAAGCCAACTTATCTTAATTATTTAAAACTTTTCGTACAATAAAGTAAAGATAATAAAATGGACCTTTTCATTTCAGGTTATTAAATTTTGGTTTTTCATTTTGGAATAATGAACATATTTATAACCAGAATTAATTGGTAACGAAAAACTTTAAAAAAGATTCTATAAAGTTATTAATCAATAAAGCTGTCTGAGGATGTGTGATCTCATTTTCCATATTGATCTTTCCACTGATACCTGATATCAAGAGTGTGGTATCTTCTGCAAACTTAGCTTCAATGGTTCTCATCACCAATTGTAAGGATTCGTGTCCCATCATTCCATTGGCGGAAGCTGTGATTAGCCCAACAGGCTTTTGAGAGAAAATAGTGGTAGAAACGCACCATTCCAAAGCATTTTTGAGACTGCCGGGCAGTGTAAACACATATTCAGGCGTACAGATCAGCACACCATCTGCCTCCGATATCAGTTTTCTGAAATTCACAATGCTTTCAGGAGGGTTTTCTTTGTCAAGGTCCGGATTGAAGTGAGGCAGCGTGTCGATCTCATTGAAAATATTCATTTCAAAAACATCAGCAGTCATGTGCTGGATGCATTTTACCAATCTTAAATTGGAAGAATTAGCTCTGGTACTGCCTATAATGGCGAGCACTTTTTTCTTTTCAGACATAAATCAAAGTACCTTTTCCACTGACTTTTGGATCTCACTAAGTTCATCCATTGACTTTCTATACAATGTGGTAGCCTGCGCCGTCATAAACACACTGTAATCCGCATCATCCAAACCTTGCAAGTTGATCTTTACATTGTAGTAAGCACCTGTCACGGCTGTCTGAAGACAAAGTCCACCCACAGCAGCATCTGAAAGGCTGGTAGGATTGCCTTTTTCTACCATGGCAGCTATGATCGGAATGGCCAACGCAGCTGTTTTCATTACTTCATAAGGTATTTCGATGGCGTGTTTCGTTGCAGAGATCATAGCTTCTTTTCTTGCAGCTATTTCCTCTTCGTTGGATTTGGGCATTCTTACTGCTTCGATAATACCGTTGAAGGCTTGGGTATCTTCATCTACTAGCTGAAGCAATTTTTGTTTTATCTCTTGTCCTTTTACGGCGTATTTACTGTAATTTTTCCAATTTTTTTCAAAACCTTTTTTACTTCCTGTAAGATTTGCAACCATCGTCCCCAGCGATATGCCGAATGCCCCAACAGCAGCCGAAACAGATCCACCACCCGGTGCCGGAGATTCTGATGCTGTCAGATTAGCAAACTCTGTCAATGAAAGATTCACAAGTCTGGAGTCTTCCTTCTTGGCAATCGCATATTCGATGACCTTCTTGTCAAGAGGATATGGAGCAATTTCTTCCAGCCCCATCGATCTTACAGCAAATTTCATTAATTCCAATTCTGAAAGTCCGGAAGATGCTTTTTGCTTCTGCAAGAAATATTTACCTGCATCGATCAATACTTTTTTTGGCACCATACCAACAAGTTCCGATCCGGTAACTCTGATACCCCGATTTTGTGCACTTTCCACACATGCTTCGAAAGCATCATGCAGCGGTGTATCATTGATATTAGTGAGGTTCATAGAGATTTGTGCGATGCCGTATTCTTCTATAAACCACCCAATTCCTTTGACACTTTTTAGTTTGCCGGGTTGACGGATATGTTCACCATTGTCATCAAGGACCGGCTCTCCATTGACTTTCATGATGCGACCATTTTCACGAATATCGAAGGCAATGCCGTTAGCTTTCTTAACAGAAGTTGTATTGAGATTGACATTGTAAGCTACCAGGAAGTCTCTGGCCCCGATTACGGTGGCACCTGACCTTTCATTGAATATTGCTGCACCAAAGTCCGGCTTCCACTGAGGGTCTTTGATCTTTGTCACGAACCCTTCATATTCACCACTTCTGATATCGCCCAGGCTTTTTCTATCAGGAGAAGCAGCTGCTGCCTCATATAGATATATTGGTATGCCATGTCCTTCTGCTACTCGTTGTCCCAATTTCTGAGCATAAGGAATTAATTCATCCAAGGTTATTCCGGCTATGGGGATGAGTGGACAAACATCGGTCGCACCCATGCGAGGATGAGCTCCTTTGTGTTTACTCATATCGATGAGTTGGCCAGCGACGCCAATAGCTATATATGCAGCCTCACACACAGCATCCGGATGACCAACAAAGGTAAACACTGTACGATTTGTCGCCTTTCCGGGATCAACATCCAGTAAGGTCACCCCCTCCACGGCTCTGATAGAATCAGCGATGGCATTAATTACATTCATATCACGTCCCTCACTGAAATTGGGAACACATTCTATTAATATCTGGCTCATGTCGGCTATTTTTTGCTTGCAAATATAGAATGTTTGAAGCCGAAATGATGGAAGAATTATTTGATTTATTTAAAATCAAGTTGTGAATCAGGTGTGAACCAGGGTGAAGAAACGTTTAAATTAATACCAAGAATTTAATAATAAATGGCTGATAACCTGTTAATTAGGCTGTGAATATGAAAGTTTTGGCATTTTCCTAGGTATTATGAAGAACTTAAAACCTTCTAATTATTGTATCAAGTTAAACACCGACAAGCTTTTAAAAACAATAATATCTTTAACCACTGATTGCACTAATGATGCTTCACATCTAATACTAATTCATTTGTGAAAATTTTGTGAAAATTCTTAAAACTTCTGGTAAAATGCCTTTGTCGTAAAGCTTATGATTTTGATGCAATAATAACTTAAAACCCCGGCGGGGGTTGAATGACAATAGCCCCGATTGCAACTCGGGGGGGAGATAGCGCACGCTTACAACCCCGGAGTGGGTTGAATAAATTTAACTTAATTCTTTTTTGATAGCGATATAATTTCAGTTGAATTTGAGGATTCTCTTTAAAGATATTATGATGAAGTTAAAACTTCTAAATATTGTATCGAAGTTAAAAACTTCGACAAGCCTCCGAGCCTCCGAGCATTATTTTCACAAAACAGTTTGATTAATAACTGATGATAAACAGTTCCATACCTTTTTGGATGTCAACTTCCAGGAGTATTTTACAACATTTTCAAACCCCCTTTGAATTAATGTCTCCCTTAAAGTTGCATCATTTTTCAAAAGTGCCATTGAATCAGCTATTGCCGCGACATCATAAGGGTCAACCAACAAAGCACCACTTCCTGCAGCTTCCGGCAACGAACTAATATTCGAACATATCACCGGGCAACCACATTGCTGGGCTTCTATAACTGGCATTCCAAATCCTTCAAAGTAGGAGACACATAGCAAAGCGATTGCTTTTTGTAGTTTTTCAGAAATTTCCTGATTAGTCAAATACCCTTCGAAAATAACGTCTTCTTTGAACTGCATTTTGTTAAGATACTCATAGATCGGGGCATCCTTCCAACCTTTGCCGCCAATGAAGATCAATTTGGTGGCATTTCCGCTTTTCATCTTATAAGCCTCAAATGCCTCCAGCAGCCTGACTATATTTTTCCTTGGCTGAATTGTTCCTATGTGCACAAAATAATCTTCCGGTTCAATACCTTCTTCTGGCCGTTCAAACCCTTCATTCAAGCCAAGACCAACTACCTCGATCTTATCTGAAGGGATGTTATATTGGCCAATAATATCCAATTTAGTTGCCAATGAAACAGTTGCAATCTTCGCAGCTTTCCGGGCAAAAAGCGGCATAAAATGTTTATAATACCATCTATTACTAAATGATAAATCTGCAGGGAAATGCTCGAAAGCAAGGTCATGAATGACGAGAACTGTTGGTATATTCAAGCTAAGTGACATAAAATTGTCGGGGCTAAGAAATACTTCAGCCTTATATTTTTTGACAATTGAAGGAATGGCCCACTCAAACCACCAATAGAAAAGAAAAGGAGCTCGGGCAGGTGGAAAGACCATGACAGGTGTTATATTCGAAGCAAAAACAAAGTCAGGGTCAATTTTTCTGTCAAATAAAAAGATAAATTCATCTTCAGGATGTTGCACCACCAATTGTTTCAATAATTCAAAAGTAAAATGTCCAAGTCCGGTCATTTTACCTTTGATGAGAAACCTTGTGTTTACAGCTATTTTCATAGAGAATTTTGTGCAAATATCTTTAAAATGAACCTTTACTCACCGGCGAAATTAGATATTATTTCTTTTCGGGATGAATTATGGATGGATTTTTGAATTTAATGGCAGAGGATAAGACACATGGGATAGAACACGGATGACGCAGATTGAGCAGATTTGGACAACTTCTTATTTAATCTAATCTCCTTTAATATAAATACGGTAAGCAACTTTCTATTGTCAATGCTTAATTTATGTTTATCAGCGAAATCCCTTTTAACAGCGTCATCTGCGTTCCATTTTTATTTTCATCTTCGTTCCATTGCTATGAATTACACACCTACATTCAAAAAAACCTGCTTTCACAAAATATTATTTACATTTGGAGTGTTCTATTCTTTATCTTAACTAAGAAATAATTCTTTTGCTTAGAATATTTGATTTCAGGACCTACTGGAAAACATATCTCATCATCATTGGCATTTTGGTGTTGGTCATTTCTATGTTGTATACTACATTTCTTGCAACCAAACTCAAGGAAGGGGAGGAAAAAAGTGTACAATTATATGCTCGTGCCATTGAGGATTTGACCAAAGCCTCTGATGTGACAAATGACATATCTCTACAATTAACACAGGATTTTAAAATCCCGGCCATCCTAACGGATAATAAGGACAATATCATTACTGCAGTGAATTTTTCAGATGAATTAAATGAAGATACACTATTTCTCAAAGACCAATTGAAAGAGATTAAATCGAACGGCTACAAACCTATTGACATTAAAGATGAATTCGTGAACCAAAAGGTTTACTACAAGAATTCCAGGCTGTACACCTATTTAACCTATTTCCCTTACATCCAACTTCTGCTGCTTTCTGTCTTCATTGGCATGGGATATCTGGGCATCTCGGCTGCTAGAAAATCAGAGCAAAACAGATTGTGGGTCGGTATGGCTAAAGAAACAGCGCATCAACTTGGCACTCCTATTTCAGCTATCATCGCATGGATAGAGCATCTTAAAGTGATGGCCGAAGATGATCCTGATCAGATGGAAGTTCTCAGCGAACTCAACAATGATGTTCAAAAACTAGAAAGAGTTGCTGATCGATTTTCAAAAATAGGTTCTATCCCTGTGCTTACGCAAAACGATGTGTACCAGCTTTTGGAAAATACAAGGATTTATATGGGTAAAAGGGCGCCCCGTAAAGTTGAATTTGTATTTCCACAATTTCCAAATGACCAGCTAATCAAGATCAGTGTCAATGCTCCTTTGTTTGACTGGGTACTTGAAAACCTCATCCGAAATGCCCTCGATGCAATGGAAGGTAAAGGAGTGATAGGAGCTGAAGTCTACGAAGATCCAAATAATGTCTTCATAGATATATCAGACACGGGCAAAGGTATGACGTCAAAACAAGCAGGAAACATCTTCAAACCAGGCTTTACCACTAAGGCAAGAGGTTGGGGACTAGGCCTTTCCTTAAGCAAACGTATCATCGAAGAATACCATGGTGGAAAGATATTTGTGAAAAAAACTTCTCCAGGCAAAGGAACAACATTTACGATTAGATTGCCGAAGGCTGTTGTGAAACACTAAAAATTAGAAGGTAGAAGTCAGAATTATGCTTCGAAGTTTGAATTTAGCGAATGAAACCGATTATACAAATTTAAGAAAATTAAAGTTGATCCAATTATTTGAATTGATCTCAATTGCAATAGGCAACTTCGAAACTCAAGTCATAAAATATGAGATACGGACAAGGACAAGCCCCGTTCAGTCATTATTTTGATGCAGACCGATTACTTCATTGTCTTTTCTCCAATAATATTTCCTTTTGAAAAGATGTGTATAAAATCTAGCTATAAGGACAGATCGTGAGGTTCGGCTTAGGTTAACCTAAGTCGGGGTGTCATCAAAGTTTACTTTGAAATATACAAAAAAAAGACGTGTTTAAACACTAGCTGCAGGGACAGGTCGCGACCTGTCCTTGCAGTGGTTCATATTTTTAATTCATGTGATAGGGACAAGGGCAAGCCTCGTCACTACTGTTTCATTCTAATACTGCCACCGGTGCATCTTCTACTACCACTGTCGAAGCTACCAGATCATGAACCGCCTGCTTGTCTTTGGTAAATGCTGCTACTATGTATCCGATGATAAAAGTATTGCCACAAACTACCTTCACTAGGTTTCTAATGATGGCTTTGGATAGATTGAGGCCATTTCCATCCTCATCATACACTTTCAGATGCATTATTTGTTTGCCGAACGTTGCATTTCGGGTAGAAGATTCCATGATAACAAAGTAAATTAAGCCGATGAAGGCTGTCATTCCTGAAAATTCAGCAACATTCCAGAAGTTAAATCCATCGCTGAACAAGTTAAAACTGAATCCAAAAGGGAAGAAAGCCAATTTTGTCAATGCGCTGACGATGGTGGCATCAATGAAAAGGGCGACGAAACGTTTTGATAATGAAGCTAGTTTGTATTCCATGTGAGTTTTGTTTAATTTTCTATGTAAACTACTTTGTTATGCATAATAGTTTCCAATGGATACAACTTGTCGACAAATGCAATGTTTTACGCCTTCAATAAATTGTTTTCTCCGACAACTTTTGGATTATATCTCCCCTTTCCAAACTTCGAACCATTAAAAATCTTGTTCTTTCCGGCTTCTATCTGCTTTTCGATCGGCATATGTAAGTATTCTTTGCAGAGGGATGAACAAGTATTTTCGTATTCCGATTTGCAATTATCGCATTGGATAAAGAGCAAGTGGCAGTAGTCATTGGCACAGTTGGTATGCTTATCGCAAGCATCACCACATTGGTGACATTTGGATACTATATCCTCGGAGATCCTTTCCCCAAGCCTTTCATCGAAAACAAAATTCGTGCCGAGGAATTTATTTACGAGTTCTTGTTCCTTGACCTGACGGGCATATTCTATGATGCCACCATCCAGTTGAAACACATTTTGGTAGCCTTTATGCTTCATATAAGCACTTGCTTTTTCACATCTGATGCCGCCGGTACAATACATTACGATGTTTTTATCCTTATTCTCCGCCAGCATATCGCTTATGATTGGAAGCGACTCTCTGAATGTCTCCACATCGGGTCTGATGGCACCTTCAAAGTGACCTACTTCACTTTCATAATGATTGCGCATGTCTACTACAACGGTATCCTTTGCTGCCAGCATAGCATTCATTTCCTTAGCTGATAGATGTTTTCCGCTATCCATGACATCAAAAGTGGAGTCATCGAGTCCATCTGCAACGATCTTCTTGCGAACAGTAATTTTTAGTTTAAAGAAAGACTTACCGTCATCATCGATGGCGATATTATGTCGGGTGCCGTTCATGAATTCCAGTTCGCTGCATGAGGCGTTAAAGTCCTCCATTCGGGCATCCGGTATGGATATCTGTCCATTGATGCCTTCGTGCGCGATGTATATTCTACCCATGACACCGATCTTATCCCAGGTGAGGAAAAGATGATTTCGAACCAGTTCCGGATTGGCGAAATGAAAATATTTATAGAAAGAGAGGGTAGTCCGCTTTTCGTCGGATTGTTGCAATATTGCTTTCAGTTCGCGGCCGTTGACTCTATTGTGCAGTTTCATGGAAATGTTGAATGTTAAATTTTGAATTTTGAATGGTAAAGATAAGGGGTAAAAAGTTGAATTCGATTATATTTCAGCCAAATTAAAAGTATTCAATTTTTAAAAAGCTATAGAAATGAGTTTTAAAATTTCAAAAACACCCATGGGAATACTAGCTATTCTGCTTATTCTGATCAACTCTTTACACGCTCAAAGTAAATTTGCCGGTAAATTCAAAAGTAATTTAGATCCTGGAAGTTTAGTTTTGGATGAAACGTATTATACCACTTTTGAAAAATTATCAGATAGCCAATTAATCCGAAAAATATATTTTCCGGAAACAAAGCAAATTACACACTTAATTACCTACAATTCTATTCATCAAAATGAAAAGCATGGGCCATATAAAGAATGGCTGGATGATGGGACACTTTATGTGAATGGAAGATATTCCCACAATGTTCAGTCAGGACTCTGGTTGGTAGATGGCAAAACCGGTTATTATTTGAATGGTGAAAAAGACGGTTTATGGGAAAATTATAATGGATTCAATGAATTGTTAAGTACAGAAATGTATGAACACGGGAAATTGAATGGATGGACGTTTAACTATGATTCTACCGGAATTAAAAAAGATAGTGTTTTGTATATTAAAGGCGAATATGTTCTAAAAGATGTGATCGCAAAGGATGGCAAATCTATTATCAAAGTCACTGAAACCAAACCACAATTTAAGAAGGGACAAGGAGCATTTTACGAATATTTAAATTCAAACATAAAGTACCCAAACGATGCAAAAAAACATGGAATTACTGGTAAAGCCATCGTGGAATTTACAATTGAAAAGAATGGCGAAGTAACAGATATTAAGGTCATCAGAGGACTTTGCAATTCTATTACAGGAGTTTGTTATGAACTCTTTAAAACTATGCCGGACTGGTCTCCAGGAATGCAAAATGGTATTCCTGTTCGGGTTCAATATTCCCTTCCAATTACTTTTAATCTTGAAGCAGATTAATATTCCATTGCCTCAAGATCTTGCCATTTGCAAGTAACAATTCAGTTGATTAAAACACTAAATTGCTGGAAAAGCAGTATTTGGAATGCAAAGTTATCGGCCCAAACAATATCGTAAACGTCAAATTACTGTTGCAACTGATGCAGACCATGAGGTTGAATTAGAAAATGGAGCGGCAGCCATGCCCGCAGTTCAATTCAAAGTAATAGCAACTCCTGCTGCAACGGCGGGAAAACAAACAAAAGAAGAAGAAAGCAATTATATTGTAGATCCTGAAATAAAGCTTCAACACCAAAGTGTCGTTCAGAATTTGGCTAAATATAAAGAGTATCTCGATGAAGGCAAAGCCAGGATCTTTGATGCATTTTTTCTCAAAATTGACTTGCCAAATACTGTTGATTATGTTCAAACACAGGCGGCTATCCAATCAGAAGCTTCGATCTACGATGAAATAAGCAAAAAAGGAAAGGCAGAGTTGAAAGGAAATTATACCATCGCTGCAAATTCATTGGCCGAACGTTTTGCTAGCTATCAAAAATTTGATGCATATAAAAAGAAAATCGGAGAACATATGGCAGGTTGGGTGGTAAGCATCCATGATCTATTGAATTTTGAGAGAGCCAGTAGTTATTATGGCCTATTTCCTACCAGCAATGTTGCAAATCAAATAAACTTAACCGCTGCAAGAGATCCATTGTACAGATTACTGCAAATGACTTTCCCTTTTTCAAAAGAAAGAAACGCTTTATTTAATCAACTTTATAGTCAAGATCTTGAAACATTTGTTGAACAAAAAACTAAGTTTGATGACTTTACATGGCCTATGGCAAGGGCCTATCTGAAAGCAGGAAAGCTTCGTCCTGCAGATAAATTTTATATCGCTGTAAAAGGTGCAGGCACCGATGAAGGAAATGTGAACTTCTCGATGAAGCAGGCATATGACATAGGTATACAAAAACTTGAAACAGAATATAGTACCGACTATGCTTCAGACACTGAAGGCAAGGGGGCGCTTCCTATCACAGGAGCAGTCAATAATTGGTACATAGCCGGACGTATCGATGATGACATGGACTGGACGTCGGATGACAACATTAAAGCCAAGGCAATACTTTGCTACGGCAGAGTGCGTCCTGTAGACAAAATTCGGATGGCACTTTTTGGAGACAAAAACATAACAGACCTGCAAAATGCCATAAGGGAAGGAATAGATGAGGGAATGACAGGAGAACAAATAGAAGGAGAATACACGAAATCGTTTGGTAATGCAGAAAAAACAAAATCTGGATGGAGCTTGAAAGAGGAAATCAAAGACTTCTATAACTCCACAAAAGAACTCAATTACTCTTTTGGCGACAAAGAGAAAGGTAAAAAAATTGAGTCAGAGTTTTCAAAAGTAGACGATATTCTCTCGGGAAAAGAAAGTCTAGTTCAAAGATTTGTCCATGTATTTCAAACAGATGAAAAAAAAGCCTTTCCAATTTTCTGCAAAATGGACCTGAGCGCTAAAAAGTTGGTAACAGATACTTTCATAAAAATTAATTACAATGACGATAAACTTAATAAATACAAAGTCGTATACAATCTCCAATATTCCAACGACCCAGGGTTTCAATTAATAACAGAAGGCTCGCTGTGGGATTACGATTCATTTAAAAGTTATGTACGATATAGTATATCTCAAGGTAGTTTCAATGTTTTACGTAAGTCATTAAAAGGAAATGATTATCTTGAAGAAATGTTGGTCTATATGTTTTTGCCTTCCAAGGAAAAGGATAAAAATGAATTTTTAAATCTTTTGAAAATTGAATCAGACATACAGTTTTTTCTCCACATCATCAATAGTAAAGATAGAGAGTGGGCCACTCATTATTTGCTTCATTTATTGCCGGAAAACAGAAAACAGGTTTTCAAAGCACATTGGGAATATTTCAAAAGAGAAACTTACGTATTTGACAAAAAACATCTTAGACATGTAGAGGATCTTTTGTGGGATGACCCTACAGCGCGCATCAAAGAGGATAGACGGTTATTGCGTAAGGCAAATTCCGGACTAGGTGCCACTCTTACTAATATGGGAAGCACTGCGGGCCTAAGTGCCTCCAATGAAATGAGGGAGGTAGAAGTAGATCTTGAAATTGCAAAATTCGATGATGGCACTATCGATAAGGAAGAAATGGCAGGGCTGGAAGAAGGTATTAAAAATGCAAAAGAAACCAGAGCCAATTTTGAAGAAACAAGGGATAAAGTAGAAGGAATTGCTACCATGATCGTTCAGGCATTGGTGGCAGCTACGGCCTCTGCATTATTGCCGGGTTTGGGAGGAATCATAGCAAGTGGATTAATCAGTGGAGCTACAAGTGTAGTTACAAACAAGATTATGAAAAATGAGCGATATGATCTCAATAATTGTGGCATGGACTTTGTCACAGGTATGGTCGATGGGATGATGGGAGGACTCGCCACGAAGGGTATTGCTAAAATTGCTAAAGGTACAGGGTTTGCAGCACAGGTGATGAAGGTCAAAATCATCAATGAAGTTGCTGAACAAGCTTTGGGAAGTATCCATTCTCTTGGTATTGATATCGCTAAAGGAGTACCACCTGGTGAAAGTTTTGAAAATTACTTTAAAGGAATGTTCCAGAGTATGGTTGTATCAAGAGTAACTGCACCATATCAGAAGGCTTTGGATTCAGTTAAAAAAACAATTGTTCCTCCTAAAAACACGTCATCAGATACATTATCTCATCAGAATGACGTCGTAGACCCTTCAGTCATTGCGCATGACGGAAATACGGTCAATTCCACAAATGGTCAAATCGAACAACCTTCTGCTACATTACATACTGATATGCCGCAGCATGGCAGCGCAATTAGCGATCCAATTCATTACCAAACAGATCCTGTCGTATTGTCAGATTCCTTAACATCAGAATTAACACACATAGATATTGAAAAAACATCAATCGAGGCTAAAATCAATGCCATTCAAAACGAAATGACCCGAAAAGGAAAAAAACCTGGACGCTCTGAACGTAAAGAGTTGGAATCTATGGAAGCAGATCTGCATGATCTAACGAAAAAACAAAAAGCCGCCGAGGAGGCTTATGCCCTGCTGAATAATGAAGTAACCAGGGACACTGTGCTGGAGGCACAACAAGCCTTACGCGATATTCGTGATATGAAACTATACCGCTCCGGAGAGGAAGTGATTCTGCATGATGTTCCGGAAGGGGCTATATATCTGGATCCTGGTGGGGATTTGATCAGATCCGAATCACAAGGAAAAAGAACTATGGAAGATGTCTTCAATAATGACCCCCAACGCGAAGTTGGACTGTGGCGAGATAACAATACTGACCCTCCTACATATTTTGTAGTGCAGGGATCTTCATTCAATGTTGATTTTAATAGTCATGGCAATTATGATTTAGTGCACCATACTCATCCTTCCAGAGGACACTCCGTCTTGGATTCACTTGCTTCGATGGGTGATTTTCGGCATTTGATTAGAGGAAAAAGTCCAAAAAACCCTCAATATCTGGAATCCTCCATTCTTACACATCAGTCAGGCGAAATCCTGGAAAGCCGATTTATAGCAACTAGCTCAGGAAATGGTAAGTGGGAATTTAAAATTGAATATACCAAAAGAGATGGTTCGCGGGATTCACTTTCGATTGACCCTGATTTAATTGTGAATAGAAAAGAAAAAGAGTACAATGAATTAGTGAATAAAAAAGAAAACGAGGAGGCCAAACTTCATAGTAGCAGCAAGGTTACTGCCAAACATAAGGCTGTGACACCGGAAGATCTTCTTTCTGACCAAACGGCCACTGAACAACAACCCAATGAAAATGAATTTAAGGACAATGAAAATACACAAGTGGACGTCGTCCCTCCTCATGGTCATGGCGCAGCACCAGAGCGCACTGGCCCAATTGATCCAAAGAATTTGGATATTTATACCGACCGTGAGATTGTAGCTGGGTTGGAACAAATTGGAACATGGGATGAAATTCATAATTTCCTAAATCAAACTCCGGAAGGCAAGAAAATACTCGATCGGATGACAAGAATAAGGAAAAAAATAGTTCAGGATCTGGATAGTTATAATGCTGAATTATTGGGAGATGCATCCAGTACACCTACAAGTGACCTGGATTTCAATGTCACCAGTGAAAATGCCGGTCGTATGCTAGTATTATTGGATTCAAAGCTTCGCAAAATGTATGGAAGCAATTATGAAAAAATCTTCAAAGTTTCTTTATTTACACATGCAGGTCGCCTTACCAAATATGCGAACCATAAGGACAGTAAAGCTTTTGCAGGTATAGATGCAAGAATCCATGCCAAGAGTGAAGTTCTCATGTATGCGAGAATGTTGCACCATGCTAAAGGTAATCCTGCAGAAATGATACGCGTTGAACGGTTAATAAAAGGCCTGGACACTGATCTTATTCAAAGATGGGCTGATAAACTCGGAGACAATGACAGGAATAATTATTATAAATTGCTTCAGGAAGTAGATGCCTTGGAGGTAAGGTATAACAAGGCATCCGATCGTGACAAACCAATTCTTGCGGAATTAATATCTGCAAAACAAATGGAGGCAAATTTCTTTAATAAAGAAGCTTATCTAGCTCCGGGCGCAATGATGAAATCATACGATAAATCCCAATTAGGTCATAAACAAAGTATCCTTTCACAGGTAGAGATGATAGGCGCCAAAATAAACGAATACAATCAGTCAGGAGGAGATGTCACTGCAGAATATGAAGTGTATAAATATATATCAAGATGCAAAAAAGAATTGCAAGAACTTGGTATTCCTATACCGCCTGAGATGGAAATATATTTTACCTTGGCAGATACAATTTACAGAACCGATCGTAACTATTACAAATTAAATCAAACGCCTAAAAGCGAAAGATTGATTGCTTTGTACAGTTTTCTTCAAACATTGCAGAATTTGTCTCAAAGTCAATAGTTTTCATAGCAAAAGATAATGCAGAATAAAACCTTAATATGATTAGAAGGAATCTCACTAATTTTTATAAAAAAAGGGAATAGTTTCGGCAGATTTATGAAAGTTGTATTGTCGAAATAAAACAATCATAACACCCTTGACAAACTTCAAACTTCAAACTTCAAACATTATCAGAAATACATTTTAAAAGTGGACAATTCTATTTCCAACAAGTTTAAAATTAAATCAATTCATATTCATCAACACCTCCTTCACCTCCCCATACCAAGGCTCCCAGGGAATAAAGTGTGGCGCCCCTTTTAATATTTTCAAATGAAATGAACGGGCATTTATCATCGCTTTTTGAGCATAGTAAGCATTGCCAACAGGCACAAACGTATCCTTGTCACCATGCACCACATAGACATCGCAAGATATATTTCTGATCTCATCGTCCAGGTCTTTTAATTCCTTCTTGAATGCCCAAATCTCATTGCTGCTAGGTCGAAACGCACCCGGCATGAAATATTGCAGTGGAGTATAATACAACAATCCACGCCATAATTCCTTTGGCTCCTCGTCCGCATCTATTGAACCTGCTAGTATGACCATTCCTTTAAAATCATCCGGATGATCAGCCGCCAGTTTTACTAATATAGGACCGCCAAGCGAATGTCCAATAATGTAAAGAGGCTTGCCGTTTTTGATTGAATTTATAAATGGATATATGATTTTCGCCTGGTCCTCCATATTCATATCATTGCCAAACTGGCTATAACCAAAGCCCGGCCTATCAATAGAATACATTCTATATTTTTTGAGCAAGTCTTTATCCTTCAAATAAACCTCAAATGCATACCAACTCCCCGGTGAACCGTGGATAAAAAATAATGTCGGCAACGTATCATCGCCCGTATGGACTGCATGCAAATTAAATCCATCCACATCAAAGTCTTCAATATGCAGGACAACGCCCGCTTCTCTAAACTCCTGAACAGCCTTGGTATCACTGATACGCATCTTCATGCAACTCTGCGCCGTGACGAGCCAGGAAAGTAGGAATATGGATAAGATTATGAATGGCTTGCGAGGCATGGAAATTAGGAGGTTAAGAGGTTAGAAGGAGCGGATTGGCACTTTAGTACTTTGCGTTTTAGCTATGTACGTAAATTAGCCTAGTTTTGATTTCTACTAGCTCATTTCTAAAAAGTTCTTGTGCATAACGATATTATCATAATGATATTCTACCTAGTATCATACTCACGACTACTCAACTGAGGCTCTGTTGTACTGTTATACTGAAATACTGATATACTATCTTACTTTCACACTCTCCTCCAGCACATCAATGATCGTCTTTAATATTATGAACATCGGTTCCCTGCCTTCATTCGTTACGATGGGAAGGTCATCCGCTTCGAGTGCGTCTTCCACAAAGGCAAGTAGATCTTCTTGTGAGAATCCTTCAAAAAGAGAATCAATGCGTTGTTTGAATTTTTTTCCTTCCGAGGCATTGATTTTCTCCCAATTCAATTCTTCAGCTGCATCGATTTGATCAGGTTCGATCATGGCCATTTCAAGACCACTCTGTGCATATGTCTTATAGATAATGGTGACCAGAAAAGCGCAATAATCAAATTCTTCTTCAGTTAACAGTTCAAGATTCTCCTGACCCAGATAAGATATCAGCGCCGGCTGATCGGCAGCGATATTCTCCAACTCCATTACCGGGTCATTGTCTGACTCTATCTCTTGTTCGAATATTTTCTCTATTATTTCCTCTGTAAAATACATGACTTTTTTTGTCAAATATACTGTTTTATTATATATGGGCTATTCTTGTGCGTGTGAATGACAGTCTTATTTCTGAAAATTAATTTTTATTGGAAAGGTTCTATCTTTACTTTTTTTTCGTTATTCAAATTGAAATATACTTTTATGCCAAATATTACTTTGCTATTTAAATCTGTTTTTGTCATTTTCCTTTTAAGTCTGGTGGCTTGTAAAAGCGATAAAGTAGATGACAAGCCTAAAGCCAAACCTGATCCACAGCTGGATGCACTCAATGAAATAGTTGAAAAGAACCCTAATAATGCTGATGCATTATTTAACCGTGCACAGTATTATTACGACGTTGAGGGTTATGACGAAGCTATATTGGACCTGTCATCAGCAATGAAAATAGATAGCTTGAAGCCAAAATATTATCATTTACTGGCAGATACGTATATGGACTATTATCAGTCTAGAATGGCGCTGTTGACGATGCAGAAAGCTTCCGGAATGTTTCCTGACAGTATTCGGACCTTACTAAAACTGACCGAATACGAAATGATCCTAAAGCAATACGATGAAGCAATGCAGACGATTAAAACCATCCTGGAAAAAGACAAACAAAATGCTGATGCTTACTTACTAATGGGATCAGTTCTGAACGAATCAGGTGATTCAAAGCGCGCTTTACTCGCATTCAAAAAAGCAACAGAGATCGATCCTTATCTAATAGATGGTTGGATAAAAGCAGGAGCATTATCAGACGAAATAAAAGAAAAAGATGCTGAGAAATACTTCAAAACTGCACTAAAAATAGATTCTACTTCTTATCAGGCACTTTATGCAATGGCTATGCACCATCAGAACCTTAACCACCTCGATGAAGCCATCACATGGTATAAGAAGATGAATTTGGTGTTCCCAAAGACCGCACAGCCCTATTTTAATATTGGTGTATTGTATCAGGAAATGGACTCCCTGGATAAATCCCTTGAATTCTTGACCATTGCTACAGAATTGGATAAGATCTATGCAGAAGCATATTACGCGAAGGGAATAGTTTTAGAAAAACAAGGTAAGCTGGCTGAAGCTCAGAAGCAATATTCTCAAGCTTCAACTATCAGTCCAAAATTTGTAAAGGCCGAACAGGCTTCGCAGAGGTTGAAAAATCTACTGAAGGAAAAAGCGGTAAAGTAATGAACAATGATTGATGAATAATGAATAATGAGAGCACGCAGTAACGCTTGATCTTAACTGCAGGCTATTCTTGAACACTCCATGCCATTCAATAAGTAGCAAAATTATGATGAGGAACAGTGATTTCCCCCTTTGGAGGGCTAGGGTTTATACATATCTTTTCAGAAGGCATTAAAACTGGAGAATTTACTATGAAGTAAATAGTTTGCATTATAAAAATGACTGAACGGTGTAGCTGTGGCCTTATAAAATTTAGTGAATGAATGGAGAAAATGCCAAAAAATAGCAAAGTCCTACACAGCGAGGAACGAAGCCTTGTAGGGTTTTGCGTAATTTTTTGAGCTTTTGCGGAGTGAGTGAGCGTTAAGAATTTTGCTACCCCTCTGGCAGAGGGGTGCCGAAGGCGGGGTGTCTAGCCTTGGGTTTTTTTGTTACTTTTTTTTGCCAAGAAAAAAAAGTAAGTAAAGCAATTAAATTATCCTAAAAATACTGAAATATATCAATGTATCTAATTAATTATCAATCACTTATGAGCATTGTTAATATTTGTGTATAAACCCTAGCTTTGGAGGGGGGTAGAGGGAGGCTTTTCTATTGAAAAATGAAAAATAGACGAACCTGTAATTTTTCAAGATGCTTGTATCAGGCTATCTTTGAACATTTTACTTTTATCCATCATTAATCAAAACTATGATAAGCTGCAGATGTCCCTCTTTGGAGAGGGTGAACGACACAGAAAAGGTGCCAAAGCGACCTTTTTAAGGAAGTAAAACGAAACGAAGTGCAAGTCACTACTTGCACAAAGTGAAGTCAGAACACAATTGAGCATGCCTGCCGAAAGCATGAAGGCAGGTTACGAAATTGTGTTTCTGTGGGTTAGGGAGTGGACTTTTTTAATGAATAATGAACAATCAATAATGCTGCAGCGAAGTAATAATTAAAAATTAAAAATTACTTCTTAAAATCCTTATCTTCCGTCTTCTTTTCTTCTTTATGTACTTTATCACCTTGCTTTAGTATCCTTGAAACAGTGCTATAGGGTCCGGTGATGATTATCTCATCTCCTTTTAATCCTTCGAGAATCTGGATAAATTCGTCGTCTTGAATACCGGTTTTAACCTGCACCATTTTGGCAGTATCAGCACTTTGAACAAAAACAACTTCTACAAGATTAGCTTTCTTTTTAGAGGCTGTATCACTTTTCATCTTAGGGTCTTCTCTGGTTGTAACTGATTGAATTGGAACTGTTACAATGCCTGATTCCGTATTAGTATTTATCTCCACAGATGCGGACATACCTGGTCTGAATGGAAATGGCTGACCTTTTTTAATCATATCTTTATACGAATCAAAATCCATCCTAATCTTCACCACAAAATTAGTCACCTGATCACTGTTTAATGATGCTGCAGCAGTAGATGCTGTCGATGAACTGTTAGCAATTTCAGTTACCACTCCTGTAAATTTCTTACCATAGAATGCATCTACGTCGATCTCTGCAAGATCGCCTTTACTTACTCTGACAATATCATTTTCTGAAACTTCTACCTGAACCTCGATGACATTCAGGTTGGCTATGGTCATCATTTCCGTACCCGACATCTGGATTGTTCCAACGACGCGTTCACCTTTTTCCACATTCAGTGAACTAATGACACCATCTACAGGTGCATAAATAAATGTCTTATTTAGACTCGTCTTCAATTCATCCAGTGAAGCTTTTGCGCTTTGTGTACCATACTTGCTGGCAGTGGCATTTTCCTGAGCTTGTTTTAAGCCAGCCTCAGCAGATTTGGCATTAGCTATAAGTCCATCCAGTGATGCCTGAGATGCTTCAAGGTCAGCTTTACTAATGACACCGTCATCGAAAAGCTGTTTGTTTCTTTTATAAGTTTGTCTGGCATTGGTCAACCTGGCATTCACCTCCTCTATCTGTGCTTTGGCACTGTTAATTTGCGACCGAGAAACTGCCTCTTGCGTAGTTGAACTTTTGACAGAAGCCTGTCCTCTTTGCACAGAAGGCAGGTAGCTATCTGGGTTGATCTTAGCAAGCAATTGTCCAGCCTTGACGGTATCTCCTTCCTTCACATAAAGCGCAATGATCTCACCTGACACATCTGAACTGATCTTTACCTCATTCTCAGGAAAAATTTTCCCCGAAGCAGAAACTATCTCCTTGATGGTCCTTTCCGAAACTTTCTCAAAGGTCACAGCCTGGCCTTTAGGTTTATTCTTTCCATTTATTACAGCTGCAACTATGAGGATGACGACAAGGGAGACCAAACCAATGATCCACCATTTTCTTTTGTTATTTCTAGGCATTTATTAGCTTGTATTCTTTAGTTAAATGTAATTTGTTTTCCAGCATAATAATCCAATACTTTCATCTTGAAGGTATAGTCATATTTATTAATAATAATGCTGCGCTCAGCATTGTCCAGATTATTCTTAGCGGATATTAATTCGAATGAATTGGCTGTACCGATTTCAAATCTTTTCTGGGCGTCATTGTATGCACCTTCCAATGCTTCCTGGCTGCGAATAGATGCGTCCAACGTTCTTCTTGCTGCACGTGCATCCGTTAAGGATTTCATTATATCACTTCTGAGTTTCTGACGAGCCTGTGTATCCTGAATTCGTATGGATTCGGTATTTAATTTTGCATTTTGTATAGCTGAACGTGCAGCATTTTTATTGTAAATAGGTATCTGTAATCCAACTCCAATACCATATCCAAAGTTTTGATTTAACTGAGAAAAGTAGGGGTTATTCCCTGTGATAGGAACATCGTTGATAATTGCAAAATCTACAAATTCATTATTAAATTTAACCTTTACAGGTTGTTCTACTGTACTAAAACTAAGGATTCGTTGATTAAGAGAGGAATAATTAGTTCCGGCAGATGCTTGTGCACCAAGACTAGGGAGTCCTTGTGATTTTGCAATTTTTTCTCCCAATAAAGCACTGTTGATCTGACTTGAAAATGATTGAAATTGTGGTTGTGTCTTCAATGAATTGGCGACTAGCAGTTCATAATCGATCATATCCGGATTCTCCACAGGAATAGGCACAGCAGGCGCTATTACATCGATATTAACACTTGCATCTACAAACATTAGTTGCTTCAGATTTAATAATCCATTCGCAATATCATTTTCAGCAGTTATAATTTGGGTTTCATTCTGAGCTTGTTGAGCAAGTATGTCAAGGCGTGAATTTTTATTTTTCGAACCTGCATTAATCATTTTATCTGTCACCCGAAGTTGTTCAGTAATTTGATCCATACTCTTTTTCGCTACTTCGAGGTTTTCCTTTGAGACCAACAAAATAAGATATGCCTGGGCCACACTAAGTGAGATATCGTAGACTAATTGTTCTTTGTCAGCTTCAGAAGCGTTGAGGTTAGATTGACTTTGTTTGATCGTATTATTGATCCTATTAAAGTTAAACAGCGTAACACTTGACTGTAGATTATATGATTGATTTCCGAAATTCTGATTGTTAAAACTATTGGTAGTCGGATCTATCTGTCGTCCAAAACTCTCATAAAAGGAAGTTGAACCATTAAGATCAGGAAATCTTCCCGCCTTAGCCGTGGTATAACTAATAGCATCCCTTCGAATCATCAGATCAGACTGCTTTAGCTGGAGATTATTCTGCACTGCTTCATTAATACACCGATCCAATGTCCATACTTCTTGAGCAATGGCCTGATTCGGAATAACGAAAGGGATCAAAAGAAATATCAACAATTTGTACATCTGATTCAATATTTTCGTAATGATACTATTGATATTCTAAGTAGTAAAATTAATTCTACAAACTAAGGCAATAGCTAGATAAATGACAGGCTTTAGGCTTTAGGCTTTAGGCTTTAGGCTTTAGGCTTTAGGCTTTAGGCTTTAGGCTTTAGGCAAAATTCGTAATTGTGAATGAAAGTTCCCGGTAAAGTATAAAAATAATCATGCATCGCCGATTCAATCTCAATCATGCTTAATTCAACATTTAACCTTCAATATTCAACATTTCTATCCTACTAGACCTTGCAACCAACCCGGAAATATTACCATAATGACGAGCAGACAGAGTGAAAGCACAATAGAAGTCTTTATCAAGCCAGGTAAAAGGACTTCATTGTCTACATCTTCTTCTTTCGTAAAGTACATAGCTGTGATAGGTTTGAAGTAATATGCTATACTTATGGCAGAATTGATGACAGCTACTATCACCATGACAGGATTGGCCTCTAAAGCTTTGGTAAACAAGAAATATTTGCCAAAAAATCCTGCTAAAGGAGGTATACCTGCCATTGAAAGCAAGGCTACCGTCATTGCAAATGCCAACAATGGTTTTCGTTTAGCTAAGCCATTAAACACAGAAATGTTCTCAGAAGCTTTTTGTTCGCTTATCAACATAAAAATTGTAAAAGCTACTATGGTTGCTATGGAATACGCTGTTAAATAATAAAATACACTGCTCACACTATTGTATTGGAGGGAGACTACACCTAATAAAAGGTAGCCCGCATGAGAGATAGAAGAGTAAGCCAATAACCTTTTGAAATTGCTCTGCATAAGTGCTCCAAAATTGCCTACAGTCATAGTGAGGCAAGCGATTGCTCCCAGCATCGTCATCCATTCTCCGGCAACACCAACAAACGATATACTAAATATTCTTACCAATGCTCCAAATCCTGCAATTTTGACAACAGATGCCATGAAGGCAGTGATGATCGTAGGGCTTCCCTGATACACATCAGGACTCCAAAAATGAAAAGGAGCAGCTGAAATTTTGAAACACAGTCCGATAGTTAACAACATGAATCCAATATATCCATATCCTGAGAGGCCTCCGGAAGTCAACTTTTCACCCATAGCCACGACGTCAAATGTACCTGTAGCGCCATACAATAAAGCCATACCCATCAATAAAATACCTGTGGCAAATGCGCCCATCAAAAAATATTTTAAAGAGGCTTCATTTGATCCCAGGTCGTTTCTTCTGCTTCCGGCTAATACATATAATGGAATAGAGAGTATTTCGATTCCGAGGAATAACATTACCATATTTTGAAAAGAGACCATACAAATCCCCCCACACAAAGAGAATAGGATCAAGCCGTAATTGTCGCCAAGTGTCTCCCCAAGTTGCCTGAATCCATATCCTGAAGCTAAAAATACAAGAAAGGTCGCCAGGCACATTAAAGCTGTAAAGGCCAATGCGTAATGATCAAAGATCAACATATGCCGTAGGTCAAAGACTTCACTGTTTAATGCCACTAAAGACAGTACAAGTCCGCCAAGTGCGGTAACTAAACCAATTCCCTGAAGTATGGATCTTTTTGCAAATAATCCTGCAAATAAAACGACCAAGGCTCCGGTAAAAATCACTATTAATGCACCCATATTTTCTTAAATCTGTAGTATATCGCTTTTCTGCAATAGAGCACAATATTAATAAATATAAGGAATA
The DNA here is from genome assembly GCF_016707225.1 of Candidatus Brachybacter algidus. Classification (NCBI taxonomy): domain Bacteria; kingdom Pseudomonadati; phylum Bacteroidota; class Saprospiria; order Saprospirales; family Saprospiraceae; genus Candidatus Brachybacter; species Candidatus Brachybacter algidus. The sequence continues at coordinate 738,899 of NZ_JADJID010000002.1, read as the reverse complement.
TGAGGAGGGTTTGAGGATCATAAATTCATAGTTACTAACAAAAAAAGAGATAGTTACAACGAACTATCTCTTTTCAAAATTTCTTATAGGCGATTTGCGACTATATTTTTATAAAACTATTCTTCGCTATAGTTTCACCATGTGCTGTTTTTGCCATTAAAATATAGTACCCCGGAGAAAATTTACTTACATCAAAACTTCCGTTTGCTGCGCTACTCAGAGGTACTTCAATAATTGTCCCGTCTAGGCGGTATATCGTGTAATTTAAGTCAGACCTTCCGCTGGGTGCGTTCCATCTTAATTCATTGGAAACCGGATTAGGAAATAAGAATAGCTTCGACAGCGTGATAGAGCCGGATGAGGCAGATTGTTCTGTTATAAATAAAGGATCCGCTGCTTTGATTACATCACCGGAAGTGCTGGAATTTGTATTATTGGCATTCCCGACACCATAAAAAGCGACATTACCACTTCCACCAGCGGGAGATGTCCAATCGACGGTAAATGTAGAGTTGAAAGATGGTTTTTTGTGTTCAAAATAACTTCTGCCATTTTTTGAGGTAACCTGTGCATCTGTTGTTGGATTTGCCATCGTACCTGCATTGGTATTAGCTCCATCCACAATACTAACTAATTGGAAGCCATATCCTTTTGGATTGGATCCGCTAATGGTAGTAAAACTAAAACTAAGTTTGTACAGCGTAGATGGTTTGTACTTATCCACCACATTTCCCTCCTCATCTTTAAGAGTGATAGCTGTAGAAACATTGTAGGCGCCCCCGGAATGGCATTCCGAGCAGTTGTAAGACTTATCTCCCGGAGCTCCGGTATTCCCTTCGCCTCCTTGTTTTGCCCGGCCTCCCATATTGCTCATACTGAGCATGGCGATTAAGCCGATAGTAAGGACTCCGATTGTAGATTTAAACATTGATTGACTATTTTAATGTTGTGAAATAAATTAAATGAATGGAAATAAACCATTTCATTCTTGGATAAGATGCTCTGCAAAGTCAATTCGCTGCATATAATTTAAAATAAATAAAATTAGAAATCCTTCAAATAAATCCAAAAAGATGACTTTATAATCACATAAAAGAGCAAAAAACGCTGTAAATCACAAATTTATCATTGAAAATCAAAGCCCAAATTTTTATTTTTGCCAGTTACACCATGATAGAATTGCTTCATAAGAACATACAATTCATCATACGTTATATTTGGAGAGATTGGTTCGCCAATTTTTACAATTTTTTTACCATAATCGAAGGCTACCAAAATAATGGGTACTTGCGCTTTCTGAGCTATATAATAAAAACCGGACTTAAGCTTTTCTACTTTTCCTCGTGTTCCTTCAGGAGCGATAGAGAGTCGAAAATCAGGATTATTACGAAATACCTCAGCAACGGCATCAACATAATTATTACTCTTGCGTCGATCTACCGGATATCCACCCATCCATCTGAGGATTGCCCCAAATGGCCATCTGAAGAGGGTATCTTTTCCTACAAAATTAATGTGCCATGAAAGCGCACTTCTGGTCAACAATCCCAGTGGAAAATCCCAATTGGATGTATGAGGGATTACGATCAATATATATTGTCGGAGTAATAAAGGGTTCCAACCCTGTATCTTCCAACCCAAAATTTTCAAAATCCAAGCACTTAGACGACCCATTCTTTTTATTTATTCGAAATACGAATACTTAATTGACAACTATTTCGCAGTATAACTCAATTTGAACTCTTTTCTGAACAAATTCTTTTGTCCCAACAAGAATATCTATTCATTATTACTCTTCAAATATAGACAAAGAGCTCCACTATCCATGTGATTACTTTCGCAAAACATACAGTAAAACTACTAATTTTCAATATGGCTGAAAAGGATGAGATATTCTTGAATATATGATGTCATCTTTGTAACATATCGAAACGGAAAATAAAACACCAGTTTTTTAAAAGATAAAAGATTGTTTTATTATTCGATGTCAACTACGGAAAGGGTGATGCTTAATAAATTTTTAGAAGGGAAATATTTGAAGAAATATTTCCCTTTTTTTATGCTCTTAAGTAAGACTGATATCATAAAGTGCAATATCCAGTTATCAAGGCAGATCCACCCCAATGATTCCAAACTACATCAATTGCTGGACAGAACCATCGGAGCCTCATTCTGACTTCTGACTTCTAACTTCTGACTTCTGACTTCTGACTTCTAATTTCAAATACCCTGCAACCTAAAAAAAGTTGAACTATTAATCAATTACATGATGCTCTGCAGCCTGCACGATAGCACCAACTGAATAAGTCTTCTGTGAAAGATCAGAAATGAATGCGACCACCTGACAATTCTTAGCAACCCACCATCCATTCTCTGGAGGCAGGGTAAATTCATATGTTCTTTTAATCTGAGACCCAGGAGTAAGTGTCAAACCGATAGGATCACCTGCCAATTCAGTCAGCATCTGTCTAAATACATGATTGTGTTGATATTCCTTGACAAAAATAATATTATCTTCCTGAGAATCAAGGATATCCGATTCGGTCACAAGTGCATGTATTCTGAACTCTCCGGAAGTTTGAACTACCGGATCTATGGTAATATTTGCTATTAGCTTTCTTGTATTGAAATCATAAGTATTATTGATCGTGATCTTTGCTTTAGGTATAGATCGCAGCTCATTTTCAATATTTCCCAGCACTGCAGTGCTCGTAAGAATATAATCTTCCAATGGATTATAGATCTTTCTGTCCAAACTTACAGCAGGTTTACCCAAATAGAATCCCATTTGCCCTTCAAGAGCTTCTCCATCCGTAGTTCTGAAATCATATTTACTTTTGTACTCAGCAGGTTCTGTGATCGGGGATCCAAGAAACTCTGTATGATAAGCAACAGCCACAACATTCTTGGGATATCTACCCATTAAAGAAGTGATTTCTCTAGCAGCATTTGGACAATTTGGACACTTTACTCCAGTAAAATCCTCAATTAGAACAACTCTGTCTGAAATAATTTCACCCGCCTTTGGCACTATTATTTCTGTCTCTGAGCAACCATTAAATAGAACGGCAATGAAAAGGAAGCATGAAAGTCTAAAAATATTGATCATCATTATTTAATTATAATAATATTAAAATGAGGTAGATAATGTTGCTCTAACACCGCTGAATGCAGGCTCATATCGGCAAATACCACCTGTACAAACAATTCCTTCCACCTGCTTGATGTAACCCACAGAAAATCTATTAGGTCCACGGTTATAAAAGGCAACGATTGAAGGATAATTATTTGCCTTTTTGGTTTTCTCAGAGTTGAACCCGTAGTTATACATATCAGAGACGACAAAACTCCAGTGAGGAGCTATAGTAAACTCTGCAAGGCCATATACCCAGCTTCCGTAATCCTGATCAGTGAACATGGCTGACCCTTCCAATCGAATAGCTGTCTTCTTATTGAATTTATGAAGATACTCCAAGAAAGGCACATAAGTCTCTACATTCGGAGCATTGACTTTACCTTCATAGACAAACTGGTTATAAACCTGTCTTTGTAACCCAATGATAAAGTTATTATTCTTGTTAGGTTTATAAGTTACTTCACCATAAATCTCTCTATAGAGCTTGACATCTTCCAGCGAGTTAATATGTGAATAATTAACCAAAGCACTCACCTTTTTATTGAACTTATATTGAACATCAAACTTGGAAGGCTACTTCTCCCATGAATTGTGTGGCTGGATTGTATCTCGAAGTAAGTCTGTAGGTATTGACCTTAGACATCGCAGGGATGTAGTTAACAAGTCCTCTATTGAGTAGTAAATTTGGATCTGTTCTAAATGAAAAATTCTCTGTTCTCTTACCTTCCACCGAAATACCCAGTCCATGATCTGCATAGCTAAAACTTGAATAGAATACAGTCCCTGCGTCCTTAATGAATTTACCTGCAGAAGAATCCTGTCCAATATGCTGGAACGCTGTCGGCGACCTCATGATCTCTGCTGTTTTATAAGCACCTTCCACATACCAGCTGATCGGACCATAATTCAAGGTATTATATAATGTCATCGCATAAGTATTCGTCTTGTAAGAGTGAATACTGTCTTTAGGCTCATAATATTTTAATACATTATTAATAGCGTCAGTAGTTGAATTTTCGAGCGTTCTGGCTACAATGCCCACTCCCGGAGAAATAGAAAGTGAAGCCCTACCTGTAGTATCATTAGTAGATAAGTAACCCTCGATGCTTGCTCCTTTAATAATAGCTCCATAACGATCAAATTGAAATTTTTGCTGACCTGTGAATCCTTTGATCTTCCAATCCGGCGCTATTTCATATACTGCCCGCACTCCGAATAGCGCATTGTCTATGGCCAATGGTCTTTCTTCATAAGCACGATATATTATACCTGAGCCGATCTGATCATATATATATCCACCTTTTATGTTCAATTTATCTATCTGCTTGGAGACATACCAGTTTCCGATACCGACCGCCGTGTAAGAACCTCCATTTGGATTAAAAAGATATGAATTATTGAAAACGTCCAGTCTAATGCCCGCATCGAAGCCTTTGACATTATAATTGACATTGAGCCAGGAATCCGCACCGTAAAGCTGAGTCTCATATTGCGGCGTATTTGCAGCATTGATTGACTCATCCTTCATAAAGAAATTCAGGTTAGTCTGGAGACTTCCAGAGATCTTGCCGGCAGTAATGCCCTGACCATCACTTTTGCTCCAAAACAACACCATTAGGAAAAGGGTAAAAACTACTTTTTGCATATAGAGGTTTGCGAATATTTTAAATATTGAGGCAAAAGTATATTTTTATTTTTTGAAATGAGCGATTCAAACAATAAATAATTGGTAAAAAATAAATTAGTTTTGCGGCTTAAAAATCATAATAAGGTATTTTCACTATCATAATGGTTAAAGTCTAGTTAAATAGAGTGATGTTTATTATAAATTGTATTTCCTTTATGTTATAGTGCCTTGCAACTCAATAATTAAATCAAAAATTCTAATAAATCATATTCATGCGAATCCAAAAAATTTTTAACTTATTTTTTATTGCACTTGTAATATTTTATTCTGGTGTTCTATCTGCACAATCAAACCTTCCTACCACTCAAATCAAATCTCTTGATGGTAAAAACGTCACGTTAAAAGATTATATTAAGGACGGCAAAATTACCGTTATCTCTTTTTGGGCGACGTGGTGTGCACCTTGCAAGAAAGAACTGGACGCAATTAATGATTTATATGAAGATTGGCAAAAAACTTATGGTGTAGAATTAATTGCAATATCTACTGATGATTCAAGATCATCCTCCAAGATCAAACCTATGGTAGAACAAAAAGGCTGGGAATATACTATACTGTCAGATCCCAATCAAGAGTTGCAGAAGGCATTTAACTTCCAGGCAGTGCCTCAAACTTTTTTAGTAGATCAAAGTGGGAAAATTGTTTGGACACATTCAGGCTACGTTCCGGGTGATGAAAATGAACTTGAAGAGAAGATCAAAGAGCTTGCCAACAAGTAATACTTTGAAATTGACTATTTTTGCAAAATAAATAGAGGTTCATGATTTACAAATATTTGATAATTACTTTTGCAACGATAGTTTTCTGCTTATCAGCATGTCGTCCGGAACCAAAAGTACCAGATGGAAATAATCTGGGGAGTGAATCCTCATCTGCCGCTCATGAAAGAGTGCAGAAATATATAGATAGTGTATTTCTGACTAACTCTGCCGAGCAAGATTCTTCTTATAGCACAAAACAAATTTATGAAGATGCAAAGCTGATGTCCAATGGAATAAAAGGAGACAGCACCACACCTGAATTACTATTCAAAGCTGGCGCGCTAGTCAAAGGAAGGAAAGATCCAGCTAAAGCTATAGGTATCTGGAGCTTGATTTCTGAAAAATATCCTGACTCAAAATGGGTTGCAGATGCAATGTTTCAGAAAGCCTTTACTTTTGACAATGATCTTCATGACAAACAACTTGCTAAAAAATATTACGAAGATTTTCTAAAAGCCTATCCTAATCATAAATTAGCCGAAGATATAAAACTACTTATACCTACATTGGACAAGACTGATGCACAGCTCATAGAAGAATTTGAAAGAAAAAACAGAAAATAATAATACATCCCTTTTCTTTAAAAATATAATAATGAATTTGAAAATATTTCTTTTGGCTCTGATCACCTTTAGTGGCTTTAACCTTTTTGGTCAAGGTATTGAATTTTTTCATGGGAGTTGGGACGAGGCAAAAGCCATGGCCAAAGAATCTGATAAATTGGTTTTCGTGGATGCTTATACCTCCTGGTGTGGTCCTTGCAAAAGAATGGCAGCAGATATATTTCCACAACCAGAAGTCGGCACCTATTTCAATAAGAATTTTATTAATTTCAAATTGGACATGGAGAAAGGTGAGGGACCTGCCTTCGCAAAGAAATATAGTATTAGAGCATATCCCACTTTCGTATTTATAGATGGTGAAGGCAATTTGGTATTTAATAAGGTTGGAGGATCAGATGCGGCAGGCTTTATCCAAATGGCTACTGCTGCAGTCAACAAATTTGATAGAAGTCCGGTCTATGCTAAAAAGTACGAGGAGGGTGATAAAAGTCCTCAACTTATTTTGGACTACATCAAAGCATTGAATGCTGCAAACAAATCCAGTTTGAAAGTAGCAAATGATTATTTGAATGAGAATAAGACTGGTAGCAGTGATATTCACTATAAAATCATTTATGAAGCAGCAACTTCAAGTGATTCAAAACCTTTCGATCAATTAATAGCAAATGAAAAAAAGATCGTAAAGATTTATTCTCAACAAGATTTTAATAAAAGAAAGTATGCTGCACTTATAGCCAGTGTGCGCAAATCAATTGAATACGAAAGCCCGGACTTGCTTGCTTCTGCACAAGAAACTGCTAAAAAAGTACTTGATAAAGATAATAATAAGATCTTCCAATTGGAATCAACTCTTATTCAAGCTGATGCTGCGAAGGATGGCCCTAAATATGTTTCAATAGCAAGCGAAATAGGAAAAGCACTTAACGAAAAAAGTTTCATCGACATCGATCCTATCATTAAATCTCTAACAACTTTGTATGTTGGTGAAAAAGATATGAAATCAGCAGCTGCTTTATTATATAGCAAACAGGCGGATTTAAGTGACGATCCATCAAAAAGACTTGAATATGCTATTTTTCTGGATTGGTCCAAAGATAAAGACAATGCATTAAAGGAAGCATTAAAGGCTAAATCTGAAGCTGAGAAAAAAAATCAGGACACCACAAAATATGACAACACCATCTTGAGGATCAATTCCAAATAATTATTTTTCAACTTTCAAAACTTACATCATGTCTAAAAAAATACTTTTCATACTACTAACAGTTATGGGCTCATTCACAATGTTTGGGCAAGGCATAGTATTCGAAACAGGCAATTGGGAATCAATTCTTAAAAAAGCTAAAAAAGAGAAAAAGTTGATTTATCTGGATGCTTACACCTCCTGGTGTGGTCCTTGTAAAATGATGAAAAAAAGTATCTTTCCTGATGCTCAGGTTGGTAAATATTTCAATGAAAACTTTGTGAATGCTCAGATAGATATGGAAAAAGGTGAGGGAACCGGACTTGCCAAAACTTACAAAGTCAATGCTTATCCAACTCATTTATTTATAGATGGAAGCGGTAAATTGATCCACCTTAGTCTTGGTTACATGGATGCAGTAGAATTCGTATCCCTGGGCAAACAAGCGAATGATCCCAAACAGCAATATGCCACTCTACAAACTAAATTTGAGGCCGGAGACAGAGATGCAACACTCCTGTCGAATTATCTCAATCTATTGTATCAGACTGGCGATCCAAAAGGAGATGCAGTAGCTCAGGAATATTTCAAAACTCAAAAAGATTTGACCACTGATGAAAATATAAAATGGTTAAATGCTTTTGCCATCAATCCTAATTCGGTGAATCATTCTACTTTACTTGAGAACAAAGAGGCTATTACTGCCAAATTACACAGCGAATTCCTTGGTAATCTTGCATACAATTATTTCAAAAGCGATTATAATAAAAAGCTTGATTTGCCTGCAGCTCAACAACATTTAAGCGCAGTTTATCCTGAAGAGCGCGGTATTCTTTCTTTCTATCTGGCTACATTTTATCACAAGAAAAATAAAGAAACAGAGCAGTATAATCAGGCACTGACCGAATATCTTACTCCTGAAAATGTAGACAAGTTTGACTCTCAGGAATTGAACAGTTTTGCTTGGTATGCTTATGAATCATTTGATGATCCTGCAAAGATCAAACAAGCCATTGTTTGGGCTCAGGCATCTGTAAACAAGCTATCTCAGTATGCCAACAATGATACCTTGGCATGGCTTTATTTCAAAGCTGGAGATAAAGAAAATGCAAGAATAACCGCCGAAAAAGCTATTGCCTTGGGTAAAGCTACCGGCAATGATACAAGCAGTACGGAGGAACTACTGACTAAATAGTATTTGTCGGTTCTATTAATTATATCTTTTGAGCTCGCACTTTCTGTAATGTATATCTATTTGTATAATATTGATTATCATATAGAAAGTTAGAATTTAGAATTTCCTCAAATATGTTGATCTGTGGGACATTACTATCGGAATTTTCCTGCCGTCACTTCTTTAGTCGGGCAAGCCCGCTATCGATGCTATTTGTTGGACACTGGCTTCTGACCACTGACCACTGACCACTTACTACTGACTTCTGACCACTGACCACTGACCACTATCTTTAACTTTAATTCAAATCATGATAAAAACTATAGTATTCGACCTCGGAGGTGTCCTGATCGACTGGAATCCAATGTATGTCTATGAGAACTACTTCGAATCAAAAGAAAGGCAGGATACTTTTTTTAATGAAGTCGCAACATTCGAATGGAATGAAGAGCAGGACGCAGGAAAGCCTCTTGCTCAAGCTACAGAGGAGCGAATCGAACTCTTTCCCGAATGGGATCAAGCCCTCCGCGATTTCTATGGTCGTTGGGAAGAAATGCTTGGCGATAGGATACATGGCACAGTTGAGGTTTTCAGAAAATTAAAAGATCTCGATTTATTCAAGTTATATGCGCTGAGCAATTGGAGCGCAGAGACTTTTCCAATTGCTTTAAATAAATTTGACTTCCTTCATTGGTTCGATGGCCGCCTCATCAGTGGCGAAGAAGGCATGGCCAAACCAAACCCTGATATCTGGCATCTTCTTCGCGACCGCTATGGGCTGGAACCTTCAGAAACTCTTTTTATCGATGATAATAAAAGAAATGCGGATGCGGCAAGATCCCTTGGTTACCATGTAATTCATTTTATCTCACCGGAGCATTTGGAGACATCGTTGAAGGATTATGATGTTAATATAAGCAATGGGTAATGAGTAATACCGGTAATATGTAATCAGCAATACTTCGGAGCGTCATTCTTCTATATAACTAAAACTAAGTTTTTACAGTTGAAGTATTTGACATTAGTTGTTTTGATTTAAACTTTATACTCTCATTTGAGCATTCGCCCAAAAAAGAATTATTAGCCACTAATTGCACGAATGATGCTTTGCATCTAACACGAATTTATTCGTGAAAATTAATGAAATTATCTGCGATGCTGCTTCGCGGTAGTGGCTAAAATATATGGAGTTTTAATGCATTATAAAAATTAGTGTCATCTCCGTTCCCTTTTCATCAAGTTATCTATTTTGATTTTTGGAAGCAAAGAATTCCAGGTTAACTAATTTCTAACTTCTAATTTCTAATTTTCTCATAAGTGATAAATGATAAATTTACAGCGCATTCGATTCGGTGTTTCATTCTCTTAAATAACTAAATTTAATTCGCTGCTAATTAATCAGTTAAGCTATGTGTGTCAATGACACCTCCCCCTACCCCCCTCAAAAAATAGAAATTCGTATATCGACATCCTTTATCATAAATAATCTGCGTCATCTGCGTTCCCTTTTTCCCTAGTTATCTCTTTAATTTTGGAAGCAAAACATTACAGGTAAACTGACTACTGACTGACACTGTGTACTCTCATGAAATACGTTGACAGAAAAGATGTTAGTAACTTTGAATAAAAGTACTAAAAAATGACAATAGAAGAGAGGAGACGTAGAAGATTTAGTGAAGAATTTAGAAAAGAAATCGTTTTCAAAATTGAATCAGGTGCCATTTCTGTCAAAGAAGTAAGTGTACTATATTTTGTCAAAGCTGAAAATGTAAGAAACTGGATACGGAAGTATGGTAAAGAGCCTCTTCCTGTGCAGATTCTTATTCAAAAACCTGCAGAAATCAATCGGGTTTTGGAACTAGAAAAGGAGGCCAAAAAGCTTAAAACCATCATTGGTGAACAGCAGATCAGGATCCTTCATCTTGAAGAGTTAGCAAAGCTTGCAAAGGAAAGGCTTGGAGAAAGGTTCGAAAAAAAAACGAATTGAAAATCATGCAAAATGTGCTAAGCAGATTGTCTGATGCACAGATCCGAGCTGAACAGGTTTACGCCTATTTTGGCAAGAGCCGGCAGGGTTATTTTCAAGCGGTGGCCAGAATGGGTAAGCTGAAGGCTACAATGGAAGTAGTAGAAAGTCAAGTCGATCAATACCGCTCCACAAAGGATGCAAATGCAGGATCCCGTACCTTGTATTATAATCTCAATATTAAAGAGCAATATAATATCGGGGTCAATAAGTTTGAGAAGCTGATGAGCGACTATGGCCTGATACTCCGGCCGGTTTATACAAGAATAGTGACTACCAAAGCCAGCTCAAGAAGTAAAAAATATACTAACCTTGTTGCCGGATTAAAAGTCAATAATATTAATCAGGTTATAGTGGGTGATTTAACTTATGTATATAAAGACGGTCAGAGATATTTTGTATTCAGCCTGTTTGATCTGTATAGTGCAATGATGGTTGGGATATATGGAGGTGAGAGAATGCGGGCTATTGAGGGCATAAGACCTTTAGAGCAGTTGATTAATTTAAGGGGCATTGAGGCAATCAAATATTGCATTCATCATACGGATGGAGGGTCACAATATTTTTCAAACCGTTATATGGACTTGTTGGACTTTGTTAAAATGAGAATAAGTGTATCTGGCAATTGTCTGGACAATGCTTATGCTGAGCAAAGAAACAGCATGATAAAGCATCATTTTCTACCACTCAAAAGAGGACGGAACGAAATAGAATTTAACAAAGGGTTAGCTGAGATACAGTATGAATATAATACAAATAGAAAACAAAACAGGCTGGGATGGAAATCGCCGCTTGAGTTTGAGAATGAGATTAGTGAGCAAAAAATACGAACAGAGATGCAAATATTTAACTATCAAACACATTTAGACAATGGGTTTATAAAGGCATAAAAAGTCCAAAAATGTATATCTTTGGTTTAGCACAAAAAGAAGACCTCCTAAAAAAGATTAGGAGGCCCAATTTATAAGACATTTTTTGTCCTACAAGGTTATTCCTGGTGAGTTGCTCCCCAGCATTGCTCACTTCCGCTTGACCTTGATTATTAAAATTAAATTACTGCCAACTAAATAACAATAAAAGTTATTAACAATCTTTAGGCTTTAGGTAGTAGCTTGTCAACCTATATTATGAGAGGACACTGATTACTGACTACTGACTACTGACTTCTGACCTCTGACTTCTAATTTCTTACTTTTTTTTTACACGATCATTTTAATCTCGAACGATGATATTCTGTCTATTTATTATCCACTTCTTTACCTAATACCAAGAAAATTTTCATCCTCATTTTTACTCCATTCATGCCTTAGAATAAGCCAACTTATCTAATATATCCCAAACAATGTACTATGTCTTACACAGTAGTATTATGTTTGCAGTACTATGTAAATAACAGTAAGTGTATGAAGTGGATGTAACTAATCAACAGCATTACACGCCTAATAAATGATCAAATACATTTAAAACGAATAATATGAAATATCTACTACTACTTTTCATTGCAATGAGCAGCTTTCGTGCGTTCGGGCAATACAGCTTAAATGGCCAAGTGACAGACTCAACTACCTCTGCTCCATTGGACTACATTGAAATAATATTGAAAAGTCCAGACAATGAGTGGAGCAACTTATCGGATGAGCAGGGTAAATATATTTTTGAAAACTTAGCTCCGGGAATGTATCAATTAATAGTCAATTACAATTTTGAACAAGTTTATAATCAGAGTATCGAAATTGAATCAGATCTTGAAAAAAATCTCAAAATAAAGATCAAAGAAATACAATTGAACGAAGTCGTCGTGCGACAGAAAGTTTTTCAAAAGAAATCTGATCGTTTCGTTTATGATGTTTCTATTTCATCAAAGGCCAAAGGAAATAATGCATTTGGCTTATTGCAAGAGACCCCGTTGGTATCAAGTACTGATGGAAAATCTTTAAAAATTCTGGGTAAGTCAAGTGCCATCATCTATATTAATGGTCGAAAAACCAACATGGATGCCGAGGCAATTACGGAATACCTTAAAAATATTCCATCTGAACAGATCCAGCGCATCGAAGTCATCACCACTCCAGGAAGTGAATTTCAGGTGGAAGCCAATGACGGCATCATCAATATCGTCATGAAAAAACAATTGAGTGACGGTTATAATGGTACCTTAAAATTATCAGACAATCAAGGATATTACAACAATCCGGGGGCAGGAGCCAATTTCAACTTTCGAAAAAACAAGTTGGCGATCAATACAGGCATTAATGCAGGTTCTTTTAAAGACCAGGAAAAATATGCACTTTCCAATGGCAATGATGAATTCCGAAATGAAACATTCGGGAGTTCAACTGATCCAAATTTGAATTTTGGAGTTAATATTAGTGCCGATTATTCATTGACGAAAAGGCAATCTCTTGGTATGACATATAATTTCAGGTTCAATAAAAGTTACAATTCCCTTCTCGAAGTCGACAACTATTCCAGTGGAATCCTGGATAACAGAACCACCAATAAGGAAAATGCTCTAACTAGAAATCATTCTGCAAACTTAAATTATGAGATCAAAACCGATTCTCTTGGAAGTAAATTGTCCGCTAATATTTCATTTTTAAAGTATGAACGTAAGATGAACAGTACGAATGAATCCGCGCCTGCAGGCGGGGGAATACCAAGTATTTTTCACCAATCTGTTCCTCAATATATCGACAACGTGGGTGCGCTTCTGGACTATGTCCACAAAACCAAAGGCAAGACCACGTGGATGTTTGGGGGTAGTTATAACAATACGAAGACGGATAATGATACGAAGCAAGATATGATCTCAGAAAATGGCTACGTCAACAATGAAGCACGGTCCAATCACTTTGTCTACGAAGAAAACATCATTGGACTTTATGCCACTGTGGAATTGACCATGAATGAAAAATTCTCAACAAAAGTAGGTACACGATTTGAGAATACAAACAGTGAAGGTAGAGTGTTGGATAAGGCGATCGGATTCAAAAGAAATTACAACAATATATTACCTTATTTAAATGTAAATTATTCTATAAATGAGGACAATAGTCTAACCTATTCATTTTCAAGTAGGGTGCGCAGGCCGACATTCTGGGAATTAAATCCGATAAGACGATATTTTACACCCAATAACTATCTCCAAAATAATCCATTTGTTCTTGCATCAAAAAATTATAATCAGGAGTTGAATTACATGTTCAAAAATGCATATTATGCCATCGTACAATATCAAATAGTCAAAGATGCATCAGGTCAGATTCCGATGCAAGGAATTCAGATCAATAATGCAACAATGGAGGAGACAAGGTTTTTGCGTTATATAAGGACCAATTATGGCAACAAAGAAGAACTTAGTTTGTCTTTAGGCATGAATAAATCCTGGTTTGATGGCATCTGGAGTGCCAATTATATGGCGGCTTTAGAATATGATAGTTTCAAAGGCACTGTCACTAGCGATCCTACATATTTACCGGAAGAAGGAATCACTGAGACATTGTTTCCTTATAGTGTTGACAATGCCAATACCAATCTCTTTCTGCAAATAAATAATAATATCAGACTTACTTCGAAGAAAGACTTATTTCTGGGAATTAATTATTGGTATTTATCTCCGAAACAAATAGAATTGGGCAAGTTGGCAACTTTGCAAAGTCTGGATGTAAATGTCAAAAAGATATGGAAATCCTGGACGTTCATGGTGGAAATTGAGGACATATTAAGGACTAATGTTGAAAAAATAACCGGCGAACAAAGCGATGGATATTATAATAATGTAGAGAATGATGATTTTAACAGGCAGATGAATGTAAGAGTCACCTATAATTTTGGCAATCAGAAATTAAAAAAAGCCAGAGAGATGGATGCTATAAATAGCACGATGAAGGGGAGGCTTTAATTACCCGAGGATTCTATCAACTGCAATAAATATGAATTATTTAATTTAACTAATAAATGCCGGTAGAGAGTGATCTTTTCCGGCATTTTTGAGTGAATATGGTTTTTTGGAATGAGGAATTAAAAGCAAATTATAATCACCCCTTTTTAATAACTAAAGGTTCGGAGTTGTTTATTGCTTTGGTTATCAAAAATATAAATATATAATTTGTGAATATAAATAATTATATCACTGTATATCAACTAGTTAGCATAGTTATTAAAATTTTTATATCTATTTAAATGTTTTTTATTTACTAGGCTCAATGATCGAAGTTTCATCTTCTATAACCAATCGCAACTTCCTGAAAATCATGGTAGTTAATTTATGCTTTTTACGCTTCATTACAACTAAATTAATGCCCTATTTACTAATTTGTTGCCATGTGAAAAATGATATTGATCTGTCAAATTTCCTACCATTTTTAAAACTCTTATTTCTTTAGCCACGACCGCGTAGCAGCATCGCAGATAATTGCACGAATTTACACGAATAAATTCGTGTTAGATGCAAAGCATCATTCGTGGAATTAGTGGCTAATAATATTTATTTTGTGCGCATGCCCAAAAGAGACTCTTATATTTAAGCTGAATAACTAATATTTAAACCTTAGCTTCTCGAAGAGGAATTTGTGTAATAATGCATTTTATATCATAATTGATCATAAAATATCTGCGTCACCTGCTTTTAATTTTTCTTAAGTTATCTTTTTGATTTTGGAAGAAAAGCAATACATGTGACATGAATTTTAAAATGGATATTGTAAGGACAGGTCGCGACCTGTCCCTACAATATCCATTTTAAAATTTTCTTACATCTTTCCTATCTTTACAAAAAAATGTATGCGCTACCTTCTATTCTGTTTCACACTCTTAACCTGCAATAATTTGATCGGCCAGAATTCTGACATGATACCATATGATTATGTCAACCCCTTTATCGGAACACAGCGTATGGGTCACGTATTTCCGGGGGCCACGGTACCTTTTGGTATGGTACAATTAAGTCCCGATACCGATACGTTGCAGTATGCTGTCGATGGCAAATACAATCCTGATGTTTATAAATATTGCGCAGGATATCAATACGATGATAAGACGATAGTTGGTTTTAGTCATACTCACTTCAGTGGCACCGGGCATTCAGATCTGGGTGATTTCCTCATCATGCCGACGCAAGGTGAGTTGCAATTAAATCCCGGCACTGCACAAAACCCTCAAGACGGTTACAGGTCAAGATTTTCCCATGCTAATGAGGTGGCTTCTCCCGGGTATTATAAAGTGAAACTGGACGATGATGACATAGTGGCTGAGATGACCGCTTCACCGCGAGTAGGTGTGCATAAATACACCTTCAATCAGGCAGGAAAGTCTCACATCATTCTGGATCTGATGCATGGCATATACAATTATGAGGGCAAAAATGTGTGGACCTTCGTTCAAGTCATTGATGAATATACGGTGGTAGGATATCGACAAACTAATGGTTGGGCACGATCCAGGACGGTGAATTTTGCAATGAGATTTTCTAAACCATTTGCTAATTATGGTTGTAGAAAATACGATAAAAGTGATGTTTACAGAGGTTTTTGGGGGAAATTTGACCAACAAAATAACTTCCCGGAACAAGCAGGCAAACAACTCCGTATGTATTTCGACTTTGACATGGCAGCAGGTGAGTCCATAGAAGTACAAATGGCACTATCGTCAGTAAGCCCTGCAGGCGCATTGGCAAACTTAGGAGCAGAAACCAGTGGTAAAAGTTTTGAAGAAGTTCGTTCTAATGCCAGAAAATTATGGGAAAAAGAATTTGCCAAAGTAGAAATGAAAGGTGCCAAAGATGATATGGTCAATTTTTATACAGCGCTTTACCACTCTTTACTCACTCCTATTATATACCAGGATGTAGATGGAAAATATAAAGGTATCGATCAGAACATCCATGATGCCAAAAATTTTAAGAACTATACCATATTTTCCCTTTGGGATACCTACCGCGCACTCCACCCTCTTTTCAATATCATACAGCCGCAGCGCAACAATGACATGATCCAGTCTATGATGGCTCATTATTCACAAAGTGCCATGCACATGTTGCCGGTATGGAGTCACTATGCCAATGAAAATTGGTGTATGATCGGCTATCACAGTGTATCCGTCATCGCTGATGCTATCATGAAAGAGACCTACAAAGGAGATCCAAATGTAGCACTTATGGCATGTGTGACCACAGCAAGAAATAGAAAGTTTGATGGTCTTGGCTATTATATCGACATGAATTACATACCGGAGGACAAGTCCGGGGCCTCTGTTTCCAAAGTGCTTGAATTTGCATATGATGACTGGTGTATTCACGAGATGGCAAAAAAATTAGGCAGATATGATATCTTAAAAGAATTCTCTGCAAGAATAAATAATTACAAAAATGTCTTTGATCCCTCTGTTGGGTTTATGAGGCCTAAACTAGCTGATGGAACTTTTAAAAAAGAATTCGACCCATTGGACACGGATGGTCAGGGATTCATAGAGGGCAACTCATGGAATTACAGTTTGTATGTTCCTCAGGATGTTCCAGGCTTAATGGGTCTTTTAGGTGGAAAGCAAAAATTTGAAAAGTATCTGGACGATTTGTTTAACAAAGAATTACCGGATAAGTATTTCGCTCAAACAGAAGACATAACACGAGATGGCATCATAGGAAATTATGTACATGGCAATGAGCCTTCTCATCACGTTGCTTATCTATACAATTGGACAGACAGTCCCTGGAAAACACAGGAGAAAGTCCGCATGATCATCAAGAATCAATATAAAAATGGTCCTGATGGTCTAAGTGGAAATGATGACTGTGGTCAGATGAGCGCCTGGTATTTATTTTCTGCGATGGGATTCTATCCTGTTTGCCCCGGTTCAGACGAGTATCAATTAGGAAGTCCATTGGTAGAAAGTGTAGATATCAAACTTGAAAATGGTAAAACATTCTCCATTAGGGTTAAAAATCAAAGTCCAAAAAATGTCTATGTCAAAAGTATTACATGGCAGGGATACCCATGGAAGGAAAAATACATCAGACACAGTATGATATTGCAAGGTGGGGAATTGGTGTTTGAGATGGCAGCGAAGCATAATTAGAAGTCAGTGGTCAGTGGTCAGTGGTCAGTGGTCAGTAGTCAGTTGTCAGTTGTCAGAGGTCAGAAGTCAGAAATCAGAAATTTGAAGTCAGTTAACCTGTATTGCTTTGCTACCAAAATCAAAATTATAACTTGATAAGGTAAAATGTGATATGTAAAATGTCGATTAGCACAATATCCCCTTTTGTAATAGGGGGTTTATACATAATTATTTTTTCAATAAAAGGCTTAATTAGAATATTAATATAATTGTTTGTTATTGAGTTGCTGATAAGCAAAATTAAATTTGCAGTCACCCGAACGCTCACAGTCCCGAGAGGAACGATTCGGGATAGGTTAACCTACGCTCAGCACTTCATAGCGAATGATGTACAAAATTTAAAGTAAAAACTTAGATCGTGAGGCTCGGCGTAGGTTAACCTACGTCGGGGTGTCGCCAAAGTTTACTTTGAAATAAACAAAAAAGATGTGTATAAACCTTAGCTTCTGGAAGAGGAGGTCAAGGGGCAGTCTTTGATGTTCATACTTTTTATTATTTACATATAATTTATTAACAATGTTTTGCAATTAGTTAAATAGGAGAAATCAGAAGTCAGAATCCGAAGATAATTATTGGAGATTATATTTTAATAAGATTGATCAAATCCTTTGCTGAATGGAGGAATTGAGTTTTAGGGTTAAAAAACATACGAAATGAAAGTCACGAGTTGCAAACAGTGGCGAGTGGGAATAATTTAAATTCTAAATCATGCTTGCCTGCCCTTAAAGGCTGGGATTAAGCGGATTAAAGGATTTCACCATGGGTAGTTAAAGAATCCGTGTAATTAGTGTAATCGGATTGATCAGTGATTCAGATTGAATTAGTTAATTTGAATAGTTTAAGTGCGTTGAAATGCCGGCATCCTGAGATTTATTATACTAATAAATCTCTAATACTCCAAATGCGATATGGCTCTCAAAATTCCTTATGTCCTCTTTTTTGTGTCTGATTAATTCTGAAATATACTTAGATGATTGGTTTCCGGTACGGATAATTATACATTTGGGTGGAAAACCATAAAGATTAGATAGTCTGATGAAGTCAAGGTCGTTTGTAAGAATTGTGTATTGATTTTCAAAAGCAAAATTCCATATTTCTAAGTCAGATGCGGGTACTTTCAATTCACAGGAATCTACATGAGTACATATTTCAAAAAAATCCTTTAAAGCCTCTTTTAATCTCCATGAAATATTCGCATCAATTAAAATTTTCATACTACTTTCAACAATCTAAGCGATTGTTCCCGATTGGCAGCAAAAGCTAATGCTGCAAGAACATGTTCTCTTTTTATGTAGGGAAAGTCACTTTCAATTTCTTCAATCGTCATACCGGAAGATAACCAAGACAGAATATCATCCACCGTGATCCTTGTTCCAATGATCACCGGTTTACCAAATCTAATGGATGCATCTATGTGTATATAATTGTTCAACTTTTCCATTAGACAAATATAATCATTTTATGTTTAAACACAGTAGTGGGTGATAAGTTTCCAATAACCAGTGCCCAACTTTAGATTCTCGATTACTTTGGGACAAAGGTGCCCTAAGATATTCCAAGTTCATCGGAATCACGCTTGAATTTCATTGTGGACAGGCCAGCGTGATTCATCCAAAAAGCAATTGCTCAGTAAAAATTCATGAAATTTGGAACAATATGTTGTAGCAGAAAACAATTGGGATTAATACTTTTACAGAAGGCTACCACTCATGGACTGGCACCAACTGTAAAGTATGAATAGAATATCTATGTATTTTACTTACTAACGAATCAGCAATACTTTTAAATGAACAATAGCACAATCAATTTTTATCACATTTTGGTAAAGTTTGATTTAAATATTTTATTGTTCTTTTTATCCAAAAATATGGCGAAGTATATGCCGGAAGGTAAGGCGGAGCAATCCAAATAAGCTTGACTAATAGGTTGTTGCAATTTTTGATTTCCAAAATTATCATATACAATTATATCATATCCAACTAAGGATTCATCCAATGTTAATTGATTAGAAATAAGGTTAGGTGAAATGAGAATTCTATTAGTAATTGGTTCAACTGTTGCATTTGTTGAAGTTTCTTCCAATGCTATCAAACGTCTATCACCACTAATTGAAGAGGTAAAATATAATTTATTTCCGGATTTAAATAACTTCTCGTAAGTAGTAAAACTTGAACCATTATATTTTACCTGGCTTGAATTTCCATCTTTATCTTCCCGATAAACTGAAAAATCATCTGCTACATAATATAATGTTTCCTCCAAGAAATTAAACTCTTTAATATTTTCGCTATGTGCTTGAACAGTGCCACTCTTTGTGCCATCCGTTTTATAAAGAGTATTCTCACTGATGAAATAACATTCATTATTTACAACTTCAAAATTATATGATAGAAATTTCAAAACAGTGCCCGGCAGGAGTTCTCCGGTTCCTTGTGGTGTGCCATCCGAGCCATACAACCTAACGCTAACAATGCCTCCATCAGGAACATGTTCAAAAAAGATAAAACGGTCACCTACATTTCCAATTTTAAATAAATTGTAAAAATCACTAAATGAATTATAATGCAAATCTACCAATTTACCGGTGCCATTCTCCGTGCCATCAGTAAAATATATTGAACCCGGTTCATCTGTCGTAAAATAGAGTGAAAAATATAATTTATCTTTAAATTCAAACCAATGAATAGTTTGATCTGATATACCATTAAATGGCTTTAATTTTTTTATGAGTTTTATAGACGCAGCAGTTCCAGTACATTCAAATAAGCCGTAGTTTCCATCATCATTATCTGCAAGTAAATAAATTTTATCTTTAAAAACCTTTACACCTTTTGCTTCATAAAACCCTAATTTGGAAACTAGTTCTATTTCTTTATTAACCAAGCTAATACGATATAAACTTGACTTTACTGTGTAATAGAAATAGCCATTATAATAGTCAATATCGTTAATAAAAGTATTACTGGGCAAATCAATGATTGTAAATAATTCAAGATCTAAAGTCTGTTTACTTAGTCTATAAATTTTCGAACCTGTGTTAATTCTTTGCTTATAGTATATATACCCATCTCCAACATCGTAATTCCCTTTTAGATCGGAATTATAGTTTACACCCGGATTCTCTGTCGTTTCTTTCGTGTTTTCTATTGTTCCATCGGAAGTACAGTAAGTGTCTTCTATTTCAAACTTTTTGCGAAAACTGAACAAAATACCACCATCGAAGCTGTGGCGAAATTCAGTATCTAAATCTGTATTGTCTGATTCCAAATCATTCATTACAGTTAATTTCTGACCATTTGTGATAAATGTAGAAAATAGCGATACGACAACAAAAAGTAATAATTTTTTCATAATATTAATTTTAAAGTTTATAATTTGATTATATGATTGAGCGCTTATGATTGAATCATAAGTTCGGAAGAAAAATAGCACTGGCGTTATTAGATGGTGAAATAAAACCCTCTTAAAAATTACTCAAACTAAGCTGATAACTTAAAGCTTAACTAAATATTTGATTGAAAAAATATAAATTGTTTCATAATTAATTGTTTACAGATGAATAAAAATATAAGGAATAAGTGACTAGCCTAAATAGAATTTAAAGATAAAAAAAATATTTTGTAATTTATAATTATTAACAAAAATAATATTTTTATTTAAAATTGAATTAGCGAGTTGATTTTGTTTTGGGAAATAGGGATAATTGTGCTGATATCGTATGATAAAAAATTATCTGCTGTTGTAGGATGTGAGTAATAACTCATGCTAGGGTTAGTTAATAACTGCCAAGGCGAAAGACCAGCAGTAAAAACCGGCTATTGTGGGAAAGTTAAGATTTATTAAGATTTTCTGAATCACGGATTAAGCGGATTAAAGGATTTCACTGAAATCGGCAGGAATGATCCTTGTTATCTGTGTAATCATTTGAATCCCTGCCTTAGTGGGCAGACAAGCGTGATTCAGACTGAAGTATTTTTTGACGACGCATGTAAAAACGTCTATCCAATACACCACTTCAAATGATATGAAATATAGAACGGTAGAATTGAGGATTTGTATTTAGTAATCATGCTGAGTGGATTTGGTTTGGGACCTTAAGAGTAAGAAAATAATTCTTTTTTGAAAGTTGTCATTTAAGTTGAGGAGTTAATATTATTTTGAATTCTCGCTTTTTTTCTGAATCACGGATTAAGCGGATTAAAGGATTTCACTGAAGTCGGCAGGAATAATCCGTGTTATCTGTGTAATTATTTGAATCCGTGATTCAGAATGAAGTATTTTTTGGCGATGCGTGAAAAACGTCTTTCCAATCCACCACTGCAATGACATGAAATATATGCCGAAAGAACTGGGAACTCTTATTTAGTAATCATGCGGGGTGGATTTGGTTTGTGAGCTTGGGGGTAAGAAAATAATTTGTTATTGAAAGTTACGAATTAGAAACTTGTAGCAGCGTTGAATCTTTTTCTTTAAAGACGTACAAATTGTTGTTTGAATCCTTCACTAATAAATAGGGTGTTATCCAAACTAATTTCGCAGTGGCAGGAAAGTTTCCTGTTTTAATCCTATAAATCCAATCAAATTTCAGCTTATTTAGGCAAAAGGCTCCAATTATACCCTTTTTCCAATCAGTGGTATATATATGATCTACACCTAATGCATAATTTGACCTTTGCGATTCTATTTCTATTTCAGAATAATATTCACGATTTACATTTCTATTTAGTACCTCACCGGTTTTTAAACTATATCTGACGTAACCAATTAAAAACTGATGTATAAGGCTATTTCTATAATCAACCTTAACTCCTTTATTAAATGAATCAATAGACCAAACGATTTGGCCTGATTTACCATTAATCAAACTTAATTCATTTTTCCCTTCAAAACCTATTAATACATTTCCTTCATTTCCATAATAAATATCGGGAATTGTTTGTTTTTCTTCATATTCAAAAGACCAATTTAATGATCCATCAATTGGACTCAAATTTGACACTCTGTTTTTTGATACTCCAAAGATTTGGTCGTTTACCAATTTTAGATTATCTCCTTTAATTCCGGTCCATAATATCTTTTTCTCTGTAAGATCAAATATTCCGCTTGTACCTAAAAATGATATATAATCATATTCTACACTAACAACTGCATGGCCATTTTGACTAATATTGTATGTACCTATTCTTAGGTCAAAGCTATCAACTAATTCCAATTCTGAATTGTAGCAATGAATACCTTTATTGAATATTGCAACTATTGTGTTATTGTAAAATGATATTGTTTGGTAGTTTTGACAAACATCACTTTTTTTTATTCTATCTAACGCGACAAGGCTAAATTGGGTCAGATATCCATCTACACAGCACCATACATTGTTTTGAATTACTGTATAGGAACTCGTTATTTTTTCTATTTTAATTACTAAGTCAAGCATGATCTCTACTTTATAAAATTCATAAATGAAGGATGATTTACTAAGACACCTTGAACAGCTAAATCGTGTAACATTACATCGTCAATAATTCCTTGATTTGTAAAATATGTGGGATTCAAATCGAATAACTCAGTAGCTTTCATTGAGTTTGTATAGATACTTTGAAATTTTGCCTTCATAGTCTCCTTTAATCCATCACTGAAATAGTATTCAAACTTATTCCCACTATTCAAGTAAGCATAATCCCGCTGGCGCGAGTTTTTAACTCGTGCCCTTTCGAAGTCAAATATACAAAATCAGTCCATTCTTAAATATCCTACCATACTGATTGGGAATTCTGTTATAACCACATCAAGTAGTCCCTTTCCTGAATAATAGATAGAAGCACTGTTGTAAACATGGTGATGGAGCTTTATGACGATACTTGTAAAAACGTCCTTCCAATCCACCACTGCAAATGATATGAAATAAATTCCGGGAGAATTGAGAGCCTTGTATTTAGTAGTTATGTGTGAGGTGGATTTGGTTTGGGAGCATTAGTTTAAGAAAACAATTCGTTTTGAAAGTCATGAGTTACAAACTCGCACAAGCAAGGTGATTTCTTTTAATCCACCGGTGCAGTGTTTTTTAATTCTTCGTACAAGGCCTTATACATATTAAAATAAATTCGATTTTCATTTGAATCATCACTCATTTTTTTATAAACATCTATTGCCCAATTACTAAAATGATCCCAATCAGAGGTATTACATAAACGTTTTATTATCATCATTCTCGGAATAGGCTGATGAAAAATAAACTTAGAAATTTCTGCCATTTCTAAACTTTCCAACTTTTGATTTACATCCTTCAAGGTTTTATATTTTTCAAAAAATGGTAATATATCCTCGTAAACCATAGTTCTTAATTCTGGTAATACTTTTTCTATATCTTCTGGCTTTGCTATATCTACCTTACTCATTTCTTCATTTCTTCGGCTATTGTAGTATATGGTAATATCTTGTAACCCTATTTTATATTGTACGAAGTAAGGTTTTAAAATGTTTTCGACTTGCTTAAAAGACTTCCAGGCGGTAATATAAGGGCCTATATTATAAACACCAGGGTATTTAAGATATGAAAATACTATTTCGCATTTTGAGTAATCATCTTCTTTAACTAAAGAAACTGCACCTGCTCCTGATGCATTCATTCTAAATCCTTCAATTTTCAGGAAATCTTTTAATGCTGTAATTAATTCTCTCTTATCCATTATCAAAGTTTAATAATATCAGAAATTGCGTCCCCATTTTCGGAATCAAATATTTTCATCCATTTATTATTTGTAGTTATAACTGAGTTCTGAGGTAGTGGAAGACCACTTACTGGGCTTTGGTTTATAGCATTAATACTTCTTACTTCTAAAGAACTTGCGGCTTTACCTCCATTCTGATTAGTGGTCAACCTTGTACCTTCACTCAGTTTATTTTCAATGACAACTATGTCTTGAAATTCATCTGTAATTCCGTCAGTCTTCTTTCCCCATTTTCCCCCCGCTGGCGCGAGTTTGCAACTCGTGCCTTTTCGAAGCCAAATATACAAAATCAATCCATTCTTATACCGAATGGAAATTCGTAATAGTCCAAATAAAAATGGCCAAACTACTTTCATGCAGAATAGTGTTTCCTAATTTTGCTCTGCTCTGGCAGATCAAAACGAAACCTAGCTCGGAATTGTAAAGCTCGGCATTATCCGGCAAGGTGTTAGTCAATTAGTTAATTCCGTTTCGTATAACTTCTGAGCAATTACCGTAGGCGTAAAAACTTCAATCGGAAGATTGTCGTGTTGCCAAAATTGATATCCGGATATATTTGTCTTGTTAGTTCTGGCTTTTACGAATTTTTCAAGCATCCACTCTTTTCTACTTTCTTGCGTATTGTGAATTATTGCATTGATAATCGCCTTTGAAGTGAATTTCTTAAAGTCCCGAATCAAATCGCTGTGTTTGATATTCCCTTTTACTCCAAAAATCAAATGAACATGACTCGTCATAATACACCAGGCAAATAAGACCATTCCCTTTTTTTCAAAGCAATACCTCAGACTTTCAACTATTATATCTTTATATTTATTCCGCGTAAATACATCGATCCAATCGACTACAGCAAACGAAATAAAATAAATGCCTGATGGGTTGAGAAATTTGTATTTGGTACCCATTTGAGTAGATTTGGGTTGATATTTGTAAAATTAAGAATTATTCCGAGTTAAAAGGCTATAAATGTGCCAAACAGTGCCCGGATTATTTACTTATAGAAGAGTATATCCATAAGGTCACCAGTTAGAAACTGGCGCCCGAGAGGTCATCAGAGATATGATAAAAAAATGCTTATGTCGAATAAGATTCTTTTTCAAAAATGTATATTTCTCCTTTGGCAGTTCTTATGTACAATTTATCTTTAGTAACTTTAGGAGGTTCGGGTAATCCACCTGTTTTTTCCAGTTGTTGCTGCCAAATAACTCCACCTGTGTTCACATCCATTACACCAACTCTACTTGGTGTTACATATTGCCATCCATAGTCTGCTACAAAATAAATTTTATCTTCAAAGTAAGTACTATGCATAAACCTAAATTGTTCTTCCTTAGGAACATTGAAATAATCCTTTATTATTTCTATTTCATAGCTATCCAAATCTATCTTTAACAACCTTTGATTATTTAACCAAACCAAATAATTATTAGCAATATAAGGTGGAAAATTATCATCATAGAAAACGCCTTTTGGTAATGCTATCGTTTTGTTTAATTGTAAGAGTTGTTTTACATCTCCATTATTTATATCTAAAAATAATAGTGTAGCGTTAGTTAATTGTATGATTAATTTATTATCATATATGCCTAAAAACTTACGGACTTCATAATTCTTTTCTTCGTTAGTTATACTGGAGTATAAACCTAGTACTTTTAATAAGTAGCTCCAAGTAAATAAATTATCACTCAGATCATGCATTATTATTTCAAAATCTTTTACATAGAAAAGCATGTCATTTGCAACCTGAAAAGTAAAAATTTTAAAATCTAAAAGTCTTTTATTTTCATATGACTTTAAATCATAAATATTTGTCCCCCCCTCATATGAGACAAGTATTGTGTTGAGTCCAAGAATCCTTTTGACATGCAAATTATTCAAAAGTTGCATATCAGTGATTCCAATGTAACAGTTTCCAATGGAATCATTAATGTAGAAATAAGGTTCTTCGTATTTTATTTCTTGTAAACTATTTGGTGACTTTAATATTTCAAAATCTTCTAGGCATTCTGATTTATGTAATTCAAGGGAATTGTTCCATAAAAAAGAGTTTTCTAAAACTACATAACTCCTTACGTTATTAGATATTTTATTAATTAATTTCAAGCTAAACATAATCTTTTTTTAAATGCGCACTATAGAATTTACAATCTCTTCGATTTTAGAAGAAGTCAAATCTGACACAAATTCAATATTCAAACTCTGTCTTAATTCCGATGTCATAGAATTAAATATTTCTTCTTTTTTCGAAACATTAGAAATCAATTCACTAAAAGCATTTTTTACTTGAGTTTCAGATGCTTTAATACCATGGAAGACATATTTCAAGTTGTCCAAACTATTCGTGTTTTTAAGGTAGCTTAAAAATTGTTGATAGGAATTTCCTGTACCTCCAAAAAATGAATTCCAAGTACTTCCTCCACTTGACCAACTCTTCATTTCATATTTGATATTTCCAACCAAAACATCCGCCCTATTTAGCAAATCATCATTAAATCGAAATTCAAACCTTGTTAGTCCTTGAAATTCTGAATGGTTATTTTTTATATAGTGCATCAAAAATGAACCTCCATCAGCCTTCGGGCCGGAAGCTGCCATTTCATTAATCAGACTATTTGTTCCTGTGAAACCTTCTTTATCACCAAAATTTGCAATCATGTACTCAAAATCATCTAAGTGTTGATCTATGCTTTTCATGTATGGTTTGACTAGATTTTGTGTATAAGGTGGGCAGCTATTACATTTTGCTCCTGCTTCACCTAACTTATCAATAATGCTTTTTACTTTATCATTTTGGGATTGCATAAATGATGGATGATTATCAAGAATTTTAGAAACTGAAGTAAGAATATCAATATCTTTTCTTAAATGAGTAAAATCTATTAAGCCTTCCCACCCCTTTACCAACTTCCCATCACCCATCAACTTATTAGTAAAACTAACTGAAGCCGTCATCAAATCATCTACTAGTGCCGTTGCATTAGTCGGATCAATATTACATAATAATATCTCTATCTCGAAATTTTTATTCGGAAATTTATTTGTTAAACTTGTTAGTTGAGATTGGGAAATACCCAACTCTTCGAGTTGATCCAGATATTTGTACTTGAAATAACGCTCTGTAAAAGGCCTTCCTTCTTCCATCATCTGCCTAAGCTGAGGATATGTTCCTTCCAATTGATCGAGAAAATCATCAAAATCATTGATACTATTAGTACCTTTGATGGCTGCTATTAAGTCATTGTATTGACGTAAGACATCGGGGGAAAAGAATTTTTTTGAGTTGCTCCTGATTAAGTCGATTAATTCATTGCTAATAGAAAAGTTTCTGACAATTGGATTGTTCAAATCCATCAACTCTTCCCCATTTATCGTGTTTGATGGTTCGTCATATTCGGCTCTAAAAATATCGTTATCAATTGTTTCTTCCTCTAATTTGCCGTCTACCTTTTTTCTGATATTCTTAAACCAATTAGATGGTGTGACCTCAGCTATATGGCGGTTTGTCCTCCGAACTACACGAACCGCCACACTTCCCGTCTTATTAAGAACTAAGCTAATGCAATTGATCTTGTCTTCGAATTTTATGATGGACTTGAAAGTATTCAAGATCTTACCTGCCACTGATACACCAGCACCCTGACCACCCGGTATCAATGCAATAACTATTGGCACGGCTAATTCCGCCACGTTGTATGAAAATTTACAAGGCTTAGTGGGGTCAAATTGATCTGACAATCCATCTACTATTGCCCACCCAAATCCCTGGTGGATTTTTTCCATGGTTACAGAATCCACTTTGGAGTAATTGGAGAGTGCATTCCAAACCTTTGCCATCTCATCACGGCCCTGTTCTGACAAAACTGCAGGCACTATCTTTAGCACATCGGGTATAGCAGCTAAGATCTCTAACAATCCTCCCCACATACCACACATAAATGCAAATTGCGCTTCATCAGTTTGAAGATCGACAAGTGTTTTGAATTTAGGACTTAACAAATCCAATTTGTTAAATAAATATTGGCGAGGTAAAACATATGGCTTCATTAAATAAGAAGCAATATCCTGATAGTATACATTGTAGATCTCAGGTTTGTCACAATTCCAATACTTATCAGGTATTTTTAATCCTCGAATTCCTTTAGCTAGCATATCTAAGAACAGATATGTTTGAGTTGCAACTTCATTTATACTGCCATAATTGGCTTCCATAATAAAATTGCCTACAATCAAAGCTTCTGATATACCTAAATACCCAAGTAGAGGTTCAAATCCAGGATAATTATCTGCATCTAAACTTTTGATAGAATAAACACTATTCTCTTTATGGATCCATATTTTCCTATATCCATTCGGAATTATTACACTATCTGCTGCTGCAAAATCATCTTCATTATCTGTTAAAATTAATACCGCCTTAATATCCCTGCGATACCCTACATCATCATATTCCTTTTTTTCTCTTCCCTCAAATAAATTGCTTAATAAACTATCTATAGATTCACTCGTGAAATTGTGTACAATTATTGAAGAATTTGAATTACCTCCACTACTATCTATAGGCTCATCACATTTGTAATTATTTTTATCATCGAAGACAATCATAATGGCATTCACAAAAGCTGAAAAGCATTTGAATTCAGGTAATCCATTAAAATCATTCCGCATTGATGCAGCAAGAATTGACACACATTTATGTTTTGTGGTGTCAATTATTTCATTGGCAAATAAATTATAGTAACCCTGTTGTAAAATTTTGTCAGACTTGTTTTCTGAGTCTTTGTAAAGTCTATCATAGCAGAAATAAGTATTTAAAAAAATTCCTTTTCCACTTGTTGATCTAGAATTTAAGAATTCTTCTGCAAAAGTGTAATAGTCTGTCAGGTGTTTATAAAATGTCGTAAGAACCACTATATTACTATCAGTTTCAAGATTTTCTTTTAGATACTTAACTACTGCTGATTCGTTTTTATTACCTAAATTGTAAGCATCTAAAGAACTAGTCCATAACATTTTTTCGTCTACTTTAATATAAACGCAGTATATATCTGGATTAAGACTTTGTTTCGACCAGTTATTTATTTCGAGATTTAACAATTTAAAAGCCTGTATGCTATCAAATTCATTGGTAACCTCAGGAATTGTATTAGGCTTCTTTTTATAAAATAAAATATACTTCTTTACCTCTTCATTAAAATTAAAATCAAAAATATAATCTCCTGAAGTATTGCTGCCACTCATCCTCAAGCGCTCATTGCTCAATACCGTTTGTTTGAATTCTTCTTTCTTTTTATCGAAGATTTCTTTTATGACAGTTTCGAAATTGAGTTTTAGAGAATCGTTTTCACCTCTTGCTTCTGTGTTTGTTGCTGGGCTACTCAGTTCTGGAACAGCAGTACTATCTCCAATGGGTTTATTACTCCATGCACTGCAAGGGCTTAATAAAAAGATCAGCCCAATTACAAAACTCATTATATGGTATAAATTGATTTTTTTCATTGTCCTTATTTTAAATTCCAATAGACAGTATTGATGGCCTTCTCGACGTATTGTTTGATTTTGTCCGTGATGACAACTTCACTATCAGCTATTAAATCCAGATCCCAATTTCTTTCTTCGAACTCAGCTTTTATCTTCGGAACGATGTCTTCTCCAACCCTGATGAATATACCGACAAGTAATAATACTTTTCCGCTTCTGATTACCTCACCTAATCCTACAACGTCACCTCCTAATTCTTCCTTTAGCTTATCTACAATTATTAAATTGCTATAATCTTCTTTTATTTTTGAAAAATTTATAAGTTTTTGACCTACTTCAGGATTCTGCTCACGATATTCTTCTAAAGTAATTGACTCCTCAGCCTCTATCATTGTGAATCCGCTAAAAAAGTCATCATTGCCTGGCGGACTTTCTTCCTCTTCTCCTATACCACTACCATCAGAATCCAAAAGTATTGCCACAGATTGTATACTCTGAAATTGCTGATTATAATTATTTGTTATTTGAGTTCTGTTCGCGTCATAGTCCTCACTCAAATCCTCTATTGTTGCTATTATTATATTCACATACATCAACTCCCATTCCTGCAATTGTTTATTCAATGCCTCTAGGAGCGCCTCCAGTTCTTTTCTCTCCGCATCACTGCTGGCATTTGCTATGGCTGCATTTACAATGGCAATGGAGTCGATGAGCCAAGGCGGCATATCATTTGCTAAAATGTCTTTCATTGCCTGAATAGAATCAAGGTTATCGGGCAAATCTCCAATAATTTCAGATAAATCTTCCAAAGTATTATTCAAACTATCCAAAAACTCCAGGAAATCATCGCTTAAGATGTTCTGTCCAACTCCAATAACTTGTATCTCACCGGCAATCATGCGGTACTCGTCATTGATTTTTATGTTTTCAAAAGCTGTATTGACACGGGCATATTTAAAATAAGGCACGACAATATGTCCTATCCCACTAAATGTGCCATTGCTTCCTATTGCCCTTCTCACAATGACTTCCAAGTCCGCAGCTACAAAAGTGTCGTTTTCATTTAATACCTGTAAGAGCTGCGGTAGACCTACCACAGAATCGTTCTGAATCCCACATGCAAACTCCGGCACCCGAGCATGAGGTCTCATATATTTAAGTCTTATGGTATCACTATATAAAGTATCCTCCTGGCAACGACAACCCGTCCTGACGATGTAGGTGCGATTGCTGTAAACTTCCCTTATCG
Organism: Candidatus Brachybacter algidus; assembly: GCF_016707225.1. NCBI lineage: Bacteria > Pseudomonadati > Bacteroidota > Saprospiria > Saprospirales > Saprospiraceae > Candidatus Brachybacter > Candidatus Brachybacter algidus. The sequence goes on along the minus strand of NZ_JADJID010000002.1, from coordinate 707,804 downwards.
TATCTGTCAGCTTGTCCCCCTGATTTATAACCAACTCCTGATACTGCCTTTCACCTATATCCTCATCGTAGTATTCTGTTACATATCGATCACAATTCTTATATGCGCTCCAATTAAGGGCTATACCCGGTCGCTCTATGACACCTCTATATTGTTGTGGTGAGGTGCATTGTTCTTCCACATTATCTCTTAGATTAAAAAAGACAAACTGTGACTTTCCATTATTTTTAAAAATTGCAGGATAGTTGATCGGAACTATTCTGACTACTGCATAATAGTCATCTTCTTGCAAGAGCGGCGGATCTAAAGGGCTTAATGAATAAAAGGTATTCATCGTCCTTATAGATATATATGGGGCAGTTTGGTTCATGATGGCTCCTCCGGGCAACATGTTCATTGCAGGCAATCCTCGAAATATTTCTAAATAATATTCTACCGGAAAAAATCCAAAATGCATAGGTTGCCATGTAAATAAACCTTGCTGAAATACAGGAGGCTGGCTTTCAAAAAGGATCGTATTTTGGAAATCGGGTGGCATTAATAATGGAGGATCATACTCGACGAACTGAACAATGTTGCATGCTTTGTTCGACACTGGTAGTCCATTTGGATTGTTTAAGTCATATGCTTCTATGCAAATATTGTAACTTCCTTCCGGCAGTCTCAATCCACTTTGAATAAATTTGGCCGGGTCGATTCCGATTATATCAAGGTTCCCAATTTGAAGGTATTGATCCAAAGATTGTTGGTCGATTATGACAGGTATTCCAGGGAATAAATTAACAGGAGGAAGTGCCACACTTGGTTTAGTTTTTATAATAATTCCTTTGCCCTCTATGCTTAGTTTTAATCTAACAGCATATGTAGGTTTATTAAGATCGGCAAGAAGAAATGAGGCTTGGATCTTGGGAGTCGTACTTTGTTGTAATTCTGCGATACTGACACCCAATGGTTGTGAAACAGTGATATTGGCTTGAACCGGGAAAACTTGAGCATTGATCTTGAATATTGTACAGTTTAATAGAAAGATTAAAGCAATAACTAATTTTCCATTGCAAAAACACTTATTTAATTCCTTCACTGTTACTGTGTAGGGCTGAGTCTGCCTAATTAGACGATTTATTTTAAGAAGATGACTGATCATATTTGTCTAATTTAATTCCATGAATTTTCTGCTTTTGACTTTCACTTCAATTAATCTTTAATCAACTTTTAATCTTTACCGGTACATCTTTAATTTTCGAAAATGAACCATCTGCATACACTACCCTTACTTTGTAAGCATCAGTATGCCTTCTCGTGGTAGATAGTTTATCTGTGAATTTTTCCAAACTCAGAGGAAGTACTTTGTATAAAGTAAAAGCACCTTTTTCATTCGTTCTGTATATTTCTAATTCAGTATCGGGTGCTTTTAAATTAGTCCATGTAAATAAAACTTCATTCAAAGTAGTGTCCTGAACGGCTTCAATTGTTTTTAAATTTGGCAACAAACCTTTCATGATCACCTCAATAGATGCAGTGTCTGACCAACGTTTGTTACCATGTTTATCGACTGCCAGAATACAGTATTCATATATTTTTTCATATTCTGTTTTTGGATCATAGAGCACAGTATCCGCTAACATAATGCCAAGTGTGTCTATGATTTGAAACGATTTTGATTCAGGCTCCTTTCTATACAGGACATGGTAAGCCAGATCTGCACTTCCTCCGCCGACAGCCAATAATAATATGGCGTATGAGTTTTTGTATTGTTTTATTTGTTTAATAAAAGCAGGAGATGGTGGCAGTGTATCGGGTTTTTCAATGGTTAAAATATCTGAAAATTCTGAAAAATTTCCACGCCAATCAAGGCATACTATTTTATAATAAATCTCCGGAGTTAAATTATTCAGATCAATGGTGTCCTTCCATGAATTTCCTGACACTATGGTGGAAGTGAGTAATGAAAATTGATCAGTTTTATTATTGGCAAAAAATATACGATAACCCCAGAAATCAGATTCCTTATTTAATTTCCATTTAAGTTTTACAATACCGTTAGAATCTATTTTCCCCTCAAACCCTTGAGGTTTCGCAGGTGCGACATTGTCCCATCTCTGGATCACAAAAGGCACAGAATATAATGTATCGCCATAGAAAGGTATGGTCCTGTATTTAAAATAACCTGTAGGATAAGGTATAGCTGCCTGAAATTCCCTTTTTGTGAGATCAATATTGGAAATATAGGTATTAAATTTACCTGTTTCAGACTCCAAACTCATCATCAAATCAATGGATTTAACCTGACTTAATACAGATTCGTCGATCCTCCATTCGAGATTTGCAGTAGAGTCATTGACCATACGATATAAATAAGGTGCAGCATCACTTGTCAATGGCTCCCATCCCAGACATTCATTACTGTTTCCGGGAGTCCCATATGTGCCAAAGTAGTCCATTCCGACCATTCTATATTCGTAAAGGACATGATTTTCCTCCAGGGTATCCATCATTTTATACGTATACCTATATTTTCCATATTTGGATTCATAATAAGGATTGATGGTGATAAAATCAGAGATATAATTCCACTCACTTTCACCTTTTATTCTTCTTTGTGCATTGAATCCAAAGTAAACTCCATTTGTATTTTGTGCATCCAATCTAATTTCAACACTATGATTTCCACAGGTAAGTAATGGAGGATCCGGCACCATATATTTCGTTGGCCATTTGTCACGGCCTATCTGCTTTTCGCCTAATTTTCTTTTCTTTCCGGCTTTGTTTATAAGTGTATATCTAACCGTATATTGCTGTCGAGGTGTGACTCTATCTTCTGTTCCCAGACCCAGCCATTTTGCACCTTCAAATGTGTAGAATGATAGAAAAATTAAAAATGGATAAGCCTCATCAATGGTGGTAGGTTGATCTGGGTCGAGCATTACTTCAACCATTTCATTTAGGTAATATTCCGGATTTTTGACTAAAAGTGCTCTGAGTTGAGAAGTATCACCCATGTGTAATTCTCTCGATTTTATTACTTTGCCATTAGATAATAATTCGTAGAGTAAATGACCCTTTTTAAGCGCCATAACATCCAGAGAATCATAGGTCACTACTCGTGAAATAATAACACCCTCTTCACTAACCTTATTATAGATTCTGAAATTTGATTCCTGACCAATAAGTGACTGGTATGCCAGGATTCCGGTGATAAGTATGAAGAACTTTATAGATTGCATCTTTCGCCGCTTTTAAAATTATAACCTAAATTAAAACCACACATTCTGAAGGTGAATTTTCCTTCTATGTAAACCGGATTTGGGAATTGGCCTTCTAAGAAAGCACCGATATTAATACCTCCCCAATGATGATAATCTTTCTTGCATTTTTTATGCCGTCCAACTTCCATATTTAGTAGTAAATAGAAACGCGCCATATTATACCAGTTATCTATCCCAAATTTTTCTCCATTGCATCTTTTACTATCATCAAATTTTAAAAAGCCGGCATCAAATCCAGCCAGAAAGTCGACTTTAGCGCGGACATTTACCCCAACCCATTTACAATCTTCATAATTTATTTTCACCCCGGCACCAAATAACATGCCGGAACCAGTTTCTATATTCTGCTCATGAGATCTGGCATCTAATTCGATTTTATTAGCCGGGAGTTTTAAAAAAGATGCTATGGCAGGATCTAAAGGAGGGAAACCTGTGATGTCATTTCCCAGCATTGTATACGTATTGACCTCTGCTTTAAAGTTACCTAATTTTGCAGCTAAATAAACTCTATCGCTGTAGGTCCCAATATTAAAATGAAATTCATTCTTTTTAAAGTCTGCCAATATATCTGCCTTTCCCGACCCAACCAGCAAACCATTGTAAAGGCTGATGGTAAATACCAGGGCGGAAGTAAATCTTTCTTCCTCAAAATTGAGCATTATTGTTGCCGTGGCTTTTGCAGTATTTACGCAGTTATTTAATATGTCTGATTCGTTTTTACCTTTTAGATTTTTAACAACATCGTCAACACCTAAATTGGCATATTTAGATATTGCACCAACTACTTTAGTTAAGCCGGGTACCTTGTCCATAGGTACCTGGAACTCCACACTTCCTTCGAAAAATACCAATTGAAGACTTCCGTGATCTGAAAACTGAAACTGAAACATAGCTGATCCGGAAAGAGACTTGGTTCCGCTAAACTGCACCCTGACTCCGGCTCGAATACCCAATCCTACATTTTGTTTTGGTTTGTACTGATTGCCGCGCATGGATACTCCCAATTTACTTGGGTCAGCACCTGTTTCTGTTATAGCCATCCGCCGATAAGCTCCACCTGAAAAACCACAAACTGAAAGCGCAGATAATGTTATGCAAGGGGTAAAATCAGTATTCACATCTACGGCCCAATACCTATAATCATTCACACCACCGAAAATACCAAACGCATCTATTTCGAAAGAAAAACCTTTTTTACCTTCAGAATCACCGCTACCAGCTTCAGGCTTTCCCGGCTTCATTTGAACAGCTAGTTTTAACTTTGCTTCGAAGCCGGTTCCAAATTCAGCATTCCCCTCAAATGGCCTAAAACTACCATAAAATTCAAATCCGGGAAATTTGCCACCAAGTGCCCCATCTTTCAAATCCAAATGATCGAACTTAAACTTATGTTTATCATTAGTTTCTACAAGTTTCCCATAAATACTGCACCCTAAACTTGCTTGAATACCACTGGAATCACCATCCAAATTGCAATCAACACTCAAGTAAATTCCAACTAAATCATCTTTCTTGGTAAAACCTAATTCCTTGATAGTAACAGGTGTGCCCTTGATATGGACAGAAGCTGATAGTGATAACTTCCTAAAATTTATATGTGGAGCAAATGAACTAAGCGCCAACTCTTCAAATATTAACCCGGGTGCTTCGATATCTTTCTTTCCTGAACTATCGACTTTTAATAATCTCAAGCTGCCACTCAAATTAGCACTTGGATAAAACTCTTCATCAATGATATCTATTCTGACGAAAGAGCCCGCTGTAAACGTTACATCAACAGCACTAAAGGCGGGAAACTGTAAATCATCTACTAAGCCAACCGTTAAAGCATACCTGTTTTTCATTTTATTAAACTCTCCGGTATACGCCAATGTCTGTGTTTCTTTGGCAACAGGTAATTCTACGCGACCAAGGATCTTCATACCGACGAGTGAACTTTTAAGAACATTCAATTCAAATTTATCCACAGAAAATGCCCATTTCTGCATTCTACCTTCTTCCAATGTGAGCACATTAATGGCAGCAAATGCTCCGCTTACTCCTGTTCGATCTATGAGCAAATTTCTCGCTTCAAATCCTATACGCGTGTCATCGTCTCTTTTCATAAATTCTTTTGGCAACACGACTTTAAGTTGCTTGATATAAAATCCACGCCATGGTTGTGCTATTTGTCCACCCAGAGGTCCATTCTCTGAATTGGGTTCTCCATTTACACCACCTGGCTGAGAATTATTACCTGAATTATTATTTGAACCATTACTATTACCAGAATTATTGCCAGCGACTCCACCATTCTCGTCCCCAAACATTGGTAACCCAATTTCCTGAGTTATGGTAGCAGGAGGTGTGTCCATATCATCAAGATAGCCGGCTGGAAACATAATATCGGGATCATTGGTCGAATCTGAAAAGTCTATTATCGCGTGCCTGATTGAAAAAGCAACTTTGGGGTATTTTGTCAAGGCAAAATCAGGAATAGAAATATCTACGATCCAGTCATTAAAATCACGAATATACATAGCAAATGAAGTTGTCACAGTCCCGGTCTTATTGGGGTTACCATTAGCATCCACTGGGACCATGATATTTCTATTAAATTTAACATTAGCATCAAGAGCTAATTCTTTAAATCCATCACAGTCAAACGTAATAAAACAACCTTCATTTTTATTTATCTGCTTTAAAGTCACATGGGCTTTATCCTTCCCAACCACAAAAGTATAATCCGACAAAAGTCCAAGTTTCATATCACCTATTATTCCACCACTTCCGGAAAACATGAGATTTGGTGCACCAAAATAAATGGAATCTTTAGGCCCAATAATTTTAGCATATGCCTGCATCACGATGCCTCCGGGACGTATGCGAATATCGTCCACAGCCAACACATATCTTACATTGTTTATTTCTTCATCCAGAAGTAAAATTGGAGGATGTAGTAAATCTTCAGCAGACAAATTAGCGACAACTTTTCCAACACTTAATGCTTTGTTGATCACCTCGTTAGCAGTTTTGACAGCCTCATTATTATCTACGAAAAATGATATTACTTCATAATCTTGTGGGGAAATCTTTCTGCTATTATCGTCATTTGTGTTTTGGGAAACCACACGCGAGACATAGCATATAAGAAGCAATCCTATAAGACAAACGTTTCTAAAAAATACAGAGTAATTATATCTCATTATTCAATTGCTTTTTCTTGAATGATTTGATTATGGTTTTACTTTCCATCGTATAATTAATACTTAGATTAAGGAACAAGTCATTGTTTGGCGTCTCATTTTTATTCTTAATGTGATTAAACATTAATTGAAAATTTGTTTTCAATTCTTTTGTCAATGAATAGCTATTAGTGAGATAAAATCTAAGAATTTGGTTTTTCATTTTATTAGCATTTCCGGAAAAAAAAGAGGCTGAAAATGAAGAAGACCATTTTTCTTTGATCCAATCCTTTGACATTTGTGCAGATGGGCCTATTAATGTGGTATTTCCAAGTGCATAATTCAGATTACTATAAGTTAAAGTAAAACCATAGTTCAACCCATTGCTTGAATTTACCATATACATGGCATTGCCCAAGATATTGGTCACATCAGCATTCTGTTGAATAATATCATTTTTTCTTGAGTTGGAATTATTGTATGATAAGGAAATAAGGATCTTGTTTTTGTCATTAATATTATGGTTAAATCCAAGTCCTGCATTGAGATTATTCTGCGTAATAAAAATGGTATCTACATCTAAAAAGGGTGTAGGATTTATATATGTCTTTTGATCGAATTGAAAGTTGTTAAAATTAACATTAAATGAAGTTTTTTTACTCGCCTGATAGGCTATATTAGCAGAGGTCGTCCAACGTCTGTAGGAATTAATTCGAGTTTTTTTGAGATTATTCCTTTGGAGTCCAAAACGAAAATTAGTTTGCAATTTATTTTTCAAAAACGGCATCCTCAGAAAGGAAGAAATAGTCTCCATGTCATTATTAAAGAACAAGGTTCCCAGAGACTCGTATCCGGGATCAATCCTTTCGAAATCTAAGCCGACAAAGGATTTATTGATAGTTACCTCAATAGCGGAGCGAAATGCATTGTAAATACCGGTAGAGTTATTGTCTTTGTTTACGAATGACAATAAATGTTTGTTATCATTCGTGTTTTCCAAACTTGCGTCTCTACTTAAAGCATTAAATGCATATTCAGATTTAAGGCTAATAATGCCAAATTTTTGTTCGAATTTTAAACCAAGAATTGAGTTGCTCTGAGGTTTTATAGAATCAGGATTCGCAATTGGAATACTATTTACATCATCACTGGCATGAAATAACTGCAGTCCCAATAAGCTATTTTTGATCTTATACTCAGCGTTTGCACCCCAAGCCATCCGCTTGAATGCACTCGTGAAATTATTGTGTGTATTAATGTCCTTGATCGTGGCACGCTGAATTCGGCCATAGAAGCTCTTTATATGCAATCCATTGTTATCTGCTTCAATTCCTACACCAGTGAATCCAATATTATTAAAAGTATAGGGGCTGAATTGCATATTTCTATCACCCAAGTGTAGGGTATATCCTTTGTAAGAAGGGCTTATGCCTATGAATCTGTAAGCAGGTAAATTAAACTGTGTGTTTTGATTGGAGTAAAAGAAACCTAGTGGAGCTTGAATGCCAAGAAAATCAAAATTAATATTACCAAATATGTTATAACCAAAAGGGATGCGGTAACTGTTGTCATCATTTGATCCGGAAAAGGTAGAATTGAATCCTATGCTGCTTGATAATTTAAGAGGGTCTTTACTCCATCGATCTTTAAAAGAATTGAATTCTTGTTCCACATCCTGACCAGCAAGGCAGATCGGAATAAAAAGTAGCAATATAATTTTAAAATATTTCATAAGCAGTTTGGGTAAACTAAACCTCAAACCCTTATTAAGAGCAATTGAAAACCAGTATCTAAGGGATATCCTTAGAAAAGTGCATTATATAATCAGAATTAATTTCTAATTAAATTAGTAAAATTTAAATGTAATTAAGTGAAATTGTAATCATGCAAAGTTTTTAATTGTAATTAATATAGGTTAGAAATCAAATATAATATTTAATTCTATTAATTGCAATTTTCGGGTTCATATTTTATGTGAAAATCTGAAACTTATTAACCTATGTTAAGAATTTGTGCAAAAAAATGACTTTGTTACAAACATGTGACACCTAAAGGCGCCAACATCAACATAATGAAACTTACCCTCCTCTATACATATTAAAATATGTTTGCGTTCAGCATTGGGCCGCAGGGCATGATTGATTGTAACACTATATAATCATAAGAAAAATTGCCCCGTAAGTGGCTACCTAAATCTTTAACTATATTCTGAACAAAAACTTCTGCGAGCCTTATTTTTATAACATGAAGCCCTTTTTTGAAAAATAATTCTGACCAGATTAATAAAAACTCCTCACTCTTCGCCTCATTGTCAATTTTCCATTTTCCATTTTCACCCTGCCGCCGCTTTGACTTTGGCAGGCAAGCTCCTCACTTCCTCACTTCACAAAAAAAATCCCGGCCATGCACACACAACCGGGACTCATATTTTATCAAAACAATTTACTTCATCGTCGTCGTCATTTTCGCATTGCCCATAGCAGGCAGGATTTGAACCATCTTCGTTGCGCTTTTCGTCGCAGGATTTATCCACAATGTAATTTTATCATTTTCATTGTCAGCTGATACGACCTCTACCATGGTGTGCTCGATATTATTAAGCATTTCCTTACCAATTACCTTAACAGTAACTTGCTTAGATTTCATGGTAGACATATCCGGCATTTCAACATTTATTGTATATCCTTCTTTCAGTGGCAGACCTGCTATGATCATGTCCATCCCGGCACCATCTGTAATCATAGCTCCTTTGAAGTCCATAGACATTGGCTTGCCCTGTACTTCCATTTCCACTTTGTTAGCGCTATAGGTCACAGGGATTTTCATGCCCATTTGCTCAACATTTCTGGATATTGGAGTAAAGGTGGAGTTAAACAGGATCTCATCTTTCATTTCACCCATTTGACCGCTTGCTACATCAGATATCATCCAGTTATCGCCCTTTTGAGTAATGGTGCGTTTCATTGCCATCGGAATAGTCTGTCCCTGAACCTCTATAACAAGATCATAGTCAGTCGAAGTAGCGGCAAATTTATTGTCGATTGCCGGTAGACTTGTACTAACCGCTGTTTCTTCTTTCGGTGTATAGGTGACACTCTTAACATCTACTCTTAATTCAGCCAAACGTTTAGTCACATCTGCAGGCATATCTTTTTGATATACTCCACCAAGTACCGTAGAAAGGAATTTCTCTACTTCAGCATACATAGCCATGCGATTGACAGGTTTGGCAAATCCATGACCTTCATCATCAGCTAATAAGTAATCAACTTTTTTACCTTTATCACGTAATGCAATTACGATCTGATCAGCCTCTGCCTTTTTAACCCTTGGGTCATTGGCACCCTGGATGATGAGCAAAGGCTTAACGATTTTGTCAGCACTGAATAATGGACTTGCCGCTTTAATCATTGCCATTCCGGCTTCGGTATTTGGATCACCTACCATACCATATAAGAATGCTCTTCCGGCTTCCCAATATGCTGGTACGGATCCAAGTAGGGTTAAGATATTACTAGGGCCTACGATATCCACACCGCAAGCATAGACATCAGGAGTAAAGGCAAGTCCCGCCAACGTAGCATACCCACCATAACTTCCACCCATGATAGCGACTTTATTTTTATCTGCAACTCCTGTACTGATGAGATGTTTAACACCCCAAGTAATGTCATCTTGCATAAGTTTACCCCATTGAAGATCTCCTGCATTTAGAAATGCTTTGCCATAACCACCACTTGCTCTGAAATTTGGCTGCAAAACAGCATAACCTCTATTGGCAAGGAATTGAACTTGTGGATTATATCCCCAATAATCCCTGGGTCCTTTAGGTCCACCATGCACCAAAATCACTACAGGAAGATTTTTAGTTTTTCCGCCCGGAGGTAAAGTTAGATAAGCGGGAATCATAAGTCCGTCACTACTTTTGTAACTGATAGGCTTCATTTCCGTCAGATATTTCTCAACCTTTTTCAACTCCGGTCTGGGAGTATATTGATGTATAGTTTCTTTAGTTTTAGCATCAAAAAAGTAAGCTTCAGAAGCATATTTATCTCCACCAACTCCTACAAGGAATTTTGAATAATCTTTGGTAGAACTTTGGAAGCTAATCTCTCTCCCCGGAAATTTGGATTGAAGAAATTTATAATTACTTTCCCAATTTTTGTCTCTCCAAATATATTCAGTTTTATCTGCCACATAATTCGTGCAGATGATCTTTCTTGTATTCCTGTCTATTTGAATACCACCAAAGTCAACCTTACCTTTTGGATCACTTTCGATCTTGGTTAATTTAGAAGTCAATGGATCCATCAAGAATAATGTCGATAGATTGAGGTCACCCTTATTTGACACCAGATAAGCCTTTGTATTGTCCTCATTCCAAGAGCTCACATATGCAGATTCTGTCACTGAGAAATCATAGATAGGTGCCAGACTGCCATCCTTATCTATTCTATACATGATCGTACTGCCTTTTTCATCGGTCTTGTACAATAACCTTAGATTTTCATCCCAGTCAAAGTCATAACCTGTGACACGCTCTTTATTTTCATATTTCAACGTAAGTTTACCTGTAGAGATTTTAAGTTCATACAAATCATGCCAAGCCTTGTCGCGGTCATTCAGCCCCACCATCAATTTGTCAGGATCTTTATCACTCACCATATATATCTGAGCTGCCACATCTTTCAATGGTGTAAGATTACGGGATTCAGGAACATTACCATCTACCCCTTGGTCCTTTGGATTCACTGCAAAAACATTGATATTCTCATCGCCATCCTTGTCTTTTACATACAAGATGTATTTGCTATCATCTGTCCAAAAATACCCATTGAATGGTCTTTGGCTATCAGTCAATGGACGCGCTTTGTCAAAGGACTCATTGAAAGCCTTTACCCAAACATTCATGATGCCTTTATATTCTTTCATAAAGGAGATCCATTTACCATCCGGACTTAATTGCCCGGCGGCGATCTGTGGATTACCAAAGAAAAGATCCCTGTCCAGGATCGGAGTTTGTGCTGTCATATTCGATAAATAATTTAAAGTCAATAAGCACACTAATAATAATTTTTTCATAAAACAGTTTAATTTATGTGAAGTTATATTTCGTAAATATCTTTATTGAAGTTAGTTTTTAAGCCAAAACATTGTCAACTAAAAAAGCGAGTTGGTCCAAGTTTTATCACTTAAGCAACGAAGGTAATTGGTTAATGTTTGAAACTATTTGGTATCTAACTAATTGAATCATAATTTTTATTTTAAGTGATAACAACCTATCATTTTCAATTTATTGATGGATCTCGCTCGCTTGGGACTAAATACTAGTCAGCTATCAATGCCTCCGTCGGAAAGCTTCTAATTCTGAAAAAATATGGCGTCATTTATATTAGCATTTTGTACAACGCTTAACATTTTAATAAAATTCAAAATACCTTTAAATGAAGTTATTTTGATTACTGAATTATAAGTTAAGTGGTAATGATTTGTTCAGATTCCAACGGCAAGGAAGGGTCTCTCGGAACGAATTCGCCTTCCCATCTTGCCACTACACAAGATGCCAGACAATTGCCCATTACGTTGATCGAAGTGCGCGCCATATCCATCAATTCATCTATACCCAAAATGACTAGTATAGGCCATGTCGGAAGATTAAACTGAGCTGCTGTAGCAAGTAAAATCACCAAAGAAGCCCTTGGCACACCTGCCACACCTTTACTGGTAAGCATCAATGTGAATACCAATAATATTTGTGTTGGTACGTCCATATGCATGCCAGCCGCCTGAGCGACAAAGATGGAAGCAAGTGAAAGATATAAGGTGGTTCCATCCAGATTAAAGCTATAACCGGTTGGAATAACAAAAGCAACTATCTTCCTTGGCACACCAAGTCTCTCCATTGCCTGCATTGCTTTAGGCAGGGCAGATTCAGATGAAGTAGTTGCAAAAGCAATTGACATAGGTTCTATAACGGCTTTCAGAAAGTTTATGACAGGAATTCTGGCTATCAATGCCACTGGCAACAGCACTCCGAGCACGAATACGATCAATGCTGCATAAAGTGTCAATAATAATTGAATCAGGTTTACTAAAATCCCCAATCCCATATGTCCTACAGTGTAAGCGATAGCCGCCCCTACACCTACAGGTGCGAAATACATGATGATATTTGTAAACTTGAACATCGTTTCTGCAAGACTTTCACAGAATTCAAGCATAGGTCTTTTCTTCCTTTCATCCAGCATGGCAAGCCCGATTCCAAACAATACGCTAAAGACCACAATTGGCAGCACCTCCGCATGGTATATGGATTTGGCGATATTTTCAGGGAAGATGTGTAAAATGATGTCTTGCCAAGTAGAAACTGTCACCTCGGGCAGCGTCTCATGCATACCTTCCGGTAAAACAATACCTACACCAGCTTGGGATATATTGATGGCTATCAAACCTATTATCAAAGCAAAAGTAGTTACAACCTCAAAATACAAAATGGACTTCCAGCCCATTCTTCCCACTTGCTTTAGGTTTGAATGTCCGGCAATTCCTACTACTAGTGTTGAAAATAAGATGGGTGCGATTATGGTCTTTATCAGTTTAAGAAAGACCTGACTAAGCACCCTCATATTCTGACCAACATCAGGAAATTCATGTCCGATTAAAGCACCAATCACCATAGAAACTAAAATCCATGTAGTAAGATTTTTCTTCTGTATGGCATAAAAAATGAATGCTGCCATGACCAGAATATGGGAAGAAGTGATGATGGTAGAATGAATATTCGCCCCAAAGTATGAAAGAGATAGTTGTAATATCCCAACTATGAATAGTGCAAGGAGGATGATAATGACGCTTAAATTCTTTCGACCCATGTTGAATATTGTTCTTAAATGAAAGATTAAAAACTTTTCCAGTAAATTTTTCTATTGGAAAAGATCCCTGTGACCGTTTAATATATTGATGCTAGGGGGCGCAAAGTAATCATTAAAATTTAAAAATAATAACCTCGATCGCTGATTTCAACCATAATTATGTTTGTTTTTTCTATATATTTCATATAATTTTACGGCTACTTGATAAAAAAAAAGAAATATGAGTAATAAAGAAAACAACAATATAAAAAACTTAACGGATAAAATAGGCATCAAGAATCCAGGCAAGGTATATTATAATGCCACACCAGAATTACTAATAGAAGAAACTATCCTCAGAGGTCAGGGATTCTTATCTGACAAAGGTGCTCTATCCATCCAAACTGGGGAATATACGGGTAGGTCTCCCAAAGATAAATTTATCGTGAGTGATGATAAAACCGAATCAGAAGTGAATTGGGGCGGTTTCAACACAAGGTTCGATGCAGGCAAATTTCAACAATTGGAAGAAAAAATGCTGGCATATCTGGATGGCAAGGACGTTTTCATCCGAGATAATTACGTCTGTGCAGATGAGAATTACAGATTAAATGTCCGCACTATTTCAGAATACCCCTGGAGCAATATGTTTGCAAATAATATGTTTCTCAGACCTGATCGCAATGAAGAAGGACAAGCTCCTGACTGGACCATTATCTGCGCCCCGCTATTTTTCGCTGATCCGGCTACAGATGGTACAAGACAGCACAATTTTTCAATTATAGATTTTACTAAAAAGAAAGTACTAATAGGTGGATCGGGCTACACAGGAGAAATAAAAAAAGGTATATTTTCAGTACTTAACTTCTTATTACCTGTGGACAAAGGTGTATTTCCAATGCACTGTTCTGCAAATACCGGGAAACAAGGGGATACGAGCATATTCTTTGGCTTAAGTGGCACAGGTAAAACCACGCTTTCAGCTGATCCTGAACGTAATCTAATTGGAGATGATGAACATGGATGGACGAACGAAGGTGTATTCAACTTCGAAGGTGGTTGCTATGCTAAAACGGTCAATCTAAGTGAAGAAAGTGAGCCTGAGATCTATAAAGCTATTAAGCATGGCGCCATTCTCGAAAATATAGTTTTTATTGATGGGACCAGAACGCCGGACTTTGAGGATATTTCAATCACTGAAAACACAAGGGTTTCTTATCCGATGCACCACATCGAAAATGCCCTTCCAGTATCCAAAGGGCCTCACCCTGCGAATATTTTCTTCCTCACCTGTGATGCATACGGTGTATTGCCTCCCATTTCTAAGTTAACCAAAGGTCAAGCCATGTACCACTTTATTTCCGGCTATACCGCTAAGGTGGCAGGAACAGAGGCAGGTATTAAGGAACCACAAAACACTTTCTCTGCATGCTTCGGCGCACCATTTTTGGCATTACATCCTGCCAGATATGCAGCGATGTTGGGAGATAAAATGGAACGCTACAGTGCCAATGTCTGGTTGGTCAATACCGGTTGGACAGGTGGACCATACGGTGTAGGGAGCAGAATGAAACTCAAATATACAAGAGCTATGATCGCTGCGGCTATCCGTGGAAAGTTAAACAATGTAGCTTACCACAAACATGAAATATTTGGACTGAATATACCGGTATCTTGTCCTGACGTGCCTTCTGAGATACTGGATCCTAAAAATACCTGGACAGACAAAGCAGCTTATGATCAAAAGGCGACACAGCTTGCAAGAGATTTCAATGAGAACTTTGCCAAGTTTGCTGATGAAGCTGCTCAGGAGATAAGGGATGCAGCGCCGAAGGGGTAGAATTTTAATGAGGTGATGGGGTGATCAGGTGATCAGGTGATGAGTGATAAATACATAAGCATAGTTCAATTTGTACAAAGAGTCTACGCTTTCATAGCAAATTTATCTCACCTCCACATCAGAGCCAAAAGCCAATGGCCAATAGCTAACAGCTTTTAATGATGGGTAATGGGTAATGAGTAATGAGTAATGAATGATAAATACATTAGTATAATTCAATTTTTACACAGAATCTTTACTTTAACAACAAATTTATCTCGCTTCCACATCGGAGCCAATAGCCAATGGCCAATAGCTAACAGCTTTTAATGATGGGTAATGAGTAATGAATGATAAATACTTTAGTATAATTCAATTTTTACACAGAATCTTTACTTTAACAACAAATTTATCTCGCTTCCACATCAGAGCCAATAGCCAATGGCCAATAGCTAACAGCTTTAAGTGATAGGTTATGGGTGATAAGGTAATACGTAATTGAAAACCTGAAAGGTTGACATTATTATAGAAAAATAGAATGTAATTCTTTCAAGAACCCCGAAGGCGGTGACATTATGACAATCAATACGGCATTAAAATGAATAATTTGTAATCAATGAAGTTAATTGTTTTATTACTAATTCCGCTCTTAATTAGCTCATGCAATTTTAGCAGACCCATGCAAAAGGGTTATTATGACAAACCAACTACTTTAGGGATTGTATTTACGGTTTTACCAAAATTTGGTCAATACCCAAATAATAATTATGGTCTCAGTGCTGTGGGAGCTGCAGGAAATTTGATTGAAGATGGCGTTCAGAAGAAAAGAAATAAAAACATTTCCGATTCAATATTAATCTCTGATGTTTTTATCACAATGAAGAAGAGTCTTGCGGAAAGTTTTGGCGCACGAGGAAAGAAAGTAAAAATTATCCAAGGAAATATAAATGTGGAGGAATTAGTAAGTCTCCAAGTAGAAGGTAATTTCTACCCTTATTTTATAAAAGATTATTGTAAAGCAAATGGAGTCGATGAATTGCTTGTCATTGATGTAGTAGAATATGGTTTATGGGGCTCAGGCAAAGACTTATATGCATATATTAATGCGTCTCCATACATAGTTGAAGGAAAGAGCAATCAATATCTATGGAGATTGACGATTCCTAAAGGTAGGTTTACTTCCGCAATTACAGGCGAATGGAAGAAAAGACCGAGTGCAGAGGAATATGCTTATGCTTTACAAAATGCCTTTGAATTTACTAAATATATTATTTTTAAAGATCTGGATAAAAATCAATGAAAATTGGATAACGAAACAAAATAATATTTTTCCTTTGTTTACTTTTAGGAATCTTGTTTTTAAATAGCAGCTTGAATAATTTAATTTATTTCAAAGCGATGCAGGAGATGACGGCAAAAGCATTGAAAGTATTTGAGTACATTTAATATCTCTAACAATCTCCAATTTTTCATAACTTTAACCACTTAATACGTTGATAATTTAAATCTGAATATTCTGTCAGAAGAAGCTGATTTCATAAGAGAACTTCAATCCGGACATCCTCCGGCATTTGAAATCCTTGTCGAAAAATATCAGCAGCGGATCTATAATACTTGCTATTCTTTTCTGAAGAATGGTACTTTGGCAGAGGATCAAACACAGGAAGTATTTATCGCCATTTTTAATTCCATCAATAATTTTGAGCAACAAAGTAGTTTAGCCACCTGGATATATCGCATTGCTATCTCCAGCTGTTTAGATGCATTAAGGGCACAGCAAACAAAAAAGCGCAAATCCTCAGGTATTCTGTCCATATTTTCTATTCAAGATAGCATAGCTACCAAAGATCAACTCAACCCTTACGAACATCTAGAGAATAAAGAATATGCTTTAATTATAGCAACCTCATTAGATAAAATGCCAGACAAATATAAAACTGTGTTTGTTCTGAAATATATGGAAGCAAAATCTCAAAAAGAAATAGCATTAATTATGGATATTACGGAAAAGGCGGTCGAAGGAATTTTGACAAGATCTAAAGCCATCTTAAAAGAAGAGATATCAAAATTTTATCCCGAAATGAGGGAAAAGGGTAAAAAGAGAGACTAAAGGAGGTGAGAAGGTGAGAAGGTTAAGAGGTGAGGGGGGTTATTTATAACTTTGTTTGGGAAAAATCTGATTACACATTACTGATTACAGATTACTGATTACAAATCGCCAATTTTAAAAAATGACAATGCGCTAAAACCCAAAAATATGGAACACGAAAAAAATATATTCAATCTGCTGGAACAATGGCCTGCTCCAGTAGCGGAAATCGACCTTAAGGATCAAATCATTGCAACTCTGAACAATAGGCAGAATGAAAGAAAAAAATTCCGATGGGCATGGGCGGCTATGATTATCGTAATTTTACTGAATATAGTTGTGGCTGTGGAAGTACTTGAGCAATCAAATGATAAAACATCAAATACCTATATTACCTATATTGAAACAACTCATCAGGAACTTACTTCTGATGTCACAATACAATATCCATGAGATCTTCTCTTTCTTTTTTTAAAATCGGCTTTTTTGTACTGGTTGTGCTAAACTTAACACTGATATTCCTTTTAATTAAGCCCCGCGGACCAGGACGTGACGGTCCTCCTCCCGCCCAAATGATTATAAACAGGCTTTCAGAAAAACTGAAACTTGATGCAAAACAGAGAGAAGAACTTACTGTGATTTTTGAAAAACATGAAAAGCAGAGAGACTCCTTGTTCCAGAATTCTGATGATATCAGGGATAAAATGATGATTTGCCTGACTAATGGAGATAATTGTGACTCTTTATGGCATGCTTCTGCAAATTCTGTTAATTTTGAAAAATCAATGTTTGACCATCATAGAAGAATCTTAAGCATCCTAAATGCTGATCAGAAAAAACTATATATCGACAATTTAAAAACCAGAAAAAAAGGAGGCCCAAAAAGATCGCCTAATTTCTAAAAATATCATTTTTATGAAGCATTTTCTTTACTTACTTCTATGTATTTCTTTCTTCCGTTCTAACGCTCAGGGTCTTTATGACGTAGCGCACATCACAGAGATCCGTATATCATTTGTCGAAAACAACTGGGATCAAATCATGGATGCAAACTATTCCAATGATTTAGATGAAAGACTGATAGGTACAGTAAGTATTAATGGTATTAACATGGATAGCTGCGGTGTGCAGTTTAAAGGAAATAGTACATATAACCCCTCAAATGCAAAAAATCCACTCAATATAAAATTGGATCATGTAAAAAAACAGAACTATCAAGGATGGGAGACACTTAAATTAGCGAGCGGACGCAATGACCCAAGTGCTTTGAGAGAAGTTTTATCCTATGAATTACTGCGCAATTACACAGAAGCACCTCTTTCTAATTTTGCAAGGGTTTACATCAATGATAAATTTTACGGCGTATTCTCCTCTTCAGAGTCTATCGATGGTGACTTTCAGGAAAGATATTTATATGCTAATGACGATAATACAAGGGTCAAGTGCAATCCGTTATCAGTATTTGGGGATGGGTCTTCTTTAAAATATTATTCTGAAGACAGCTCAGATTATTTCAGTTATTATGAAATGAAGTCTGATTATGGCTGGAATGATCTGGCTGGATTTTGTAATCATCTTTCAAAAGATGGTGGAGAAATCGATAAATACCTTGATGTGGATAGGGCGCTTTGGATGCTGGCTTTCAATAATGTCGTAGTCAATCTGGATAGTTATACTGGACCATTCAGACAGAATTACTATATGATCAAGGATTATTTAGGGCGCATGAAACCGGTCATCTGGGATCTCAATATGAGTTTTGGAGCTTTCTCCATGATCAGCACCGGTGGCCAGGGTGGTAATAGTTTGACTAAAATGCAGAATATGACACCTTATTTACGAGAAAATGACAGCAATTGGCCACTTGTAAATACACTTTTCACCAATCCTACTTATAAAAGAATGTATATAGCCCATTGTAAAACGATGCTGGAGGAACAGATCACTTCAGGATTGTATGCACAAAGAGGTCAGGTCATGCAGGATTTAATTGCACCGGATGTCAAATTAGATATTAACAGTACTTATTCTTATACTAAATTTTTGAATAACCTCAATACCTCAATAAGTGGCAGCGGCGGCGGTGGCCAAAGTTTTTGCGGTATCACCGAATTAATGGAAGTAAGAAAAGCTTATTTAGAAACAAATACAGCATTTACGGCTCTGCCTCCTGCAATCACGGATCTTCTCTTCCCTTCAAAAGTTGTTACAAATACTGCGTTTTCTATTATTGCTAATATTTCTGACGCGACAAATAGCTTTGTAGCATACAGACATGATGGATCTGAATTATTTACCAAAATTCAGCTTTTAGATGATGGTCTTAACGATGATGGCATGGCAGGAGATGGTATTTTCGGTAAGGTCTTTAGCAATGGCATCAGCAGACCCATTCAATTCTACATTTATTCAGAAAACGATAATGCAGGTATCTTTTCACCAGTGCGCGCAGAGCATGAATTTCACTCTATAACTTTAAGTGCAGGTGGTTTGGTCATTAATGAAATAATGGCCTCTAATACTAAAACTATTCAAGATCAGGATGGAGAATATGATGATTGGATCGAATTGTATAACAATAGTGATGCGACTATCAATCTTGAAAACTATAAATTGAGTGATAAATTGGATGCTTTAGACAAATGGACTTTTCCTTCAGCCACTATTGCTCCGAATTCTTACCTGATTATTTGGGCCGATGAAGATCAGGAGCAGGCCGGGCTGCATTGTAATTTCAAATTATCTGCATCAGGTGAATCTGTAGCTTTGAGTGATGCTAATGGAACTGTCCTCGACCAAGTAACTTTTCCTATTCTTGGTGAAGAAAAAACATATGGCAGATATCCTAATGGAACAGGAAGTTTTGCAGAACTCGATCCAACTTACAATGCTGAAAATACAGTGAGCCTGGCGACGAAAACTTCCAATGACTTTAGAGTGAATGTGTATCCAAATCCATTTAATGATAAAATCACGGTCGACAGTGAACATAAAATAAATAGCTTAAGAATTATTGATGTAAATGGCCGTGTGATGCTTTCCTCCAATGATGGTTCCAAAACTATTTCGACATCAAATTTATCACCAGGAGTTTACATTTTGGAAATCAATTATCAGAAAGTTGTGAAGGTGGTAAAAATTTAGGTGAAAAAGTGAGAAGGTGAGAAGGTGAGAAGCTTGCCTGCCAAAGCCAAAGCGGCGGCAGGGTGATAAAGGTGAGGAGATGAGGCTGGCGTTTAAATAGAAAAGTAGGATTTGAATTTGTTGGCGAAATGGATGTGTTTAATTGGTCGTTATTTAATTGAAAGAATAATTCAAAATTAATTAAACTCAAAAAATAACTTAGGTAACTAACTTAAGTTTCGGTAGTCAAATTTTCATTTTTGAAGAAATAATTTAAATTTTAATAAAATGTTAGATGTTAGAAGCTTGTCCGACAAACGAAGTGATGGCGGAGTAGATTTTAGTCCCGCAACTGCGGGATCCATCAATCACATGGATATTTTTTCTAATAAACCTATTAAAGAAGAAATATGAATCAATTGACTAAGCTCCATCTAACATCTAACATCAACCACCTACCTTTGTTTCTTAACTGCCGAAACTTGAGTAACTAAGATCGGATCGACAAAAGTCTTTTACTTCAAAGGCAATAAAGTATCAATATGACTGAGATAACAAGAGCAAATATTGCTGATCTGGAGGAGCTATCATTATTATTCGACGCTTATCGAGTATTTTATGGTAAAGCAACGGATTTGGAAGGTGCAGCATTCTTCTTATCAGAGCGAATCATAAAGGAAGAATCTGTAATTTATATCGCCCGTACAAAAGGAATAATGGTAGGTTTTACTCAGTTATATCCGCTTTTTTCCTCTACTAATATGAATAGAATCTGGTTGCTAAATGATCTTTATTTACATCCGGACTATCGTGGATTGAAGATCTCTAACTTGCTATTAGATAGAGCAAAGCAGCTTGCTTTAGAAACGAAAGTTATTGGTATTTCGCTCGAAACAGCTAGAACAAATATTCCTGGAAATGCTCTTTATCCAAAAGCAGGATTCAAACTGGATGAAGATCATAATTATTATTTTTGGTCGGTATAATTGTTTGCTCCCTGAAAGTAATAATTTGGAGAGCGTAAATTGCTAACAAATTATATGCTGAAATTTTTCATTTCCCTCAAAAAAATCTTTCCCTCAATTCTGCTGTCGGAACCATACATACAGCTGACTTTCCAAAAAATTTATACCTCCTCGCTGACAACCAATTATAGAAAAAATCTCGTATAAAAGCAGGGATGATCATCGCACCAAAAGTCAACGAAAAAATGCCTCCAAGGTCTTTTAATATATATAACGCTGCGGTAGATCTGACCATCATTTCCCCATTTGTAATATATGCGATGGTCTTCATTTCTTTTAATTCCGGATAATTTTCTGCGATCAATGCTTGAGAAAAGGAGGACTGCAATGATGAAAATTTAAATTTTTTCTTCTTATCATGACGTATGACAAATTGCACAAAACCGTTGCAAAGATTGCATACACCATCAAATAAAATAAGATTTTGTTGGATATTCTTTTCCATGGAGATTAAACGATAAAACTGAATAAAAGTTAGACAAAAATATGAATTATTCTTGTGGCAAACACATTAATAACTTAAGTTGAAAGAATTGAGTATTTTTGAAAAAAACATTCATTCAATGAAAGTCGATTACATTGCGCTTTCCATACCGATCTTCTTCCTGTTAATCGGAATTGAGCTTGCCTACACCTATTTTCATAAATTAAAATATTACAGACTAAACGATTCCATCTCAAATCTTAGCCAGGGCATAGGACAGCAAGTAACTGGAATTTTCATGAAAACTGCCGTATTCTTTGGATATAAATATATCTACGAGCATCTACGCTTTTTTGATCTTCCTTCTACCGTTCTTGTCTGGATACTTCTTTTTATTGGTGTTGACTTTTTCTATTATTGGTTTCATCGAATGAGTCATCAAGTGAACGGACTATGGGCTTCACACATCGTGCACCATCAATCTGAAGAATACAATCTGTCAGTTGCGCTACGACAATCTTGGTTTCAGGGGTGGTTCTCCTGGGTATTTTACTTGCCGCTGGCATTTTTTGGCTTTGACCCTATCATGTTCCTGACCATCAGTTCATTTAATACACTTTACCAATTCTGGATTCATACCCGGGCTATTAAGTCGATGGGATTCTTGGAATATATCATCAATACACCTTCGCATCACAGAGTGCACCATGGCTCCAATCCAAAGTACATTGATAAAAATCATGCCGGCACACTTATTATTTGGGACAGAATGTTCGGTACTTTTCAGAAAGAAGAGGAGGCTGTTTACTATGGAATCACAAAACCTCTTGACAGTTGGAATCCGGTATGGGCTAATTTTCACTACTGGATTGATCTGTTCAGAATGTCATCTAAAGCGAAAGGGTTTAAAGATAAAATTGGTGTCTATGTACATGCACCTGGCTGGCAGCCTGAATACCTGGGAGGATATCAGTCAGCACCAGAGATAGACAAAGAGAATTATAAGAAATACGATGCTTGGTCGGGCAATAATTGGGCGGCATACAGCTTACTTCAGTTCGTGGTAGCGTTGGTTGCAGGCTCAGCTATGTTATTTCTTTTTGAAAAAATGACTGCTGCTCAAAATGTATTAAGTGCAATATTTATTATGGCTACACTCATCAGTTGTGGCGCACTTTTCGAGCGGAATGTTTGGCTGAGACACTTCGAAATAATAAGATTGGTTTCTTCTCTTTCACTAATATTTGTGTTCTTAAACATTCCAAATTTTATTCTTATTTCAATTTTATTCATCATAATACAGATTATATCGCTAATCTGGTTCTTTCGAATTCAAAATCAAAAACATGTTGAAACACAACTCATTTAGCATTTTATTTGCTTTCATTTTCGTCCTGCACCTTAGCGGCATCGCTATGGAATATTCTATGTTGGTCAGCATCACCAAACCAATGATCGCCGGATCACTTTTACTTTATGTTTATAATGTCACTCATCTGTCAAATGCTTTTCAAAAAAGGATTTTTGCAGGATTAATTTTTTCATTGATTGGCGATATTTTATTAATGATGGTGGATAAGAATCCCAATTTTTTCATTGCAGGATTAGTGGCATTTTTATTGGCTCAATTAAGTTATATAACTGCATTTTACCTTGATTTTAAGCAAAAAATAACTCATAATAAAGTCTTATTCTTGATAGCAGTTTTGGTCTTTGGTATCTTCTGCATTTCATTGTTTAATTATTTGTCTCCTGGTCTTGGTGATCTGAAAATACCAGTATTGTGCTATGCGATAATCATTTCGATTATGGCCATTTTCGCCATGAATAGATATGGAATGGTTAGCAGGGTCAGTTTTATAATGATCTTCCTGGGTGCGATCTTTTTTCTTGTATCAGATACGGCACTCGCTATTGACAAGTTTGCTAAGTCGTATGCTTATTCAGGTATAATAATTATGTCCACTTATATGCTGGCGCAGTATTATATAACGAGGGGGGCATTGGAAAAAGAATAGTTAACGTGAATAATGGATAAGAAAAAAGGCTAAATATTATAAAAATAGGAGAATATTTAATATATTAGTGTCTGACAAACAACGATATAAATCAAATAATTCTCCTATGGATAAGCACAAAGTTATAGAAATTTTCATTACTGTTGACGATTTTTGCAAAGGATTTGATGAAATTGAGTGCAAAAGGGCTATTTCAACTGGAAATAAGAAATTCAGAAATCGAAAATCATCAATGTGTCTATCAGAAAAGATGACGATTTACATTTGCTTTCATTTGAGTTCTTATACCAATTTTAAAAGATACTATAATGAATTGGTTTTAGTTCATTGGAGAGATCTGTTTCCTGGATTGGTTACATATGAGCGATTTAATCAGACACAAAACCGACTTTTTTGTTCCATTGTTGATGTTTTTGAAAAACAGATGTTTGGGAGCATGCACCGGAATTAGCTTTATTGACTCAACAACCTTAAATGTTTGTCACATAAAAAGAGAAAAGCAGAACAAGGTTTTCAAAGGTTTTGCGACTAAATCTAAAAGCACAATGGGCTGGTTTTTTGGGTTTAAACTTCACCTGATCATTAATGACAAAGGTGAGTTGTTGAACTTCTACCTGTCCAAGGCAAATGTAGATGACAGGAATCAAGACATTCTCTCCGTAATGGTAAAAGAAGTTTTCGGAAAACTCTTCGGCGACAGAGGATATATATCTGATAAACTAGCCCAATTCCTATGGAATGATGGTGTAGACTTGATCTTTAAAAGACGTAAAAACATGAAGTCTATGAACTTATCTGATAACGATAAGGTGCTGCTGAGAAAACGAGCCCTAATAGAATGTGTCAATGACGAATTGAAAAACCAATGTAACATACAGCACACCAGACATAGAGCTCTGCAAGGATTTTTGAACAATGCGATTTCTGCCCTCTGTGCATATCATTTCTTTCCTAAAAAACCTAGCATTAAATTAAGCACGACCGAACTCTCCAAAGAGGTATATTTGAATGTTGCTTAACCATTATTCACGTTAGTTATCAAAAACTAGCAGAAAAACGCTCATCAATGACACTATTGACCTTGGATTTGGTCTCATATATCTTGCCAAAGGTAGCCTGTGAGTAAGAGAACCCACCGGTACTCAGCCAAAAAGTATCAGTTTCTACCCCGGCACCATAATCCTTTCTTTCCACCTTCCCCTTCATATCGTGACCAAAGCGCGCTTGAGTGATCTTTTTCTTCTTTCCATTGGAGAGCCATGCCACCGGACTAGAAAACATAGCTTTGTGTTCTACATTGCCTGTATTGGGATCAGAATTGGCTACTGCACTATACCAGTCCTTGACAAGACCGGAAGTATTGCCGCCACTTAGGACGGCTATTGTATTCCATTTTTTCTTCTTCTCATTATAGATCCTAGCCTCCCATGATTCTGCTAGTGTGCAGGAATCTACTTTATGAACCAGTGAAAGTGAAATAACCTGATCAGGCGCCCAATTATATGGAACAATAAACCTACTCATTTTTTCCATGCTGGAATCAATTGAATAGTTTTTAAACTGACTGTATTGAAAAGTTGGTTTCACATATCCCTTGACATTTTTCCAGGTAACGTATAGATATTTACCGGATTCCTCATTGGCGAGACCAACTTTAAATACTTCATTAGCTATGGCTGAGATTCTTGTTCCCTGATAATCATAGTTATTTGGAACGGTTGTATTTACACACATTCCATTGATCTTTTCGTTTTGACCTGATATATAAGTAAGGTTGACTGTAGATGCGTTACGCTCAGCGACAGATGGAAAAGATATTTTGTCAGCAAAAGGAGCATACATTTGAACATTCATAATGCCGGGATAAAACAAACCGGATTTTGAGATAGGTTTTATCCATACTGAATAGAAACCAGGATAATCCGCTGTAAATACACCTGCATCCACCATTTGAAACTTTGCCTTCCCACCAGTAGGAGGTACTTTAAGTTCTCTCGTCCTATCTCCAAATTTCACACTCAGGAATGCCGGCTCATTGCCGTCATTGGAAAGCATTAGTCTGATGCCCAGATCACCTTTAGCTTCAATTCTAACATTGTATTGTAATGTAATATTTTCATTTGTCCACTCAGTACATCCGACCAAATCGTCGAATTCTATCCCTTTTTGAGATGGTATAGCGTAACCTGTATATCCGGGGATTTTTACTACAAATACTTGCTGTGCTGACACATAGCTGTGACAACAAATGTAAAAGCAAATTAATAGTAAAAATTTTCTTAACATAATTCCAACGCGAGACCTTGTAGATATCGAATGTTTACTTCAAAAAGTATACCACAAAAAGTAATGGTAGTTATGTAAATGGAATTATTACACAAAAATAGTAAACAATTCCATATCAGCTTAATAAATATTCGTTAAAGATCGAATTTAATCCCTTGAGCTAACGGAAGTTCCGTGCTGTAATTGATCGTATTGGTCTGTCTTCTCATATAAGCTTTCCAACTATCTGATCCACTTTCACGACCTCCACCAGTTTCTTTTTCTCCACCGAACGCACCACCTATCTCAGCACCACTGGTACCAATATTGACATTTGCGATACCACAATCAGAACCGTTATTCGAAAGGAACAACTCTGCTTCACGCATATTAGTAGTCATGATAGCCGATGAAAGTCCTTGCGGTACGTCATTCTGTAAAGCTATTGCCTCATTAAGATCAGAATATTTAATCAAATAAAGGATAGGTGCAAATGTCTCGTGTTGCACGATTTTGTAACTATTCTCTACTTCAGCAATACAAGGCTTGACATAACATCCACTTTCATAACCTGTACCGGAAAGCACACCACCTTCCACGACAAAAGAACCACCCTCTTCAATAACTTTTTCTAATGAATAACTGTATAGATCTACAGCATCCTTATCGATTAATGGTCCTACATGAACACCTGCATCCAATGGATTGCCGATGACCAGATGACCGTAAGCATTTTTAAGTTTTGACTTGACCGTTTCAAACAAACTTTCATGAATGATCAACCTTCGTGTAGAAGTACAACGTTGTCCTGCTGTTCCAACAGCCCCAAACACTGCACCTGTCAGCGTAATATCAAGATCTGCATTTGGAGTGATGATGATGGCATTATTTCCACCAAGTTCTAAAAGTGATTTACCTAATCTGTTTGCAACAGCGGCACCAACTACTTTCCCCATTCTCGTGCTACCAGTAGCAGAGATCAAAGGCACTCTGCCATCTTTGGTAAGCATTTCACCGATTTTGTAATCACCATTTACCAAGTTGACTACCCCTTCAGGAACATTATTTTTCTCTAAAACTTCTTTTAATAACAGGTGACATGCGACTCCACTCATAGGAGCTTTTTCGGAAGGTTTCCAGATGCATACATCTCCACAGATCAACGCGATCATTGCATTCCATGACCATACTGCCACAGGAAAGTTGAATGCGCTGATAATGCCGACGATACCCAGTGGATGCCACTGTTCATACATTCTGTGCATCGGGCGCTCAGAATGCATCGTCAAACCGTATAATTGTCTTGAAAGTCCAACCGAAAAGTCACAGATGTCGATCATTTCCTGAACTTCACCCCAACCTTCTTGAAGACTTTTGCCCATTTCGTATGATACAAGGCGACCCAATGCATCTTTGTGCGTGCGCAAAGTATCTCCGTATTGTCTAACTATTTCTCCTCTTTTTGGTGCAGGGATATTTCTCCATAGCTTATAAGCTTCCTGAGCTTTTACGATCACGGCTTCATAATCAGCCTCTGTAGTCACGCCAACTTTGCCTATCAATTTACCGTCAACGGGACTGTAACTTTCAATATAATTATCTGCAGCGACCCAATGAAGTCCTGTTGAAGTACCTGCATTGACTTCCTGTAAGCCAAGTTCTTTCAAAAATGTAAGATCCATAGTGTTTTTTAGAATTAAGGCGCAAAATTACGACAAGTAATGAGAATTCAGTAAAATGGTTCATTTAAATTATAAGCAACCTCAAAATTCAACATTCAATATTTCAAATATCACCTGCATTCAAGACCTAGCGACCCTGCCTGCTCTCATTATTCATTATTCACTGTTCGTTATTCATTTTAGAACCTTGACTAAAGTCATAGGCTATTGAACGCGAAGATTGATGTTTTCCTGTAAAAGCTAAATACTCAATCCATTATTAATAATTATGAATCCTCAATTTGTAAATTCATTCAACCTTCAAAATCCAACATTCAACATTCCGAAAATCGATTACATTCAAGACCTAGCGACCCTGCCTGCTCTCATTATTCATTAGTCACTGTTCGTTATTCATCACTCATACCCCTGTTCATGCACCGATTTCACCGCTCTACCACTCGGGTCGGACATACCCTTCCAGGCTGCATCCCATTCCAATGCGATAGCAGTGCTGCAAGCTACTGAAGGTTCAGAGGGAACACAGGCTGCTTCCTCATTGCCTGGGAAATGGCTCGCGAATAGGGAACGATAGTAATATTCCTCTTTAGATCTCGGAGTATTAATTGGAAAACGGTGAGCTGCATTTTTCAATTGTTCGTCTGACACCTGAGCAGAAGTCATTTCCTTTAATGTATCGATCCAGCTATAACCTACACCATCCGAGAATTGTTCTTTCTGTCTCCATGCCACTTCCGCCGGAAGATAATCCTCAAATGCTTTACGCAGAATATATTTCTCCATCTTACCATTGCCTGCCATTTTATCCTGTGGATTGATTGTCATGGCAACATCCATAAATTCTTTGTCAAGGAAAGGCACACGCCCTTCTACACCCCATGCTGCCAGTGATTTATTGGCACGAAGGCAATCATACAAATGCAATTTGTTTAACTTTCTTACAGTTTCCTCGTGGAAAGCACAAGCATCTGGAGCTTTATGGAAATATAAATATCCACCAAAGATCTCATCTGCGCCCTCGCCGGAAAGTACCATTTTGATACCCATCGATTTAATAACACGTGCAAGTAAATACATTGGAGTGCTCGCTCTAATGGTGGTGACATCATAAGTTTCTATGTGATAAATAACATCAGACAGTGCATCGAGTCCTTCCTGAATAGTGAAATTAACCTCGTGATGTATGGTGCCAATATGGTCAGCAACTATTCTTGCGGCTTTGAGATCCGGAGATTCTTTAAGTCCTACTGCAAAGCTGTGCAATTGAGGCCACCAGGCATCTTTTAGATCTTCGGATTCTATACGCCTACCGGAGTATTTCTTTGCTATAGCACTTATGATACTCGAATCCAATCCACCTGATAAGAGCACACCATAAGGTACGTCAGACATTAATTGTCTGTGGACAGCCTCTTCCAGTGCTACTTTCAGGTCGTGAATATTACTTTCGTTGTCTTTTACAGCGTCGAAATCTTTCCATTCACGATCATACCACTTCTTCATTTCACCGTCTTTAGAAAATAGATAATGGCCTGGCAGGAATTCCTGAATTTTATTGCAAACACCACTTAAGGTCTTCAATTCTGATGAAACATAGAAGTTGCCATGAGCATCCCAGCCCATATATAAAGGGATGATGCCCATGTGGTCTCTTGCGATCAGATACGCATCATTTGCATGGTCATATAATGCAAAAGCAAAGATGCCATTTAGATCTTCAATAAAGTTGATCCCTTTCTCCTGATATAATGCCAGAATGACCTCACAGTCAGATTCTGTTTGGAATTGGTAAGGGTTTTTAAGATTTTTCTTGAGTGCTTTATGGTTGTATATTTCACCATTTACTGCCAGGGCCAGTACACCATCATTGCTGAAAAGTGGCTGTTTCCCGGAAGTTGGATCCACAATAGAAAGTCTTTCGTGTGCCAGTATTGCATTATTACTCACGAAAATACCTGACCAATCGGGTCCTCTGTGACGTTGTTTTTTAGACATCTGAAGGGCTTGTGGCCTTAATTCGTCTGTCGATTGTTTGAGGTCAAATATTCCTAGTATACCGCACATTGCATTAAATTTTAGAGGTCAAAAGTAATGTATTATAATTAAACAGTGTTTAGAATTGTGTATAAAATACACTAAGAGGGGGTAGTGGTCAGAAGTCAGTGGTCAGTGGTCAGAAGTGAGAAGTCAGAAGTCAGTGGTCAGTGGTCAGTAATGAGTAATCAGAAATTGAATAGAGAAGTATGGTATTAATTTTAGCGCATACAACTCTTCTTTTCAAAATATTGTAGGAAATGAAATAAGCAAAAAAAAAAACGCAATGTCGACTCGTAAGGGCTCACTCTGTCTAACATTGCGCTTGAAATAGTTTGTTTAGAATTTGTTGGCTGTAATGCACCGTTATTCTAAAATCAAACTTCTAATGACACACTATAATTAATTCTTTATAATCTTTTGTGTTTGTACCTTTTCATCAGTTTGTAACCTAAGAGCATAGACTCCTGATGCATACTTAGACAAATCGAATACAAATCTTCCATTTATTTTACCTCTGAAGATTATTTTACCTTCTGCACTTGTAATAGACAAAGTTGAATTATTGCTATTTTCAATTGTAATTAAATTGGATGTCGGATTAGGATAAACAGTTATTTCATTTGATTTACTTATTTCCTTCACAGCAGATGTGTTTTCAAGACTAATTCGGTATGCAAAATATTGAAACGTATTATTATTTACACCATAGCCCGCGACAAAATGACCATCAGGTGAAATAGCTTCAGCTGTATAAGTGTGGTTAATATCAGTAGATTCTCCTAATTCTGTATTAATGTACTCATTCAGGTCTCTAATTCCGCCCGTCTTTGTCCAGATGAAGGGCGTCTGGGGATCACCCCACAATTGTCCATCAAACCATCCCACTGCAATAGAGCCATCTGCTGACATGCCTGACACATAACCACTACCAACGTTTGGCAATGTCCCCAAATTAATAACACCTGACCCTTCACTCCATATCCATGGTTGGTATTCATTGGCATAATCGCCGTAACCTCCTATCCAATTGCCATCGGCTGAAATGGCACTGCATTCACCCATTTGATTGAATTCATCATTTGGATCACCATCCGTATTTAAGAGAATATATTCATTGGGGAAGTATCCACCTGCAGGATTTTTTTTCCAAACTGCAGATTTCCATGGTCCGTTAAAATCTTGCCAACCTACCACAATACTTCCATCACCGTTTATAGCATTCGCCCTGGTGCTTCTTCCAAAAAACAGGGTTCCAAGGTCCATGATCTCTTCATCATTATTCCAGGCGATTGCATGAGCAAATGCCAAGTTGCCCGTAGTATCAGCCCAAGAAAGACCAACAACCGTTTTTCCATCACCTGAAATAGCGAATCCGCCGCTCACGTTGCCATCTACCTGATAACCAAGGCTCCCCAAATTAGTCCAATTATTAGTTGTTCTGTTAAATAGGGCCATTTCGGCTCCAGCATTTCCTAAATTGGTGCCACATAGGATATTACCATCTTCGCTAAACCGGGCCTGACCAGCTACACCAGATCCAGGAGCAACACCTCCAATTTCAGTGACAATATTATTTGAATCAGGAAACCATATGCTATATGGTCCAGTCTGAAAGCTATATCCTGATACCGCGCCTCCGTTTGACACACTATTGCATGCAAAGGTGATATCCTTAACTATAAATTGGGCATAAATAAAATTTGCCTGGACTAGGAATACCAGAACTAAGTAAGTAATGTTTTTTTTCATGAAATTTGTATTAAGAAGTCTTTTAAAATGAATTTTACCAAATATGCGGCAAAATTAAATTCTCCTTAATTCCAATTTTAGTCAGTGCTGTACAAAGATCGAAATTAGTATAACTGAAGTTTAGGTAGACAAATTCGTTTCTTTTAAGGATAGATTTAAATTTCAATAAAAATGTTAGAAGGTAGCTCTGATGTAATTCATTTTATTCCAAAATCAAAAAGATAACTTAAATAAAGTTGAACGCAGATGCCGATGATATTTATGATATTTATGAAAAAAAGTCGATTAGCACAATATCCCCTTCTGCAAGAGGGTGAACGACGAAGAAAAGGTGCAAAAGCGACCTTTTCAAGGAAGTGAAACGAAACGAAGTCCCACGATAGAGGGACAAAGTGTAGTCAGAACATCTTAAGTTTACCTGCCGTAAGAATGGAGACAGTAAACGAAAAGATGCTTCTGTGATGCCAAGGGGGAGTTATTGATATATATAATTTTATTATTTACATATTATTGATTAACAATGTTTTGCGATGACTGGAGAAGGTAGAAGGTAGATTTTAGATGATTATTCATCAATAAAATGAAAATTTCGTCATTTAAATCAATAATAGACAAAATATGTATTAATTAACTAAATACCTTCTAACATCAACCATCTACCTTCGTTTTTTAACTACTGAAACTTGAGTTAATATAAGATGTTTGATTTACTATTTAGATTCTTTGTCCATGCCTTTTATTAATAGTTTTATTTCTTTCAAAAACCCGAGCAACCATTCATAGTTCATAGTTTCCCTGGTAATGCGGTGAAACAAAATATCCGCTGCAATTCTAAAAATATTTCTTGCCATTTCTGGTTTGTGCTCCAAGCCAACCATATCCGACCATATCGCAGATGCTTCTTTTTGTATTTTAGAGATCGCATCTTCAAATCCCTTTCTAAAAGTTACATTCTCCCGATGAATGCGGAGCTGCCTATTGAAAAAAAAATAATCCTGATACTTTATCATCATCAACAAAAAATCAGGTTCTATATTCTTACACAATTTTACACTTTCTGCAACATTGGAGGCCATTTCAGAATGGTACATTAATAGTTTTTCCTGAAATATATCAAGGTCACCAAATAGGTGATAAAATGACGACCTGCTAATACCGACAGTACGTGCTAGAATATCCACCTTTAATCCGGCTGGTCCTTCTTTCGAAAATAACTGGTACCCTGCTTCTATCCAGGGAAGTTCAATTTGGTTTTTCATTTAAATAACGTGATGCTAATGTAGGAAAAAAGTTAGAAAGGAAGGAAGAGAAATTGAAAATGGAGAATGGAGAATTGAAAATGGGGCGAAGGCTGGACGGTCTTGTTTGAAGTTAGGTTTTTGTTTTGTAAATTAAGGATGATGGCCAAAGGCTAATGTCTTTTTTGAGGAAGTGAGACGAAACGAAGTCTCACTCCAGAGAGCCAGTGTAGCAGAACACAAAGTTTCTCCCGAAAAATGGGCAAGAATCGACAAATGCCGGCCACATTTATCACTTATCACTTATAATTTGTCATTCACCATTTATAATTCCAACCAGGCTTTCCATTTTCAATAAACTTTCTTCATATTCCTCCGCTGCATCAGACAAAGCAGTGATAGCTCCCCCGGCAGAAATAGAAGCAAGTTGATGTGCATCATCATAAACGATGGACCTAATTACCACATTAAAATCCCAATTGCCATTAGGGTCAATATATCCAACTGTTCCTGAAAATAAACCCCGTTGATATGGCTCCAATTCGTCTATAAGCGCTAGCGCACTGAGTTTAGGAGCACCTGTCATAGAACCCATTGGAAACAAAGCAGATATTACATCAACAAAATTTATATCCTGATCTACTGTTCCGGAGATGGTCGAGATCATTTGATTGACATGCCTGAATGCATAGATACCATATAGTTCTTCTACATGGACTGAACCGGGTAGACATATTCTGGACATATCATTGCGCATAAGGTCTACGATCATGACATTTTCAGCACGTTCCTTGAGACTACTTTTGAGTTTGGCTTGCTGTACAATATTTTCTTCTGGATTATCCAACCTTCTGTTTGTGCCTTTAATAGGTTGGCAGATAAGTTGATCGCCTCTTTTAGCCATAAAACGCTCAGGACTTGCTGAACAAAGATATACATCACCATTTCTATAAAATGCCCCAAAGGGTGCTTGAGATGTACTTTGCATTTTTGTATAAAGTGCATATGGATCCATGACCATTCCTTTGTATTGCAGTGCCTGGCAATAATTGACCTCATATATATCTCCACGGTGTATGTGCTGTAATAGCTCATTCACATGTTCAATGTATTGAGAACGGTCCACACCAAAGTTCAAAATTCCTTTTGTTTTTATAATTGGCTGGGCGGCCGTCAAACTTTGGTCCAACTGATTTTGCAATTCTATAACAGGAAGATTTGATTTGAGTATGATTAGTTTATCATTTAGAAGTTTAAATACATGTGTGGGCACAAAAAAAGATACACAAGGCACATCAATAAAAGAACTGGCATTTGTCTTAGTAATATCAAAAAGGTCTTTCGCTTCAAAGGACATGTGGCCAAAGATCCATTGTCCTTTATTTTCATCAAAGAAATTTTTGAGACTTGAGACTGAACTTTTATCTGAAAAATCTTCGATTGTTATAGCTCTTTCAATACCACAGGCAACGATTCCTTCAGCGGAAGCGTATTTATCATATGCGTATTGATTGGAATCCAGCCGGATAAATCGATCAAAGCTGCGCAACCAGCTATTCAGATTGTCCGGATTAACGTCTAAAATGTGTTCCAATGCGCTTACTTTGATTAAGTTTGTCAAAGCTTAAAGGTAGTATATTCAGACAAAACATAAAATAAGATAAATCCACATTCTATGAAGCAATTATATCCCCTCATTTTACTATTACTGATTATTCAGCTTTTTTCCGGCTGCTCCTACTCAAGCTCTTCTCACATTATTCAACAGAGTATTGGTTATCTCGATGCAAAAGGAGACCTCAGTACATCTTTTAATGCAGATATATCGCGTACTGATTTAGGACTAAATATGAATGGGAATTATGCCATCACTGACCGAACAGGAATTCATTTAGGCACAAGTATATACGGCTCAGAACTCCACCCCATGAACATCGACACAGATAATAGTGGTGACCCTTACACATATGCATCAGAGGACTTTGAACTCAAAGGAGGGGCAATACAAGCATCTATTTATGGTTTTAATAAGATTGGCAGACTCGGTTATCTTCAATATGGTTCTGGAGTCATGAAGAGCTTTAATAAATATACTGACAAGTTTTCTCTGAGAAAATATACAGTCTATCGCTATGATCCATGGTCAGCTTTGGGAAATGCAGCAATAGGCCTAAAATCCAAGGTAATATGCGCCAGTATAGGAATGAAAATGATGTACACCTGGTATGGGGAGAAAGTACCGATCATGACAAAGTTAGATTATTCCTTCAGGAGA
The DNA here is from genome assembly GCF_016707225.1 of Candidatus Brachybacter algidus. NCBI lineage: Bacteria > Pseudomonadati > Bacteroidota > Saprospiria > Saprospirales > Saprospiraceae > Candidatus Brachybacter > Candidatus Brachybacter algidus. The sequence goes on along the minus strand of NZ_JADJID010000002.1, from coordinate 672,779 downwards.
AAGGAGGATCAACTTTTCTCTTTACAACCGTATTATGATATCAAATTGGGTTCAGGGCCATTTAATTGGTTAATTCAAAGTGGCGTTGAATTTTATCCTTTTAAGAGTTATGGAACAGGAAAATTCAATCTCTATTATGCAGTTGGATTGAATTATATCTTTGAAATAAATAGCACCAATGAAGTGAAAAAACCAAGAGAAATTCAGTTATAGTGCGGAATCACCGGCATCAATTGAAGCACCATCATCACCTTCTTCGTCAAATAGGTTCACCTTATATTCATCAATCTCCCTTCGCTCTCTTTTTGTCGGTCTTCCTGCACCTCTTTCACGGTGCTCGTTATTAACCTTTCCTACAAACCAATTTTCAAATTTATTGAGTTCTTCGGGAGGTGTAAGATTCTCGTAGCAAGTAATTGCAATTGGCGCCCCTACACGTTTTTCGATGATAGAGACTACTTTTAACTCATAATTTATGTGTTCCTTTTTACAAAAGATTAAATCTCCTGGTCTCACTAACTGTGACGCCTTAGCATTGATTCCATTGACTTTAACCTTACCTCCACTGCAGGCATCTGTCGCCAGACTCCTGGTCTTAAAAAACCTTATAGCCCAGAGCCATTTATCTATTCTTGTCTTTTCACTTACTGCCGCCATTCCTTAGACCTATTATTCATTATGATCTTCTAACTGAATTGTTTTTTTGTCCAAAAGTGGAAGCGACATATTTAATTTTTCCAGCTCTTGAACTATGACATTTGCTATGAAATAATTCCTGTACCATCGCTGATCCACGGGTACGATAAACCAAGGAATATTACTTTCATTTATAGCATATTCATAAGCTGCCATGTATTCGTCCCAAAGCTTCCTTTCTTCCCAATCTCCTGGATTGTGCTTCCAATTTTTTGCAGGGTCTTCTAGTCTTTCTTTAAGCTCTTTGAGTTGAATATCCTTACTTATGTGCATGTAAAATTTGAGAACAACTGTATTATTGTCAAATTGTAAAAGTTCTTCAAAGCTATTAATGGCTGCCATTCTCTTTTTTACACGGTCCTCAGTGATCCAGCCATGCACCCTTTGAACCAGAATATCTTCATAATGAGAACGGTTGAATACCTGGATAAACCCTTTCTCAGGTGCGTTGGCGTGCACTCTCCAAAGAAAGTCATGATTCATTTCCTCTTCGCTTGGTTTTTTGAAAGCTTCAACACGTATGCCCTGTGGGCTGCTTTTCGAAAACACATTTTTCGTAGCCCCATCTTTACCACTTGCATCTATTCCCTGAAAAACTATAAGCACACTGTGTTTTTTTTCAGCATATAGAATGTGCTGGAGATAGCCGATCTCTTCATAAAGCTTAAGAGTTCTTTCGACGTACTCCTCTTTACTCGCACCTTTTGGAGCTCGAGTAGATATTTTAGAAAGTTTTATTAATTTTTTCATTTCAAAAAATAATTTAGAAATAATGAAAGAAAGTTCTGACTTTTGATCTTTCAAATATACTCTTAGTATAATATTTATCAAATTAAATATTCCCCCCTTTCAAAAATATTTAGTCCTGGTTGACCTAAGCTTTCATTAATTCTTTTTGAATTGAATAATTTTAGGATCAAAATAGTTTTTTATCTTTTCTAATTTAATAATATGATTTTTAATTTTCAGAATAAGAAAATACAAGGAATAATTTCCATACTCATAGCAGCGATTGTCTTTATGTCATACTCTGACAATCCACCGAATGGCAAAACAGGAGCTCCTGGTGATGGGCTGTGTACTGATTGTCACAACAGTGATAATCCGGGCAATTTTGACGGAGGAATAGAAATCACAGGGTTTCCGGCTTCAATTACTCCCAATACTGTTTACCCTTTGATTGTCAAAGTTTCAAACCCAAATGGGTTTGCAAGTAAAGCAGGATTTCAATTTACAATCCTCAATGCTTCTAATCAGAAGTTTGGTACATTCATTTTGCCCTCTGCATCTTGCACTATTTCGATGCAAAATAATAGGGATTATGTGGAACACAATCCGGCACAACTTTTTAATGGCATGGATGAAGCTATCTGGACGGTTAATTGGATTTCACCTGCTACAGGATCAGCTCAAACAATAAAAATTTATGCCGCTGCTAATATAGCAAACAACAATGACAATGACGATGGAGACTGGATCACTACTGCACAATTTTCAGGTATTTTCGCTCCACTTCCTGATCCTTTGACAGTTACTGTGGCCGGAACTAATGTTAACTGTTTTGGAAATACTTCAGGATCAGCTACAGCTATTCCGGCTGGTGGTATTGCACCTTATAGTTATTCCTGGTCCAATGGTGGCAACACAGCTACTATTTCAAACCTTGCTGCGGGTTTATATACTGTAACTGTTACAGATGGCACTCCTTCCACTACAGTCGGTTCATATACGGTTACACAACCTTCAAGTGCTTTATCAGTTGATGTCACTGCACCCGGAACTGTAATAGATTGCAATAATCTTTCAATCGCCTTAAGTGGTGTGGCTTCTGGCGGCACCTCTTCCTACACTTATCTATGGTCTAATGGCTCAATCACACAAGATATAACAGTTTTCGATCCTGGATCTTATACATTAACCGTCACTGACAACAAAGGCTGTCAAACAAGCGACGCTATTACAATCACTGAAGTTGATCCTCCGATTGTTACGCTTAATGCTGTTCCACAGCAATGTGAATTTGACCCGCCTGTCACATTAGTTGGAAGTCCAGTTGGCGGTTTTTATTCAGGTCCGGGAGTCACAGGAAATACCTTTAACCCTTCAGTAGCGGGACCAGGTCAACATGTGGTTACCTATATTTATACATCAATGGGCTGCACTGTATCAGATGACATCAACATAACAGTCATCAATGTAGCTGATGTAACAATCAACAACATAGGCACTATCTGTATAAATGAAGGTCCGTTTACTTTAAGTGCTAATATTGGTGGTGGTTTTTGGTCTGGAGATGGAGTCATTGGAAATCAAATATTTCCTGAGCAGGCAGGCCTTGGCAATCATATTGTGACCTATACAGTGAGTGTAAACGGATGTACCACTGAAGCCAGTAGTAACTATAATGTAGTGGATGCTGCAGTGGTAGAGGCAACAATAGTCCCGGACCTATGTACGACAGATCCTGTAGTGGCACTCCAAGGTTTACCGGCAGGTGGCACTTGGACAGGAACAGGAGTTAGCAACAATTCATTTAATCCCGGTACATCGGGTGCAGGTACATTCACATTGACTTATTCTTTCACGAACAATGCGGGATGTATTTCTTCAACTACGATTACAGTCAATGTAAGTCCATGTGGATGCACTAATCCAGCCTCTGCCAATGCAGGTACTGATCAATCTGTGTGTAACTTCAATTCTGTTATGTTGGCAGGCGGTGCTAACAGCACACCAATGTGGTCAACTTCAGGAGATGGGACATTTGCCAATCCAAATAATGTGGTTACTCAGTATAACTGGGGCACAAATGATAAAATAGCCAAAACCGTCACTTTGACACTTACTGCGGGTGACCCTGATGGAAATGGGCCCTGTACTGCATTTTCAGATCAAATGGTCGTAACGAATAACTCTTTTGAGGTAGTTATTAATGAACTTGATGCACAATGTACCGATGGAGATGCGATAGATTTGAGTGCGACGCCTGCCGGAGGAACGTGGACCGGTCAGGGTGTATTAGGAAGTCAGTTTAATCCTTCTACTCTTCCAATTGGGTTCTATGTCGTCCATTATAGTACAACAAACTTATCAGGTTGTACTGATGAAGATTCAATAGTGATCCAGGTGAAGAACTGCGCTTGTGCCCTTGATGCACACTTAGTTGCTTCCAATCAGGGCTGCCAAGGAGATTCAACAGGCACACTTACAGTAGCTTTCGATGTCGCAGGGACTGAACCATATTCTTATGAATGGTCTGATGGAAGTAATGAGGATTCTTTAGACAGTCTTTCGGTAGGAACATATACAGTGACTGTCACAGATGCTAATAATTGTTCTGTCGTAATTCAAGGTTCTATAGTAAATGAAGTGGTTACTGTTCATTTATCATACATTCGGGCTAATTGTGATGAAGTAATTTGTATTGATAGCCTTACAGGAGCAGCACCATATGTATTCCTTTGGTCGACAGGTGGGACCAATGCATGTATCGATGTCTCAGAGGCTCCGGTGGGAGTATACAGCGTTATGGTGACAAACTCAAATGGTTGCTCAGGCATGGGAAGTATTCCTTATACACCAATACCGGAGTTAAGTATTGAAGTGGATTCGATCACTGTCAAGACAGATCTGAATGATGGAGTTATAAACATAACTGCGACTGGAGGAATAGCACCTTATACTTTCAATTGGGAGAAAAACGGTTTATTCTTTTCCACTGAAGAGGACTTGGACAGCCTTAGTTTGGGCAGCTATACACTTACTGTAACGGATAGCGGTGGATGTGCATCTGAATTCGGACCTTACTTGATTTCAACGACTGTAGCCACACACAAAGTGGATGCGCTGGCGAATAGTGTCAAGATATTCCCAATCCCTACAGACAGATATTTTTATCTGGAATCAAAAAAAGACATTAAGTTGACTTCAATGATCGTAGCTGTCTCAATGAATGGCGAGCAGACTTCACTGAATGCAGATATTTCCGGAAATAATAAATTCAGAGTTGATACCGATGGCTTGAATGCCGGTGTGTATATGATCAGGATTAGTAGTAATGATGCCATTGCATACAAAAAGCTGGTTATCGTGAAATAAAATTATTCGATTATATTAGAAAAGGGCATCGATCTTAATTGGTCAATGCCCTTTTTTTATTTATTTGAAGTCGATTAAATTGATTTATTCCTGGTTCTCTGTTTTAGTTTCTGCAGTATTCAAAGTGTCCTCTGATTGTGTCTTTGGTTCTTCCTTGAAGAATTTATTATAAAAAACTAACAGAATACCCACACCGGTGCTTATGGACGCATCAGCAATGTTAAATACAGGTTTAAAAAATTCGAATCGCTGTCCGCCCCAGAACGGGAACCAGCTTGGAAAGTGCGTATCGATGATTGGGAAATATAACATATCCACGACTTTACCATGCAACAGACCCGCATAACCTCCACCAGGAGGAAACATCTGAGCTAAGCCACCGTGGTAAAAAGATTCTGAAAAAATCAATCCATAGAAAGTACTATCGATGATATTGCCAACTGCTCCGGCGAATATTAAACCAAAAGAGACCAAAAGGCCAAAATGAGCATTATTTTTTATAAGTCTTTGGATGTAGATCCAAAGAAATACCACTGCCACTATCCTGAAGAGGCTCAATGCAAGCTTTCCATATTCACCGCCAAGAGAAAGACCGAATGCCATGCCATTGTTCTCAACAAAGTTGAAATATGCCCAGTTCGCGCCGAAGAGCGGCATATCCTCCCCGTATTGAAAGTTGGTTTTTATATATATTTTTAGAACCTGATCGATCAGAAGTACGCCCAATACAAGCAGAATTATTTTGACTGTTTTACTCACGTTGAATATTAATTAGGATGCAAAAATATAAATTCGATCGACATAAGCGGTGTATTTAATTATAGGTTGAGTTTCCATTGCAGCAAAAGTATAGCGGATAAAACTATTCCAATTCCCTTTTAGACTAAAATATGCAATTAAAGGTCTGAATTCTCGACATTTAAATGATTGCAACTTATCAAGCGTTATATTTGCGCCATCTACAACCACTATTCATGCAACACGAATTTTTAGAAGCCGAGCAAAAGGCTTTGGAGATCAATCTCGACAACAGTCTTTACGGTACTTTTGCGGAAATAGGTGCCGGACAGGAAGTCGCACGGTACTTTTTTCAAGCAGGAGCAGCAGCAGGCACCATCGCTAAGACCATGTCCGCTTACGACAAGACATATTCTGATGAGATCTATGGTACAGAGCCAAGCGGCCGTTATGTCTGCGAGTCCCGGCTATACAAAATGTTGGATCATGAATTTTCACTTTTAGTGGCCAGATTGGGTAAAACACGCTTAAACACGAATTTTTTTGCATTTGCCGATACCGTTTCTGCTACAAATTATGCCAAAACCATTCCTGGTGATGGTTGGTTGGGTGTACGTTTCCAAAAGAGTCCTGATAGTCCACCTAACGATTTAGTCATCCATGTAAAAATGCTTGACAATGACAACAGATTGCAGCAGCAGGCAGTCGGTATCCTTGGTGTAAACCTGCTGTACGCATGTTTTTTTCTTTCAGATGACATGGACGTTATGCTCCAATCGTTGAATGACGGTCTTCACAATAGGGTGATGATCGACATGATCCGGCTCAATGGGCCTTCTTTCAAAGATGTTGATAATAGGGCATTAAGTTTCAAACTGGTAAAACTTGGGCTTTCAGACGTGGCTATGTTTGACGCTAATGGCACCAATATTCACCCATCAGAATTTTTATACAAAAAAAATGTGTTATTAGTTCGCGGTGCTTTCAGACCTATCACATACGCAAGTTATGACATTATCAGGTCCAGCCATGAGCAATTTTTGGAGGACGAAGGTTTAAAAGATGATGAAGTCAAATTAATGACAGAGATCACACTCGATATCCTTGGTGAAAAAGGTGAACCGGATGAAAATGACTTTCTGGAACGCGCGACAGCATTGAATCATGTGGGAATGATTGTATGTATTACCAACTGTGGCAACCAACAGAAACTGATCCAATACATGGAGGAATTTAAAGTTCCAAAGATTGGCTTGGCGCTTACAGCAGGATACATGGCGCGATATATTGATGAGACAATTGAGAAATTTAGAGGTGGAAAATTACTCGAAGGACTGAGCGGCATGTTTCCCGGCAATGTAAGATTATATGTGTATCCTTCGAGATTTCCGGGATCCAAAGAATTGATGAACGCTCGTGGTATTAAGATCGATCCGGACATGAAGTATCTATACGAGCATTTACTTGCTACCAAGCAGATCGTTGATATAGCCCATTATACAGAAGCGGATCTCAAGATCAGTGCCAGAAAAGTATTGAAAATGATACAAAATGATGATCATAGATGGGAAAAGTATGTTCCTGAAAAAATTATATCTTTGATTAAAGAAAAATCGTTTTTCGGATATAAAGCCGGCGTAAATCAAGTTTAACTAATTAAAAATTTACTTTAAATGAAGGATATAAAATTCCCTATCTACCTATTAATTTTTGGTTTTTTATTATCATTCGTTTCATGCGACAAAGATGATCCAATTAATCCCGGAACAGATGGAAAGGATACCATCTTTTCTATGACATATAAGGTTAATGGAACTTCAGTGACATCCACCAAATCTTTGGCTAATCCATTAATTACTCAACTATATCCATCTATCGACTCATTGCCTGTGGCGACCTTTGCTGGCGACTCTTTGATGATGGGAGCAGGGGCTTTGTTTGCTAATTATCAATCAACATTATTGATGGCTATCAAAACTACCAATAAGTCAAATATGGTAGGATCTTACAATTTTGCATCAGACATTTTAAACCTTAAAGCCGGCGAAGCACTTGGTATTTTTGATGGAAAAAACGGTGATATATTAACTTATGGTTTCGGTATTGCCAGTCTGGAATATGCTGCCGGTTCAAAAGTTGCAATCACGAAACACAGCAACAATAGAATCTCAGGAACTTTTAATTTTAAAATTGTCAATAAAGCAGACCAATCAGTATTCTATGATGTCACGGAAGGGAAGTTTGAGAATTTTAAGATTACAAATTAATTTTTGTCAAATACAATGTAAATTTGGATACAATTGAGTTATTTCATCAGGTTACTACTTTCCATTTGCATTGTCACGCATTGTTCTTGCCAAAATGAATTGCCAGCCACCTATATGTCAATAGAATCAGTAAGCCGCAAAGATTTTTTAAGAGGTAGGTTTGACCCACTGGATGACCCAAATTTTGTCATTATTGAGCAAAAATATGCAGACAAAGACAGCATGCTGATGCAGTCAGAGGCGTACGAGGCTTTTCTAAAAATGGCTGCTGCTGGAGAAGATGATGGACATTCTTTTTGTATTCTCTCTGCAACCAGGAATTTTGCCTATCAGAAATATCTTTGGGAGAATAAATGGTACGGCATCTTTCCTATAAATGGGACCATCGACGCCTGCACTACTTATCCAAATGAACTGACCCGAGCGAAAAAGATCCTTGAATTTTCTGCAATGCCCGGAACATCCCGTCATCATTGGGGTACCGACATCGACATCAACGGATTGGACAATGATTATTTCGATAAAGAAGGTAAGGAATGGTATGAATGGATGACCGAAAATGCTTCCAAATTTGGCTATTATCAACCATACACCGCTTATTCAAAGGACAGACCAGCAGGGTACAAAGAGGAAAAATGGCATTGGACCTACCTCCCGCTTTCCCTCCAATATACACATGAAGCTGCTGCCATCATTAACGACCAACTCATTGATGGTTTCGCCGGATCAGAACAAAGCGACAAACTCGACATCGTCAAGAATTATATTTTGGGCATACATCCGGGATGTAAATAACGTTCTACTGTCAAAATGGCGCTTTTAAGATTAAGGTGAAAAATGAAAAATATCTTTCCCTTGAAATACAGGTTTATTTGATAACTTTTATTTTATTATGAGCTTTGCTTAACTTATTTGTTATTGTGAGATTTGCTTTGAACAATATCTATGACCTCAATTGTTTACTTGATTACTGATTACTGATTACTGATTACTGATTACTGATTACTGATTACTTTTCGTCCTTCATTAATGTCCCCTGTCTTTTTGACGCCTATTCCTGAATGGCATATCATTTGCAATTAGATTTGAACACTTACATTTAGAAGAATAAAATGCCTTAAGGCAATAAAAATATAGCATATGTTTGAATATTTTAACCACGCATCAGGCGTCGCAGACGAAACGGATAATAATCCATTCATCCAGATAGACATGCGTGACATCGATAAGAAATTTGATTACCCGGAGCAATTACCGATTCTTGCAATCAAGAATACGGTGCTTTTTCCAGGTATCGTCATTCCGATTACTGTCAATAGGGATAAGTCCATCAAAGCGGTAGAAGATGCATATGCCAACGGTAAAATGATTGGTGTCCTCACTCAGAAGAATCAGGATATGGAAAATCCAAAACCTGAAGATATATACAATATAGGTGTGATAGCACAGATTCACAAGATGCTTAGGATGCCTGATGGATCTGTCACGATAATCATTCAAGGGAGGTCAAGATTTATGGTCGAGCAATTCGATCAAACTGAACCATATCTCAAAAGTAGATTTGTACTGCTGGAGTATATAACTGCAGAAAACAATCTTGAATTCGACGCACAGATCAGTTCGATCAGAGATCTTGCAAAAGAAATCGTAGAACTTTCACCTAACATACCATCAGATGCGACAGTAATGCTTCGAAATATCGAAAGCAATACTTTTCTGATGAATTTCATTGCATCTAATCTTTCTGCTTCTGTAGAAGAGAAGCAAAAAATGCTTGAAACAGCCTACTTGCCTGACTTCGCTAATATGTTGCTGGGTAAGATGGACGAAGAATTTAACTTACTGCGCTTAAAAGGACAAATTGAATCCAAAGTCAGAACAGACCTTGAAAAGCAACAAAGAGATTATTTCCTATCACAACAATTAAAAACAATTCAGGAGGAACTTGGCCAGAATGGTTCTGAGGAAGAATACAAGGCCATTGAGAAGAAAGCCGCTTCTAAGAAATGGTCAAAGGAAACAAAGACCGTATTTGATAAGGAATTTGCAAAACTGAGACGCATGAATCCTCAGATGTCTGAATATGGTGTACAGATCAACTATGTGGAAACTTTTCTTGACCTTCCTTGGGGAGAATACACTAAGGATAATTTTGACTTGAAAAAAGTAAAAAAGGTCCTTGACACAGATCATTTTGGATTGGAAAAAGTGAAAGAAAGAATTCTTGAACACTTGTCCGTATTAAAATTGAAAGGGGACATGAAGGCGCCGATAATTTGTTTGGTAGGTCCTCCGGGAGTTGGTAAAACATCTTTGGGCAAATCTATTGCCAATGCATTGAAGAGAAAATTCGTCAGAATGTCTCTTGGTGGATTACATGATGAGGCAGAGATCCGTGGACATAGGAAAACTTACATTGGCGCCATGCCTGGAAGAATCATCCAAGGCATGCGCAAGGCTCAGTCTTCCAATCCGGTATTTATCCTGGATGAGATAGACAAAATAGGTAAAGATTTCAGAGGCGATCCATCGTCAGCCTTACTCGAAGTATTGGATCCGGAACAGAACAATTCATTCAATGATAATTTCCTTGAGGTAGAATATGACCTTTCAAAAGTTCTATTCATCGCAACTGCCAACTCTTTAAATACCATTCAGCCAGCCTTATTGGATAGAATGGAGATCATAGACCTAAGCGGATATAGCGTTGAAGAAAAGATAAATATTGCTTCTAAACACCTGATTCCTGAAATCATGGTTAATCACGGATTGAAGCCAAAATCATTGACTTTCAATGACAAAACGCTAAAGACCTTGATCAGTGAATATACACGTGAGTCAGGTGTAAGATCATTATCGCACAAGATCAGCAGTGTAATGCGAAATTATGCTTTTAAGGTAGCTATGGAAGAGCCGTTTGATAAAAGTGTTTCTCCTGAAGATATCCGTAGAATACTTGGAGCTCAGCGGTTTAGTAATGATATTTATACAGAACTGCAGCCGGCCGGAGTCGCTATCGGATTGGCATGGACATCTGTTGGTGGTGAAATTCTATTTATAGAATCAAGTCTTAGCAAAGGAAAAGGCAAACTAATTCTGACAGGTAATCTTGGTGAGGTCATGAAAGAATCTGCTAATACTGCTCTAAGTTATGTCAAAGCGCATGCTGAGCAGATAGGTATCAAGGATAGCGATTTTGATACAAATGATATCCATATTCACGTACCTGAAGGTGCCATACCAAAAGATGGTCCTTCTGCAGGTGTTACAATGCTTTCTGCGATCTGCAGTGCTTTCGCTAAAAAACCAATTCGTCCATTTTTGGCCATGACAGGAGAGATCACCTTGAGAGGTAAGGTATTGCCGGTAGGTGGTATTAAGGAAAAAGTGCTTGCTGCCAAAAGAGCAGGTTTGAAAGAAATAATGATGTGTAAGGACAATGAAAAAAATGTCATGGAGATCCCTGCACAATATGTTGATGGTATCAAGTTTATTTATGCGGAGCGTATGTCGGATGTGCTGGAATATGCTTTGGGTATAGATATGTTGTAATCAGAAGCTAGACACTAGATACTAGATTAGAGAATGCCTTGAAAGATAAAATTTTTCAAGGCATTTTTGTTTAAGAGAGGGAAACTTTATAGATTAAATTAAAAATCGAAAAATAAGTATTAATTTTTCTGTCAAATCCGAAAATAAGTATTAATTTTACGGTTCGATCCGAAAAATAACATGTTTACCGGATAAATAACTAAATATGATAAAAAGGACTCTTCAATATACTATTTCAGAAAAGTTAAAAGACAGAAAAGTCATTATTATTTTAGGTCCACGACAAGTTGGCAAAAGTACATTACTAAAACTCATGCAAAAAGAGTTAAACAGCCCTGTAGCGCATTGGAATGGTGATGAGGCCGATATAAGAGCGATGCTAAAAGACCCAACTTCTACTCTTTTAAAAAATATCATTGGGTCTAACAAAACGATTATAATTGATAAAGCCCAAAGAATTGAAAATATAGGATTATGCATAAAACTCATCTATGATAACATGGAAAATGTAAAAGTAATAGCAACAGGATCCTCTGCTTTTGAGCTATCTAATAAGATAAATGAACCTTTGACAGGAAGAAAGTGGGAATACAACCTTTATCCTATTTCTTTTGCAGAAATGGTCGGAGAGACAAGTTTATTAGAAGAAAAAAGGCTATTAAGTCAGCGGCTTATTTATGGTTACTATCCCGAAATCGTCAATAACCCGGGACAGGAAGAAGAACTATTAAGGGAATTATCAGACAGTTATTTATTCAAAGATCTATTGACATGGGAGAGAATTCAAAAACCTGATAAATTAGAAAAGCTTGTTCAAGCCCTGGCATTACAAATCGGTCAATTAGTAAGCTACCATGAATTAGGGCAATTATGTGGATTGAATAGTGAGACTGTTGAAAGGTATATTGATTTACTGGAAAAATCTTTTATAGTATTTCGTTTGACGGCCTTCAGCAGAAATCTTAGGAACGAATTGAAAAAAAGTAATAAAATTTATTTTTATGATAATGGTATGCGCAATGCTGTAATCAATCAATTTAATTCAATTGAACTAAGAAACGACAATGGACAATTGTGGGAAAATTGGTTTGTTAGCGAACGAAGGAAATATCTGAATAATACAAAACAGAAAAAAAACCTGTATTTCTGGAGAACTTTGGCTCAACAGGAAATTGACCTAATAGAAGTAGGAAACAATAAAATTACTGCTTTTGAATGTAAGTGGAATCAAAAAGCTAAAGGCTTAATTTCAAAATCATTTACAAACGCATACCCGGAGGCCGAAACGCATTTTATTCATCCCGGTAATTATGATAATTTCCTCATTTAATATTTATATATACCTTTATACCTCCAATCATATTAATATTCAATGAACAGAGTTTTTCCGGCAGAATGGGCGCCTCAAAGTGCGATCTCTTTTACCTTCCCGCACAAGGATAGTGATTGGGCTGATGATTTGGACAAAGTCATTCCGACCTTCGTGGAGATCATTAGCATTGTGACTATTTACGAAAAAGCATTGGTGGTGTGTCAAAATGTAGAAGAAGTCGGCCCTTTACTTAAAAATGCCAACCAAAAAAACCTGATCCTGATAGAATTACCTTCCAACGACACATGGGCAAGAGATCACAGCGCTATCACAGTGCTTGATGATGGCCAACCATTATTGCTGGATTTTATGTTCAATGGCTGGGGACTTAAATTTCCGGCAGACAAAGACAATCTGATCACAAAACGTTTAAAAGAGCAAGGTATTTTTGGGTCCATTCCTGTTCAATCACTTGGTCTCAATTTAGAAGGTGGTGCCTTAGAAAGTGATGGAGCTGGCACCTTATTGACAACTACTGAATGTTTACTCAGTCCAAACCGCAATCCTCAATTTACAAAAAACGTCCTTGAGACCTATTTAAAATTAATATTGGGTATTGATAGGATCCTATGGCTAGACTATGGATATCTGGAAGGGGATGACACGGATTCTCACATAGATACACTCGCCAGATTTTGTTCACCCGATACGATCGCATATGTTCAATGTGATGATGTTGAAGACGTACATTATGATTCTTTAAAAAGGATGGAAGATCAGTTATTGAGTTTTACTCAGGAAGATGGCAGTCCGTATAATTTAGTACCGCTTCCGATGGCGCCTGCCAGATATCATCATGAGGACGGACACAGACTTCCTGCTACCTATGCCAATTTTTTGATCATAAATGACGCAGTGTTACTACCGATATATGGTGATGAAGAAAAGGATAAAAAAGCTATTGCAGCGATGAAAGTCTGCTTTCCGGATAGAGAAATTCATGCCATCGATTGTAATTCGATTATTTTGCAACATGGTTCGCTGCACTGTATTACCATGCAATTCCCAGAGGGGATTATCGAATAATAATTAATTTGCAACTGTATGTTAGATAGAATAAGGATCAAATTTTCCACATATCCCCCTTTTGAGGGGGCCAAGGGGGAGTCTTTGACCAATTCACAATTATATAGTCTAAAAAAACTATCATGTCAATACTCAAAGTAGGCCTCGTCCAACAATCATGCGACCGCAACCGTGATAACAACATCGCCAAAAGCATCGCCGGCATTCGCGTATGTGCTGCCAATGGCGCTCAACTGGTCGTCCTTCAGGAATTACACACCGGAATTTATTTCTGTCAGGCAGAAGAAACCGATATGTTTGATCTGGCTGAAACCATTCCCGGACCATCTACTGAAGCTTTTTCTGCTATCGCAAAAGAATGCAATGTGGTGCTCGTGACTTCCCTTTTCGAAAGACGTGCTGCCGGCATTTACCACAATACAGCCGTCGTTTTCGAATCTAACGGGTCTATGGTTGGCAAATATCGAAAGATGCACATCCCTGATGACCCCGCTTATTATGAGAAATTTTATTTCACACCGGGAGATATCGGTTTCGAACCATTGCAAACAAGCGTCGGCAAACTTGGCGTCCTCGTTTGCTGGGACCAATGGTACCCTGAAGCGGCTCGCCTCATGGCACTTGCCGGAGCGGAAGTATTGATCTATCCCACTGCCATTGGCTGGGAAAGTACAGATACTCAAGAAGAGAAAAATCGACAGCACGATGCCTGGCAGATCGTTCAACGAGGACATGCTGTGGCAAACGGACTTCCTATCATCACTGTCAATCGTGTCGGCCTTGAACCTGACTGGACAGACGTGACAAATGGTATTCAATTCTGGGGACAGAGTTTTGTTGCCGGACCACAAGGTGAATTATTACATCTCGGAAGTGATGAAAAGGAAGAAAATACGGTTGTCGAAATTGATCTGTCGCGCAGTGAGAATGTCCGAAGGATATGGCCATTTCTGCGAGATCGAAGGATTGATGCTTATGGGGATTTGTTGAAGAGATATCGGGACTGAGAAAAAATTTCTCTTTATTGTAAGATTTAAAGAAAATTAATTTAAATTTGTATTCAATCAAATCTACCCAAGATGAGAACCAACCCACATTTACCTTACCGTAAAGATTTACGTTTAAAAGGAAATGATTATTCCCGAGAGGGAGCATATTTTATTACAATTTGTTGCCAAGAAATGCGACATCGTTTTGGTAAAGTTATAAATGGTGTAATGCAATTCAATGAATGCGGCCAAATAGCGCATGATGAATGGGCGGAATTAAAAGCCCGTTATCCCCATTGTGATTTCGATGTTTTCCAAATCATGCCCAATCATTTGCATGGCATCGTGGTGGTGGGGGCGCAAACCGTTCCGGTTCGCGCAGGGACAACCGCAAGGGTTGTCCGTGCGGCAAGCATTTCGGATATGATGAGTGCATATAAATCAATCGTGGCGTGTCGATGTTTGGAAATATATAAATCAAAAAATCAGCAGATGGGAAAGCTTTGGTTGAGAAGTTATGATGATGAAATTATCAGAGATGAAAGGGCATATCCAAGCATTTCAAATTAGATCATCAATAATCCGAAGAAATGGAGCGAAAAATAGATTTTAGAAAATATTATAGTTGATCAGTATTGGAGTTAACCTGTATCAGAGTTAGGAGTATTCTAGCCCCAAATTCTATCCCCACTCTAATACTCTAATACTATCCACTCCAATACTTTAATACTCTTTTTTTCGTACCTTTGCGCCAAATTTAACCTTCTTACTGAATGATAACAGTCCAAAACCTCGCACTCCAATACGGAAAGAGGATCCTATTTGAAGATGTCAATGTCAAGTTTACTCAAGGCAACTGCTACGGAGTCATTGGTGCCAACGGTGCCGGTAAATCTACCTTCCTAAAAATTCTTTCCAACGAAATACAGGCCAATCGCGGCACCGTTCATATCGAACCAGGAAAAAGGATGGCAGTTCTTCGCCAGAATCATCAGGAATTTGACAATTATTCTGTCCTCGACACAGTCATCATGGGTCATAAGAAGATGTATGACATCATGATCGAGAAGAACAATATCTACATGGATCCGGATGCGACCGAAGCGGAAAGCTTAAAAGCTGCTGACCTGGAAGCAGAATTCGGTGAAATGGGCGGATGGACCGCAGAAAGTGATGCCGGAGAATTATTGAGCAATCTTGGTATTCCAACAGTCCTACACCACAAATATATGTCCGAACTGAGAGGTCCGGATAAGATCAAGATCTTACTTGCACAGGCACTATTCGGTGATCCGGATATTTTATTATTGGATGAGCCTACCAATGACCTGGATGCTTTGACGATAACTTGGTTGTCTGACTTCCTTGCAGATTTTAAAAATATAGTTATTGTAGTTTCTCACGACAGGTATTTCCTGGATATGGTGTGTACACACGTTGTGGACATTGACTACAGCGCCATCAACATCTTCTCCGGTAACTATACTTTCTGGTATGAAACCAGCCAGATCATGAAGCGTCAGACAGATGTAAACAATAAAAAAGTTGAAAATAAACGTCAGGAGCTAATGGATTTCATCGCGCGATTCAGCGCCAATGCATCCAAGTCCAAACAAGCTACCAGTCGTAAAAAGGCACTAGAAAAACTCAATTTAGACGAGATAAAGCCTTCCACGCGTAAATATCCATTTATCGCATTTCTTCCTGACAGACTGCCTGGTGACATCATCCTTAAAGTTGACAATCTGAGCAAGAAAGATAAAAATGGCGTTATGCTTTTTGAAAAGGTCAACTTCCAATTGAATGAAGGAGAAAAAGTCGGTATTATCTGTGATCGGGCAGCTGCTATGACAGCCTTTTTCGATGTAATTTCCGGTAAGGAAGAGCCAGATTCAGGGACGATCGCCTGGGGTCAGACCATCCAGTATGCCTACCTCCCGAATGATAATTCAGAATTTTTCACAGGAGTGCATGATATGAGTTTGATAGATTGGTTAAGACAATTTTCAGAAGAAAAAGACGAACAGTTTATCCGTGGATTCTTAGGTAGAATGTTGTTCTCAGGAGAAGAAGTGTTCAAGAAAACGAGTGTATTAAGTGGAGGAGAAAAAGTACGTTGCATGCTTTCACGCATGATGCTTTCACATCCAAACTTATTGCTATTGGATGATCCTACCAATCACCTGGATCTTGAATCTATCATCACATTGAACGATGCGATGAAGAATTTTAAGGGAAATATCATCTTCAACAGTCATGATCATCAATTGATGGAGACGGTGTCTAACAGAATTATAGAGATCTTGCCAAGTGGGATTAAAGAGAGTCTTGCAAGTTTTGAAGATTATTTAGCGATGAAGAAAAATCAATTCCAGACTGCATAGACGATCTAATCCAATATCAATTGCAGTTAGTGTTTGATTTCTGTTTTCATTATGTATATCTTCATTTCTGGTGATTTCATTGTAGTTAATTATTTTGGTCAATTTACCCAATCTTGTTGGTTTTTATCCTTTAAATTATTAGCTTAGCTGAAAATTCGGCTATGAAATTCCTTTTCCTTCTTTTAACTATCAC
Organism: Candidatus Brachybacter algidus; assembly: GCF_016707225.1. Lineage (NCBI taxonomy): Bacteria > Pseudomonadati > Bacteroidota > Saprospiria > Saprospirales > Saprospiraceae > Candidatus Brachybacter > Candidatus Brachybacter algidus. The sequence goes on along the minus strand of NZ_JADJID010000002.1, from coordinate 655,464 downwards.
TATATTTATTTCTTGTTCGGACGAAAAAAATTCTAGCAAGGAAGCTAAAGATAAAAGTTATTGGTCATCGCAAACTGATTCCATTATGCATGTGATCGATAATGAAACTGCTTATTTCTATGCCAGTAACTATGAAGGATGGAAGAATTGTTGGTTGCATGACACCATAAGTAGTCAGACCTGGAATAATGATGATGGGAGTTTCAGTTCTGCACAGGGCTGGAATGCGATCGATCGACAAGGAAAAAGTTGGATCGAAAAATATTATAAAAGTGGCGAGACAGTTATTCATCCCAGTTTTTTTCGCAAAGAAATACATACAAGATTTTTATCTGACACTGCGGCATACCTTACCTGGGTGCAGTACAATGAATATTCCGATAAGCCAGTCTATGGTGTAAGTCGTGAAAGCCGGCTAATGATTTATCATGATAGTTCATGGAAGATAACCAATGTTAGTGCTTTCTGGGATAGTAAAAATAGAATACCCAAGGATAGTGCCTTAATTATTAAGGACCGTATTTAAAGAAGGGTCACTCAATTTATTTCAAAACATTTGAGATCTTTTATCGCATATCTGATTATATGCTTACTTTTGCGTTCAAATTTTTCCAATGATACCATACGAACAGAATCCAAAGGCCATCTTATTGCTAGCGGACGGAAGAAAATTTGAAGGATATGCCATCGGCAAAGCCGGCATTACGACCGGAGAGATCTGCTTCAACACAGGAATGACCGGTTATCAGGAGATCTTTACAGATCCTTCTTATGCCGGACAAATCATCACCATGACCAATGCGCACATAGGCAACTACGGTGCAGCATCCAACGAAAATCAATCGAGAAAAGTCCAGATCAATGGGCTTATTGTCAAAAATTTCTCTGAGTTCTTTTCCAGAAAGTTGGCGACTAATTCTCTTCAGGATTTTCTGGAGGAAAACGGAGTTGTAGGTATCTCCAACATCGATACCAGAGCACTTGTAAGACATATCAGAAGCAAAGGTGCTATGAATTGCATTATTTCTTCCACTGAGATGGATGAGCACAAACTAAAAGGGTTGTTGCAGCAAGTGCCTTCCATGGACGGCTGCGAACTGGCAAGTGCCGTTTCTACTCCTGAATCATATTACGCAGGAGATCCGAATGCACCTTTCAAAGTGGCTGTGATGGATTACGGATGCAAACAAAACATTCTTGATTCATTGGCTGCCCGAGGTTGCTATATGAAGGTCTTTCCTGCCAGATCTGAATTCGAAGCGGTCCAAGCCTGGAATCCTGACGGCTATTTTCTATCCAATGGCCCGGGCGATCCTGCTTCTATGGATTATGCCATCGAAACTTCAAAAAAAATAATGGCTTCCGGCAAAGCTGTATTTGGTATCTGTCTGGGGCATCAATTATTGGCTTTGGCAGAAGGTATGCAGACAGAAAAATTAAAATACGGTCATAGAGGTATCAATCATCCGGTATTGAATGTGAATACTGGCCTTGGTGAGATCACCAGCCAGAATCATGGATTCGGCGTTGTCAGGTCATCAATCGAGTCATTTGAGTCGGAAGTTCAGGCGTCACACATCAATCTTAATGACCATAGTGTAGAAGGATTGAAATGGTTAAATAAACCTGTATTCTCAGTGCAATATCATCCGGAGTCTAGTCCCGGGCCATTTGATAGCCGTTATTTATTCGATGAATTCGTACAATTGATCGCTAGCCTTTCAAATAAAGAAGCAGCGGTTAGTGTTTAATTAACAATAAGTATTCGGAAAGTCTGATAATTTTTCATACTTTCACTTTATAATTTAATAAAAATAGCAAAATGAGTGCAATAGTTGATATCAGATCAAGAGAAATCCTGGATTCACGTGGAAACCCGACCATAGAAGTTGAAGTATTAACGGAAGAAGGTGCTGTAGGTCGCGCTGCGGTGCCATCCGGGGCATCTACCGGCAAACATGAGGCTGTAGAACTTAGAGATAACGATAAAAAGAGATATCTTGGCAAAGGCGTTATCAATGCTTGCAAACATGTTGATGATGAACTCCGAGAGGAAGTAGTAGGCATGGACGTTTCTCAACAAAGAGAGATAGACCAGGTGATGAGAGATGCCGATGGTACCAAAAATAAAGCAAATTTCGGAGCAAATGCCATCTTGGGTGTTTCTCTTGCTGTAGCAAAAGCTGCTGCTATGGAATCCGGTCAACCACTTTATCGTTATATCGGAGGTATCAATGCATGCACACTTCCTGTACCAATGATGAATATTTTGAATGGTGGAAGCCACGCTGACAATAGCATTGACTTTCAGGAATTTATGATCATGCCTATCGGAGCGCCATATTTCTCTGAATCATTGAGAATGGGTGTTGAGATATTTCACAATTTAAAAATCGTTCTTAAGGATAAAGGATATTCCACGAATGTAGGTGATGAAGGTGGATTTGCACCCAACATCAAATCAAATGAAGAAGCCATAGAAATGGTATTAACAGCGATAGAGAAAGCAGGTTATACTCCTGGCGAGGATGTGATGATCGCATTGGATGCTGCTGCAACGGAATTCTACGATGAAAAAAATAAAGTATACCACTTCAAAAAATCTGATGGAAAGAAACTTTCCGGTGATGAAATGGTAGATTATTGGAAAAAATGGGTTAAAAAATACCCGATTTGTTCAATAGAAGATGGCCTTGCAGAGGATGACTGGAAGTCATGGACAAAACTCACTGCTGATGTTGGTAAAAAAGTACAAATCGTAGGAGATGACCTTTTTGTCACCAATACAGAAAGGTTAAGCAGAGGTATCAAAGAACAAGCAGCCAATGCTATTCTTGTCAAAGTGAATCAAATCGGTACGCTTACAGAAACAATTGAAGCAGTTCAAATGGCTACAAAAGCAGGTTTTAATTCTGTAATGAGTCACCGTTCAGGCGAGACAGAAGATACAACGATCGCTGACCTGGCTGTCGCATTGAATACCGGTCAAATCAAAACAGGTTCTGCATCTCGTTCTGACCGGATCGCTAAATACAATCAATTACTTCGCATCGAGGAGGAATTGTTGGAGAGTGGCATCTTCCCGGGAAGAGATTTGTTTAAGAGGAGGTAAATTCCTCATTTGAGGAATTGAAAATTGAAAATTGAAAATGGCGCACAGATTGGGCGGGGATTTTTGATTTTGAATTTAGGGAGAGTGATATGGCTGATGTAAAAAGGCCAATAGCTGATGGCTGATGGCCCTGCTCAACAAGCGAGCGCAGTTAAATTTATTAAATATATTACATCCTTCGCGTTCAATAGCCCATGATTTTAATCAAGGGCAATATTTGAAATGGTGAAATGGCTGATGGCCAATAGCTGATGGTCCTGCCCTGCAAGCAAGTGCAATTAAATTCTTAAAGAAATGCTAATAGAAAATATTTTATAATTAGCCTATAGCTCGATCAATTGAACCATAAATTTAAATCCAATAATTACTCAACCATCCCGCGCGACTTTGATTTTAATCAGGTCGAAATTTTAATCAGCATGAGCATTAAGATCAACATCACCCAATTTGATCGCCTTAAACTCAATAACTTTTGGATCCGAAGTATTTACTTGAATGAAGTGATTCACCTGATTCCAATTTAAAGTATTGATAGGAAAGTCAGCATCAACAAAAGACCATGAGCGGTTATTGACAAATATGTCATTTTTGCCCAGTATAAGACTTCTGATCATAATAATGTCCAATATTGAGAGCTTTAGATCATGATTTACATCACCTGCCAATAATTTATTTGGTTCATCTAGCTGCGTTTTTCCTATTATATGATTTTGCATTCTAATGATATCACCCACATTGACACCATTCAGACAGTCAGTTCCTTGCTTCAATTCCACCTTGATGTTAGAATCGGACGTGATAATACTAAAATTGCCATTTCCTGTTATGACGGCATCGTTAAGAATACCATTGACATAAATTCTTACGTCATGAGGCACTCCGATATTACCATATCCTGACACATGACCTTTAACTGTAAATAAGGTTGGATTTTGAGCGCTAATTAATTGGAAAGAATAAATAAAAATAAATAAAAAGAGAAAGCTTGTTTTTAATTGTTGAGTATTTTTCATGTTCATTGAATTTGTATGATGATTAAAATTGTTGCTAAATAAAATCATCCCTGCCATCCTCTTTGACAAACTTTCTGGCCTCATAATCACTTAGGGTAATGCAATATACTCATTATATGGTAATTAGGTAGGAAAAATAATCGTCTGAATCATTGATTTGAAGTTAGAAGTTAGAAACTGGAGCGTAGTGGAAGTCCCGAGCTAGAATATCACGACTAAAAGGAGTAGATAATCTTATTCGGGATTAGAATGGCCTTCTAAGATACGATATTGCGAATTCACTAATTAGCTTTAGGCTGTAAGCTTTAGGCCGGTAATCGACTTTATTTTTTACAGCACAATAATCGCCGGATATCCATATCAAGAAGTTCCGTCTGCTCTTTCATCCAAAATTCAACATTCAACATCCAACATCAACAAAATCGCCTGCCTCCTAATCCGTGAAATTCAGCCAGCTCTTATTACCGATTACCCATTACCTATGTTGTCTGAATCACGGATTTAAAAGGATTGCTCGGATGACACTGATTTTCTTACGTTACTTAAAGATCAGTGAAATCATTTAATCAGTGACAATCAGTGGTTCAGACAACCACCCCTATCCCCTCTTCGACCGCATTGCCTTCACATGACCTAGCGTGTCATCTTTTACAAACTGTTCATATGCATCTGTCTCCATGCCGATCAATGCTAATTTGCCATCAATATTGCAATGCACTCCCCATCCGTAGGATTTGGTCAATGGGCTGGCGCGCATGCAGGGTTGGCCTTTGGAGAAGAATTTTTCCCTTTCACTTACGAGTTCACTATTGGCTATATCATTTTTCACAGCAAATGTATTGAAAATGACATCGTCCGATGTGAAAGTATAAGGTTGTGAACGGATCATGTCAAATTGGATATTGGCCACAGTTTGTTTGTCGCCTTTGATAGGTGGCACTAAACTCTCACTTTTAGTATAGTCGGGTGCAACTTCTATAAATGTATTGTAATAATTAGTCGTGTGTTTTGTCATCTCAGATCAGATTAAACTGTTTGAAATGGTGGGTAAAATGTTTGTTGTGAAATATGGTCCATTCCCTCTGATCTAAAAGTCCAAGGGTGGGATGCATTATTACTGCGTCATTGTTTTCGTTATGGTAATTGGAATAATTTTTAAGTTCTTTAAACAAGGCAGCTTTAGCAGCATCCAAACTTTCAAAACGATACGCCAATGGTTCTTCGCCAATTAATGGTGCTTTAAAATTCTTTGGAAACTCATTATCACTATCTATAAGATAAGCTTTTAAGGAAGCAGCTTTTTCCTCAGGAAATAATAAGGGTATTGATTTTCTTCCATTTGAAAAAAGAACGATTGATGAAATATGTTCAATCATATTTTGGGCAGACATCTTACCCCAGACAGCCGGAGTGTCATCTTGGAGTTTATTAAGCACAGATGTAAGGGCGTCCAGATCATTAATTTCAACCATCAAATAAAGTGTTTAAGAATTAAATAGTTAATTTAAATACATTGAATTGGTGGGTTTTCTTCAAATGTAAAAAATAGCAGAAACTTTTGAGGAAAAATAAAATAATATTTGTATATTTGACAATCTTTGTCAAGACAATATAATACATGTATAAATATAGAATATCTAAAAATTCTACAAATAGCAATAGAAAATGAATAAAACAATAGGTGCTATATTGCGTGAATTGAGAGAAATCAAAGGGTTATTACTTAGGGAAGTTGGAGCACAACTGTCCATAGATCCAGCACTTTTGAGTAAAATTGAGCAGGACAAGCGAATGCCAACAAAAGACCAGGTGCGATCTCTTGCTAACTTTTATGAGGATCAAAAAAATGAAATATTAATAGCTTGGCTCTCTGATAAGCTTTACTATCAGGTGCTAGACGAAGATCTTGCTCTACAGGCGATGCAGGTCGCAGAAGAAAAAATTAGATATAATAAAAAGAGCAATAAATAATGGCAATAGAGTTTACCGATATATTGGTGGTGGGTGTTTCCAGTCGAGCACTATTCAACCTTGAAAAAGAAAATGAGATTTTTAATACTGAAGGAATTTCAGGCTTTAGAAAATATCAATTGGAGCATGAAGAAGATCCATTGGAGCCGGGCACAGCATTTCACCTTGTTCAGAGTTTGCTTCATTTAAGCAAAAATGCGAATAAAAGAATTGTTGAAGTGATCGTAATGTCACGCAATAGTCCTGAAACAGGTGTAAGGATAATGAACTCCGTAGAAAAGTATAGTTTAGATATCACCAGAATGGCATTCAGTGGCGGTGAGTCCTTGGCACCTTATATAGATGCGTTCGATATTGATCTATTTCTAAGCAAAGATATGAACGATGTTCAAAGCGTCATTGATTCAAAAAAATGTGCTGCAGCATATATCTATGAACCACCAACTGAATTTAAACCAACAGACAATATGGTTAAAATTGCCTTTGATGCAGATGCAGTTTTGTTTTCTGATGACTCAGAGCACAGGTACAAAACTGAGGGAATTGAAGCATTTCATAAATACGAACAAGAACATCAGGACGTGCCATTAGGTGAAGGACCTTTCGCAAAGTTGCTTATAAAACTTTCTAAGATTCAGGAAGAATTGCCCACAACAATCGAACTATCTCCTTTACGAATCGCCATCGTCACTGCCCGGAATGCCCCTTCCCACATGAGAGTCATAAAGACACTTCGCAAATGGGGTGTTTATGTGGATGAAGCATATTTTTTAGGAGGGCTTTCCAAAGATGCTGTCTTAAAGGCGTTTGGAGCTCACATATTTTTCGATGATCAAGAGGTTCATTTGACTGATTCATCCAAAGTAGTTCCTTCAGGAAAGGTCCCTTATGCATCAGATTCTCCACTTTTAAAATTAAATGAACATAAATAAATCACTAATTAAAATTACAATCTTATGGAACAGAAACAAGCCATCAAATTATTCGAAGAAAAACAAATTCGCTCTGTGTGGAATGAAGAAGAAGAAAAGTGGTACTTTTCTATTGTGGATGTAGTAAGTATATTAACTGATAGCTCCAATCCAAACAATTATTGGAAAGTGTTGAAACATAGGCTTACAAAAGAAGGAAGTGAGTTGGTTACAAATTGTAACCAACTGAAAATGCAATCTTCTGATGGCAAATTCTATAAAACAGATGTAGCTGATACTGAACAATTAATCAGGCTAATTCAAAGTGTGCCCTCTCCCAAAGCAGAGCCTTTCAAATTATGGATAGCCAAGGTAGCTCGCGAACGTATTGACGAAATAGCAGATCCTGAAATTGGTATCGATAGACTAATGGAAACTTATCTTAAAAAAGGATATACTAAGGATTGGATAAATCAAAGACTGAAAAGTATAGAAGTTCGCAAAGAGCTTACTGATGAATGGGATGAAAGAGGTGTTAAAAAAGGAGGAGAATACGCCATTCTTACAGATGAAATCACAAAGGCTTGGAGTGGACTTTCCGTGAATGAATACAAAAAGCATAAAGACCTTAAAAAGGAAAATCTAAGAGACAATATGACCAATCTTGAATTGGTGCTTAATATGCTTGCAGAAGCCACTACGACGGAAATAAGTAAAGAAAAGAAGCCTACAACATTTGCAGAAAATAAAATTATAGCAAATCAAGGTGGCACCATTGCGGGCAATACACGAAAAGAAATTGAAGAAAAAACTGGTAAAAAAGTAGTGAGTGAAAGTTCGGCGAGGAAGCTGATGGAAAGGAAAAAGAAAGAGTTAGAGTAGAATTATCATTGTATGCAAAAGCCAATATTCCTAAAGTAATTTTATTATCAGACATTTCAAAAGGCAATAAAGTGGAAATTGCACATTATTTTACCAATACTAGAAAGAGGATACCAGATATCTTGTAAACTTTACAAATCAATGAAAAATATTTCACCTACGCATCCAACTCCCCCGCTATCACATTCATACTACTCATAGTAATAATAGCGTCCGATAGAAAAGCGCCCGTGATCATCTCTGGAAATGCCTGATAGTAAATGAAGCAAGGTCTGCGGAAATGGAGTCGGTAAGGTGTACGTCCACCGTCGCTTACAAGATAAAAACCTAATTCACCGTTACCACCTTCGACGCAATTGTAAACTTCACCTTTAGGGATGGGCGTTTCCCCCATGACGACCTTAAAGTGCCAGATAAGCGCCTCCATACTTCTGTAAACTTCTTCCTTTTCAGGTAAATAGTATTCGGGAACATCGCTATGATAGTTGCCCTCTGGCAAATTATCGTATGCTTGTTGTATTATTTTCAAACTTTGAAGAATCTCTTCCTGTCGCACCATAAAACGGTCATAAGTATCCCCACTTTCACCTACAGGAATGCTGAAGTCAAAATCTTGATAAGATGAATATGGATCCATTACTCTGACATCGTAATCAACGCCGGCGGCTCTTAAATTTGGGCCTGTAAAACTATAAGCCAATGCTCTTTCAGCTGAGATAGAACCTGCGCCTATCGTCCGATCCATAAAGATCCTGTTGCGCTCCAATAAATTCGCAAACTCCTGAAAGGCTTTTGGAAATTCTTTTAAAAACGCCTTTAACTTCGTGTGAAATGTCTGATTAAAATCTCTTTCAAAGCCTCCTATTCGACCGATATTTGTAGTCAATCTGGCACCACAAACTTCCTCGTACAATTCATATACTTTTTCTCTCCATTGCATCATATAAGTGAAACCGGTCAAAGCACCCGTATCAACTCCTATGACGGCATTACAAACTAAATGATCAGTAATTCTTGCCAATTCCATTATGATGACCCGCATGTAATCAACACGTTTATTGACAGTGATACCAGCCAGTTTTTCTACCGTAAGATGCCAGCCAATATTATTGATGGGAGAGGAACAATAATTTAACCTATCGGTAATAGGAGTTACTTGATTAAATGGTCGTCTTTCTGCCAGTTTCTCAAAGGCTCTGTGTATATATCCTATTGTAGGCTCAGCACTGTGTATGCGCTCCCCGTCCATCTTGAGGACATTTTGAAAAATACCGTGTGTCGCAGGGTGCGTAGGCCCAAGGTTGAGCGTTGCTAATTCTCCTTCGATGCTATCATAAGAATGGGTTTTACCATCTAGACCTATATTTTGCCATTTTTCAACACTCATAATATTTTTTTCAGTTGTCTGAATAATTAAATGTTCAGAATTAATTTTGAAATCCTCCACATGATTTATGAAGAAAGTGAAACGCTCCAAAGTAAAATTTACCGGCCGAAGAACTTGTCCTCTTTATCCTCACGAGTAGCATCTTCCAAATGATATTGTTTTCTCATCGGGAAGTAGTCCATTTCATCTACATTGAGGATACGCGTCATATTCGGGTGTCCATTAAATGTAATGCCATAGAAATCGTATGTTTCACGCTCCATCCAATTGGCTCCGGACCAAAGCACAGTGGCACTGTCGACGGAAGGGTCACCAATTTTGAAAAAAGTCTTCACACGAATCCTTCTGTTAGACTGCCAGTTGTGCAGATGATATATCACTCCCATTTCCTTCTCTACATCAGCTGGAATATGTATGCCACACAAATCGGTAAGAAAGCTGTATCCCATTTCAGGGTCATCTTTCAAATGGCGAAGCACCTCGATAATATTTTCTCTTGGCACTTCAATGGTCAACATACCGTATGTTTCGGCAAAAGGAATTTCTAAAGCCGGAAACTTTGATTTCAAGCCATTTAATATGTCTTCGCTGCTCAATTCTGTCATCTTAGTTGATGTTGTATTTTTCCATCAATTCTTTGTATTCAGGTGAATGTCTTCTGCGCAGGGATTCGTTCTTGGCGAGTTCCTGGATCTTCAGAATGCCATCCATGATCTGTTCGGGTCGAGGAGGACAACCGGGCACATATACGTCTACCGGAATGACCTTGTCTATACCTTGCAATACGCTATATGTATCAAAGATGCCACCACTACATGCACATGCACCTACAGAAAGCACCCATTTGGGTTCGGCCATCTGTACATAAACCTGTTGGAGGATAGGACCCATTTTTTTTGCAATTGTACCCATGACCATGAGGATATCGGCCTGGCGTGGAGAGAAACTCATCCTTTCCATCCCGAAACGGGCTAAGTCATAGTTGGAACCCATTGTCGCCATAAATTCGATGCCGCAGCATGATGTCGCGAATGGTAAAGGCCATAATGAATTGGCTCTGGCGAGACCTACCATTTTATCCAGTGAGGTCGCGAAGAATCCCTGTCCTTCAACTCCTGGTGGTGCATCTACTAATTTTATATCAGACATCTAAATAGATATTTAATTTGTTCAATAATGATAACGGACTATCTGTCCCATTCAAGTGCACCTTTCTTCCAGATATAAATGAATCCGATCATGAAAAATCCGATGAACATAAGCACAGCAAGAAAACCTTCCATGCCCATCTCAATAAAATTAACAGCGTAAGGATAGAAAAAGATTACTTCTACGTCAAATAATACGAAGAGAATGGCTGTCATGAAGTATTTAATCGAAACCGGAAGCCTTGCATTGCCTTGTGATTCGATACCGCATTCCCAGTTGGAATCCTTTAGTTTATTCTTCCTTTTTGGGCCCAACATGTGAGTCCCCCACAACGTCACCACTACAAAACTGAGTGCTACGATTAATTGTATGAGGATGGGCCAATATGCTGCTGATGTCATCTACTATTTATTAAAAATTGATAGGAACAAAAATAGGATTTAAGATACACTTTAGTATCATAACGTAAGTAAATTAGAATGGTTCTAAATAAAAAATGAAGGAATAAAGGTGAGAAGGTGAGAAGGTGGAATACAGTCTATGGATGATGGCTAATAGCTAATGGTTCTGCTGTGGAAGGCTGAATTGTTTTCTTCCAAAAGAAGGGTTGAATTGAAAATTGAAAATGGACAATTGAAAATATGGTGCAGCATGTTGAGTAGTATAATGTTGTTACCACGGCTAATGCTTACTGCCTATAGCTGAGAGCCAAAATCTGATGGCTGATGGCTTTGCTTTATAAAAATTAAGCAATTGTGCTACGATGGAAGAAGATTTGGAAAATATGGCGAAGAATGCAAAATAATGTTAAATGTTAATTTTCTTAGGGAAAGGGGTTTTGATTGGCAAGAGGTATCCAAAATTCACGAATTAGGCACATAGTTAACAATGTCAGAATAAGTCCTGGGCTCATGTTTAACCATCCGAACAAGCAAATCATCAAAAATTTCCTCTTTCATCAAGTGCCGGTTATACCTGTAACAGTATTCATTAAGGTAGTTTTGAAGTAAGGACACATGGTGATGGATACCTTTTAACCAGGATTTTAAACCGTCAACTACTCTCGTTACGAGGTCGAATTTTCCATTATTATTTGTCTTCATTCTTATTGAAAAACAATCATTTGAAATTTTATCCTCTTCAAAATTTTTAATCGCTGAATTAGATATCCTGGGTATTTCCCTTGCATATATCCTGCTAACACCCTTTGCTTTCTTTTCAATCCCAATTACAATTAATCTAGATGTCTCTTTTGCTTTGTTTTTGCCAATCCTTTTCTTGGAACCTATAGTAAATTTACATATTTCAACATTGCCTTCTAACGGATGTCTATCGCTGCTTTCCATTGCCTGCATTGCCTTTTGCTTAAACAACCAGCAAGTTTTTTGTCTAAGTTGAAGCTTTCGACTTAATTCAGTCGAAGCGATTCCTTTTTTGTTTGTTGAAATATAATAAATGATCCAAAAAGCTTTAAGAATCGAAAATTTCATTTTGTGAAATAACGTTCCGGCTGTTGGACTCTCAAGATGACTGCACTTAGTACATTGCCGATCGAATTCATTTATTCCTTTACAATATTTAAGATTGTCACATTTAGGACACTGATATCCAGCAGACCATTTGAGCTCAGAAAGATATTTGTAACAACTTTGTTCAGAAGGAAATTTAGTCTGAAATGCAAAGACAGAAAGGCTTTTGAATTTTGTTTCCATGATTTAAAATTTGGGTATGTAAATATACTAATAAATATTTATTGACAGTGCGCCTACTTCATATTTTTTCACCCAATTTTTTCCTTCCCCAAATCCCCTTACTTTCTTACTTTTAATCCTTATTCAAAAAATACCGCTTTGTGAAATATTCCTCTATACTTTGTACGCTGTTATTTCTGTTTTCACAGATGACTTATGCCCAACAGACCACCTACTGCAATCCCATGAACCTCGACTATGGTTACACGCCTTTCGAGAATTTCAGCGAATGGGGCCGACATCGCGCCACTGCCGATCCTGTAATGGTCAATTATAAAAATGAGTATTACCTCTTTAGCACCAATCAGTGGGGTTACTGGTGGAGTAGTGACATGCTTCAGTGGAACTTTATTCCAAAGAAATTTCTCAGACCATGGAATAATGTAAAAGACGAATTGTGCGCTCCGGCCGTCGGAGTCATGGGAGATACGATGATCGTCTTCGGCTCCACTTATTCTAATAATTTCTCCATCTGGATGAGCACAGATCCTAAAAATAATGTCTGGAAAGTAGCTGTGGATTCATTTGACATCGGTGGATGGGATCCTGACTTCTTCGCGGACGATGATGGCAAGTTGTATATGTACAATGGTAGTAGTAATAAATTTCCATTGTATGGTATAGAGTTGAATAGAAAAACACTTATGCCCAAAGGGACAAGAAAAGAGATGTACCTCCTCGAAGGATGGCGCTATGGTTGGCAACGCTTCGGTGAATACATGGACAATACCTTTCTTGATGCATTTATCGAAGGTGCACATATGACCAAACATAATGGTAAATACTATCTGCAATATGGCGCTCCCGGCACAGAATTTAGCGGATATGCCGATGGCGTGGTCGTCGGAGATATGCCGCTTGGTCCTTTCTTTCCACAATCTGATCCTTTCAGCTACAAACCGGGTGGTTTTGCACGTGGTTCAGGACATGGAAGTACTTTGAAAGATAAATACGGCAATTATTGGCACACCTCAACAATTGCTATTTCAGTAAAGAATAACTTCGAAAGAAGATTGGGCCTATGGCCAACAGGCTTTGATAAGGATGGCATGATGTACACCAATACAGCGTTTGGCGACTATCCGCATTTTATGGCAGATGGGCCGAGAGCAGATAATTATTCACCAAATGGTGACGGTGGATTTACCGGTTGGATGTTGCTGAATTATAAGAAACCGGTCATGGTATCCTCTACACTTGGCGCCTACACAGCGAATAATGTAGTCGATGAAAGTATACGGACATACTGGAGCGCCGCAACAGCTAATTCTGGTGAATGGATATCAAGCGATCTTGGAAATATTTCAGAAGTGAATGCCATTCAGGTCAATTATGCGGATCAGGATGTTGGAGCAGAGTTTTTAGGTAAATCACTAGGCGTATTTCATCAATATAAGATCTATGCTTCTTTGGATAGCAAAAAATGGAATGTCATCGTCGACAAGAGTCAAAATAAAACAGATGTTCCCCATGATTTCGTACAATTAGAAAAACCTATTCGGGCACGGTATATCAAACTTGAAAATATCCACATGCCAACAGGTAAATTTGCCATCAGCGGATTAAGAGTCTTTGGAAATGGTCTGGGGGACAAACCTGGTAAAGTAAAACAATTGATCGTCCTCAGGACTGAAAAGGATAAACGAAGCGCCTGGATAAAATGGACACCCGTTGCCAACGCTTATGCATATAATATTTACACAGGATTATCGCCTGACAAACTTTACAACTGCATCATGGTCCACGATGCCAATGAATATTATTACAAAGCGATGGATAGTGAGAAAGCGTATTACTTCAGTATTGAGGCGGTGAATGAAAATGGGGTGTCGGAAAGGAGTGCGGTTCAGAAGGTAGAATGAAGCAAAGGTATAATAATACAGCTCCAACATTTGTGCCAAAAAGCTTAATTCCTTTAAAGGATAGAGTTCTGGAAATCGTATTTTTTACCAATGTAATGGTCAAAACAACGGTATTTTTACCATTACAGCGGTAAAATCACTGAAATCATGAATTTGTGTGATGTTCTAGAAATGATGAAAATGGACTAGAGCAAAATACAACTCCGCTCAGGCAGAACGAAAAAAGTGTCATTGTATTTATTTCAAGTCATATGTCATTGGGTAAAAAGGTAGCCACCTACGGGGCATGGAACCATCAGATTTACATTAATTACAAACATTTAACGCCTAAAGACGCCAGAACCCATATAAATTCATACTTCTTCCTAGACATTGATTATTCAAAATAATAATTATTGGTATTTGGGCCGTAGGTCCGCCCTGTTTGTAACAACAAATCATGATATGAAGACTTGCCCCGTAGGTGGCTACCTATTTAGTATGCAACTTTTGAATCTCTGTGAAACTCTTTTTTTCTCCGTGCAACTCAGTGGTACTTGTTATCTCAACCTTTGAGAATCATTGCTCTACTTCGTGAAAAAAACTCTACTTAGTGGGATTTAATTGCCATTAGTTAAGTTTCATAGATTACAAAAGTTAATATATGTAGACTAATGGGTGCATTTTGACAGTAAACAGCTGATTTGTAAAGAATCGTAGAATGGTCGATTTGGATAAAGATTTAATATGTCGGAAATTTACCAGTAGTAGAATTCAATATTGAGAAATTCAAATCACCCATTTTTTTCTTCCTAAAATCTCTCTTAGCATGAAAGCAATACTATTTTTACCAATTCTTCTTTCATTACTATTTTTTAGTTGTGAAAAAGAACCAGACCGATGCCGAAGTCAATTTCCCGTCACTAATACCGGAGCTATGACCATCAGCTGCAAGATAGACGGAAAGCCATGGTCCACATGCACTGAAAACAATGATGGCATCACCAATGGTGGTAATAAATATATTTTATGGGACAATGTCCAAGGTCACAATCATATGGAAGTAAATGGATTTAGATACATAAATGACGTCAAAGAACAACTTCAAATTTTACTTAGCCCCGCCGGAGAAGGTGAATTTTACTATGGAATCAGTGGAAATTTACTATTTGATGCTTATAGAGGTTCAGAATTCAATTCGGATTTTACTGGTAGATATAGCTTAGACTCTTCTCATCCTTATTCAATTAAAGTTAATCACTTTGATGAACAAAATAGGATAATTAGCGGTGAATTTTTTGGGACAGTTGTATTAAAAATCGGTAGCCCAGATAAGGACTGAAGATTGTTGAATATAACAGAAGGACAGTTTGATATGAAATTTTAAACCTTACCCTTCTATACGAAATATCAAAATAATAATTAACAATTAACAATTCCCCCTACTCCATCCTATTCAACCCCGCCTTCGCCTTCTGATGCAAACTAGACTTATACTCCGATGGCTGAAGACTCAAACACAAATTGTAATATTGCTTAGCAAGGGAAGTTTTATTCTGGGCCTCATAGATCAATCCCACATTGAGGGCTGCATTGCAGGCAAAATAACTCGATGAATTTTTTCCTTTTTCAATCGTTTGAGTATAATATTGTAAAGCTTCGATATAATTCTTCAAACTATGCGCTACTCTCCCCTTTCGATAGTTGTATTCGAGCCGGTCATTCACCGATTTGAAATAGGATTCATTCGTCGCATTCAATAATTTATATGCCCTGACCAGATATCCACCATCGAATAAAAGTCGTGACTGCAACAATAGTGGATGTGGCGAAATACCACTTTTTGCCTCCTTCTGAGCTGTTTTGTCTTCATCCAGTTGATCCTTTCCGTACTTAAGTACATTCGCCATATTCAACGTATAACCTGTCAGATTACCGTTAGCCAGATAACTCCAGGCAAGTTTTTGATAGGCCTCCTTGATATAATTTCTACCTTTAAAATTTTTGATATAAATCTCCAAATAGTCCGCCGCATCTGCATCCAGTCTATGTAGTTTTGCCACACCCAACATGAAATCCAGGTAAAAAAATGGGAAATATTTAGCTCCCTTTGGTCTTGAAGTCAGGTATTTAATCGCCAATTCATTTCTTCCTGTGCGGATAGCTATGTTGCTTATGGCAAAACAAGCCAGGGGGCTCGTCTTAGGATCTATCTTACTTGTAGAGATCACTTGCCAGGCTTTCTCAGGTTTATTGTTAAGGTGAAGCATGACGAAGGCGTACATGACGACGGACTCATCTTTAAACAAAAATTCATTTTTATTGCCGTAATTGATCACTGCTTCCAATTCTCCAATACCCTGATCTATCGTGCCTTTCATGCCACCGATCCAGGATACACCCCATTTATACTCATCAGGTATGGTACCTATGGCTGCGTGAAGCACACCCAAACTCTTCTTATTGGCTACAAATCCTGGAAATTTTCGTGAATTGTCCTGCAGATCACTATAGGCAGATTTCACTTCGAAAAATGCCTTTGTATATTCCTCAAATTTCAAGCGGACGAGTGCCCATTGCAAATTGATCTCTGCCTTGCAATACAGATAATAAGGAGACTTTGGGTCAGTCTTACTAATCATCTCCAACCGTTTGTCCTTATTCTCTTTTAGTTTTTTGAAGTCTGGGCTGTTCTCACCGATGAATATGGTAAAGAAGTCAATATAATTTTCCAAGAAGTAGACAACAGCATTATTGGGGTCCTCCTTTTTAATTTGATTGATCTTCTGTTGAGCTTCATTGAGTCGAAGCTGCATGACCATCTGATAGGCAGCGGTGGCATCAGGAGTAAATTTAATTACTTTAGTTTGGGAATAAATGGGCATGGGAGCCATCATTCCTAAAGTCAGGATCAAAAAATATATATAACCTTTAATATCTGGCAATTTTTGTAAAGTGAAATTAGCTGATGAATATATTGTCAGAAAGGATGTGTAATAAAAAAGCCTCAAACACAAGTATTAGTTCATGTATTTGAGGCTTTAATGTTTTATGAAAATACAGAGACTATGCTTCTGACATTTCTTCAGCAAGGATCGTCGCCTTATCTACTAGGATACGTCCACAGTGCTCACACACCAAAATTTTCTTGGAAAGACCGATCTCCATCTGAGCCTGAGGTGGAATTGCATTGTAGCAACCACCGCATGCATTACGCTCTACACTAACTACCGCAAGACCGTTACGATAAGTATTTCTTATCTTTTGGTAAGCCTTAAGCAGACGCTCTTCGATTTTCTTCTGTTGTTTTTCTGAAACAACCTGAAGCTTATCTTCATCTTTTTCAGTTTTGGAGATGATCTCTTTCAACTCAACTAATTTTTGTTGAAGATCTTTCTCTTTATTTTCTTTGCGTTCTTTTGCGCCAACCAATGTATCAGCTTTAAGATCTTTTTGGGTCTTGATCTCTCTGGTCTTCTTCTCTGACAATTGCATCTCAAGTCTTTGCATTTCGATCTCTTTGTTCAATGCGTCAAACTCCCTGTTATTCTTAACTTTATCCAGTTGTTTTTCGTATTTGGCGATCAGTGCTTCTGACTCTTTGATATTGTTTTGATGATTTTTTATTTCATCATCCATGCCCTTAACGGCTGTTTCTATTTTAGTCACCCTTGTTTCCAACCCGGCAACTTCATCTTCAAGATCACTTACCTCCATTGGAAGCTCACCCTTTAAGATTTTAATTTCATCAATTTGGGAATCAATTTGTTGAAGATCGTATAACAATCTAAGCTTTTCATTAACGCCTAATTCCTTTTTTGCCATAATATTTATAAATAATTTATTGGATTTGTAATTATTCTAGTCGAACGAACCGCAAAATTACTAAATTTTTTGATTATCAAGTCTTTAATTAATTCAATTGTGAATTGTTCACTCTCATAATGGCCAATATCTGCGATCATTATCCGGTCATTTGACTCAAAAAATTCATGATATTTAAAATCTGCAGTGATGAACACGTCGGCACCTGCTGTAATTGCCTGAGGAAGCAGAAATGATCCTGATCCACCACAAACTGCCACTTTTTTTATCGTAGAACTTATTGGTTTCGTGTATCTTATAACATTGATCTCCATCTTTTGTTTTAAAGTATGTAAAAACACACTCCACTCCATTTCGGATTTCAGTTCACCTATCAGACCGGATCCCCTTGGTCTTTCAGGTACAGTCAAGGATGGATAAGGGACTAGAGCATAAGTATCGAATAATCCAATTTTATCTGCGATCTTATTGTTAACCCCATCCAACAAAACATTATCCAGATTGGTATGTATGGCATAAATGGCGACATCGTTTTTTATTGCCTTCATCACCACCCGCTGCACATAATGATCTCCGGTAAATGTCTTCAATCCTTTGAATACAATCGGATGATGTGCTATGATTAAGTTAGCACCTGTTTCCAAAGCTTCGTCTATTACCTCTTCGGTAACATCAAGACTCACGATTGCACTTGTGACCTCTGAATAGATATCACCTACGATCAGACCACTGTTGTCATATGACTCCTGATAATTCAGCGGAGCGTGATCTTCCAGATATGCTATTATTTCTTTTAAAATCAATATTCTAATTGTTAATTGTTAATGTTAATTATTATTTTTTTTGCGGAGATTATTGACTACTTGTTTCTAAATACTGAAGACTGACCACTGAAGACTGACCACTAGCCTCTAGCATCTATTTTCTCCCCTCTTCCTCCTCCTTCTTCTTCGCCTTCATCTTACTATAATGTACATTATCCACTTTCATCAAAAGATCTTTCAATTCATCGATTGTTGGATTTACACGAATGATTTGGCCTTGATCGTTAAGTAGGTAAGAAGTTGGTATTTGTTTGATTTGGAATAAGCTGGTGATCTCACCGCCATTCTGTGGTTCGCGCAAGTGATATGGCCAAATCATTGTATCTTGATTAATCACATTTCTTAACACCGTCGTGTCATCATCCATAGCTAGACTTACTATCTCGAAAGTACCATGCAAAGAATCGCGATAAGTCCGGTATAGTTTAGACAATTCCGGCATTTGTTTTCTACAAGGTCCGCACCAGGTGCCCCAGAATTCCATGAGTACAAGTTTGCCTTTCAATTCATCCATTGAGAACTTTTTGCCATCAATGGTTTTAGTTTGAAAATCTGGAATTTTTTCACCTACCATAAAAGTAGGCTTCATATACATGAATTGATATATGAAATAAACCAGCGCAGCTAAAACAATAAAAATAACTATCTGAAAAATCTTCATTTTTTCTTTTTAAATATGGTAAAATCGTTTTTGAAATAAAATATGCATGTTGAAAATCACGGGTGCGTCAACTCCTTTGTCGATAAATTTGATTTTGAACATGAAGATAACGCCTCAAACCCATATAAAATGATATTTTTGCCGAAAGAATTTATTTAAAACTATGTCAGCAAGCGACCTTTTGAACTCTATTGATAAATCCAGACTACCTCAACACGTAGCTGTTATCATGGATGGGAATGGCCGTTGGGCTAAGCAACATGGCAAAGCACGAGTATTCGGTCATACAAATGGCGTCAATAGCGTGCGACAAGTTTCAGAAGCTGCTGCTGAATTGGGCATAAAATATCTCACACTTTATGCTTTTTCAACAGAAAACTGGAACCGACCTAAATTCGAAGTAGAGGCACTCATGTTATTATTGGTGGATACGATCAATAAGGAGATAGCCACTATGATGAAGAATAATATATCGCTTAAGGCTATCGGCAATCTCGATGGATTACCTTCCGCTAGTAGAAAAGCCTTAGAAAAAGGTATAGAAGAAACAAGCAATAATACAGGCCTCTCTATGGTTCTTGCCCTCAATTATAGTGGTCGAGAGGAGATAACAACTATGGTTAAAAAAATTGCGATAGCTGTCAAGGAGGAAAAACTTCAATTATCAGAAATAAATGATAATCTGATATCCACCTCATTATATACCCATGACATTCCTGACCCTGAACTCCTAATCAGAACAAGCGGTGAACACAGAGTTTCAAACTTTTTGCTCTGGCAGATGGCTTACACAGAGTTTTATTTCACGCCCGTGATGTGGCCGGATTTTGGTAAAGAACAATTCTACCTTGCCATCAATGACTACCAGAATCGGGAACGTAGATTTGGGAAGACTTCGGAACAGGTGAAGTAGCATTCGGCTTTTGGCCATTGGCTGTTTAAAAGTGTTTTTATTTTTTCAATAGAATAATACACAATTGAATTGTATTCACTCAACGGAAATAGGTTTAGTGTCTGACCTCTGACTTTGACCTCTAGCATCTAGTGTCTATCTCTAGCGTCTAGAATCTAAAGCCCATCTTTTAACTATAATATAACTACCACAATGTGATAATTCTTGACTACACAGCGTTTAAGTTGCTGAATAGAATATTAAGTTTGTATTTATTATCTTTGTTGTTTTCCCCTAAATTAATTATCGAATGAAATTAAAACATCTGATTTTATTAACCTTTCTTTTAAGTGTTTTTTCGATCGGATCAGGTCACGCATCAATTGCAGTTGACTCATTGGGGCCAAAGGTGTTCTTATTGGGAGATGATGAAGATATGATGAACACGCTCAATAAAAACTATCCCAATCTCCTTATGAAGGTTTGCCAGAATGATATGGATGTTGCATATGACAAATGGATGAATATGTTAGCCGAGATGGAAGTTTATGCTATTAAATTAGATTATGATATCAAAGGCATAAAGTTGTGGATGAATGTATACTGGAACAAGAATGGTAAAATTGATTATATAGGGTATTATCTTAAACCGAACTCTAGAAATATCAAAACAGAAGAACTCAATGCCTTTTTTATCAACTTCATCAAGAACTATCAGATGAATTTGACCTACTCAGGCAAGTTTTATCATAACGGCAGTGCAGCTTTTCCCACACATTATCAGTTTCTAAAAGATCAGGAAGCTAAAGAAAAATAATAAAAATGGTGAGTCAAAAAGCTCACCATTTTTATTTACTCAATCTAAGATCTCTCTCTATATTACATTTATAGATAGATTTTAATGGTCAATTGTCTAGATTCTAGGCTCTGATATTTAGAATTCCACCTGTCCTCGTACTTCTCCGTCAGGATAACCATCAGTATGTATATTGACATATAAGCCACCTTGTTCTAAAGTTGTTTGCAGTGAATCAGGCACAGTCCATGATTGTGTTACTGAGCCTGTAGCACTTCCTGAAGATTGGATATTCTTAACTACCGGTCCGTTAGAGCCACGAGCTGCTTTATGAAAGTGCATTCCTACCACAGGACCTGTTAAAGCATTCCAGGTAACTGTATAGTCCAGAATACCTGTTGATTTATTGAATTTGGCATTGATGATTCCAGTTCCTGTTGAGGTATTAGTTGGCACAGATTGGGTGCCTTTCATTGGAAGACTTGTTGCTTCCAGGATCTCGTCCGCATCAGGGGTGCATGATACCATGGCGAAAGACATAAGACTTAGAAAAATAAAAACTTTACTCTTGAACATAATAAATCGATTTGTTTGGTTAAAAAATTACAGTTTTTTGAAAGGATGAATGCCCTAAAATAAATTTGATGAATGCATACTTTATTGTCCAAAAAAGTGATGGAAATAAAAATGAAAGGTGATGAGAAGAACGACACGCATTGGAAATAATTAACGATGTCTATCTAGCTTTATTATATAAAGGTATGTAATATTATGATTAATCGTAATATAAAATTATGTTAAATTTTACTTTCCAGTGGACAGCAATACTTCAAACCGTGTGCTGATGCTATTTCCTTTGTCATCGACGCAGGTCATTTCATGATGGCCAGACGGCAGAACAAGCGTATATTTATGGTCATCTTTGGTTGTCCCAAGAAACTGATTATCCAGGTGCCAAAAGATGGTAGAATGGCTCCCGACATGTGCCACTTCAAAGGTAACCGGATTTAATTTACCATTCAGATCCATCGGTAAAAACAGTTTTTTAACATTATTGGGGTAAATAAATTGCATTTGATGGTGAGAAACAGGATTCCTATCGAGACAGTTTTCCATGAATGAGGGTGGCTGCTTATACTGGGGATGCTTTCTTGCATAATAAAACTGCTGCGATGGCGGCAAAATAAAAAATGATTGCTTGGTCATCTTATATGGATCGTAACAACTGCCATTTACTCTGTATTTTCCGGATTCATCCAGAGAAATGAATTGATCATAAGGACAAACAGGGAGTTGCTGAATGTGCTTACATGTCCAAATCGTATCTATGCTGCACGCTTCGTTGGGAGACAATCCGCTTTTAGCACATATTACATTCTTCTTTAAAGCGTCAAAAGGTGTTACAAACCAATCGCTGGCTGGAAGGATGTTGAAGGTTTCGAATAACAATGGCGCTGCAGTTTCAAGTCCGATGACTCCAGGCCTGCCTTCTCCATCAGCATTGCCGATCCATACTCCTACCACATAATTACTACTAACACCGATGGACCAGGCATCTCGAAATCCTATGGAAGTTCCAGTTTTCCATGCGATCTTTGTTTTCTTATTAGTTTCTTTCCACTGTTCAAACCTTCCGGGCCTTGTATTTTGGCTTAATTCTTCAAAGACTTGCCAAACAGCACCAGCATCCATCACCGTTGGGCTTTTTTCCACTGCTTCATATTTTTGCTTATTTTCAGACATCATAAGTGGATGAATGTCATGAGAACTATATCTTCCAGATGAAGAAGTAAATGTTTTAAGGATGCGGGCGCATGAAGCATAGGCTCCACATAGCTCCCACAAGCTGGATTCTCCTCCTCCGATAATGAGAGAAAGACCATAGTGCTCAGCTGAATTACTTAACTTTGTCAACCCTAAATTACGCAGGCCCTGAAGGCATCTGCTGATATTATAGTCCTTGAGCAATAACACAAATGGAATATTGAGCGACTTGCGGAGGGCATCTGCTAAAGGTACACTACCTTCATAATCATAAGTAAAATTGTCAGGTTTAAATCCATCGATATTAATGGGAATATCGGTCAACAATGTTCTAGTGGTAACTCTACCTTCCTGAATCGCCAGCATGGCAAGAAATGGTTTTAGTAAGCTTCCGGTGCTTCTGTTGGATTGAATGATATCTACCTGTTCACCATGATCCTGACCTGTTCCTTCGATATTGCCTACATAGGCTATTATATTTCCTGTATTTATTTCTGCGACAAGTATGGCGGCATTATTGACCTGATTGGCGAGTAAGCTACTGCTATTTGTTTTCAAGAGAGCAGATAGTTTTTTCTGCATTTGAATATCACAGCTAGTCTTGAGATAATCCCTACCAATTTCTTTCTTCATGGAAGCTAAAAGGTGTGGTGCAATATTGGGCATGTCAAAAGGTCGGTCCGGCAATGGCTCCTCAAGGTATAATTCAAGATTGGCCTTATCTAAAATGCCGGATTCACTCATTGATATTAACAAACGATTTCGCTTTAATAATAATGCATTTCTGTTTTTAGACAAATGAATTAGTGCGGGATCATTAGGCAATACAGCCAATAGTGCAGCTTCAGCCCATGTGAGAATCTTGTTGTGTTTTCCAAAATATCTCCATGTTGCAGCTCCATAACCCACTGTATTACCCCCAAAAGGTGCGTGAGCAGCATACATTTTGAGTATTTCTTCTTTTGAATAAGAGCACTCGAGTCTGATCGCCAAAATTATTTCCCAAATTTTGTCTAAAATATTGTGTGCTTTGTGCCCACGATACAAACTAATGGTCTGCATTGAGATCGTAGAAGCTCCTGATATAAATCTCCTATGACGAATATTTTGCACTACTGCTCTCATTAGTGCCCGTAAGTTTACCCCAAAATGCCAATAATAACTTTTGTCTTCAAACTGGATTACAGATTGTATGTACCTGAGGTCTATTGTGTCTCTTCCCGCCTCAGGAGGAAATCTCCATTGTCCGTCAGTTGCTATTCGGGCTCCAAGTAAATTGCCTGACCTATCTTCCAGAATAGTGCTATATTTTGGTTTGAACAACTGCGCAGGGAGTATAAAATAAAAACCGAACAGCGTCATAACCAGACAAATCAGTAACCATCGCCTTTTATTTTTCATGTTTAAATTTACGGATACAAATCTAACAATTCCATCATTTCTATTTGGTATTCAAACTTGATAACGTATCATTGTGATTTAAAATGAAATTTCACAAAACATCGAAACGTTCATTATCCTCAAAAGGCAACCATTAAGAAGATGGAACCTTTATTTGAATTTTAAAAATTAATTAAAAGACATGATTAAGAAAGTAGTAAAAAACAGTTTATTCTTAGTTTTAATCGCCGGTACTTTAAATGTTGCATCTGCTCAGGAAACAAAAATCGCGGAAGGCAAACCATCAAACACCAACCATGGCGTAAAACCTGTAAAAAGTAATAACGGCCAATTGTTTGACAAGTTAGACCTGGATAAGAATGGCAAGATCAGTAAGGATGAAGCTATGAAGAGTAATAATGAAAGGTTTACTGGAAATTTTGATAGAATAGATACCAATAAAGATGGCAGTGTGTCCAGAGAAGAACTTAAGTCTTCAAAAAACTATGTTAATACAACTCCTCAGCCACAGAAAAATAAAGACAGCAATCCTAAGCTTGACGCCAATAATGATGGCAAGATAAGCCACGATGAAGCATACAAAAGTGGCAACCAATATTATATAAACAACTTTGAAAAGTTGGATACTAACAAAGATGGTTTTATTTCTAAAGAAGAAAAACAATCTGGAAAAGCTTCAAAAAAAGCCACAAAAACAACTGTTAAAAAAACACAAAAATAACCTACTCGTAGAAAGTAATTACTTGATGCACATATTTGAAAATGAGGCAACAATGTTCAAAAGCATTGTTGCCTTTTTCTTTAATATTAATTGAAGGCAGGGGCTTAAACTATAAAAAATAAATATCCTACCTTTGCACCTTAATTAAAGAAAAGCAATGTCTTCATTAAGCAAAACATATACACCGCAAGAGATAGAAGGTAAATGGTACCAATATTGGGAATCTAAAGGTTATTTTCATTCGGAACCTGATGAAAGGGAATCTTTTTCAATCGTCATCCCCCCGCCCAATGTCACCGGCATCCTGCACATGGGACATATGCTCAACAACACTATTCAAGACATCCTCATCAGAAGGGCTAGACTTAAAGGCAAAAATGCTTGCTGGGTCCCAGGCACTGATCATGCATCCATCGCTACTGAAGCAAAAGTGGTAAAATGGTTAAGAGAAGAAAAGGGGCTAAAGAAGTCCGACCTTTCACGTGATGAGTTCATGAAATACGCCTGGGAATGGACAAATAAATATGGTGGCATTATTTTAAATCAATTAAAGAGGCTTGGTGCCTCGTGTGATTGGGATAGGACATCATTTACGATGGATGATGTGAGAAGCAAAGGAGTTTTGAAAGCCTTTGTGGACCTCTATAATCGTGGCAAGATATACCGTGGATTGCGCATGATCAACTGGGATCCCCAGGCTCAGACTGTACTTTCCAACGAAGAAGTAATACATGGTGAAGAAAACGCCAAACTTTACAAATTAAAATATGTACTGGAGGAAGATCCCTCCCAAAGCATTGTCATTTCTACCCAACGTCCGGAAACCATAATGGCAGATGCTGCTATTGCAGTTCATCCGGATGATGAACGATATAAACACTTGGTTGGTAAGCGCGTGCTTATCCCACTAATCAATAAACCTATCTCCATCATCATCGATGACTATGTAGATATTGAATTTGGAACCGGAGCACTGAAGGTCACTCCTGCCCATGACATCAATGACTACGAACTCGGCAAAAAACACAATCTTGAAGTCATCGACATATTGAATGATGATGGATCTTTAAATGACAAGGCGCAGATATTGATCGGACAGGATAGGTTTGAAGCGAGAAAGTCTATAATAAAACTCCTGGAAGAAGCAGATTTAGTGGATGGAACGATAGACTATAAAACAAATATCGGCCGATCTGAGAGAACGAATGCAGTAGTAGAACCTAAATTAAGCCTTCAATGGTTTGTAGATATGAAGTCTCTTGCCGAACCAGCCTTAGATGGTGTAAAATCAGGGGATATAAATTTCTTTCCAAAAAATCAAGTCAATACCTATACTTATTGGTTGGATAATATCCGTGACTGGTGTATATCAAGGCAATTATGGTGGGGACACAGAATTCCCGCATATTATTATGGAGAGGATGTATTCGTAGGATTAGATAAAGAAGAAATTGATGCTAAGGCGAAGTCCAAGTTTGGGGCTGATTTTGATATAAGTTTATTGCGTCAGGATGAAGATGTATTGGATACATGGTTTTCTTCATGGTTGTGGCCGATCACTGTATTTAATGGCTTTGATGATGAGGAGCAATATAATTACTATGTACCCACAAGTGTGTTGGTGACCGGATGGGATATTATCTTTCTCTGGGTAGCAAGAATGATTATGGCGAATTATGAATGGAAGCAAGAAAAACCCTTTAATGACGTTTATTTCACGGGTATGGTTCGGGATAAGCAACGCCGTAAAATGAGTAAATCTCTTGGCAACTCTCCCGATGCACTGGCCCTAATAGATACATATGGTGCTGATGGAGTGCGATTTGGAATGATGTCGTCATCTCCGGCGGGAGGAGATCTTCTTTTTGATGAAAAACTGTGCGAACAAGGTCGTAACTTTTGCAATAAGATGTGGAATGCACTTCGTCTGGTAACTTCATGGGAAGTAACTTCAGAATTGGATTTAACCATTCGGGCTAAAAACAGACTCTCCTATGATTTCATGAAGCAGGCGATCAACGAAACATTAATTCAAACTGAATCCAATTTTGACACCTATCGACTTTCAGAAAACCTTATTCTTATTTATTCACTGATTTGGGATGATTTTTGTGCTTACTACCTTGAAATGATCAAGCCTGCATTTGAGGCCCCGATAGATAGCGAAACTTTAAAGGAAGCCAGGGAATTATTAAGTGATCTGATGATCATTCTGCATCCGTTCATGCCTTTCATTTCTGAAGA
Organism: Candidatus Brachybacter algidus; assembly: GCF_016707225.1. Classification (NCBI taxonomy): domain Bacteria; kingdom Pseudomonadati; phylum Bacteroidota; class Saprospiria; order Saprospirales; family Saprospiraceae; genus Candidatus Brachybacter; species Candidatus Brachybacter algidus. The sequence continues at coordinate 628,319 of NZ_JADJID010000002.1, read as the reverse complement.
AATTTTCCAAAATGTCAATGCAGAAAAAGAGCAAGATTGCATCGTTTCAACTTACCCGGCTGTAATTGAAAAAAATGAAAGCTTGCAACAAAGTTTCAAATTCTTTAAAGATTTTGTCAGTCAAATCAGAGACATCCGCAATAAAAACGGTCTTAAGCAAAGAGATATCCTACCGGTGTTTTTCGAAGGAGATCATGACAAGCATATTGCATTGAATGGATTCAAGTCATTAATTGAAAGTATCGCATTCGTTGAAGTAAAGGACAAAAATGATTTAATACAGGAACAAACAGTAACTGCGCTTATCAGCACGATCAAAATCTTCGTGGAATTACCTGAAGGCAGTGGTAATAAATCGGAAGAGCGCGAACAAATCCTTGAGAAAATCAAGTATTTTGAAGGTTTTGTTGTTTCCTTGAATAAGAAATTGGAAAATCAGAAATTTGTAGACAATGCACCGGCAGAAGTACTTGAGAAGGAGCGTAAGAAGTTAGCTGATAGCTTGGCAAATATTGTGAGTTTAAAAAGTGAATTATAAAATAATTAACCGCTTTCTGATATAAAAAAGCACCTCGGACCAACATCTGAGGTGCTTTTTTTAATTATTAAACTTAAGTTTCGGCAGTTAAGAAACAAAGGCAGATGGCTGATGTTAGATGTTAGATGTTAGATGGAGTTTAGTCAATTGATTCATAATTTTTCTTTTATTGATTTATAAGACAAAATTTTCATATTATTAATGGAAAACCATCTAAAATCTACCTTCTACCATCTAAAATTATTATTATTCAAATTTATCCTTAAAAAAACAAATTTGACTGCCGAAACTTGAGTTATTAAATCATTCAATTGAAATTCAATTCCCAATAAAGATTCATAAAAAATACTAGACCAGTTTTAAAACCGGTCTAGTATTAATTGATTTTATCACTTTAATTAAGCTCAATGTCCTAAAGCTATCTTTAATTATTATACGTGACTATATATTAAATAAACTTATATTTGTTAATTTTCTATATTTAATATTCTCCTCAAAATATCAATGAATCTAATTTGTGAATATGTATTTAATATTGCTAATCAATATTTTAACAATTACAATTATATATATATGTAAATTATGTAATATTTTAGCTTCTTTTTTGTAGCTAAACATCTACAAAAAGAAGTCTAAAATTTTATGTCTGAGTAGATTTACTTTTGAATTATTAATTCTTAATTTACAAATTAATTAATCTATTAAAAAATATTATTTTTAGAAATTACTGCTTATTTCTTAATTCTAATATTTTAAAAATTAATTAATTTTTTCTTCATTTCGAGCTTTTAAAAAAAAGCTCATTTATAGACAGTTAAATTCAACCTCAGATTTAAGTTAAAAAGAAAAGCGGTTAATCTGTCAATACAGAAAAACTACCAAAAAATAATATGGCTGAATCCCGTGAAGGATGAATGTAATAATCACCTCATCTTTACATTATCAAAACGCACTTAAAGAAAGTGTAGATTTTGATCCTGCTGATTATCTCAGGATGAATATTTTGGAAAGGGTGATGCTTAATAAATTTTAAAAGGGAATATCGATAAAGATCGACATTCCCTTTTTTTGTTTTGGGGAGATTTTAATGGATTAATATCACAGAGTTGCACAGAGAAAAAATTGAGCTTGCACAGAGTTAATTTTATTGAATTGTAGTTAGAGATTGATCCGTGCAGCATTTGACAATAGTCAAATCTCTTTGTGAATCTCAAAAACTGTAAAATAGCAAAGTGTTTTAAAAATTTAAAGCAACTGCAGAATGGAACAAACACCAAAAACTTCCGTGAAACTCTGTGATACAACTTCCTTGACACCAATCCTAAGCTATATCACAAAGATTAATGGATTAATATCACAGAGTTGCACAGAGAAAAAATAGAGATTGCACAGAGTTAATATTATTGAATTGTAGTTAGAGATTGATCCGTGCAGCATTTGACAATAGTCAAATCTCTTTGTGAATCTCAAAAACTGTAAAATAGCAAAGTGTTTTAAAAATTTAAAGCAACTGCAGAATGGAACAACCACCAAAAACTTCCGTGAAACTCTTTGATACAACTTCCTTGACACAAATCCAAAGCTATATCACAAAGATTAATGGATTAATATCACAGAGTTGCACAGAGAAAAAATAGAGTTTGCACCGAGTTAATATTATTGAATTGTAGTTAGAGATTGATCGGTCATTTCAATAATTCAATTAATTTAAAATGTCCAGAAATTAAGCAATTATCTCGTCTTACACCTTTACTTATTGCCCATTACTCATTTTCCATTACCCATGCTTCAAGCATGCACGAAAAACATATGATTTTTCAATTGATAATAGGTATCACAAGTAAAATGTGAAACATAAACACTATCGGTCAATTCAAAACATTGATAAATGCCATCAACTAAGTCACCCATGAATAACTCATCCTCCGAATACAATGGCAAAGGCTCAGAAGATACAACAACTATGGGTATCGTCGGTGCTGTAGGATTCGTTGGTGCAGAGTCAAGCGGCACTGTGGATATATCGTTAAAATCCATTGAGACAGCAGCTCTTTGTTGACGAGGTGGAGGCAGTCTATAACGATTTTCATACTCTTTTGAAGCCAGGTCAATGATCTTCACCTTTTTATGTCTGCGTCCCATAAAACTTATTTTTGTATTGAAAATTTGAGTGCTGAACTATCCTGAAATACCTGAGGAATATCGAAAACCAGATACTCGGCAGGAGAAATATCCTTTTTTCTGATTACCTGATCGAAAACTATAGTATTTGTAAATCTCCCTTCCTCATCTCTGAATTTTGCCTGAGAATAAAATCTTATATCTACATCTGTAACATGGTTTTGGCTCAAATAAAACTGAGTTCCTTTCTTTTTAATGTTATACCTTTTTAGCAGTTGAATATTGTCTCTGGAGACTAGACCTGTATATGCTGGGCCAATTGAAACACATACTTTTTTCTCATTGAAATAAGAAGAAACAAACAAAACTTTTTCTACACCACCATTGACATAAAAATACAAATAGATGATATGTGAACTACCTATGGATTTAATTAGGCTTTTGTGTTCTGAAAGACTATTGGTTATTTTAAATTGTCCAATTCTATCTATGTTGACCAATCTTTGTTCAAATCTTGCTTCATATTTTATCGTATCATTCGCTATAGAGTCTGCCAGAAATTTGGCCATAGATCCATATAAGGCACTAAAAGATGTATTAATAAAATTACCGTTGATCTGATTCTTCTTAAAAGACAAAGTTGGTGACTTACAAGAAGAGACAACAAATAGTGCAATTATTGCTAGTATCTTATAACTTGACATCCCAGTTATTTTTAAAGCTTCCGCCAATGAAAAATCTGTTTCTGTCATTATTCGGGTGCAGAGACAACCTCCCCTTTAAATGAATTATATCTTGTATCCCGAAATATCTTCCATTCTTAGAGGCAAGATTTCCAATCACTCCTGCATCAAAATTAAAATATCTACCCCCATTCACCTTCACATGATAAGCTGATGTATTATAGTTTCTAAGAATCGTTTTTTGCTCTCCTGTTTCACTTTCATAAATAGGCACATTTATTCCTAATATATTGGACAATTCATACAACAATGGGGCATATCCAGTAAACTGATCGTAAGAAAATTCTATGATATTTTGATTCCGGGAGCCATGATAAATGATGTGGCCTCCACCCGTCCAATATCTGTCAAACCCATCTCCTAATCCAATGGAATTGAACGGTGGCCCATCATTATAATAATTTATAGAAACATGATCATAACTAAGATTTATAGCACCTACTACCTGGTGCCTTCTGTGGTTATTTAAGATGATGTTAGTGGTTAAGAATCCCAAAAATTTATTGTTAAAAACAATATTGTAATAGTCACCATTGTGCAATGTGCGTATCTGCTTTGAATAACCGGTGCGTTCCTTCGAACCATAACCGATACTTATTGAATTGGTGAAATCCATCTGGAAATCATCGACGAATTTGTTGAGATTACTACCGATGGTTTTGGTATAAATGGAAAATGAAGGGCCATAATTGAGCATTAACCTACCCTTCTGAGCACTGGCGCCCATAGCCACATATATCCTTGTTCCGGGGAATTTATATCCATTGCTACCGGCCTTATCGAAAATATTTGTTAAGAATAAATTAGCACCGACATTAACATTAGTTTTAAACTCCCATGATGATTGTCCTTGAGTCCTAAGTGCACAAGTGTGCAATATTAATACACATATTAGATTTGGTATAATTGAAGTAACCTTCATACGAAGCGCTTTATACAAATATAGTGTTTTGGCGCAATAAAAAGTTATGAAGTTTCCTATGCTTCTTCCTAAGCAAACTTCTAACAAAAATCAAAAATCAAGCTTTAAGAATAATCCTCCTTTTTAATTTATCAAAAGATAAAAAGGGAATTATTGTTGTAAATAAATTGCCGTTGGTTTTAGCCAACGGACTGTATTTGTTAAATTATTTCGACTTAAGTCCCAATAAATCATCTGAAACCAAGCGAATAGTTACAAATTTATGAAGGTATTTCTATGAAGTGTTAGCTAAAAAGACAAAATTTGGCTTCAGCCATATAAATCATTTTCTTGGGACTAGCCCACTTTACTTTACCCCCCCACAAAAACCTAAAACCAAAAAAAATTTTTAAACTTTGCATAATAAACCTACCCTTTGCTACACTCATAGCCAACAAGGGAGAACCCTCAAATGACAGAAGTAAAGGTTTTTTGCACCTAATGCACGAACTATCTATTGATTACGCCTTCTTAGCTCTGATGTTGATCACCATTCCAATTTTATCGCTAATGATCTTATCCTTGACGGTATTAATTACGCCACTTTTGTATTTAATACCATAGTCAACTCTATTGATCTCAAAGGAAGGAGTGGTGGCTGTAAGTAAAGTTCCATTATTGGAGACAATGACATATGCATCAAATTCAATAGTTTTGGTTACTTCTTTAATTTTTAAATCACCGGTTATATGATGTCTAGTTTTATCATTGCCTTTGATCAACAAAGATTTCTTCAAAGTAAAAATTGCCGTAGGATACTTATCCGCTTCAAAAAAGTCAGCAGACTTCAAGTGTCCTTCCAGCTTTTCTTTATCATCGGATTTAAGATCAGTTGAAAGAATAGATTTCATATCAATTTCAAAGGTAGCAGATGTGATCTTCCCGGCTTTTAATTCCAGACTCCCTTTACTTACGTTTATGGTTCCGACATGCGTTGAAGTTGGATTATTAGCAGTCCAGTTGACCGTGCTAGGATTTTCTAAATTAAAAACACCATTTACTGTATTAATATCGACCTCCTTATCAGCATTCGTATCTAGAGGCGGTATAGTATTTTCGATCACTACAGTATCTTCGGTTACCTTAGATACAACTGCGGACTCAGTTTTCTTGCAGGATATCATACCTATTACAAGACCGGTAAACATACAAAATGAAGTTAATTTATTCATTAGATTAAATTTGTATTGAACATTAAAGCTGCCTCAATGAGCTTTTTTTTATTAATAGAATTTAGTAAAGATATTGTATAATATGTCAATCTATACCATTTAGTATGAAAAAATTGAGTCCTTAGACTGTTTCCGTGTGAAACATAGACTGAGCAAACAAAACAAGGTTTTTAATGTCTGGGAAAAACTTAACACTTGCTGGGAATTTAATAGAACTTTCACCATTTTCAGTACCTATAATATATAAAGGCGTATTTCCAATATAGGACACAAGGTCATTGATCAATTTAAGAAATTTTTGCTTAGCCATTTGTTCATTAACTATGGTGATAAATGCACTAGGTTTTAAATTAGTATAAGCTATTTGTAGCTCTTCCGGGGGCGTATCGAGACCGAGTTCAGTACAACGAATACCATTGACTTTTAGACAATAATTTAGCAGAGCAACACTCACAAACTGTTTACTGCTGGAGTAAGGAAAGATGACAAGGTGGGGAGCATCCGGAAGGACTTTATGTTCTATTCTTCCAGTCTCAGAGACAAAGATATTCTTTATCAAATTGAAATAATGCCCCAAATGTATCTGTTGGATATGCCCGGTAAGTGAAAGTAAATTCAGTCTCGCTGATACCGGAAATAATAAATGTAACATGGTCTCATGCACTCCTTTTTCTTTCAATGAAGCATTGATGGAATCGGTGATATAAACTTCATCAAACTGCATTATAGCCGTCGTCATTCTATCCATGGTCGATGTTTCTTCATCCTTGCTACTTCTGAACTTATCTGCCAGAGTGTTCAGCTCTTGATCGGTCATGGCCGCTAACTTACTTATTTTAAATCCCTCATGATTTAAAAGAGCAATATTGCCAAGTAAAGTAACTTCCGGCTCGCAATAATACCTGTTATTTGATTCGGTTCTCTTAGGCTTTAATATACCATACCGCTTCTCCCACATCCGAATGGTGTGAGTTTTGATAGATGTTAATTGAGAAAGGTCTTTGATTGAATATAAACCCACAGAATATTTTAATTTTATTACGCAACTTTGATACTTTGAAACATTGTGTATAAGAAATTGTTTACATGGCTAAATATGCGAAAGCTTTATCCTTAGAGGATTTAATAAACCACACCCTGGACATTGACCTTTTAAATTTGTTTTGTAATGAAGATAGGAATTGTATGTTACCCAACCTATGGAGGAAGCGGAGTTTTAGCTACTGAATTAGGTATTGGCCTTGCTAATAATAACCATGAAGTTCATTTCATCACTTATCAAAAACCTGTCAGACTAAATTTTTTCCATCAAAACATATATTTCCATGAGGTGGAGTCGATGGATTACCCATTGTTTGAATATGCGCCATACGAATCCTCCCTTGCTTCTAAGATGGTCGATGTGGTAAAATATGAAAAGCTGGATATCCTTCATGTGCACTACGCTATTCCTCACGCGACCGTTGCTTATCTGGCCAAGCAAATTCTATTACGTCAAGGTATTAAGATACCTGTAGTCACCACGCTTCATGGGACGGATATTACCCTGGTAGGAATTAATAAAACATTTGCTCCTATCGTCGAATTCAGCATAGATGTCAGCGATGGCGTCACTGCTGTATCAGATAGCCTAAAGAGACAAACTTTAGAAAATTTTAATGTAGACCATGAAATTAGGGTTATCCATAACTTTATAAATTTTGACAGATTCAAAAAAAGCAATAAAGATCATTTCAAAAAACTCATAGCGCCAAATGGGGAGATGATCATCACACACACTTCCAATTTCCGGCCTGTCAAAAGAGTAGCAGATGCTTTAGATGTTTTCTGTAGAATTCAAAAGGAAATACCGAGTAAACTTTTGCTGATTGGTGATGGACCAATGCGTTCTGAACTCGAAGAAATGGCGCGGGAAAGGTCTAATTATGAACATATTAGATTCCTGGGTAAACAGGATGCCGTAGAAGAAATTCTCGCCATTAGTGATCTATTCTTAATGCCTTCAGAAAAAGAAAGTTTTGGTCTTGCTGCGCTTGAGGCTATGGCTTGCGAAGTGCCGGTCATTAGTTCAAATGCTGGTGGAATACCTGAAGTAAATATCCATGGTGTGACAGGATACCTTAGCAATATTGGTGATGTGGATGATATGGCATCAAATGCACTCAAGCTCCTAACCAACCCAGAGATGTTAAAAGAATTTGGAGCGAATGCTTTAGAGCAAGCTAAAAAGTTTGATATAAATATTATTCTCCCTCAGTATGAATCATACTACAATGACATTATTTCAAAGGTAAAAGGTCCGGCAATTTCAATAATGAGCTGATCTCATCTTTATTTAACAACAATTAGTTTAGATTCCCACGTTTTAATACCATCAACGTATCTAACGTTATAAATACCTTGTGACAGATTCGAAATATCCAGCCTATTGGTCCTTAAAATTTCGATATTCATTACACGGTTACCAAAAATATCAAAAATAGATAATTGCCCCCCTTCAGGAATGTTATTAATCAAGATTTCATTCATTGCCGGATTAGGATTAATTGATAATTTATAACGAACCTCTTTATTAACTGAAAGGGCTCCATTGATAAGTGTATCTCTCTGTATGGAAAGCACCTTTCGCATATGACTCACTTGACCTTTTGTAAAAAGTGTCTGGCATATATCATTGGAGTAATCCATATAATTTTCCCACATATCAGGCATATCATTGGGCTCATTTACTTCGCAAGTATTCACATCAGTAGCAGGGCAGTCGGCTGCCTGTGTGGATAGATCCATGACAGGAGTATCATCTATGCCGTCTGTACCGCACCCTTCATCCCCATCTATATGTCGCAGACCTAGATAATGTCCGATCTCATGCACAGCTGTTCTCCCCTGACTCACCAGACCCATAAGGTCATCTTTATAAGGATTATTAGCTCCTATGGTTTGGTACTGAAGGAAGACACCATCTTTAATTCCATCAACAGCGCCTTCCGGCCAATTATCCGGTAACTGAGGAAAAGTCGGAGGAGTAGCAAGCCCCAAAACCGCTGGAATATATATCCCAAAAAAATCAAATCCTTCATCAGCGATCCAAATATTAAGATACCTATTAGAAGGCCATCCATCATATCCTCCCTTATCAGTGTACTTGATCCGCTCAAAACTTTCAACATCAAACCCTCCCAAAATGACGCTGAAATCTCCAAAATATTCAATATCAGTCTTAGTTCTGGTAATACCGGATGTCGGATTACCCTCTGGATCTTTAGGTGCCAAGTAGAATTCTATTTCAGCATCTCCCGCCAATGGCTGAAAAATAGGCCTTGTCTGTCCTACATCATTATGCTTATTTCTAAATGCATGATTGAGAATATCGAGCTGATCCAAAATATATTCGTCCGGTATATTTTGCTTATCATTATTATAGATGACGTGGAAGACAACAGGAATTCTATATACCTCACCATTCCTTTCAAAAGCAGGATTTGATTGAGCATATTCAAAGGATCTCTGTTCGGCAGCTTTATATCCGGGAAACTTACTTTCCATTTGATCCATCATCATTTTATACCCACAGATTGGAGCAGGTATTGTCTGGGCATTTAATTGTCCAAACGTAATTATAGTAAAGAAGAAGAGTGTTAATGAATAGTATTTGATAGAAGTGAAAGAAGCCATGATGTATAATTTTGATCGATTTAAAATTAGAAAACTAAAAATAATGAATTATTCAAATCATAGAGATTTAATTTTCCTTAGCTCCTTACTTATTTTTTTTTAACTCTTTGTTCATTCGCAGAAACACTTCATAAATCGCATTGTGAAGAATAGTTGCATGGTCCTCTTTGGGCATAGTAATAAAGTCCACTTTAAGTTTTTTTTGCTTAGAATTCTGAAGTAATACTGCCAATGCCTGAGCATCATCTTCCATTTGTTTCCTTTCTTTGCCGACGATCACGGTAACCTTAATTTCACTATCTAAATGAGTATCCAAATAAGTCTTACCAGCTTTCAAGAGCGACTCATTATCCCACCAAAGGCTTGGACTTACGATGATATAATTATTGAATAATCCGGGCTTTTTAAAGAATATTTCAGTTGCTACCAATCCTCCAAGAGACTGCCCTAAGAGTATCTCCTGTTTTCCTGTTTTATATTTATTCCGAATAAATGGTTTTAATTCCTTTTCAATAAAATCAATAAATAAAGCTGATTTTCCGGTAGTTGGGTACGTCTTTGTTAAAGAAGCTATGTCTGTATGAAATGTAAAATCTCTTTTTCTGTCTACATTACCTATGCCCACTACAATAGTTTTAGGAAAACCCATCTGCATTTCAAAAAATTGAACCAGACCAACTATGTGTAAAAAATCTTCATTCAAACTTCCATCGAGCAGATAGATAACTGGATAAGAAACATCTTGAGAATTATCATATCCGGGAGGAAGATAAATATTAAGTGTTCTTTTTTCACCAAGGATATCTGAATTAATTTCCAATGTCTCCCCGATACTCAAAGGTCGTGCATCTTGAGCTTCCAGGCGATTGTATTGGATAATGACCACTGCACTGAGTACTAAAAAGAACCTAAATAAATATTGCATATGCTTTTATTAAGATGTAAATTTAAAAGCAATGTAATGCATTTATCCTTTATAGCTAAGGTATTTTTCTACCAATCTTTGGTGATGTGTAGCATGGTATGCTGTGAAGTACAACATCTCTCTAAGTGTCAACTTTCCCAATAACGGATGTGGAAGGATCAACTCATCCAGCGAAGCCTCAGAATATTCATCGATCTGCTTTTTAAGTTTGCTTACAAGGTTTTGAAATTGGCTAATTAATTTTGATCTGTCTTCAAATGTCTGGGGTGGAGGAATAAATTTTCCAGAGGCTCGACCTCCTTCTTCCAGTTTATCCTGGTACTTATGAACCAGTGCTGCGTAAGTTTTACTTTGCCTATTTGCCTTTCCAAACATTGTTTTTAATACAAAATTAGGTAACATCATCGCTTGAGTCAGTGGTTTGATTGCTCTGATGAGGTGATCCAGATGCTGACCAGCAGTCCATTTCTCAGGTGGTGCATAGTTGTACTCTTCCTCGTTCAGGGAAAGTAGGTAGTTTTTAAATAATTGATGATTTTTGTACAATTCATCAATAAGTTCGGATCTATTCAATTCAATATTATATTTAGTTATCAATTTCCAAAAGAAATTGGAAAAACTACTTCTGACCTATATTTTTTACCTTTTACAATAGGAGCTTCCCACAGAGGCATATCTCTAAAAACCTTGTCCATAGCTTCTTCTACCTCAGGTGTTAGTTTATTCAAATAGGTAATCAAAATAATCTTTCCATCTTCGTCAAAATTTAATCTGGTAAATATTTTTTGGCCCTTCATGTCTATGTGTTTTGGGATTCTTAGATTTTCCGATACATATTCGGTCAGTGCCAATTCTCCACCTGGATATTGCGGTGTAAATTCATCTCCGAATCTAGTGACTTTTGGCACCACTTTAAGTTCTCCGCCAGGTGTCAAATACAATTCCCTGACAGTAGAAGAATCTTCATTTAATTCTTGATGAATTACAACTTTACCAAGATTTGACAATTGCCATTTATTCAACAAATCACCACAGAAAAGGATCAAAGGAAAAAAAGACAAAAAGCCAATCATTTGCATTTTATTACTTCGGGTCTGTGCCATTTTCAAGAACCTGTCTTTTAGTGCAGATTTTGCAAAATTGTGGGTTAGTGCCTTCCCGTCACCCATACGTTGGGATATCAACAGTAGCCCATACTGCTGAGTCGTAATATCACGAATTACTATATCATCAGCAATATATTCATGGAGCGTATTAAAGTATTTTTTATAGAGTAAAAGAATGGGAAAGAACCAAGTAAAGGTCAGCAGAAATTCAACCAACAATATGTCAAGGCTATGCAACTGCTTTGTATGCACTGATTCATGCTTTATAATTGTCCTAAGTGAATCGTCATCCAATTGCCTCTCTTTGCTTAAAAAAATAAGGTGGAAAAATGAAAAAGGCGTATGGAGCGCTGGAGATTCGACAATAGTCATTCCTTGTATATTACTTACACTATTGCCTCTCACCATAGTGATTAGTTCGATAATCTTGTAAATCAGAATGGCTAATAATCCAAGTGATACCAATAAATAAATAGAGGTAAATAAAGGAGAACTCACTATAGAGGATACCATCCCTCCGGTATCGAAAGCTTTATTGGCCTGACTAAAAATGATTTCAGGAGAGAATCTTAATAAATCACCATTCATTAATCCTCGTGAACCACTTCCAATTAAATTTAATCCGTATGCTTTGAAGATACCCGCTAGTATTCCTACTATGATAGAACTAAGCAAATAGGTCCTTTGAGCATAAAAAAAAGTTGTTTTCCTCAACCAAATCCCATAAGGAATCAGTAGGATCATCCAAACTGATATAGCGACTAATGCAATGGTGAGAATAGTCATAATAATCTACTTCTTTTTATTCAAAATATCCATCAACTCTGTTACTTCCTTGAGATCGATGTCTTTCTCTTGAGCTATAAACGAAACAAGACCCGAAAAGGATCCTTCGAAATAATCATTAACTAATTTATTTAAAGATTGATTAGAGTAAGATTCTTTTGTGATGAGTGGAAAATATTCATAGGTTCTCCCATAGGCCTTATGACCAACGAAGCCTTTTCTCTCCAGTATGCGAACGATCGTAGATATAGATGAATGTGGAGGCTTTGGCTCATCCATCTGAGCGATAATATCTGACACGGTGCATCTATCCATTTGCCAGAAATATTGCATTATTTCTTCTTCTGCTTTGGTCAACTGCCTTAAATCATTCATGATATAAAATTTACTTTAGTTATTAACGACAAACTTACAACTAAAGTTTTAGTATAGCAGCTTAATATTTAGTTAAATAGCTTCAATAAGAAAAACATTAAATGAATTACTAAAGTTTCGGCGGTTAAGAAACAAAGGTAGATGGTAGATGTTAGATGTTAGATGGAGCTTAGTCAATTGATTCATATTTCTTCTTTAATAGGTTTATTAGAAAAAATATCCATGTGATTGATGGAAAGCCACCTAAAATCTACCCCGCCTTGTTCGGCGGACAAGCTTCTAACATCTAACATTTTATTAAAATTTAAATTATTTCTTCAAAAATGAAAATTTGACTACCGAAACTTAAGTGAATTACATTTATAACTTAGGAAAGATGATATTGATCCAGCGTAATTAAAATAATAAATCATCTAAACAAATTGAAAATCCTTTTATTTAATTTAAAATCTGCTAAACAAAAATTTTGATATTATGCTCATAAAAGAAGTCTTCGCGAATAATGAAAAATGGATACAAGACAAATTAAATCTGGACCCGGAATATTTTGAAAAACTTTCACAAGGTCAAAATCCGGAGTTCCTTTACATAGGATGTTCAGATAGTCGGGTAACTGCTGAAGATATGATGGGCTTGAAACCAGGTGAGGCTTTCGTCCATAGAAATATAGCAAACCTCGTCAACAATGTAGATTTAAGTGTGATGTCAGTGCTAAATTACGCCGTTCGACATTTGAAAGTAAATCATGTAGTAGTCTGCGGACATTACAATTGCGGAGGAGTAAAAGCTGCCATGCAGCCTGCTGATATGGGCATTTTAAATCCGTGGCTTAGAAGCATACGGGATGTTTACAGACTTCATCGAACGGAACTTAATGCCATCGAAGATATGGATAGCAGATATGACCGACTAGTCGAACTGAATGTTCAGGAGCAATGTGTGAATCTCATTAAAACTGCTGCAGTGCAAGAGGCTTATAGGGAGCGCGGTTTGGTGGTGCATGGCTGGGTTTTAGACATCCGCAATGGCAAATTGACCGACCTTAAGATTAATTTTGAAAAAGAATTGGGAAGTATTATTGAGATCTACAATCTCGGTTTATGAGGAGGTAAGGAGGTGAGATAGTTAGAAGGTGAGAAAGTGAGAAAGTGAGAAAGTGATTATCGTACTGACCACTGACCACTGATTACCTATAATAATTTAAACAGTTCATTCAATCTGTGCCAATTACTTATTACTCATTACCCATTACTAATCTAAAGTGAGAAAGTTAGAAGGTTATTCCCTACTGACCCCTGATAACTGATAAAAATTAAGCATTTCGTTCAATCTTTCCGATTAGGTTATTACTCATTACCCATTACTTATTACTTATCTAAAGTGAGAAGGTGAGAAGGTGAGAAAGTTAGAAGGATATTCCCTACTATACTGATTACTGACCACTGACCACTGACCACTGATTACCTATAATAATTTAAGCAGTTCATTCAATCTGTGCCAATTACTTATTACTCATTACCCATTACTTATCTAAAGTTAGAAGGTTATTCCATACTATAATGATTACTGACTGCTGATTACTGATTACTGATTACTGAATTCTGACCACTGACCACTGACCACTGATCACTGATTATTATTTACTAACTGGCGCTTGCGGTCCTTCGGGAGTTAGATTATCATCGATTAACCGATTATTATATTGCTGCACAAAAGCTTTGACCTTCTTCTCCATGTTTGCAACAACTTCTTTTTCCAGATCAAGTAAATTATTCTTTTGATAGATATCGTTTTGATAATCATACAAAGCGACGGATTTTTCGCCATTAAAGAATAACATGTATTTACCTTCAAAATACTGATAGTTATTATTCAAATAATTAAATGCGAATGGCACCGAGGTCTTATCAAACACATTCCTTCCAAAAGCAAGAAATGGTTTATCATAATGCAAGTAAGAAAGAATGGAAGGCATGATGTCTGTTTGCTGGCAAGACTCTTGTCTGTATTCATGCCAATCATTACCGGGTTCATAATAAAAGATCGGAATATCAAAAAAGCCTGAAGAAGTATTGAATTTATCAAAATGTATCTGTGCTGATGCATGGTCTGCTGTGAAGACAAAAAGGGTGTTTTTGAACCAAGGCATCTTTGATACTTTCTCAAAATATTTTCTCAATGCATAGTCCGTATATTGAATAGTGCGGTATATCTCAAGTTTACCACCCTTGAAAGTATTTTCATATTGCGCCGGCAAAACATAGGGATGATGCGAAGACACTGTAAATAATGTGGTAAAAAAAGGTTGCTTGAATGAACTTTGTTTATCTGCATAATATTGCAGAAATGGCTCGTCCCATATACCCCATAGCCCATCGAAATCATCATCATTGCCATATTCTGTCATTCCATAATAATCATTAAAACCAGTTGTTTTGGAGAATGCCTGGAATCCCATAGACCCATTCGGTGCACCATGGAAAAAGGCTGTGTAATAACCACTTTGTCTCAGCACGTTTGCAAGACCCTGAACTTTATCATTGGAATATTGAGACAAAACATACGGAACTTCAATGGAAGGAATGCCGCACAATACGGATGGCATGGCATCTATGGATTTTCTTCCATTCGCCAGAGAATATTTGAAAGCAAGACTTTGACCCAGAAGGCTGTCAAGAAATGGTGTATAACCTTTGTATTTTCCATCATCAAGGTCTTTGTTATAGTATCCAAAGAATTCCTTACTAAAGCTCTCAAGGATAAAAATTACAACATTTTTTTTGTCCATAGAGTCTTTCAAACCTGCTGGATGCAAAGGTGCATAGACGGAATTCAACTCCTCTTCTGTTTTAAAATACTCCATGCGTTTTATGACCTTGACCTGCAAGGTCCTTAGAAAAGCAAATGGTGTATTCAGCACAATATTTACATCCTTAGGATCCGTGGCATAGGCAGCAGCATTGCTCAACGTTATGGGTCTGGTGCTGTGTGCGAATCCCCCACGAATTCCTACCACAGAAAGATATAAAAGAGGATAAATCATTGCCAAGCCGGAGAAGAAAAAAACATATTTATTCTTCAATTGAGGCCCTGCCATTTTTATTCGTCGATATAACCACGTCATGACAAAAATCAAAACTACCCATATCAAAACGGCATACCAGTAATCAAGTAAAAACCTAAAAAGGAAAGTTCCTTTGTTGTGTTCGTTTTCGAATTGATCAAAGATAGTCAGAGTGGTCCTTCTTAAAGTAAATGGATAATAAACACAGTCGATCATGTTGGCAGCAAGTCCAATTCCATTGGTGATGTAAAAAATCCAACGCAATACATTTTGATATATCCTCTGATACACAAAATGGAAAGGTAGAATGGATAGCAGGATAAATAAACTATTAAGGTATAAAATACCCGTAAGATCAAAGCGCAACCCTCCAAATTCAATTAGGGCGTAACGAGATAAAGTCATGTTGTTGAAAAACCCAATATTCATAACATAAAATATAAAGCGGGAGATGCTAAAAAGTAGCATCATCGCAAGCAGCCTTGCCACAAGCACTGCATACATGTTCTGAAATGGCCGGAAAGATTTATAAAGAACTTTAATATTCACAAGGCTGTTTTTAATATTGCAAATGTAAGTCCTAATGAAGGCATTGGCGCCATACTTGGCTATTATTTTAGAGTGAAGTGATGAGAAGGTGAGGAAGTTAGGAGTTTAAAAGGTGAGATAGATTAAATTTCTTGAGGAGATTTACTATTGCACTACCTCATTTAAAGATCAAGAAATGTTTGCAGGTGAATATTTGAAACTGAAAGGTGAAATTCTTAAATTGCTGTTAAAATTTAATTTAAGGCCAACAATTTTTGGATAAAATGCTTTTATTATGAACTACGGATACAGTAAAACAACCAAAAATTAAATTAGCAGTAAAGCATGAAAGATAGCTTCAAAAGTGAATTTATCTTTACGTTATCAAAGAAGACAAAAAGTTGTTATTCTAGATTAAAATCTAAAAAAGGTGATGCTTAATAAATTTTTAGAGGGAATTTTATAAATATATGAAATTCCCTTTTTACCGTATAATCCCAAATCAACATAGGCAGATTTATAAAAGTCAAATATTTTATGACCGCAATTTGAAATATTTGACTGGATACCAAGCGTTTTTTAAAATAGTCATGGAAAAACGCATATCTAGTAAAATCCTGCTAAAATGGAATTTCAATGTTATTGAAATTCCATTTTTTTTATTGTGAAATTGCCTTTACTTCAAACTTGTGAGTCTAATCTATTAGGATCATTTACGATCAATTACTGGCAAATAATAACTTACAACTAGCTCAGAGATTATAAAAAGCCTGAGACTTGTGTGCGTCATTTAATTCTTTGATTTAGTATGTAGATCCCTTGACTGAGTAAACAATTTAAGTGAACTACCTCAAATCAAAGCTCATAATCTGCCTTACCTGCTTCTTAATTCTACCTTATTATTTTTCTCTACAAACATAACATTTGGATTATTCTTCAATAGGTTCAGGAGTTGGCTTTGTTCTATAGTAGTTTTATCGAATCCTATTAGGTAGATATTTGAATCTTTACCAAGCGCTTCCTTAAGGAATAGTTTGTATCTATAATGTTCATCTATAATCAGATCAATCTTTTTACCTGCCTTCATCTGTACAATGAGCTCATCCGGATTGACAGTATCTGCAGTGACATCTTTGACCCAATTCATGCTATTGATATACTTTCTAGCCTCGGTGGCCAAATTCTGAAGTGGTTCAGGATAAATGCCCTGAGTGACGACCTTCTTCTTCATTATATTATAATCATCGAAGAAATAATATGTCACTGAAGCCAAATCAACTATATCACTGGAGTATCTGTCCTGAAAGGTATCTTGTTTTATTTTTTTATAGAGTTCGTGTAGCGCAGTATAATTCTCCGCATTTAATTTCATTTCATAATTACCTATATAATTCATAAAGTTTTTACCTACCAACTTCAATGTAGAATCGCTCATCAATGTCACATCATAAACCGGACATCTTCCAAAACAAGCACCTTGTGAAATAGTAAATTCTTTTGTCACAGTTGGCTTCGGACCTGTTGGAGTGGTTTGTACTACTTTCTTAGTTGAATTGCAAGACATCATAAATAGGATACTTGCAAATAGAAAAAGGGACAAAATTTTATGGATCATGCTTTTTATTTTATTATTAAAAACTTAAACGCAAAGTGCTCTTTTTTAGTTCTGACATTCAAAATGTACATTCCAGGTGCAAATTCATTTTCAAGATCAATTATTATTTTCTGCTGGGATATCTTCACTAGTTTTTTCAATTCTCTACCGGACATGTCATATATAGTCACATGTATCACTTCCTTATAACCGGCGTCCTGCACCAATATAACTTCATCTTTTACTACTGATTGAAATAGTTTCATCCTTTTAGCCAGTCCTTCTATAGGATCGTTGAACTGGTCACAATGAGTGTTTTCTCCATTCAACAATAAATTTCTGGTGCTTTCCAGCGTAGCCCTCATCCTTTGTCCCTGACCGGGGGTAAACATAAACATACACTTATCATCTGTATAGTCCATAAAATTCATGAACATGTTGGAATTCATACAAGATAGCTGTGGGTAATTTGGACAACCATAATGAGGTGTTCCTTGCTGTGGTGTATCTTCCACAAGGTCGTCTCCGCAGCCATTAGCGTTTTCGCCCCATAAGTGCAATAACCCAAAGTAGTGACCAACTTCGTGAGTTGTGGTGCGCCCCAAGTTGTATGGACCTTTGGGGTTAACAGTTCCTATATTTCCAAAATTTGTATAATTAATTACAACACCATCTTCTCCTGAAAAAAATGAACCACCCGGCCTGGTTGCGTATCCAAGAAATTCATCGAGTCTGCATACCCAAATATTTAGATACTTGTCAGTAGGCCAGGCATCTGCACCTCCAAGAAAACCATGCTGCACTTTTTTACGTCCGGATTCGTCCACTTTTAGACCAATGTTTTTAATATTGGTCGTATTGTACGTTATTCCATTGGTTGGGTTACCTTCCGGGTCGTTTTTGGCAAGGCAAAATCTAATTCCAACATCTTCATACAGATTTGCAAATTCATCAGGAATGCCGGCCGGAATGAGCAATGCAGAAAAATCAGCATTCAATAATTCTATCTGAGAGGCTATCTGTTCATCAGAGATCCTTTCAAAATCTTCATAATAAACCACGTGAACCACTATAGGGATATACAATTCATTGCGAAGAGAGAGTGAAGGATTCCGAATAGCATCGGCTATTGCCCTTTCTGTAGCTTCTTTTTGTTGAATAAAATTGGGGTTGTGTAATGCTGATAGGTGTTCTACATATTCTGAACCACACCTGTTTTGCCCTTGTGTGACTGTAAAAGTCATCAGTAGGCAGAGGCAAATAGAGATATGCATCCAGATCTTGTTCATCGTCCAAAAATACGTTAAATAATGGAAACGTTTAGATTGATGTATTTGTATAGATATTGGCAAGTAAAATTGAGTTAAATCAAATTATGTTCATTTTCTTTATCCATTAACTGAAGTCAAAGGCAATTGAACTCCAAGATGTTACCTGCAATGTTTTGCTTCCAAAATCAAAAAGATAATTGGATGAAAATGGAACGCAGGTAATGCTGATATATATGATTTATAATGTTGATGGGCGAATTTCCCCCTTCTGAGGGTGAACGATGAAGATAAGGTGCAAATGCGACCTTCTCAAGGAAGTGAAACGGAACGAAGTCCAATGCTAGGTGGGTGAAGAGCAGTCATGATTAAATAAGGATCGACTATATTTTATAGTCAGTTTTTGCCTCCTTACTAATAAGGTAATTGGTCATTCGATCCATTGCTATTTCTAGATGAGCAAAGGATATCGCTGTATATACAATTCTAAAAAGTCCCTTTTTTTGATGTTGGAAACCAATACCGGGCGTTAAAAGAACACCCGTGTTTTCGTAAAGGTCTAACCAAAGTTGTTTTTCTCCATGATCACTGTCCTCATGAAGGTATTTAGACAAATCCATCCATAAGAAAAAACCTCCTCGGCTTGGGACATAAGGAATATCATGTTTTCTCAGGGTCGTCACCATCAGCTTATAACTTTGTGTGAGACGCTTTTTATTTTCCAAAATGTACTCTTCAATAAAATCGGTATTCTTTAACATTGCTCCGACCAACCACTGTGTGAAATTTGAAACCATATGGGGAATGTTTACATTTCCAAGCCCTTTCATAAAAGCCTTGTTTAAAGAATGTACAATACCAATCCGAAGGCCTGACATAGCGAAATCTTTGGAAAAAGCGTACCAAAGGTGCAGATAATCACTGTTTAACTCGTTCATCAATTTAGCAAAGGAAGAATAAGCTCCTTCCATACTGTAGTCTTGCTTAAGAACATCATCTTGTGTATCAATCAAGGAAAGTCCATAAATCTCATTGACAATCATATGAACTTCATGCTGAATACACCACTTAGCAAGCTTTCTCAATTCGTGTTCAGTATAAATGCATCCGGTTGGATTATCTGGAGAACTAAGTACTAATAGCTTAAAACACTTTCCTTGAACCTTCAACTCATCCAAGGTTTTGTCTAGTAATTCGACCTTTACAGGTGCCTCCGATCCTATTTCTTTAATCTCAAAATGTGTCTGAAGATCAAAACGGACAATTCCACTTTTCACGCCAAGGTCATTGGTATACATTGGATAAGATGGAGCAGGAATTACGGCTACGTCACCAGGGTTGGCGAGCATAAATGAACTAACTTCGATAATGGCCGAAGCTCCTGCAGACAGACCAATGGTATCATAAGGAATACTGCATTTACAAAGGTGCAGCTCCATGAATTTTGCTATTTCAGTTCGTATCTCAGGGTGACCTAAAGTATTGGTGTAATTGAGTACCCAATCAGGAATCTCATATTGTTGAATAATTGAACCCAGTTGGCTTTTAATTATTGAACCCATTAGATGGTTTTCAGCAACGTTCAAAGGAAATGACCCATTTGGGTTTTTATCCGGGCAGTAAAGATTTTGACATGCTTTCGCGAACAAATCATCATCCACTCTTGCTGGGTTATTTGCCAAAATATTTCCTCTTTCGGACAAGTTAGAATTGGATTTGCTCATGGTTTTATTTTTTTAAATTGAATACATCTTTTTACGGCTTAGTGAAGGTGGCGGATATGAAATCAGAAAATTTCAACTTTACACTAAAGTACAACTGGAAAATTTAACTTGATTTTAGCTCAAAGTCAGTCATATTGCCCAAACGATGCAAATTTCCGTTTTTTATTTTTTAAGTCTGTCAATTGCTTGTTCTATCAAATTGTTTACTTGCAAATATACGTCTGGTTTTAACCCTTCTTTGTCAACAAAAAAACCTGTATCTATCCATAACATTCTGTCCATTGGCACTTGTATTCTAATGGTTGAACATTGGGTTTTATATCTTAGTATATTTCCATAATCCATCATTCCACCGGAATTATTACCCATTACCACAACTTTGTCGCTTTGCCTTGCAAGCATTGTAAAAAGTTCGCCACTACTCACCGTGTTTTCATCAATTAACAACGCTATTTTCTTTGGATTTATGAATGGTTTGTTTATAGTTATGGTTTCAAATGGAAGATTACTTCCATTATACATTTTCCCAATATTTTGATTCATTTTGGCCACTTCTTCGTCTATTACTTTCTTTATTTTATCATCGGATTGTTCATAATATGATTTCATAAAAGAATTAAACCACATTTCATTATTTTGTTTCGTCAAGCGACTTTCGGCATTATATTTAATGATAGGCTTTGTATAAATATAATTAATCAATTGCCACCCAACTCTATAATCACCACCATCATTTCCTCTTAAATCAATGATCCATTCTGATGTGTTTTCTAATTGTACTTTGTATTTTTCTAATAAATATGCCGTTTGTTCTTCGGAATTACTATAAAATGTAGGGAACTTCCAAATAGCAACATTTTCCTTAAAATGAAGGCTTGGTGCATCTTTGTCCTTGCTTATTTCATATTCTGTTAAGTCTAATTTGTTTTTTACGTTGGGTGATTGCTTTTCAAAAAACGCAATATCAAAATCCAAAATATTGTCCTCTAATTTTACTTTATGCGTGGAAAAATCCGATTTATCTCCGTCATAAAAGGTTCCCAAATACTCTTTTCCCTTTTTTATAATGGTTAATTTCACTTCATTTGGTTTCCAATTTTCATTGGTTGTAGAAAGTATGGTTGCATAAAACAAATTGGGTTTAATTTTAGTAATAGCCAATTGATAACTTGGATGACTATAAATCCCCTCAATTGGGTCGGGCGATTTTGTTTTCATAAAATAATCATTAGCTTCATCAACAGATAAGTTATGAGTCAATATTTTTAAAGCACTAGTTTTCGATTGAGTTGTATTCGATTTTGGTTTTGTAAATTGTATTCTTAAATGCTTGTCGTTGAAATAAGAAATCCAATTTTGCAATTGCTTTGCACAAATGCTGTCATTTGTAACCCCTTTTATTTCATTAAATTTTTTCTCCGACCAGATGATATAATCTGGTCGATTCTTTTCAGTAATTTTGTCAAACCAACCTGCATAATTTTCTTCAACCAACTGTTTGGACTTTATAAAGACACTGTCACAATTACAATTTTGAGCAAATGAATTAAGCGATAAAATTAAACATAGAGGTAATATAAACTTGAACATAAGTCGAATTTTTTGTAATCTTTTGGGTTCTAAAATGAAACATAGCGGTTAGCGGCTACCCGAAGGGCGGAATTTTTACCACAAAACTTCATTCGGAGTACCGAACTTTCGGCTTGCACAAATGTGTCTGCAAAGCACGAAGCCCCGCCTTTTGGTAGGTACTGTTAGCACTTCGCCCTTCTTTTCTGTCGTGTTTGTTTGTTATCATTTCGTGTCTGTCTTGGTGCGTTGGCTTGGTGGCTCTTTTGGATTTTATTAGCGTTGGGTTGTGCGTTGAAAAAATACAAATGTGCCACCAAATGCGTTGGCATTAATATTTCAATTGTTTCAAAAATTCATTTAGTGTTATTGTGGTTATGTAAAGTCCTTTTGCTTTAATCTGTAAACCATTGTCTGATGTCAGCATAATTGGGTTCTCGTCTTTGTATTTTATGGCCACTGATAAAATGAAATTGTCTGGAGATTTTTTGTTAAAGTCGTTTGGTAGTAAGGTAAGGTCGGCTGTGTCCATTTTGATATTTCGTTTTTCAATGCTCTCGTTTATTAGTCTCAAAGCCCTTTGAACATTCTTCTTTTGCTCTTCTGCCAACGATATTTTCAAGTAATCTAATTCGTCAATGACTTTTGCAGATAGTACAATACTATATTTTTGGTCAATTTTTGAAATAATGTCTGGTTGGTCAACAAAAACATTTGTGTCGATGATGTAAATATTTTTCTTGTCTTTGTTTATTTCCTTTTTTGGTTTTTCAAACTTTGAAAGGTCTATTTTTCCAAGAACTTTTAAGCCTGTTTTGTTTTCTGATTCCTGTTCAATGTTATTGTTGTTTTGAGTTGTTGCAGAATATTGATTTGATGAAAAAACCTCCTTTATTTTTTGTAAATAGGTCTTTACATCATTATATATGTGTGGATAAAATGAGTTGATGTTTTTATCTGTAATAATAAGTGTGCATAGTTTAGCTCTTGAAGTTGCCACATTAAAACGGTTTGCTTGTAAAGCAAACGGAATACTCTCTGTCGGAATAAAGAAAATAGTGAAGTCCGTTGTCAACCCTTGAATTCTATCAATAGTTTCAACCAACACATTTTCGGTGTCTGCACATTTGGAATAGATTTCTTTCTGTAGAAAGCGAACTGAATCTCTATAGAAAGCCAACACTGCAATTTCTGATTTGATATCAAATTGTTTGAGTTGATTCACAAGGTCAATAATAAATTGAGAACATTCTGTTGAAGGAATTTTTCCATCAGCTAGTTGAAACTTTCGAATAGAAGTTCCGCCACTACTTTGAAAGGATTCGTTAAGCAAAGGAAAATTTGAAAGGTTCAAAGGCAATTCTGCACTTGATTTACTTTTCAATTGGCCTGAATAAAATGAGTTGGTTACATCAACACTGTTTTGAGGTAATCGGTAAGAATCAGTTAGAATGTATTGCTTGGAAGTTGGAAGAAAGAAACTAATTGCTTTTAATCCGCAAATCATCCAATGATAATTATTTGTGTCTTCAGGTGCGTACTCTTTGTGAAAGATTGGTTCAAGTTGTTTGATGTCGCCAATTATGATACACTTCTTTCCAAGTTTCCTTGCCAAAGCAATGGTTGATAAAAAAGCCTGACTTGCTTCTTCAATAATTATGTAATCAAAGTGAGTGTCCTGAATTGCCTTTGCTGCAATTTGGCTCATAATGTAGTAAGTTGCTAACAGCATTTGAGGCTGTTGCTGGCTCAAACTTTTAAATGCTTTAATGCCCTTTATTTTTTTGTTCTTGCTTTCATCAGCAGTCAAAGTGGACTTATAAATTTTCCCTTCACTCAATGCCGTTTTCAAATGCTCCTTTTCAGCCAACTCAATCAATGCTCGGTTTGTCAAAGCGGTTACAAGAATTCTGTAATCGGTCTTTAAGAATGCACTGCAAAGTTGTGCCATTAAAAAAGTTTTGCCTGTTCCTGGCGGTCCTTGAATAATTATTATTTCTTTTTCAATTAGGTCGGTTTGAATTTGTGTTACAATACTTTCATCAACTGTCAAAGGTTGTGGATTCCAATTCAGCGTTCCAATTTCTAAATCTAAAATCTCATTCGTGCTTGGTTGAGTTTCTTTGAGAAAATTTTGAAGATTAAAAAGATATTCTAAAGGTGGGTCGGTTGGTGCTAAAAACACCAAAGTATCTTTCTGATATTTTGGAACATCTTCAATTTTGACACCTGATAAGCCAACAATTGTGTGGCCATTTTCAAAAGTGAAAAAAACTGTTTTAGATTCAAATTGTGCTGTGAATTTGCTTCTAATATTTTGGTATGAAATGCCTCCCCAATTTTTCACATCATCGTTTTGCATTTCAGAAACAAAGCATTGAAGGTTTTCATTTTTCCTTGGTGGATTGCAAATTTTGTGGTCAAATTTTACAATTAAATTTCCTCTTGCTTCATCAAACCCTTGGTATCTGCATAAGTAAAGTTGGTTTTCAACGAACAGTTTTGCAGCTTGTTTTTTAAGCAATTTTTCAAACTCATTCTTTTGATAGATAAGTTCTGATTGGATAAGTTCAATATGCTTATTGTGATTTACTTTAGTCATATGTTTCCCGATTTGTAATTTGAAACAAAGCAGTCAACTCACTTATCTCTTTATTTTTATCTACCAACAATAATCTAAAACCGCTTCTTGATTGATTCTGCTCACATAGTGCTTCTAATTCAGCAGGAGTTCTTTCTCCACTGTAAAAAAACAGATGGTCAGTATTGTAGCGAAATAATTCTTCTAATGAATTGAATTCAACTAATTCCAAATTCTTTCCAAAGTCAATAAGGATTTTACTGTTGTTATCACGCAATTCAATAATCTTAGCAGGGTGTATATATGCAAAAGCCCGTCTTGCACTAAAAACGATATACTTCGTGCCTTTACTTTCTACATAGTTGTATCCCCAATTTTTTGAATAGTCAATTTTCAATTTCTTACAAACTTTTAGTTTGACAATAAGATTCATCATTGCTGTTATGTTGGATTCATTGTAAAGCCCTAACGCCATATTTTTGAGTTCTGCAATAATTTCTGATGAGTAACGGTTTTCAATGTCCGATTCAAAATCATTTAAGAATTCGTTTACTTCATCATAAAATGATTTGGCTAAACTGTTTTCATCTTCAGGTTTTGGTTGTTCATATTCACTTTTAAAAATTGCAAGCCCTTCGTATAAATCTTGAGGCAATATCTTTTTTAATGACTTCAAAACATTATCGGCATCTTTAGAAATATAGTAAAATCCGTCTGATTCAAATTCATAACCCTTCCTTTCTAATGAGATATTTTCGTTTTCAAAACTGATATGCCGTGGTATTTCTCCATCAAATAAATAAACCAGAATTGACTTCTCATTAATTTTCTTCCACTCTATAAAGTATTGCTCTTTCCATTCTTCTAGGTTTTGTAATTCGGCAATACTGATAATTGCATCGGGTATTTGCAATTGTTTGAAACTCTCATTGAAAACAAAACTTGGCGGATAACTACTTTGGTTCACTAAATTCTTACTGGACTCTTCATGAAGTTTAAAAATCTTTTCCAAAGGAATTTCATAATCGTTGAGTTTGGCAAGTTCTGAATCACCAATTAAATAATTGTCTGTTTCGGCTTGTTTGATTTTGTAACAAAGATTGCTTTCGGTGTCAAATGAATCAATGAATAAAAAGGGAGTGTTGTCTGTTGGAATTATCTGTGCGTAAATGATTTTCAATGCTTCAAGATGGAACACCTTGCTTAAAACAATTCCTTTCTCCTGTAACCACTGCAAAGTGTTATGAAGCAATTTGGAACTTATGTTTTGAATATCCTCAAATAACTTTTCGGGTGTATTGTTTTCAAAATATTTTCGCAATTCAATTGCTGAATTGTCTTTGTTGTTAATTCCGATGACAATGCTGAAAGTAATCTTTTCAGCATCTTCCGCTAAAAATGTTTTGAAAAAAGAAGGAAGTTTTTCATTTGCTACTGTATAGTCATCTTTTAAAAACCTTTCATTCTTCTGAAATCCTAAAAAGTTGTAGATGCTGTCAATATTTAATGCTGCAAATTTTTCTTTGTCGGCTTTCCAAACATCAAACACAAATTCCAACAAACTTATTTTTTCTGCATCGTTAAGTTCTTCTTTGAAAAAGGAAGTGTCCAATTCGCCTTTATCAGATAATTTATATTCCGATAAAATAGTGCTTTTGCAATATTGAATTTCTATGTCAGCATATTTTTCATGTAGAATTTGAGTTGGTTTAATAAATGAAATGAATTTTTTGTAAAATAGATTACTTAGATTTTGTTTTTCACTAATAGTTTCAACAGCAAAAGAGGTTAAATCAACACTGCTACTTTCCACAGAATAAATTAAGAGAAATTCTACCTGCCTAGTGTTTAAAGGGTTAGTGTTGTAATCTAATATTGAATCATAAACTTCTTGAGGCATTATATCTTCTTCTATCCCAAAAAATGATTTCAATTTAATTTCATTTGCTACTTTGGAATATTGCTTTAAGAAATGAGAAGTATATTCA
Organism: Candidatus Brachybacter algidus; assembly: GCF_016707225.1. Taxonomy (NCBI): domain Bacteria; kingdom Pseudomonadati; phylum Bacteroidota; class Saprospiria; order Saprospirales; family Saprospiraceae; genus Candidatus Brachybacter; species Candidatus Brachybacter algidus. The sequence goes on along the minus strand of NZ_JADJID010000002.1, from coordinate 601,601 downwards.
TTTCTAATATCTACTATATTATTCGGAATTAAATCAGCTAAGGAAAATACTTTATTCCCTATTGTAATTTCGCCTTTGGACTTTGCCACTTCAATTTTTTTCTCACCAACTTGAAGTTTGAATTTGTTTCTCACCAATGGGATTTCTTCAATTGTAAAAACCCCTTTATGTTCTCCTGTGCCTAAACACCATTCCAATATTTTATAAACTGAACTCTCAATATCAATTTCGGTATTTATCGGAATCAGAATTTCACTTTGCTCACTGATGTATTCTTTCTGTGAAGTTGAATCAGATAGGTATTTGAAAATTTCTGTTGGTTTGGTTAATAGTTCCTTGTCTTTTAATAGAAGTGAGGAAAAACCATTTTGTTGTGTGAGAATTTCTTTTGTTTCCCTGAAACTGTCTTTCAAAGCATAGGGTAAAATTTTGTATTTCGCTTTTAGGGATTCTGTTGATTTAATAAGTTCAACAACTTCCTTTCGAATTTTGTTTACTTGAAAAATCTCCGATGTTCTTTGTTCAATCAAATAAATTTCCTTCTCCTTTACTGAAATTATGAAATGCTTAAAAAATTCTTCGTGAATTTTTGAAATGGAAAAATTGACAAATTCAATTACATCTTCCTTGGTAAGTTCAATAGGTGTCTTAGAAGTTAGTGTTCTTGTCAATAAATTATCATTATCACTAATCCTAAATACTCCGCCTTCCTTTGAAAGAAATTCCAAAGCATTTTTGCTTGGTATTTCCATATCAAAAATTGTTTTGATAGCATTCTTGATTTTTTCAAATTGACAATCGCTAAGAGTTTTATGAAAGTAAACCGCACTGCTATTTTGGAAGCCGATTGTTTCATTCACAAAAACAATTGAAAGATTAGTATAGGACAGTGTCGGGTTTGAAGAAAGAATTTTATATGTTTCAACTTTATTGTAGAATGCTTTTACATCTTTCTTTACTTCTTCAAGTGTAATTATGCTTGCCCAGTTGCCGTAAATGAAACTGAAAATCTGAACATCGTCTTTAATTAAGAATGAATCAAGTTCGGGATAATATTCGGATTCAAGTATGGAGAATTTCCTAAGCCATGCAGGATATTCTTTGTTTGGTTTTAATAGGTTACTCAAACTCTCAAATCCAAAACTGTTTTTAAAATACTTTTCTGACTGTAACTGCGGAATTGGTTGCGATGAAAATGTTTGAAAAACATTTTTCTTTTCATGGCTGTCAAGTTCAATGATTAGTGATTTTGCTCTGACTTCATTGAAAAGGTCTGGCTGCTTCAAGTTTAGCCCCAATGATTGGAATAATTTTGGATAAGTTTTTTCTATATCAATTTCTGATGTTACATGTTCTAATTTTTCTAATTCGCTTTTAATTTTGAAAGTGGTTGTAGAATGGAATACAAGATTTTGTGGTTTTTCTTCTGAATCTGCTCCATCAATTTTTGAGGCATCATCATTTGCAGAATAGAATTCATTGTCAGAGAATCTGAAAAGTTTTAGCAGACTTAATTTTGATACAGCTTTTAAATCAGAAACCTCCAATTCAGCAAGAAATTCAGATTGGGAATTTGCTGATAATCTAACGAACCAATTGTTGAAAGAAACTTCATCTGCATTTGAAATGCAAGTTATTAAATCCCATTTTTCAATTTTGTATTCCTTTAAGACTGTAATATAAAGTAAATTTTTATTGCCCTCTCCCTGCCAGTGGAAGAATTTCTTTTTTATTCCCCAATCACTTAGCTTAAATGAAATATTTACATTTTCATTTTTTGCAACAATTTCAATTGATGAACTAACACCGTCTTCATCATTTGGAATAAAATCCTTTGTAATTGATACTAAATCTTGATAAAGATTTGAAAAATGTTCAGGTGTTTGCTCTGGTTTTTTTGACAAATAAATAGACAAAAATATTTGTCTATACTTTTCAATATTGTTGACTCTATAGTCGGATAATTTCACCTTAAGTTCAGATATGAGATAGTTAAGTAGTAAGTTGTTTCGACTATCACCTTGAAGTTCTCTTCTACTTTTTTCAATTATAAAAGCATCTGAGTGAATAATAAAATTAAAACCAACAGCTTCCTTTTCCATTGGAAAGAACTTAAAAAAGTTTGATGTCTTCTTTTTTAATACTTCATTTTGTGGATTAGATTCGTAACCAAAAATTATTTGAATCGGTGTCGTACTATTATAATCAATAATTTGGCGGTATATTTCATTGGTTGAATCAATTTCGATTATTTCAGTGTTTAATTTACTAACTTCTAATACATCGCTTTGCAAGAAAATTTTTGAAAATGGGCGATTTTTTGTGCTATGTTGAAGAAAGTTTAATGTGTATTGAATTCCTTTTTCAAGTTTTTGTAAGTCATCTTTTATTTTTGACTTTTATTTTTGCCAAGTTTAATATAGAAAAGCGAGCCTCTTGAAAAATCTTTTATGTCAAAGTTGTTTTGAACTAACAAGTACTTAATAAATTTAACAAGGTTAATTACTTCTGATTTCTTTAGTAATTCTTTCGTTTCGTTGTTCTTTAGGTCATAAACAGTATCGTTAAGTTGTGTTGGAAAACAGGTCAGCAAAATTTTAAATAGCCAAGGTGATTCACTTTCAATGCTATCGTCAAATTCTAAATTCAACTCATCATCATCAATGAAACTGGCGATTTGTTGTTTGTTGTTCCAACTGAATATAATTGGACCTTCATTCTGTTTTATTTCTTCAAATCCATCATGTTCACCTACTAATCTGTGAATTATTTTGAACCCAACTCCAAATCTACCTATATCACCTTCTGATTTATTACTATCACCCTCATTAAGAATGGCTATAACATTTTCTTTTTTAAATGATAGCCCATCATTAAATGCAATAAGATTTTCATTATCATAGAATAAACCAAAGGTTGTAGACTCGCAATCAATAGCATTTTGTATAAATTCATACACCCCTTGTGTATCTTGTGCAAGATTTAATAATCCTTTGAGTTTGTTGTCAAATCCATTGTCAATTTTACCATGAATTATCTTGAAAAAGCCAGATTTAGTCTTATGTTCATCATATAGACCAAGAAAATTTTCGTCAACTTTATTATTGCCTTTTGTATCAGGGTCGTCATCTTTTACCCAAGTCCGAAATTCTCTTATGTTTTTTATTTTCATATTCTAACTAGCAATATTGCAAAATAGGTTAAAGATAAATAAGTCAGAATATGCTTGTCGGTTGCGGTTGGGGCAAAAGCAAATGTGCTGCAAAGCGTTGGCTTTGTGCTGTTGGTTGCATCTCTTTTGATTTTGTCTATGCGTTGGCTTTTCATCTGTCATTTTTATTTCGTTAATTTACTGTCGTGTCGGTCTTTTAGGGTGAGTGCTAACTCGTTTATATGTCTTAATTTATCATACCAAGCGAACCAATTTAGATCGCTTGGTCTGATTTTTGTTCTACTTATTTGTGCTAAGATACTTATACTTTATAAATCATCGAATGTATGTAAGCCATCAGTCAATTAAGGTGATTGTCGGCAATTGTTCTAAAAAAATGAGGACAAAGGTCAAAGGTCAGTTGTCAGAAGCTAGATACTAGACACTAGACAATTAGCCACGTGCTCAATACCCAATCATCATCCTTGCATACCATCATACTGCAATACTGACATACTGATATACTGATATATTGATATACTGATATACTGACATACTGATATACTGACATACTGATATACTGACATACTGATATACTGATATACTGATATCCTATCAACCTATCATCCTTTCATAAACTTCCTCCGTATCACCTCCTCGACAGCCATATTCTCAATTTTGCTGTCTAACCAACTTACTATGTCTAAATATTGGTAAGATCGACGGTTATATTTACTGGTGCTAATTATTTCCAATTTATTTCTCAGCTCAACAAAAGATTTTTTTACATCATGCGGATTAGATGAAAGAGATTTTTTTAGAAATTCAAAGATCTGAGTAAGAACGGCATCAAGGCTTTCCATTTTGGATAGGAATCTATACACCGATTTAATCAAATGTTCTACCAACTGTAAGTTATCCAATTCGTAATGAGCTATCAAGTGAAGTAGTCTTGCGAAGCATTGGATGTCACTGCGCAGATGTCCTACTTTCAAATTAATTATTTTATTCAAATATTCTATTGCTTGTTCATTGTCACCTGACCCAAAATAAAGGCTGGCGATCTTGTAATAAAAGACCAAGACTCTATGGATGTCGATATATTGATGGTATTGACCGAGTTTCGTTTCAATTGGTTTGATTAATTCTAAGCCTTCCGTAAAGGTTCCTTCCAGAAAATGCTTATTTAATTTTGCAGTATATAAATACACAAAAGTTTGCTTTTCCAGATTTTCATTGAACGTAGAACTTTGGGCATAAAATTGCTCTAAATTCTCTATTTCTAGATTCATTTTTTGATGCCTTCCCAGAATAAATAAAGCATTCAGGAGATTATGCACTGCTTTGAGATATAAAAAAGGATTCTCTTTTTTTGCCTCCGGATGTTTCGTAAAAAGATCAACCCACTTTTCAGCATGACGATAATATCGCGTCGTATCCAACGTGATCATATAATACCAGCAATAACTTTGATGCAGGTATGCCTTGCCATAAAAACTGATTTGATCTTCCTTAATGCTGAATAAATTATCCTTGAATTGTCGTTCAATTTCCCGACTTTGAACTTCATCCTTTACAGGACCATTTTCAAGAAATAATCCGTAAAGTTTCAAAGCAATATTTGATAAATTTGTCACCTCATTTATCTGATTAATTGCAAAATTAGTCTCACCAATAAGCTCTTCAGCTCGTCCTTTAAGGCTTCTGGTAATGTGTCTTGATTCGATATCTTTTTCGAATTGGAGAATTTCCAGGGTAATAATAAAATGACTATGTGCCTTTGCTACGAGCTTTACTTTGGCCAATATCTTTAAAGCCTGTTGCGTCAAGCCTCTATTGTACAATATTTTAGCAAAATCCATCTGCTCCCTGATCTGGATCTCTACATTTTTGGAAGTATGGAGCAATCGCAGTGCAACCAGAATCTCACCATACAAATGCCCTTTAATATTGGGCAATTGCTGTCGACTTATATCAGGTATTTTTTTTAAAATATGCTCTTCATTGTAAGACGCACTGCCATCGATTACATCAAAGAGTTTAACAAACTTTGCTGATTCATTTGCCTGATTTCTGGAGATGTACAATTTGAAATGCCGTTTTTCTGCTGCTGAAAGCGACATGATCAGCATGAAAATCGGTTCATTTATATTGTTTGACATCGTAAAATTTGAATTTAATTATGCCCTGTTTACAAAGCTTTTGACAAAATATTCGTGTTTTAAATATCGTATTTCAGCAAGTTTATGTTTTCGAAGACTTGGCAACAACCATTATTTTCGTCGTTCAAAGATCAACCTACTGATTACGATCAGACAATTTTAAACATTAATATTAATATAAATGGCAACAAATAAAATTTTCATCTTTGATACCACGCTACGCGACGGCGAACAAGTACCGGGATGTAAATTGAACAGTAGAGAAAAAATAGACCTGGCTCTTAAATTAGAAGGCCTTGGTGTAGATATCATAGAGGCTGGATTCCCGATCTCCTCTCCGGGTGATTTTGAATCTGTAAAGGAAATATCTAAAGTAATTAAAAATGCAACAGTTTGCGGACTTACCAGAGCCGTCCAAAAAGATATTGAAGTTGCTGCAGAAGCATTGAAATATGCACATCGTCCAAGAATTCATACAGGTATCGGCACTTCTGACCTGCACATAAAAGCAAAATTTAACGCTACTCAAGATGAGATTTTACAAAGAGCTATTCAGGCTGTTAAATGGGCAAAAAACTTTGTAGACGACGTAGAGTTCTACGCAGAAGATGCCGGCCGCACTGACAATGAATACCTCGCTCGGGTCATCGAAGCTGTTATAAAAGCAGGTGCCACTACAGTTAATATTCCTGATACTACAGGCTATTGCCTGCCACATCAATACGGAGAAAAAATAGCATATCTGGCCAATAATGTGCCAAATATCGACAAAGCAGTGATCTCGTGTCACTGCCACAACGACCTTGGGATGGCAACTGCTAACGCAATTGCGGGCGCAATAGCAGGAGCCAGACAAATCGAATGTACCATCAACGGATTAGGCGAAAGAGCCGGAAACACTTCATTGGAGGAAGTTGCCATGATCATTCAACAACACCGTTCCCTTGGTTTTCACACCAACATCGACAGCCGTCAACTGAATCCGATGAGCCGCATCATCTCCGATGTCATGCGCATGCCGGTGCAGCCAAACAAAGCGATCGTGGGAAGTAATGCATTCTCCCATTCCTCAGGAATTCATCAGGATGGCTTCCTGAAAGATGCCCTAACGTACGAAAGTATCAATCCTGATGACGTAGGTGCTGACAGTTCCAAGATATTATTGACCGCCAGAAGTGGCCGAAGTGCTTTGGCATTCAGATTTCAAAAACTTGGTTTCCAGTTTGACAGGGATCAGGTGGACAACTTATATCATGAATTTGTAAAAGTTGCCGACCTCAAAAAAGAAGTCAACGACGAAGACCTTAGCAATCTTGCCAAAATCTTTTCCCGCCAAGCCGTCTAAAGTTCCTAATTTAACACAAAATATGAATCAGTACGAATGTCCCCCTTTGGAGGGGGCCAAGGGGGTGGACTTATCAGAAATTTATTATATTTTTCAATTAAAAATGGTTCTACTATTCATACCTTACGTAAATAATTAACCCACAATGTCCAAAACACTTTTCGAAAAAATCTGGGACCGACATCTAGTCAAAACCATCGAAGATGGCCCCTCAGTCCTATACATCGATAAACATCTCATTCACGAAGTCACAAGCCCACAAGCATTTGCCGGAATAGAAAAACGTGGATTAAAGATCTTTCGGCCGGACAGTATAGTCGCCACAGCGGATCACAATGTACCGACCAAGGATCAGCATTTACCCATCAAAGAAGAACTTGGACGTATTCAGGTGGATACCTTGATAAATAACTGTAAAAATCATGGCATTGAGTTGTACGGTCTTGGCCATCCTTATCAAGGTATTGTGCACGTAATAGGTCCGGAATTGGGCATTACCCAACCGGGGATGACTATCGTTTGCGGAGATAGTCATACAAGCACGCATGGTGCATTTGGCTCAATAGCCTTTGGCATCGGAACAAGCGAGGTGGAAATGGTTTTCGCCACACAATGTGTATTGCAGACAAAGCCAAAACAAATGCGGATAAACGTAAATGGGAAATTAGGACCGGGTGTTTTATCCAAGGACATTGTGCTGTACATTTTATCAAAGATCTCTGCAAGTGGCGCTACCGGATATGCAGTAGAGTATGCAGGTGATTCATTCAAAAGCCTTTCGATGGAAGGAAGAATGACTGTGTGCAATATGAGTATTGAAATGGGTGCTCGTTGCGGATTGATTGCTCCTGATCAGACTACATTTGATTATGTGGAAGGACGAACTTTTGCTCCAAAAGGACAAGAATGGGATCAAAAATTGTTAGAATGGAAGTCGCTTTTCAGTGATGAAAATGCAGTTTTTGATAAAGAGTTCTTCTTTGATGCTGCTGATATTGAACCAATGATCACTTACGGAACTAATCCCGGGATGGGTATTGGGGTCAATGACTTTGTGCCAAGTAAGGAATCAGTGGATGAAAAAGACAGAGCATCTTTTGTCAAAGCGATGGAATATATGGGTATAAAACCCGGCGCAGCCATCAGTGGACAGAAGATCGATTATGTCTTTATCGGAAGCTGCACGAATAGTCGGATCGAAGATCTTCGTTTGGTCGCTGAGTTTGTTATAGGCAAGAAAAAAGCTGACGATGTCGAAGTTTGGATCGTTCCGGGTAGCAAACAAGTCGAGCAACAAGCAATTGCAGAAGGCATTGACAAGGTATTTCAAGCAGCCGGATTTCAATTGCGGCAGCCTGGCTGCAGTGCCTGCCTTGCTATGAACGAAGACAAAATTCCTGCCGGAAAATATTGCATCAGCACTAGTAATCGCAACTTCGAAGGACGACAAGGCGCCGGTGCCCGCACACTTTTGGCAAGCCCATTAATGGCCGCCGCTGCTGCTATTACCGGCAGAGTCACCGACGTAAGTCAATTAATTAATAATGAATAATTGCTTTCGGAGCACTGATTTCCCTCTTTGGAGGGGGCTAGGGGGAGGCTATCCTCATCAACAAGAATACAAATATCTACATCACAAACACATGCCTAAGAACAAACTAAACGCCATCACCTCCACCTTTGTCCCAATCAACATCGAGAACATCGACACCGATCAGATTATACCCGCACGTTTCCTGAAAGGTACTACCCGGGATGGATTTGGAGTAAATTTATTCCGTGATTGGAGGTATGAAAACGATGATGTAAATAGACCAAAAAAAGATTTTCAGTTGAATCAATCTAAGTTTAAAGGGCAAATTCTTGTCGCAGGAAAAAACTTCGGATGTGGTTCGTCTCGAGAGCATGCAGCTTGGGCTATTTTGGATGCAGGATTTCAAGTAGTGGTCAGCAGTTTTTTTGCTGATATATTTAAGAATAATGCACTTAATAATGGCGTTCTACCTGTGACAGTCAGTGAAGATTTTCTTGACAAAATATTTTCTTTGGGGAACGAATCAACCTTGACAATTGATTTACCAAATCAAACAATTACAATTGATGCAACATACGAATTTGAAAATTTTGAAATCAATCATTACAAAAAGGAATGTATGTTGAATGGCTATGATGACATAGACTATTTGTTATCAATAAAAGAGGACATTATCCAGTTTGAAAATCAAACAGCTTAAAAAGTTAAACTATGTTTAAGAAAATAGCCATTTTAAAAGGTGATGGCATCGGTCCTGAAGTGACTAATCAATCATTAAAAGTGCTGAATGCCATCGCTGAAAAATTCAACCATAAATTTGAATATGCTGAGGGCTTGATAGGTGCACACGCCATCGACAAAACAGGAGATCCTTTACCCGCAGCTACTCTGGATATTTGTTTGGACAGTGATGCCATCTTATTTGGCGCCATTGGACACCCCAAATATGACAACGACCCTACAGCTAAGGTTCGACCGGAGCAAGGTCTTTTGGGCCTAAGAAAAGCACTCCAATTGTTTGCCAATATCCGTCCTGTGACAAGTTATAGCAGTTTGCATTTTCTCTCACCTCTGAAAACTAAAATTATAGAAGGGGTAGATTTTGTAATTTATCGTGAGTTGACGGGAGGTATTTATTTTGGAAAAAAGGAATTAAATGAAGCAGGAGATTGTGCTTCAGATGACTGTGTATACACGAGTGCAGAAATAGAACGTATAGCTCATCTAGCTTTTAAAGCTGCTCAACAACGTCGCAAGAAATTAACACTCGTTGACAAAGCCAATGTCCTTGAAACATCAAGGTTATGGAGAAAAGTCGTTCAATATTTGTCTGCCATTTATCCTGATGTAACTGTCGATTATTTATATGTGGACAATGCTGCGATGCAGATCATCCTCAATCCGAGACAATTTGACGTCATTCTCACAGAAAATATGTTTGGCGATATCATTAGCGATGAAGCGAGTGTCATCAGTGGCTCCCTCGGACTATTGCCATCTTCATCTATTGGAGTAAAAACTGCTTTGTTTGAACCTATTCACGGCTCATATCCGCAAGCAGCAGGACTCGATATCGCCAATCCGATTGGTTCAATATTATCTGCAGCCATGTTGCTGGATCATCTTGAATTAACGGAAGAAGCGGCTCTGGTAAGAAAGGCGGTAAGTTGGACGATTGAACATAAATTTGTCACCAAGGACATCGACCCTGTCAATAATTACTATACCTCCACTATTGGAGAAATGATCGTCGAATATGTCGAAAAAAATGATTTGGAAGAGATCCATCCGCTGAATATAGAATTAAGGAAGTCGACAATAATATAAAAAAGAAATATTAATTCTTATTGAAGACAATATTTTAGAAAATAAATGTTGTATTAAATTTCAATTAGAATTATTAAGTTTTACGGCCCAACCTTACATGAATCCCGGCACTCAGCGCCGACCTTACAAAAGTCCCTTTGTCTCTTAACTCATACAACAAGCCCAGATTTCCCTGGAATTTAATCCTATCTGATCCAATTCGAATAGTAAGAGCCGGTTCAAATAAATAATATGGGCGATCAGAATTCAATAGGTTCACAAGATCGTAATTGTATGGATCAAGCACAGGATCAATGTCAGAAGTAAATTTACTGTAATCCAGCCTGCTGAATCTCGTCGTAAAAGCACTTTCAAAAATTCTGGATTTATAACCTATGGAAGGTTGAATAAAAATCCGGTTGTAATTCATATCAGCCTGGTAATAACCGATGCTATCAGATCTGTAGTGGTGATGCTGGTCACCCAAACCTCCGCCGGCGTAAACTGCAAGATGTAATCTACCTTTATTTGTAAAATATCCGATCCCGACTTCACCCATTTTACCTAAGCCATAATCATTAATTTTATCCTCCACACCTTTTACATAAATAAAATTACCCATTACACCAATGTGGTCTGTCGCTGAATACGCTACCTGTCCTTCCACTCCGTCTATGCGATCATTAAATGAATAATTTCCGGCTAAGGTCAACTCTCCTGCGCCACTATGCATAGGGACATTCGGTGTGAGCGGGTAAAAGTATTTATGAGTACAGCCGGTTGTAACAAATGTTAAAATAAGAATTATATTTTTCATGAAAGTAAATTATAATTGTAATGTAAAGCATTAATTTTAAAGAATAATTCCTTTTAAATTAATGCTTTATCAAGTAGACTGAAAATAATTTACAAAAGAATCAATTTTATTGCTCATGATTTATTATTGCCCTAAACTCTTCTGAAAGAGATTCAATTTCCTTAAAATCACGAGCGAAGTTATATTTCTCAGCGTATAGTTTATCTGGATTAAATTTATTGAAGTTCCTTACCTTGTCCGAACCATTAGTTTGATTGTAAAATCCCCAAAACCATAAATCTTCAAATATAATTGGACTATCCGGATTTAATGATTTCATTCTAAACAATTCATTTAACAAATAAAAGTCTCTACTTGCTTCAAACTTTATATTTTTTCCGTGAAAGCCTAAAATTTGATTTAGGGCAGATGTTATTACCACATCTACTGCTATCATAAGTTTATTTTCATCAAATTTATATCCTTCCATTTCTAATAAATCGTATTTGAATGTAAGGTTTAAATTTCGAACTGTTAGTGCAGCTATTTTGAGACCCATCCCTGGAATCGAATACAAACTTTCAAAAAGTACTCTTTCATCCATATTTGTGGTGTTGAAATGCTTTTCAAGTATTGCAAAAAAAGTATTTTGATTTATTTTTTTTGTATAATTAAGCTCCATAAAAAGTGGTTCCAAATCTTTCATTGCCTTGCCAATTAATTTCAGACTTGGTTGGGATGATGTGTATAAACATTCAAGAAGTATTCGACGAAAGTTGTCTCCAAATGGAGCATTAGGATTTAGACTACCTTTTAAATTATTGAGTTGATAATCATGATTAAATTGAGAATTATTAACGAGAAAATTAACCAGTTTCTTAAGTTGAGGAATTTTAGTTTCAAAAGCATTTTTTAATACTTCATTTCTTTCTGTTGATTTCATATTAATTTTTTATTATTTTTTCAAAATTCATTTTATAATTAAAAAGAAGCTTTAAATCAGATTCCTTAATATCTACTAATCTTTTGAAGCTATGTTTTTGGATAAAGGATTTAACTTCATTATCTTCAATTTTTGAATTAAATAATTCTTGGCTAAAAATTTGAACTTCCTCCTTAATAAAGCTAGCTGCAAATAATTGAAATTCATCATTATGTTTTTCAACAAATTCTTTCCTTGCTTTTTGAGCAGCACCAGAAAAGTGAATGATTTTATGGATATCACTATTAGGAAAAATCCTTTGTAATTCAATTTCTGGTTTATCTCCAATTGAAATAATTTTAGCAGAATCAGTTTTTAGAGTTTCGAATTCTTTTTTTAGATGGGGTCTCCAAAAATTATACATTACCTTTCGGACTACATTGGCAGAATCAATATTCATCGCTGACTTCGAGACATCTGTAATATGGTAGTTAGATGTTAAATATTTGTTTATGGCAAAATGTAATAAGTAGTCTCCTTTCGAAAAAATGAAATTTCTGAAACCTTTGGAAATTAATTTATTTGCGTTATCCACTGTACCCCATTTGCCAAATGATGGCTCCATTGCTACAAAGAAATAGTCCACCTTTTTCGTAGGCATGAAATTGGGAAGATAAACTACATCAAAATTATGACCCAAGCTTTTAAGTTTATCAATGGATTTTATTCCAAGCACTTTTTCTTCTTCTATTAAGTTATTTAAGTTATCTATAAACTCCATCTTAATTACTTATTCTTCTTAAAATTCTCCGCCTGCTCAAAGATCTCCACATATACCTCATCGCGTGCCACCGGAGGGTAGCCAAATTCATCAAGCAACAGGATTAGACCTACTTTCAATGTTGCTTTAATATCTTCCCTTTTATTCCAATCAGGGAATTTAGCCTGAGTTTCAACTAGATTTTTAACTGCTTTTGCGAGAACGATGAGTTTGTCTTCCGGATAGTTGAAGTCATATTTGGCACACAACATCTTAAGGATATCGTAAAATGCCTTTTCTTCAAAGTCAATACCCAACGCCTCACCTGCTGAGAACTCTTTGTGTACTTCCATGATGAGATTGGTCAATTGTTCAGCCATTTCTTCATAAACCTCACTGCGAAGGATGTCGTTGGCATCTCTTTGATTGTAGCGATCCACGAGTGTTTGCATTTTTTTGGTAAAGTCAACACCTTTTACCTTGTTGACTTTTTTCATCTCCTTGATCACCTTTGCAAGGAGCTGTTGCAATAACTTTATTTTCGTATTTGGCAATTTTATCTTGTCGATCTTAGCAAGGTAGTCAGCATCAAAAATATCTTGTTGTGTTCCATCTTCACCGAGTTTCAGTATTTCCTCCACTCCATCACTGGCCAGTGCATCCTTGATCATTTCCCTGACTCTTGCATTCATCTGAGAAATATCAGGAGCATCTCCTTTGGTGAGTTTAAATACGATAGACCTCACAGCTATGTAAAAATGTGTCAGGTCTTTTTCATGTTGAGTTACGAGCTCACTTCCGGAACAAATATCATACGCTGCCTTCAGCCGCTTGACCAATCCCATAAACCGGGTTTCTTCTTCCTTGGTCTTTTGAATAAATTCAGCAGCGAGATTGAGTGTATTCAGCTGTTCCATTGTATTGCCAATGAAATATTTGATGTTATCAAAAGTGTGGAACAACTTATTTAACAGATCCAGATGATTTCTTACGATAATAAGTGACTCTGCAATGTCTTCAAAATTATCTTTGTCCCCTGTATTGTATTTGGCCAGGGCCATGTTCATCTGGTTTTTGATGCCGATGTAATCTACTATTAATCCCTTATTTTTATTCTTGTATTTCCTGTTAACTCTGGAAATCGTCTGGATAAGATTATGTTGCTGAACCGCCTTATCTATATACATAGTGTCCAAACATGGAACATCAAACCCAGTCAGCCACATATCCACCACAATTGCAACTTTGAAATTCGAGTTTTCATCTTTAAATTGCCGATCAAGTTCTTTTTTATATTCCTTCGTCCCCAGCAAATTATACAGAACCTCATCATCATCCTTATCACGCGTCATCACCATCCTCACCTGGGAAGGATGAAGCTCCAGCTTCATCCACTTATCCTCCTGCTCCAGCTTCATCCACTTATCCTCCTGCTCCTGCTTCACCCCATCTCCCCCCACTTCCTCCTTTCCTTCCCTCCTTATCGTGCATCCTCTGAATCTATACGCCGCACTTCCAGCCGGTAAATGCGCCTTATCCGGGTTATTCAAAATATAATTGATAGTATTGTTAAAATGATCGCCGTCTCTTATAAATCGATCCCAGGATTCCGACATCCAAAATTCTGTAGCATCTTTTGGGATGTTTAAACCATATTTTTTATTGTTTTTTAGCGCCCATTTTCCAGTGAAAGATTTCCAGGATTGGAGGATCTTGGATAGATCGCTGTTGTCTTTAATCAGGACGTGTACATGATTAGGCATAATACTCCAAGCCAGAAGATTATATCGATCACCATCGTGAAACATTAGCGCGTCTTGCATTACTTGGGCCATTTCTGGATGGGCTAATGCACAACTACCCAATCCTCGATCTAAATACTTTTCATATTTTTTTCTTTTTTGGATTTCATAATCATCTCCCTTAAAGTTTTTTAATTCTTCCTCACTACATCTTAATGCTTCCTGATGCAAACTGTCTGCTAACCTGAATGTAATGAATTGTATCAGGCCTAGTTTGTTTCGATGGGGTAACTTACCTGTGTGCCATTCTTCCGGAAAACCAAAGTTGGTGGTGAAGGAGTCCGCGTAGTTGGCATCAGGAAAAGAGCCGGAGCTCTTTTCTCCCAGGACCCTCGCACTTAATAGTTCTATTACATTTTTATAAAAATCGTATGCGATCTCTCTCGTACTACAAACAAACATTGCCTTTCCCTTTACTGTAGATCCCTCTGAAACACGAGTTTCATAATGATGTACAAAGTCTTCCGCCAATACTTTTAAACGCTTTGGGTCACCCAAAATAGAATTCATATTGGCGACTGTCTCCTTGCTTTTTTCAATCTGATATTCATTGGCACCTGCAGCGGCAACTTCTGCATAATATTGTTCTATTTTCTCCAACTCCGTATTGTGTAGTGCGACCTTGGCAGCCCTGCCTTCATAGACGATGCGCACTGTGATCTCATCATTGACTGATTCCGTCATGGTGTATGTATCAGCCACCTTACCAAATACATCCAGCGTAGCATCTATTGGAGTACCTGTGAATCCTACAAAAGTGGCATTGGGCAATGAATCATGCAAATATTTAGCAAAGCCAAAAGTCTTTTTCACACCCTTTGAAGTGATTTTGACTTTCTGATCGAGATTGACCTGGCTTCTATGCGCCTCGTCAGAGATGCAGATGACATTGCTTCGGTCAGTAAGAAGGGCCGCATCTTCGGTAAACTTATGGATGGTGGTCAGAAATACGCCTCCACTCTGCCTTCCTTGCAAATGTTTGCGCAGATCCATACGGCTTTCCACACTAATGATCGTATTATCTCCGATGAATCCCTTAGCATTCGTAAATTGTTCAGAAAGCTGAGTATCCAGATCAACTCTGTCAGTGATGAGTACGATGGTCGGGCTGTTGAAGTGAATACTTTTCATGATCAGCCTCGTGAGGTACAGCATCGTAAAACTCTTGCCACATCCGGTAGCGCCGAAGTAAGTCCCACCTTTACCATTGCCTTCCGGTTTCTGAGCGGACTTTATAGTATCAAAAAGTCGTTTAGCAGCATAATACTGGGGATATCGGCAAACGATCTTTTCATTCTTTTTTGAAGAATCGGGAATATAAATAAAATTGCGGATGATGTCCCTCAATCTGTTTTTATCGAACATGCCGCTTATCAAGGTAAACATGCTGTCTATGCCATTGACATCTTTTGCCAGACCATCTACTCGTCTCCATGCATAATAAAAATCGTAGGATGCGTAAAATGAACCTGCCTTACTATTGACACCGTCGCTGATGACACAAAACGTATTGTATTTAAATAATTCCGGAATATCTCTTTTGTAGCGGGTGGTTAATTGTTTGAAAGCATCTTCCAGATTGACTTCTTCTCTGATCGTACTCTTAAACTCAAATACTACTAATGGAAGTCCATTGATATACACGATGCCATCAGGAATTCTTTTTTCCGTACCAACTATCTCACATTGGGTAACAAACTTATAAATATTAAAATCTGAAGTCGTAGCCACCTTTGGATCACCGATGACATCCAGATCATTACTGACGAATTGTTCATCCAGTCCTTTGTAATCAATCAGCTCAATATGAATATCCTTGTCGTTGCGGTCTGCTCTTTTCAGGATGAAGCCATCTGAAAGCCAATTGATTATTTTTTTGTTGCTTTCATAAAGATCTGATGAAGGAAGGGATTTAAGTTGAAGTATGATAGATTTTGCTTCATTCAAGGTCAGTCGTTTGCTTTCATATCGATTGAGAAAATAGGTTATTAAATCAGCTTCAATAATTACTTCTTCCGGAGCTCGAATAATGGTATCACCGGTAAAATGCGGATACCCCTCCTGCGAAAGGAGTTCAATAAAAGCATTTTCAAGTTTTTGTTCGGTGAATTTCATATTTATGATGAAGGTAACCCTAACTTGTCAAAAAATGCTTTATTTCTCTCTCTTGCCATGTTTGATAAACGATCAAAAGATATAACTTCTATGTATGAATTGTATCTTTTATGATGTCCAAAATATCCCATTTTATCAGATGTAATTCTCAAATCTAAAAAATCACATCTTTCTTTAATCGTAGGTGTAATATCGCAAATAACATAACAGAAACCCGGGATATGCTTAGAATCTGGAATAGGTCTTCCTGCAGCAGTAACTGCATTTCCTTCTCTAACTCTATTCAAATAATTTAGAGCTTGCTCAATAGGGTCCTTTTCCTCACCCGCTTTTGCGTCATTTCTCATAGGTCTTTTTATCTCAACAACTGTAATAGTTCCAAGTGGCAAACTGTCTCCATCATTGACTAATAAGGGATTATCGTACACATTTAAACCAAGTATATCAGGTTCTTTATTAGATTTTGAGTCAGTGATTGGCATAGAATTTATAGTTTTATCGGAAGCTAAGTAATTGTGAAATGCCAAACGTTCATCTACAAGCCATAAATTGCTATCCTCAAACCTAACTTCATCACTTACCTTTTGCATAGGCATGATAAGTTTGTGTAAAACTTCCTCTTTTGAATATTTACCATCTTTGCCTTTTTGAATTGCATAATTAAGTATGTCAAGAATAACTTTTCTATGCGCTACATAATTTGCTAAATCTGATCTTTTTAAATCACTTGCTTTTGATAAATATTTATCAATACGTTTATTATAATCTTCTTTTTTAAGGCCATTTGGCACCATTAAATCATGCCCATCTGCTAGTAATTCTGTTTCAAATGCCATTAGAAGTAGATGCAACTTAATGTCCAATTCTTTATCCGTGATATTTGGATCAACAATTTTTTCTTTTTCAGATATATGATCCAATATTGGCCTATATTTAGGTGCTTTTGAATGAACAAAATCCGTTAACCTCTTGATACCTATTAATTTGTTTTCTTGCAAGTATTTATCTAAATATTCTGTTATAATTACTAAAGCGTTCTCTCTAATTTCGTTAAATGATATTTCTAAATCAGCGTAAATTCCTTCTACTGTTTCCGAAATATTAAATCCAAACCTTTCTGGATTCACTTTTTCTGTTAAATAGCTAGAAGTAAGAAAACACAAATAGGCAAAGTTCTCATTTCCATCATTCAAAATGCCAAATAAGCCAGGGATTTTCCCTTGTAGATTCTCTTCCTTAACAACTCTACTTGCAGCACTATAATTAATACTATGTTTGTTTTGTAAGGAGGATTTCAACTTAACATGAGTAATTTCGAAAACAGTTGATTTAATCTCAAAAGAATCTTTGTCAGATGCATTTATCATTAAATTCTCATAATCCTTTTGTAATGAAATTCTTTCATTATTATCTACAATAATTATTTCTGGGGCACCCCCTTCTCTAATAAAGTACCATAAACAATGCTCTAGTAGATCATGGGCAATTGATTGAGGCAACTTCTTTAAGTATTTTGAATATTCTTTGCGAATATTTTTCAATTTAATTGAAGTTTCAATTTTTGCGTTTGGTGTGATATCGATATTTTCATTATGGATATCATTATCAACATTGAAATCAAATTGTCTAGTTTTAATTTGTAAATTTTCTCCAAATGAGCTTTTAACACATACTTGGCTAAATGCCTTAAGCCATAATAACCTTCCTACCCCTCGACAGCCAAGCGAGATTTTATGTTCAGAGTCTAAAATTTGAAATGATTTATGATTATCTGAATTAAAACCGACTCCATTATCTATAATTTCAAAGCCAATAATATCAGATTTTGTATCTTCAAATGCGGAAGATTGAGGAGACCTTATTATACTAATTGTGATATTTCCTTCAACAGTTGAAGAGTAAGTACCCATATTTATTGCTGCATCAATAGAATGGATGGAATTGACGACTGCCTCAAAAAGCGGATGAAGAGCATGGGTCAAAGGAAGATTTGTATTTCTTAAGCGACCTTTTAAACTGGTATTAAGGCTCATATGATTAATTTTCTAATTTAGTTAAATCTGAAAGCAAAAAGGTTTTGAAATCATTTAATTTTTGATTTTGTGAACTTTTTGTTTCATTCATTTTTGCTATCGCAATAGTTTTGTTAGTAAAATTCTCTTCAATATTTCTGATAGGAATTAATATAGCTACTTTTTTTAATTCCGATAACTTAATTCCAAAAACTGTGGTTCCTGATGACCTACCTTCTAACTCCTGTTTTGCAAGGGGCGTATTTAGCCATAAATGTAAATACCAACCTGAAATAATTTGTTTTTTTGTTCGGATAGCAAAAAGCCTCTGACTTAATGCAATTCTGGAATTAATAGCCAAATAATATGTTTCTCCAAGTGGTGCTTCTGAAGTTAAGATAACATCATCGACTGCTAGTTCTGGGTTCATCCATGAATTATAGTTTATCTTATTCACATAGGGAATAGTATCATGTTTAACAATTTTGCCATTGTTAATATTCATTGCTGAAATAACAGGATATTTAAACTCTTCACTATAATTTTGTAAATTCAATATCGATTTACTTTTTCCTCTTTTAGAAATAAAATATTCTATAATTTGATGAAAATGCTTAATTTCCCATTTCTCAGGAATATCCTTTCTTAATTCCTCACACCATACCATCTTTCCACCACTACTCCTATAAGGCTTCCCTTCCTCATCAGGAAATTCAAACTCCACAAACCACCTCTTATATATCGTCTGCGCAGTTTCCTCCAACTTTTTTATAATTTGATTATTTAGTTGTATCCGATCCTGAATGACATTGTACTCTTTGACTATTTCTCGCTGCTTTTGAATGGAGGGCACAGGTAGTTTCATGTCACAAAAATCTTCCCATTCTAAACTACCTCGCACGCCACCAACTGCATGAAAACAAGCTTCTCTATCAAACTCTTCCCTGGAAAACCACATCATGAGATATTCAGGATCTAACATTGAAGAATCAACAACTTCAAACACCGGATAAGCTTGAGAAATTATTGCTTCGTTAACTTCTTTAAGAAGTGCAATCGGCATTTTCTTATCTCGCCTCACCTGCATTGTACTGCAAGCAAATTGGTTTTTTAGTATTATTTTATAATTTTCCATATCGGTACCTATAATGTTAGCTACTGACGGAATAAATTTTTTTGAAATACTTAATCCTAAAAGGTTTTGAACTTTTAATCCCTTATTTCTTATATCAACTAATTGAATAAAATCTCCTATTCTTTTATAAATTGTCTTTTTGGCAAAAGCACTATAACTCATATCCAAGCTCTTTAAATACCTTTAATAAGTCCTGCTTGGATGTTTCCTCTTGATGAAAAAGATCTTTGAATTCTGATCGAAGAGATTTCATTTTTTCATCAAAATCAATATGCTCATCCCGGTTTACAAATTCAATGTATTTACTCGGCACCAAAGAAAAATCTTTTTTTATAACCTCTTCTATGCTTGCCGAATAACAATATTCCGGAACATCAGTATATGAGTTATTCTCCTGTTGCCAATCATGATAGGTAGCTGCGATGAATTTGACTTGCTCTTCACTAAACTGGATAAATTTTTTCTCAAAAGGCTCACCAATCTGCCTCAAATCCATAAATAGAATTTCTTGTTGTCTATTTCTATAATGCCTCTCTTCATCTCCAATACTTCTGCTGTGAGCTTGTTTGTTTTTATTAAGAATCCATACAGTTACACTGATGTTCGTGGTGTAAAACATATCTTGCGGTAATACCATAATAGCCTCAACGATGTTATTCTCAATCAACTTCCTCCTAATCTTATACTCTTCACCACCTCCACTGAGCGCACCATTTGCAAGGATAAAACCTGCAACTCCATTTTCCGAAAGTTTGGAGACCATATTGAGGATCCAGCCATAATTGGCGTTACTTTTTGGAGGAACTTCATATCCTCTCCAGCGTGGATCGTCTTTGAGTTCATCTGCACCGCGCCAGTCCTTTTGATTAAATGGAGGATTGGCCATGATAAAGTCAGCTTTCAGGTCTTTGTGTTGATCATCACCAAATGTGTCTGCTGCTTTTTCTCCAAGATTTGCTGATATGCCCCGGATGGCGAGATTCATCTTTGCAAGTTTATAGGTGGTATTGGTATATTCCTGCCCATAGATGGAGATCTCCTTTTTACTCCCGTAATGATTTTCTATAAACTTAATGGACTGAACGAACATACCACCGGAACCACAGGCAGGGTCATAGATGATTCCCTTATATGGTTCGATCATTTCTGCAATTAGATTCACAATACTTTTAGGAGTATAAAACTCTCCCTTTCCCTTGCCCTCTGCCAGTGCAAATTTCGAAAGGAAATATTCATACACCCTTCCGACGATATCTTGAGACTTGTCTTTGAGTGTGTCTATTTCATTGATCGTATCGAGTAAGGATGACAGCTTTGTGATGTCAAGTCCAAGACGCGAGAAGTAATTATCCGGTAAAGCTCCTTTTAGCGCGTTGTTGTTTTTTTCAATATTGTGCAGCGCAGTATCTATCTTAAGTGCGATGTCATTCTGTTTCGCATTCATCATGATGTAAGACCAACGGGAGATCTCATCCAGAAAGAAGACATTGTGCATATTGTAAAAGTCAGCCATCTCAATGTACTTCTCCTTACCATCCGCAATCAGCTCCTTCCTATGCGCCTCAAATTTATCACTTGCAAACTTGAGAAAGATCAATCCAAGGACGACATGTTTATACTCTGCCGGTTCTACACTGCCTCTTAGTTTGTTGGCAGAATCCCACAGGGTTTCTTCGATTGATTTTGTTTTGGTTTGTTTGGCCATTTGACGCTTAATATGATGTAAAGAAAATAAAGGTAATAAAAATGTTTTAGGTCATAGACACTAAGGAGCTTATACTTCAAAACACTTCATCTTCTTTCAATAAAAGTCAAAGCGAGACCCATTACATTTAAAGCAAATTCCACTTTCTACATGTTTATATTGTGGAAACCAACCTGCACCATAACATCTTGTACAAACTTCCCTTTTGGACAACAATTTTCCATTGATGTCTAAAATATCAATAACCGAATTCTTATGAAGATTTTCATGACATGGCCAGCAAAGAGTTTCAAGGGCCTCATCAGGATACTCCCACGCCATTTTGCCTTCCTGATAATATTTATGATGGATGTTTAAGTTTCTTAAATAAAGCCACTTCTTTAAATCCATCTGTTGGTTGATATCTTCTTTTGATAGTGTTGAATATTTAAAAGCAGAAGATATATTATTTTTTAAGCTATATCTCTCTTCATTATGATAAATCGAAGCGTATGTAATTATACTACTTCTTACTTGCTCAGGTTGAAAAGGAAAATCAATATCGATTACACTAAATAATATTTGATGATTATCCTCAAATTTGTAAAAACAGATTTTCCCACTTAATTGCTTAAAATCAAGTCGGTTAGGAGTATTACAAAATATTATTTTAGCATTTATATAATCCCAAATTTTTGATTTGAAAGTTGTTTGCGCTTCCAACACTCCAAACATTAAATTTTCATGATAACTATTGTTCAAACACTTATGGCATGTCATATTGTCTCGTTCAAGTATCAGCTTTCTTCGTGTTTTCCATTCAACGGTCTCAAGTTGCTCTGCGTAATTCATTATTATTGTATTAAGAATATAAATAATTAGCCCAATAAGAAGTCTTTATTATCAACCTATCTATTACTGTACATGATGAAATTTGATCTTAATATGTTAAAGTAAAAAAATATTATTCTTTCGACACTCCTAAATTTTTTCCACTTTAATCGGCCAGCCAATAGAACCAATTTTCTCTTTAACCATTTTCATCGTTGCAAGCACATCTAAGAAATTTGGTAAATCACCATGAACTAAATTCTTAAAATCACCATTATAGGTTTCACTTAATCCATTCCATATATCTTCAAGATCTTTAAATATCATCGCATCTTTCGGATGATTTTTCAACCATTGATTATTGCTTTTATAACTAGTCTTATCATCCTGGGCAACTTTACTCAGCATTTCTTCAAAATCTCCACTTTGGAAAAATGAATTGAGCTTTTTATTTTGCAATAGTTGATGTATATCATAAACGTGTCTGATTTTCTTTTTAAGATCATTTATAGCATCATCTGAATACGAAAATCGGACAAGGCTCATGATTTTTTCACACAGTGTACGACGGGGATGTAACACTTTAACTTCGAATGGTCTCAATCCATATTGGTCAATGAAGGCTCCTTGATCCGTGCTTTCCATCATTTCCGATATATACGTCCGAACAAATTTGGATTCATAAGGCTCAAAATTACCCAACCAGGTGACTTCCAAAACGATTACATCCCTGATCTGTCCGTATGCTCCTTGAAATTCTTTTTCATAAGTATGAGCAGTCTTCCTTATGTTACCCTTTTTATTCGTTACACCTCCAATCTCTACTTCCGGTAGTTGAGCGGTTAAAACTTTTCCAAGTTCTCTTATCTTGATTTTCATTTGTGCGTCAGACTCTCCATCCTTTCTTAGTACAGTTAAATCTATGTCTTCTGAAAAGCGATCAATCAATTTATAACATTTGGACAAAGCTGTACCTCCTTTAAATATTGCATCTGCTCCAAGGGGATCTGTGAAAATGGTGTACAACGCATGTGTCACCCAATAGTCCTTTTCAATATAAATTTCAGGAATTCCTTTCTGCTGTGCCGTTGTCTGAACAGCTTGTCTGAATAATTTTTTATTTTCGTGGAGATTCATATTATATTCCAATTTTGGGTATTAGGTAATATTTTATCTGCTCCTTTTATTTTATACTTTGTAATAGGATTTAAAGATTTGTACAAACCTAGTATAAATCCTATATGTCCTAAATCCTCAAGAATGGCTCCAAGTAATGCTCTTGTTGCAGGAGGATATTTAAGTGCTAATCTTACTATGGTATATAGATCCAAAGCAGGCACTTCTTCAATTATTGCAATTAATCTTTTGAGTGATTGCTCAATGGTGCTATCGGGAATTTTTTTAATGAAACGAATTGCATCCAGTACTTGAAACATAGGAATATTGTCTTTGGTAATCGTATTCTTTTGTTTAATGAATGAAATATTATATCTGTTTCTCTTGAAAGCCGGGGCGGTAACATTTTTTCCTATTTGAATAGTATTGCTCACCTGTGTCGTCAATCCCAACTTATTATAGATACTTAAACAAGTCAGATATCCGATAAGCTTGCCATCATCTTCCAGCAAGTCTTTCACAATTTGCTCCTGGTTAGGTTGAAGATCACCAAATGGTGTCCTTTCCGGTTTATAATATTTACCTTTTGAAAGCTTTTCTATTTTGCCGGAGGCAACCATCCTATTGAGTGCTTTTATTACAGCTTCCTTTCTTTCCACCTCCAAATGAAAGTCCTCATAGGTGAAGACATAACCCTGAGGAAATCTATTGAGCTTCGATGTAATAATATCAGTGGTCTTCATGACTTTCATTAAGTCACAAAGGTAATAGAAATGTCCAGTTTTTTAATTAAAAAACTGGACATTTCTGAAAAATATTTTATTATGTATGGAATTTATAACTTCGCAACAAGTTGCGAAGTTAGTTCAGCGACTTCAAATTTCTAATAATGAGAGGCAAGCAGTCTTCAATTTCTATAATTCAACCCTCGCCAAACAACTTCTCCTTCCACTGCTCAACCATCCTGTCCATCAACATCCTAGCATTCGCAGGACTGGAACTCGGCAATAAAACATAATTTATTTCGTCCTTCTTCTGAAAATATTTATTAAAAAGTGATTCTGCCTTTCTCCCGTTAAAAGCAATGATTTTTAGATTTTGGTGATCATTAATAAAAATTTCAAGGTCGTTCTGGATTTCATTCAATATAGCGGTATCGAGACTTCCAATTCGATGCGCTGAATGTACCACATCCCAAAGTGCAATTTTGGATATCTTCAACAATTTGACTTTCTCCTCATAATCCTGAGGTAATTCATGCTCTGTTATTGCCGCAATTAACTTCCAAAACTTATTCTGCGCATGACCATAATACTCCTGCAATTCCAAAGACTTTTCTCCCGGTAGCGAACCAAGTATCAGTATCTCAGCGTCATGATTTGAGATGGGAAGGAAGGAAGATTTAAGTGGGTTCATTTCATCATTCATGTTATATTTCTTATAAAAAATTAGAAATTGGAAGTTAGAAATTAGAATGGCGCTCCGTGAGTATTACCCATTACTTATTACTCATTACCCATTACTACTCCGCCTTATACCTTGTATACTCCACCGCACCAATCATCAGTTTGTCCCCATCTCTGCTCACACTCTCCGTTTCCGTACTTTTCAAATCCGGCCGCACCATCGACAATCTGTCTCCTTTCAACTTCCAACTGCCTTCCCACATAGTAGCTTCTCCATCAGGGCCTTGAATATGCAATCTACCGTCTTCAAAAAAGTCGAGCGATATTTTATCGGTTTTTGTTTCCCAGCCGTATGTGCCTTCTGTTGAGATGAGGAATTCCCATAACTCTGTTTCTTTGATTTTTAATTCCTCCTCTGACATTACTTCCTCTTCAGCCTGAAGTGTATCTGTTGACACAACTGCTACTTTTTCTTTTGAAGGTCCGCTGCAGGCATGGAATAGTAAAGAGGTCATTAGTACCAACCCAGAAATTAAAACTGCCCTTTTCATAAATATATTTTTTAAAATGTTTTACGAATATATCAAACAAACATCAAACAACAAACTCCAAACCACATTGTCACAATTTCAATTTCAAACTAACTACAAAATTTCGCCCCGGAGCCGGATTATAATAACGTCCTCCCAAAGCATTGATATCATTGCCGGAACTGTATCGTGCATTCAATAAATTGTCTACACCTCCATTGAGATTAATTACTGATTTACCAAATTTAAAACTTTTTTCTATTTTAACCTGAAGCAAATCATAAGATTTGGCAGATACAGAATTGGCATCATTGAGTGGTAAACTTCCTACATATGTGTGCATCATAGACAAACTAAATCCCTTCTGAAATTCGATAAATATCCCTGAGACAATAACCTTATCAGGTACTCCGGTCAGTTTATTTCCGGAAAAATTATCCTCGCCAGAGAAGTAATCTCTAAATTTAAAATCATTAATTGTAGTTGAATTAAAAAGAGAAACTGAATGAATTAGCGTCCTCGAAATACTCGATTTAATTAATTTATAATTAATCGAACATTCAATTCCGTTTTGATTAGTTCCTCCCGAATTGATAAAAAATTCTGCTCCCGAACTATCTACCTGCCTGACAATTGCATCTTCCAATTGATAATGAAATGCAGCCACATCTATTTTTAACCGCTTATTATTAAATCGAAGACCCGCCTCATAGTTCCACCCACTTTCAGGTTTCAGGTTTTGATAGATGAAATTATTGGAAGGAAGAACTTCAGCTGTAGTAGGTGGAGAATATCCCCTGCTCACAGATGCTCTTAGTAATACCTGCCTTCCCAATCTTAGACTGCTGGCCAGTCTGGGCATCCATTGCGGATCAAAATCGGTTTTTAATTTTGGAACTTCTTTGAATACATGCTGGGCATTGGTAAGACTTACTGAACCTTCCACTACCCAGTTATTAAACCAGATACTTTGAAATCTTGTGAAATAAAAATGCTGGGTACTTAGAATACTACTTCCACTTTGCAGATTTCCTTTTTCACCACCATTATTATCATAATTATTTATTTCAGCAGCTGTTTGTTGCCATTCCAGTCCTGTATTCCAGTTCCAGTTTAAAAGACTTTTTGAATTCAATTTACTGACCAATTCTATACTCGTACGCAATCCGTATGTATTTTCTCCACGGATTTCATAATTGGTAATAAATGGATTTTTGAAGTCAACTCTGGACCCAAATATTGAAATTTTATGACTCAGTCTCGAATTAAATTCATATCGGTGATTCGCTCCCATGAAGATAGATTTGAGATATACGCCTGCCTTTTGTGCTTCCGATCCGGGCAATGTCGGTGTGGCATATCTTGCCGATCTTGGATTAAATTCAAGTTGTATTTGATTAAGGCCACCCGGAGTTTCATAATGCATATTTGCAGCAAACAAGAATAATTTCAAAGTTCCTTTTTCTGAATATTGCCATCTATCTGATAGGCGGATCGTGGCCCGACGCATTGCAGAATTATCTCTGTATCCGTCCGATCTTTGGAAAGACTGTTGAATAGATCTTAGATGGGGTCCGAACCTTTCACTACCTGACAACTGTTCGGTGAATAAACCGTAAGAGCCTGTTGAAAGCTTTATCTCGGAGGGAGTATCCGTATTTACTCCTGTAGGAAGAATGTGAACAACTCCTCCGGTATTTGCCCCAAAAAGACTGCCATCGGGGCCTTTAATGATTTCCAGAGAAGTTTGATCGTTAAAATCCAACATGTTCAAATAAGTATTTCCTCCGGCATCTGTGAGCGGATATTCCTCGAGATAAACTTTTACATTTCTAACCCCAAAAGGGGAACGCAATAAACTTCCGCGTATAGAAAACCGGTAACTTCCAGGTGAACGCTCCTCCATGCGGACTCCGGGAATAGAATTGACTACCGGGAGTAATTCACTTTGTAATCGGTATTTCATGATGGATGAATCAAGAAGAGCCACAGAAGAAGGACTTGTGAAGGCGGATAATTTACCTGGATAAGCCGTGATTATTACCTCCGTTAGGGTGTCAGTTATGGCATTGGAAGAGCTATTTTGAATTTCTTGTGAAAATAAATAGTTGGTAGTAAACAATAAAATTAATGCAAAATGATAAAAGACTTTCATGGGTCTACTTAAAATCAATGTAAATTGTTTAACAATTGGAATCATTTGTTCTTGTATTCCCAATGTTGATCAAAATTATTCCCATTGATTGATTTTAACAGATCTGAACAGAAGTCAGACTTTAAGGATTTCTCTTTTGTTATTTGACTCTCAATATAATCCATCATTAACTTACCACGATCTTCGTTGCAAAAGAGAAAAAAAGCACAGATTACTTTTTTGGATTCGATAATTGGATATGTGCTAAAATAGGTGGAATAGTCACATCCTTTTAAATATAAATTTGGTAATTCTCCGGCGATAATTTGTTTGATGTAAAACTCACTTAAAAATGATTGCTTTTGAAGTAAAGAATACTTCAGGGCTATGTATGTAGCCATCGCCTTTATATTTTTATCTTTTACATCAGCTATAACTTTTTTTATGAGTTCTGATTGAATTGAATTAGGATAACCATTGAAATACATCTCTAATGCCAGCACATTCAGTTGTTCGCAAGATTCACTAAAAGTATTCAAGAATTCCGGATGATTATTAAGTATATCAAATAGCAGTTCCTGACTTCCTGCATAATCATCATTTCGTAATTTTATTTTTAGTAACTCATACTTGCCACGTCCACTTATTGATTGCTTAGATTTTATAGTCCACAAAAAATCTGATTCGAGCCCAATAAACTTCCTGTTTATAAATATTGTATCATCTAGTTGGTCAAAATAAAATCCAAGCCAGTCTGATGTAACAAATACAGGCGACTGAAATGTTCTTCCAAATTCTGCAGTTTCAATAATTTGTGATGAGGATGAAGCTCCATAACGCATATTTACATTGTCGGCTAAAATGTAATACGACAAACTCCCCTGAGAAAAAACAATTGACCCGGCGAATACAAATAAATACAGCAAAAGAAACCTCATTTTTAATCCTAGTTTTTAAGTTACTTAACTTTAATATTTTGTCAATTGGTAATTTTTTTTTGCCTGTTAAATTCATAAAAATATAACTATTTATAGACAAATTTAAATCAGATCAGAATGTCATACTTACTAATTAAAACAGCTATTCCTGAGACACACTATTTACTTCGATCCAATATCCATCAGGATCCTGCAGGAATACTTGACGAATACCATCTGCCCGAACATTTATTTTCTGAGGAGTTCCGGGCCAATCTGAATAAGGTATTTTTTTACCATCAAGGTTTTGTATAAATTTATCGAAATCCTTAGTTGATAAAGCAAAATGTACAGCTTTGTTTATTTTGACTCTTTCTTTTATAGTCGATATAAGATGCAACTCTATTCCATTACCGGTGGTAAACCATCGAATTCCTTCTACTTTTGTTTTATTTGTGATCTCTTCCAACTTCAAAACTTCTTTATAGAATGTACATGAGCGCTCGAGGTCTGTCACAGAAATGGCTACATGGTTGAATGAAAAATTTAATTTCTGCGCATAAATTGGTGAATTTAAAGCAATCATAAGAAAGAGTATAGGTAGGAATTTCATTTAAAGAGATTTATTTGAAAAGGTAATTTAAATTTTCCAAATACAAACCTATTTATTTTACGTAAACTTATGGCAATGATCAGTAAAAGTGCAAATTGCGAAAGCTGCTTTGTCAATTACATTAAGATAATTACCGGTATATCTTATTTTTGACTTCTATCCTCAGACTTCATCCTCTTCATCTTTCAAAATTCTTCTTCGGCCTCCAATCTCTAAATATTGGAATTTGAATGTAGCTATCTGTATGCCACTTGATCTCTAAAGGCGCTCCTGCATCATGGATCGTTTCGTCAGCGACCTCTTTCCCCGAACCATAATTAATTATCTCGAATGGATGTTTGTTGACATTTAATAAAATGACCAATCTACTTCCTCGTTCAATTATTTTACTAACGATCCTGGTATTATAGAATAAAATTGATTCTTTTCGGCCGGGAGTTAGTAACTGTCGCTCATAATTATCTTTTGCATAACTGGCACGACCGATATAGCGTGTAAGGAAGAAATACGTCCCATCTGCTTTCTGCTCATATAATGCACATGAAATATCCATGTCTTTCTTATTGATCGTAGCAAATAAATGGCCGGTAAACGAACCACTTATTTCAAATTCCTGGTTAAAAATGCCCGACTTGAATATTAAACCATTACCAGCATCAAGAGAATCAAAAATAATATCAGGCGTATAAAAATTGTTTTCTGTGGTTCGATCAGTGAAATCAATTTTCTGGCTAACATAATCCATTCCCGGTTCTAAGGTATTTAATTTGTAATTGCCGGCAGATTTTTCGCTACTCAAATACATTGTAATTGAATCGTTGCTCATTGCATCCAAATTGATCACATGTCTCCATTCATTCGCTCCCATCACCTCATAATTTACCTTGTCTTGTAGGATTTCAGGTTTCTGTTTACCTTTTAAAATATAATCGAGCCAGTCATATGCCAATTCACTCATACTAACATTGGCGACACTGTCTATTTTATATCCCATTAAGTTTTTGGATGGATAACGCTGGCCTCCCCAATGATCATAAGGACCTATTACAAGATAATGATCAGCATTTTTATTATAAAAAGTATGTTGCTTGAAATATTGAATTGCGCCGATTTGTGAGCCATCGTAATAACCTGTGGTTGTTAAAATAGGGATATTGATCTTTCCATATTCTTCCGGAGTAGGTACCACAGACTGCCAATAAAAATCGTAAGCCGGATGGTTGATCCATTTTTTGAATATAGGACTTTCTATACCGGACAAACTATCCAAACTTCGGAATGATAAACCCTGCTTAAACCATTCGAAAGGCAAACTTCGCTTTATCTGTTGATTTTTGTAAATATTATCATTTGGCCAGTAAAGTGTGGCATTCATCTGAACATTATTTTCCATTGGAAAATCAAAACCGGGCATCACCGCAACTTGCGGTACAATGGTTTTTAATGCAGGGTGCAACTTTTTGGTAGCAGCCCATTGAGCAAATCCAGTATAACTACCGCCATACATTCCGACACTGCCATTACACCAGGATTGTTTGCTGATCCATTCAATGATGTCATAAATATCATTTCCCTCATTTTCAAATGGTGCATAATACCTCAGGTCTGTGCGAATACCCCTTGCATAAGCTATGATGCCTACATAATCATGGTCAGCAGACTTTTTTCCGAATAAAGTATCGCCCTTCCCCTGATAATACGTAGTGTAAAATAAAATGGAAGGCAATGGTTGGGAATTTCCTTTTTTCCGCACAATTACAGCACAAATATTAATGCCACTTTTTGTCGGAATCATCACACTATCCTGAATAGTATAAACACTATCCAAAGCAATTTTTTTCTGCGCAAAAGTCAGGGTGGAGGAGAATAAAATTAGGATGAGTATATAATAGTTGGATTTCATCATTTTGTTATAAAAGATTAAGGGTATATTAATATTCTATTTCTAAATGATAATTTTTTCAAAGCAAAAACTATTTTCAACTTCTGCATAGTGACCATAATTCGGTATTGAATGAAATCCATTTTTTATATATAATTGAATTGCTTCAACTTGTCTAAAGCCGGTTTCCATAATTATTTTTTCAAAATTAAGTTCTTTTGCCCAGGTTTCCAATTCCTTTAAAATAGATGTGGCAACACCTTTACTACGAAATTTCGGAAGAACATAAATTCGCTTTAACTCGCCAATGCCCTCTGAATATTCCTTGATGGCTCCGCAACCAATAGCCTCTTCCTCAAGATAAACTACAATTACATATTTTATTGTATCCAACTGATTGAATTGATCAAAAAAGGCATGATCATCTCCATCCAGCACAGCAAGAATTTTGTCCAGCTCTTTTACCAAATTGCGGAAATCAATATTTTCAGAATTTGTTCGTCTAAATTCAGTCATAAATAGCTAAATTTGTAATTATTAAAAAATAAAATTCACAGTTTTTGAAATTCCAGATTTGCATTTCTCAACAGCAAGCTTATTTCGTTGGAATCTCTTATTAATGACCATTTATTTACTTTAGGAGGATTCCCGGTATGCGCTCCAAGATATAGATCCATCCATTGAACGTCATGCCATGAATCGAATTTATAACCTACATTTTTAAAAATTCCAATTTCGCTAAAACCTAAACTTTTATGAAATCCGGTACTTTTTTCATTAGGTAAACTTATCACCGCATAAATATTCAGCATACCCTGAATCTTTAAAATTGAAAACAATGTATTATATAAAATTCGGGCAATACCACGCCCATGAAATGATTCTTCCATGTAAATCGTCGATTCTACACCCCATTGGTAAGCCCTTCTTGAACGATAAAGACCTGCATAGGCATATCCAATAATACGATCACCCAATAGACAAACAACCCAGGGATACTCTTCTGAAATATTTTCTACACGTTTTGAAAATGCATCCAATGTTGGTACATCATATTCGAAAGAAATTATGGTGTCACGCACGTATGGAGCATATATTCCCAGAATTCCTTCAGCATCTTTTTTATCTACCAGCCTGATAGAAAAAACATTTTCCATGTTATTTAAATATCATTTAATGCTCAAAGATAAAATATCAATAGCTAAATGTGTAATGTCATATTTTAATTTATTCAAAAGGATTTAATTCAATAAAATTATCGGGTAAGCTATATAGTTGTATGCGAAAACCATTGTAATGCCAATTCTGATGGGCTTAAACCAATACTTCATGGATTTCCGAAAGTATAAAGAGATGGTTATCAAATTGAATAATAAATAAATATGATCTTTTCCGAATATTTCAAAATAATTGAGCGCCAAATAGAAATTCAACAGACCAATAAACATGCCTCCACTGCTGTGAGTCGCATTAAAGCTAATCCACGAATCCCACATGTTTAAATCTTTGGATAACTTCGGATGAGCCCTCTTCATATCTTCCATTAATGTTGGGTCAAGAGTGGAAAAGCTATCTTTCAAAAAAGCAGCATATAAATGGCCTGAAGTCATAAAAGCTAGGATAAGGGAGCCCAACTCCCATAAATATTTTGCCCACATAGTCATCTAATTAAATGTTATATACATTTAATTACTAAATATATAAAAATATTATCTTTTGGGGCTACCAATCAGATAAGTAACATTCATTCCCAATGAATTCTTGACCTTTCCTGATTTCCATGTATATCTTGCTTCATCATGTACTCTCGCTATTCGCTCTAAATGTTCGGGTGCATAAAGTCGGGTGATAGATACGATACCGTCACACACTGTACAAAAAGGAATGATCGGAATTAAATAAGTAAAAATTAACCTTGAAATTCTAAAGGGTCTGAAAAATGGAGTAAATAGGAAGAATAATAATGGATGAAAAAGAATTATGCCGAGTATCATAAATATATTTCTATCACCACCATCGAAGATACCTATGGGCGCATTGTTTTGAATAGCATTGTGAATGATTTCGCCAATACTAACCTCATCAAAATGATGAATACCTGAAAAAATTGTCCGTAGACCTTTCAATTCCTCCGGGACATTTTTCGCATCTATGGAAGTAGATTCAAAGCTTATACTTTTTGGATATTTGTTTTGTAATAAAGTATATGAACTGATATTAGGAAATTTGTCTGTCAAGGTTACTTTGATGTTTCCCTCACTTGTAGCATTTAATCCGGATAGAACTTCTTCGACTGGTCCTCCGCTACCTGAACAAAGATCAATGATGTTCTGAAGGTTTGTCTGTTTTAAAATCTCCGAGATAAATGGAATTACAGGTTTATAGAATTTCGTAACTTTCAAAAAATAACGCAGATAATCGGTCATACTTTCTCTGATCGTATCAGGAAACCAGGAAAGATCCTCAAATTCAAATAATAATTTGCGCATTTGCCTTAAAGATACTGCCAATAATTGAAGTTTCGGAGTTATATGTGAACGCTGATTTATTTATTATTACTCATTCTAAAGTAGAAATTAGAAGTCAGAAATTAGAAGTCAGAAGTCAGAGGTCGGAAAGTAAATCTATTTATTGAAATTTGTATTTGACTTCAAAATAAATTAATTGTGTAATTACAATTATTTCTTTTACTTTTTGGTAAAATGCACCAAATGTGTTCTGCTTTCCACCTTCAATAATTGACTCGAATCGCCCATTACTTCATCTATCAACCCAAATTCCAAAGCCTCTTGTGCATTTAAATATTTATCCCTGAGAAAAAATGTTTCCAATTCTTCCCAGCTATGGCCTGTATGTTGACCCATCAGGTGAAATAATTGAGTTTGTAAACGTTCCTGTTCCCTCGTCGCTATTCGCACATCTTCTGTATAACCCTGCGCACCTCCACCGGTCGGATGCATGTGGATAGTGGCATGCGGAAGAGCAAATCTTTTTACGCCCGCACTAAGCAAAAAAGTTGCCATGCTCCCTGTAAATCCCACTGCATAAGTATATACAGGGCAAGCCATTGATCTCATAGTATCATAAATTGCAAAACCGGAATAGACTATACCACCTGGACTTTGGATATATAGGTGGACCGGACGGTGACTTTCAACACTATTTAAATACAATAATTGGGCCACTAATAATCCCGCCATAGCATCATTGATCGGCCCGCTGAGGAAAATGATCCGCTCCTTCAGTAATAGGCTGTAGATGTCATAAGCTCGCTCTCCCATGGTGGAATGATCTATCACCATGGGTACTAATCCCATATTTATCATGTGAATTAAATTTTAGAAAATTGAATTGATTTTATTTCTGAATTCCGGATTTTTTAAATCATTGTATAGATCAAAATAGATTTTATCAAATGATTTTTTTAACTCATTTCGATGAAAATGTCTTACAAGTTTTAATACGAACAATTGTTCTTTAAACAATTTATTGAGCCTAGGATCGAGTAATAAATCAAGTTCAAATTTCCACCTTTCGAGTTCAGGCATCTTCCCTTCTATGTAGCGTTCGATACGTTTTGTTATCTTATTCGAAGTCGTCATAATGTATTGATTTTTCCTTTACAACTGATCTTAGTTTTTCTATGCATTTGTATTTTTGAGCACTTGCAGAATGAAGGCTGGCAAATTTATATTCCTTCGCTAATTCCTGAATTGATTTATCCTCAAAATAAAATGAACGCAAGAGGTCCATACATTTTCTGCCGGTAATGGATAAGAAATTAATTAGTTTTAATTGCTTCTTGTTCGCATAAAAGTCATCTTCCATCAAGGGACCGGATGTATTTTGAGCTGATTTCAATTCATTTTCTTCTCTTTTATTTTTTCTGAACCACAGATTTTTAACCAGTGTCATTATATAAGCTTCATCATTTTGAATTACATCTTTAACAGCAGTTCTTCTCTCCATCCACAATATCAGCGCATCATGAAATAGGTCCTTAGCATCTTCTAAATTGCCGCCCCGTAAGGCAATATAGGAAGCACATTTCGGGAACAATTCCAGATAAAAATTTCTGATATCATTCAATTGATTTGTTTCCTTTCTTTCAGCTACTGCATGCATGAGCAAATGTATTTATTACTATGAGTATAAATATGGTAAAATATCACCTTTAGAATGTAAGTATTTTAAATTAATTTTTTCAAACTTCAAAATTCAATTTATAATTTTATCTCTTTAAATGCATTAACTTCTTTCAAGAAACGTGCATCATGTAAGACTGCGGTACGTTGATAGAAATAAGGAATGTATTGGGTTCACGCAAAGGCGATAAGTGAGGACACGGAAAGGACGTCGAGCTTATAAAAATCATATCCGGACCATGACAATCTTAAAAATCTGCGTTCTACTTTTCATCATCATATAATAAATTGAAATCCATGCTTAGCGTCCTCAGCGCTTCTT
Source organism: Candidatus Brachybacter algidus (assembly GCF_016707225.1). Taxonomy (NCBI): domain Bacteria; kingdom Pseudomonadati; phylum Bacteroidota; class Saprospiria; order Saprospirales; family Saprospiraceae; genus Candidatus Brachybacter; species Candidatus Brachybacter algidus. The sequence goes on along the minus strand of NZ_JADJID010000002.1, from coordinate 566,481 downwards.
CCTTTCGCATTGGGTGAACCCTAATTTTGTCTGAATCACGGATTAAACAGATTGCACTGATGACACGGATCAATATCAACATCTTTCAACAATATTTAGCTCGATTTTAGGTTCACGCAAAGGCGCTAAGTGAAGACACGCAAAGGACGCAGAGGCTATAAAAATCATATCCGGACCATGACAATCTTAAAAATCTGCGTTCTACTTTTCATCATAATGTCATTGTCTTCGCGCTTCTTTCTTCCCCTTTGCGTGAACCTTACTTTTTGTCTGAATCAAGGATTGTATCGATTACACTGATGACACGGACCAATATCAATATCTTTCAACAATATTTAGCTCGATTTTAGGTTCACGCAAAGGCGCTAAGTGAAGACACGCAAAGGACGCAGAGGCTATAAAAATCATATCCGGACCATGACAATCTTAAAAATCTGTGTTCTACTTTTCATCATAATGTCATTGTCTTCGCGCTTCTTTCTTCCCCTTTGCGTGAACCTTACTTTTTGTCTGAATCACGGATTGTATCGATTACACTGATTACACAGATTTTTATTGCACTTGCATAATTTTGCAAACAGGGATACACTTCACCTCGAAATTAACTGAATTAGCAATGTAGCATATTTCATGGGCTTTATGGTGGAGTTCAATAGCCCTTTCAATCATCGAATCGTCGGTGACAATTACTTCAGGATTTAATGTCACTTCTTTAAACTGGCCACCGCCTTCTTTTTGTTCAATCATAATTCCGGATGCATGGTCGATATAATTATGGACTACAATTCCTTCTAAGGAGCATAAATATAAATAGGATAACATATGGCAGGAAGAAATGGCAGTCACGAGTAAGTCTTCAGGATTGAGCTTTGATTTGTCGCCCACTGCAGCATTGTCAGTCGTGAGATGCTGATCAGGTTTGCCGTTAATAGAAACGGTATGATTGCGGGAATATTTTCTAACATTAGCTGTTCCTTGACCATCTGTATCTTGCCAGAACGTAGTGAGATTAAAATGATGTTCTTTACCCATATTTAAATGTAATTTACCTTGATAATTAATATGAATTTAATTTGCTAAAAAAATAGTTATTTGTTATGCTCATCTTCATACTCACTTTTAGTTATCTTAAACCAATTACACTGATTTCCTTTCCAATCAAAGGTTTCAACAAATTTTAAGCCGCATTTTTCAAGTGCTTTTCTGGAGGCAAGATTATCGACGTGGTTAGTGCCAATGATTTCCTCAAGATTCATTGCCTCAAAGCCATATTTTATAGAAACTTTAGCCGATTCTGTTGCATATCCTTTGCCCCAGTATTTTGGCATTAAACGGTATCCTACATCATGAAAATTGATATGCTCATTATCTTTGTAATCTATAAACTTTAAATCGGACCAACCTATTAATGCACCGCTACATTTCTCAATAACAGCCCATCTCCCTATTCCAAAATCGACATACTGCTTGCGGATATTGGCAATGGTCGACGCAGCTTGTTCTATTGTAGTAATCGGATTATTTCCCAAATAAATGTGGACTAATGGATCTGAGTCCATTTCAAAAAATGAAATTGCGTCTTCTTCTACAAACGCTCTTAGAACTAGTCTTTCTGTTTCAGCATATATTTTCATTATGACTTCAGGGAAGATTTATTAGTTAAATAAATTTTCTAAATACATCCACAATATCTTTCACATCCATATACAAAAGTGTTTCATTCATAGTCATTTTTAATTCATTCTGTTCATCGGGACGACCTATTTTAATATTAAATTCTTTCAAGAGTTTATCTTGAAATTTAGCTCCATCAATTGATTTGGGCAACTTAAGCAAGTGAATATTAGTTCCATTATCCAACATTGACATTTGCAGCCCATTGATATTATTCAGTCCTAGAATCAGTTCTTTTGAACGAACGATAACTTCTTTTTGTCTTTCTTCGAATCCATCCAGTCTATGAATGGCCATTGCTGCATTCAGCCAGTTGCTATAGATCGTTCCTCCATGAACTTTGATCAAAAGTGCCATTTTGTCAATCACTTCGGCACTGCCACAGAGAACTGCACCGCCTGAAGCACCAAAATATTTATACAATGAGACGTAAACGGTATCAAAATATGATGCATATTCCTTTACCGGAACTCCTGTCCATGCGGAAGCAATAAATATCCGCGCTCCATCCAGGTGCATTTTGATTTGCTTACTTTTGCAATATTCGCTTATTTTTTTTATTTCTTCCAGTGGTACGGCGCGTCCATCAGCTCTTCTCACAGGATTTTCTATCGTCAAGACTCCTGCACCTGTTTTAAAAGCTTCGTCTTTGTCTATTTTTGAAATTGCATCTTTCAAATGTTCAAGTGTGAAAAAGTGGTGTCCTTCACCCAATGGCATCAACCTGTTTCCGAATATTTGTTGTGCTGAATCTGCCTCATCTCGATAAATATGACTGTTTTCAGGTACAAATGCCTTCGTCTTATCACCACACAATACATCTATCGCCAATTCATTTGCCATGGTTCCACTTGGGAAGCAGATCGCCTTTTCTTTGCCCGTTAGTTCTGCGAATTTCTTCTCAAGTTGTTCAACTGCCCCACCGGTGCCATATCTGTCTTTGACGATGATTGATTTTGCATTCGCATTTTGTAACTCTTGTAAATATTCTGCCGGTTCGAACATCTCACCATCTCCGAAGAATTTTACGGTTCGTGTATTATTATCGCCTGGTGTAAGGTGTCCATGAAATAAACCATGAAATGGAATAAAGGCCGGAATAATTCCGGCACCTGAAGTTTTTAGGAAGGAACGGCGGTCGAAAACTGACATAATGCTTTATTTTTTAATTTCAATTAATACTTAAAGTGATCCTATAAAAGTAAATAATCTACGAAACATTTAATTTTTTTTCAAAGTTATTCTAGTTTCCGAAATCAAGTAAAGTTCTGAAAAAATTTACTAAATTCCACAATAGTCAATGGTATCAACGAATTCCCCAAATAATAATTAACAATTAATAAATAAAAATTCCAATCCTTTCCGTGTACAAACGCTTACAAACGTTTACTTCCGACTACAAACGTTTAACTACCGATTAAGTCTTGACAGCTTCCTCATCTTTGTAATGTCAAATGGCAAGAAACAATTTCTCAAAGGAGGAAACGATTTATTTAATTAGCATTCTTGCTAAGAGTTGGAAAAGAGTGATCAGGTGATTGGGCGATCGGGTGATGGGGTAATAAAGTGATAAGTGATGTGGATATTTTACGAAACAACCATCTACCTTCTAAAATCTAACTTCTACCTTTTATTGGTGATCGGGTGATTCGTAAGGCAAGTATACTTTCGGAGACTCATTCTAATTTCTAATTTCTAATTTTTTAATAATAAACGGCTTGTAGCCAGAATTTTAAACCTTTAAATTATTCACAACATGAATGCACTAAAAAACAAAGTACAATTGATCGGCAACGTCGGTCTGGATCCGGAAGTAAAAACACTTGATGGTGGCAAAAAAGTGGCCCATCTAAGATTAGTGACCAACGAAAAATATAAAAATTCATCCGGAGAATTGGTCGATGAAGCTACCTGGCATAATCTGGTCGCATGGGGTAAGACAGCCGACATCATTGAGAGATATATCTTCAAAGGAAAAGAAGTCGCAGTAGAAGGTAAGATCGTAAATCGAAATTATACCGATAAGAACGGCGAAAAGCGCTACATCACTGAGATCTTGGTATCAGAAGTTATGATGCTGGGCTCGAAAAAGGTGTAGAAAGATGTTTTCGACATTAATGCTTACTAGTGCAAAATATGAAGTTTGCTACAAATTATAAAAGCACTTTCAAATATGGCACTTTACAATCAAGGTTAGTTTTAACAATTAAGAACAATTTAAATAGAAAAATTGGTGGATTTTTAAAAAGGCAGTGCCAGGGAAGCGTCTTTGGTACTGCTTTTATTGTATTTATTCCAACTCTCAGATTCTTACCAAATGTTTCTTACTTGAAAATTCCTAAAAAATCACAAGATCATTTATATCAATGAACTTAATCAAAAATATATCCATGAGTAAAATTAATTTTATTTATCTTTAGAAATAATTCGCCATCTTTGGCAGATGCATCTCCTTGATTGCAATTTTTTATTTCAAGCTCCACTTTCATTAAGTATTTCATTTCTCAAAGTCATATGCATTGTTGTGTTACATACTTGAATTCACATTCATGGAATTTAGAACAAATAATGTGAAACAGAATTATTTATTTGACCATTAATGAGCCGTATAATTCTGAATTGATTTACATTTTAGTTCACATAAGGGGCCTTTTTGAAAAGGGTATTAGAAATTCTCACTTGATTATAAAGATATTAAATTAGCATCAACCTTACTTTGGTTGCCGGGAGTCTAAGCAACTCCTGGTGGCTTTTTTAAGTCACAACTAACAATTGAACAATTTCATAATACTAGGGTCAAAATGAGATAAAAATCATGAAGTGAAAACGTTAATTCCTCTTGAAGTCGAAATTTTGCTTCATATATTTTCCATCATTCTTTCCTTCAATACTTGCAAAAATTTGGTCCTTAATTCTTCTGTAGGAAATTCTTTGCGGAAAATCGTGGTCCGGATTTTCACTTATAAACTCTGTTCCCTTCACTAAAATTACTTTGAACTGGACTGAGTTAGTTTCATCTTGACCATCAAGAACAGGGTGGTAATACCAATTTTCATTACGATACTTCAATTCGATTTTCTCCTGTGGAACTGTATCTTTGCCATAGACAAAGATACTTTGTGCCGATAAGGTACTGTCGTTTTTAATCTTCCATGTTTCAAGATTAGTGCCAGTTCCTGTTTCAATTTTCCAACTACCTTCCAACCATTTAAAAGAATCAATATTTTGAGAAAAAGTGGAACACAATCCAATTGTATTGATAGCAATTATATAAATTATTCTTTTCATTTTAGTTCTTTATCCAAATTATTGTAGCAGTGAGCGCACAACATATTGAAAATACATAAAATACAGCAAACTAATTTAATTATTCAAAATAGAAATTGGATTTTTATGCTCATCAATGGCCACAAATGTAAATTCACCTGAGATTGCTTTCTCTCTGTGTTCTGAATACATTTGTTCGATGAATATCTCCACCTTCACTTTGACACTTGTATTGCCGATGTAAGTCACGCGACCAATTAGTTCGACGATATTGCCTGCCGGAATCGGTTTTTTAAAATCTATGCGATCGCTACTGACCGTGACCATCCTCTGCCTGCTGAATCTGGTGGCAGCGATGAAGGCCACTTCGTCCATGAGTTGCATGGCAGTGCCTCCAAACAAGGTATCGTAATGATTGGTGGTATTCGGAAATACAGCTTTAAAGATGCGTGTTTCGGAATTTTGTTTGCGTTGTTCGAGATCCATTGGAGGTATTATATAATTTCTTCAGTTAAATGTCGACGCAAGGTCGGCAATAAATTTTATTTGTTGAAATCAATGTTTTGGATTAAATGTAAATCGTCATACTATTTGTAAAGGAATCATAGCTAAATGTTGTTTGGAATATGATCAATACTTAACCGTTCAGAACGGTTCCCAACCGTTGCGAACCGTTAAGTTTACAATAGACTGAATAACAATATTATAGGGCGGTCATCGTTCACAATTTTGGCCACTTTTTTATGCATTTTTTGTCAAGAGATTTACTAGGACTTGCTTTCATAAGTACATGTCATTAACCTTTCGGAACCGTTCCCAACCGTTGCGAACCGTTAAGTTCACAATAGACTGAATAACAATATTATAGGGCGGTCTCCGTTCACAATTTTGGCCACTTTTTTATGCATTTTTTGTCAAAAGATTTACTAGGACTTGCTTTCAGAAGTGAACGTCATTAACCGTTCGGAACCGTTCCCAACCGTTGCGAACCGTTAAGTTCACAATAGACTGAATAACAGTATTATAGGTCGGTCGCCGTTTACAATTTTAGCTACTTTTTTATGCATTTTTTGTCAAGAGAGTTACTAGTACTGGCTTTCAGAAGTGAATGTTATTAACCGTTCGGAACGGTTCCCAACCGTTGCGAACCGTTAAGTTCACAATAGACTGAATAACAGTATTATAGGTCGGTCGCCGTTTACGATTTTGGCTACTTTTTTATGCATTTTTTGTCAAGAGGGTTACTATGACTGGCTTTCAGTAATACGTGTCATTAACCGTTCGGAACCGTTCCTAACCGTTGCGAACCGTTAAGTTTACAATAGGCTGAATAATAATACATTACGACAGTCTTCGTTCGCGTTTTAGGCTACATTTTCTATACATTTTTTTCATGAGCGTGTGTAGTAAAAGCTGTCAGAAATCTGTAAGACCGCAAAAAGAGAATCACTAGCAACAATAAGGCTGGCCATTAGACTTTTACAACTTGATCAATTTATCAGTATGCAAACCAGAGGATCCAAGAATTTGTAATACGTATGCTCCGGGCTTAAGTTCAGATAAATCTATTCTAACTTTTCCCTGTCTATTGTTTTGATTATTTAAGATAATGTGGCCACTCAAATCAAAGATCGTGACTCCTAAAACTGTCTGAACATTTAACTCGATATTTAATTCGTCTTTCACCGGATTCGGATAGACATTTATGGTGTTCGGAGTATTTATCTCCTCATTCGCCAAAATACTGCAATCCACCTGAGCGCTCGCCTTCATTCCTAGTGCCCCGTTATTGACATACCAATCCTCCCACACACCGCCTTGTCCTGTGGCCCAGACGTTAAGATCAAAGGTGTTTTCACCAAGTTTTGTCCCTTTTATCTTGTATACCCACATCGCTTTATTATTCCGATTCCAGTTTAGTGGTAAATTAGTTTTACAGGTCTCGGGTGTATATTCAGATAATCCACAATTTGATTGAATAAAATATGCATTGTCATTACTGCTCGGGTACTCACCAAATACGCGCGCTATTCCAGTGGTGTCGACACAAACAGCTGTATATTCATCGCAAGCAATACCTTTAGCCCTTACTCCCGTATCTTCTAATATTCTTGCAAGAAATGTCACTTGTCGGCCTCTTCTGTCAGGGTTATCATAGTGTGTATCAGTAATTACCTCCTCAAGAAATTTATTCTCTAAAAATCTACCGGATTCAATGGTGACTTTACTATTGTATGGATTTCCGAGCGCCACATCTGAAGTAACTGAGCCTTTCTGACCGGAATACATATAACCACCCATGATGGCCATTCCGGCACTGGTACCACCGACGACAACTCCTCTTTCCTTGATTCCCTGGCGAATAAGACTATCAATGGCCGTATGTTGCCAGTAACTGATGTAATCATATTGATCTCCGCCAGCAAACCAGATGGCCTCAGCGTTTTTTATTTTTTCCTGAATGTAAGATTCTTGCGCAGATGCGCTATTGAGACAGACGATTGTCTCTACAGAATTGACTGTTATTCCAAGATCTGAATACATGTATTTATTATACCCATCAGAACCACTTGCTCTCAATACAAGTACATCTCCACCATTTGCTCTGGATAAAAACCACTTCATGGCATTGTCATCTTCAGAAGATCCACCCATCATGCACACTCCTCCTGAAGGTTGAGTTTCTTTGTCAGCGTTATTGCCAGTGAAATAGGATTTATAGCTTTGTGCAGCAATTAATTGACCTGTCAAAACTATTATTATTATTAAAATATATCTCATCTTTCTCTATTTAAGAATAGGTCCAAAGATAATTTATTTACTCAAGTTTAGGCAGTTAGAATTAAACCAAAAAGTATAACTATTACTCATTCTCAAATTAGAAATTAGTTTACCTGAAATGGTTTGTTTCAAAAATCAAAAAGATAACTTGAGAAAAATGAAACGCAAATGACACAGATATTTTATGATCAAATACGATATAAAATGCCTTACAGTACAAATCCCTCTTCGAAAAGCTAAGGCTTAAATTTTAGACTCTCTTTTGGGAATGCGCTCAGAAATAATATTGTTAGCCACTAAGGCGCTAGTAGCATCGGAGATAACTACGCGAATGATGCTTTGAATCTAACACGAATTTTTTCGTGCAAATTCGTGCTATTAGTGGCTAGAGAAATTAGAGTTTTTTTTCATAAAAACCAATGGCTAGCATGTTCTTAATTTAATAAAAAAGATGTGGCAAAGGGAAGAGTCATTGATGCGCTTAACTTAATTAACTGGTTAACAGAAAATTTAATTTTCTTATTTAAGAGAATTTTTACGAAACGTAATTATTAAATTGGCCAAAAATATGCTATATAAAATTTAGTATACTAATAGACAAATAAACAGCCTATTCACAAACACCTTTTCGTTATTTGCAATTTTCAGCTACTTCTTTGTTACACTTTTAATAAAAGCCTCTGTCGCATAAGTAGACAGTTGGCCGCCAGGGCCACGAAGATTGTAATCAAATCCATGCGTCGCCCATGGAAGTTTCAACCAATAATATTTGACACCGGAAGCTATTAATTTTTTCTCAAGTCTGGCGCAATGTTCATAAGCCACCAAAACATCATTCTTACCATGTAACATTAATGTTGGGGTGGAATTTTTATTCACATAATTCACTGCACTACTTTCAGCATAAGCATTTGGAACTTCTGATAAGGTTCCGCCCAGATAATCCTCCATGACTCCTTCCGAATCCATCACAAGTGGATTAGTTGGAATGGTGTATCCCCATGACATATCAGCCGGACCATAAAAGTCAACAACTCCTTTAATGGCGGTATCATTAAGTGTATATGCAGCCATCAAAACAATCTGTGCACCTGCTGAACGTCCAACTAATACAAAATTGGACGTATCGATATTAAATTTATCTGAATTTTCTTTTAAATATTTAAGTGCTAGTTTAACATCGTTAACCGGTCTGGGACTGCGATATTTTGGCGATAAATGATAATTAATCGAAGCTACATTGTATCCAATAGATGCCAAGTAACTATTGAGTTCAGGTAATTGTTGGCTGTCACCGCTACTCCAGGAACCTCCATGTACCACCATGACACATGGTCTTTCTCCGGAAATCTGACTTGGATAAAAATCTAATTTATAATCCTGTCCGCTATCATTCTGATAGACATACGATTGGAATTCAACTTTTTTATTTATTGAAAATAATTTTGCAACTGAAAAGGCACTTCTTTCAGGAAGATCTGAGTCGCTGCATTTTAGAGATTGTGTAAGTTCACTTTTCAGATCTGTTGATACTATAGTAGCCCTCACGATTGGTGAAATAAATAATAAAAGCGCAATGAGCCCCAATACAGTTCCAATAGTTTTATAAGGCATGTCGATAAATCCCCAAGTCAAAATCAGACATGTAGCGAATATGAGTATCCAACAATATTCAGAAACTGCTATCGCCGTCATCCATAGCAGATTTGTAGGTGCTCTAAATACAGTGAGCAATGAAGCCAGAAAAAGTAAGATCAATAAGATTAATCGTATCATGCTTTCGTTTTATGAAATAAATAATGGCTAACAAACCATTCGTTGCCGTCGTTATATAAAAATAATTCAGCACATGCCATATAGAACAATCTCCAATATACCCACCACTTCACTGCTTGGTCAACTCCATAAGTTTGCTCGAAAATGGGCATAATTTCATTTTTTTTCATATCCATATTTGCCAACCATGCTTCAGCCGTTTTTCCATAGTTAGTACCTTTGACATGAAGATGTTTTTCCACTACCAAATCGTCATTAAAGTATAACATCAAATCATCGCTGGGCATGATACCCCCGGTAAAAAAATATTTGCTCATCCAGTCACTTTCATCTTTAACTTCATACAGGTAAGCGTATTCTTTGTGTACAAATATATGAATCCAAAGTTTTCCTTCCGGCTTGAGAAATGTTGAAATTTTGGCTAGCAAGTTTTTATAATTGCGCATGTGCTCAAACATTTCTACAGAAACCACTCGATCAAAACGATCGTCCGTGTCAAAAATATTCATATCAACAGTAATTACTTTCAGGTTTTTCAATCCTCTTTCATCAGCCTGATCATCAATATATTCTTTTTGTGTTTGAGAATTAGAAACTACCGTGATCTTGCTGTATGGATATTTGGCAGCCATGAACAAGGATAAAGAACCCCAACCACAGCCCAATTCCAGAATATTCTGACCATCTTTTAATTCTGCTCTTTCACATGACAATTCCAACATTCTTGTCTCAGCAGCATCAAGTGATGTAACTCCATCATCCCAATAGGCACAAGAATATTTCAAATTTTTACCTAAACAATACTTGTAAAATTCTGTAGGCACTTCATAATGCTGCTCATTTGCGTCAGATGTATTTACCGCTATTGGAGATGATTTAAGAAAGTCAATTAACTCTAATAAATGCAGCTGTTGGGCTTCGACATTTCCTTTGTTTTCGTCAGCTAGTCTCTGTCTAACGTATTTTCTAATTTGTTTTCGAAGCAAAATATCAGGTATTTTATCTTGCTCCAGCATTTTATCATACCACATAATCCGTTCGTACTTTTTTTGTAATTTATATTCGCAATAAGTACGAAAATAAAGGATATTTAGATTATTTTATTTTTAATAAAATTAGCCGAGTTAATTTGTAGAGCATAATACTCTATTATACTCTTAATTAAATGAAGATGGTTTATTTTCAGAACAAATATTTCAAAATCATTAACGAATGAAAATATAAACGCCAAATCTTAATGTCCCTTAACTCCTTAATGTTTCAAAAAATTCAAACTTCAAACTCCAAACTTCAAACTTCAAAAAACAAACTCTTATTCCTTCTTAAACCACGGAAAAAATGCACTTGTAGTCCTTTGATATTCCTTGTATGCGTCACCTTTAGATCTAACTGCTTGAGCTTCGGTAGGAGGAATACCGGTCACTTTCAATACTAAAAGTAAAATAATGGCAGGACTTATGATCGCCAGATATCCATATGGGGATGCTAATGCAAAAACAAAATAAGAAACCCACATCAACCATTGAAAGAAATAATTGGGATGTCTTGAGTAATACCAAAGTCCTTCTTGGCAAACTTTTCCTTTATTATCTGGATTCTTTTTAAAAGAGGATAGTTGCTGATCAGCTATCGTCTCACCCAAAATACTGATGATCCAAATACCAAATCCGGTATACTCCAACCAAGATAGATCGGGATTAGGATTTATTGTAATTATAAAAAATGGTAATGCAAGAATGACATTAGAGACGGCTTGAAACTGAAAGAAAAGGAAAAACCTTCTATTAACATTTGGAGCATAATTTTTACGTAATTCTTGATATCGACCTTCTTCAACATCGATGTGACTAAATATCCTGTATGCTAGAAATGTGCCCAATCTCAATCCGGCAATGATAACCATCGAACAAAACAGCACCTTACGCATCTCATATCCTGGTGCCATCCACAAAAGAATGAATGCAATGACAGGGAAATTATATGACCAAAAGATATCTACAACACCAGCGTTTTTATTCTTAGTTGCCCATAGCCAAACTAACGACATAATGAAGCTACAAGCCAGTAAAGAATAAAGTACTAACCACCACATAATCTAAAATTAATTTTTAATAAATAACTCTCTGACACCTTCGCCAGGCTTAAGTTTGAAGAGTGCTATAAGTACATAAGCGCAACTCGCAATACTACCGAGAAATACCAACAAAATAAGCCAAATTAATTTAATTCCAATACTCTTTTCGCGATATAAGATCCAACAATATATCACGAAAACATTTGCGTAGAAATCCCACAACGTCGCCCGCATCCAAGGTATGGAGCTGAGATAATCCCACTGATCGAATAAGCTGCTTTGTAAACTCGTAGTGATGACCACGTATATGATCCAAAGCATTAAAATACTAAAAATAATTTTCAGAGAGGTTACCATGGTAAATGGATTGAAAAGATAATAATGACGTAATTTAACTAAAATATGGGAAAGGAGGAAGTCTGGATTTGACAGACTTATATTTAAGGGAGATTTTGATCAATGTACTTGTATTCTATTTGGTGTTTTTCACTTATTGTTTTCTAGAATCGATGAACTATCAATTTTAAACAAAAATATGCGGAAACTTCCCCTCTTTTGGAGGCTTGCCCGACATTTTAGGCGGGGGTATGCAAAGCGGGGGTGGCCCAATCCAAGTTATTTATTCAAGGATTAATAATTGAAAATAAGCCAGGTGACACACCTACCTAATATAAATCTTATCATACAATTCTCTAAACTCCCGTTTGTTAGTCCGATTATATTCAAATGCGGCTAGTTGCAAAGCTTCATCTTTTTGCTTGTTAAAAAAATACGAAGTGATAAGATTGATATTAGCGCGAAACTTTAACTTTTCAGAAGAAATCGATTTTACATTGTTGGCAAGATAAGTGGTTGCATTTCTGAAATCACCTTTCTTAATCATGTTTGCAGAGGATTCTATGATCGAATTTCCTTTTTTATAATAAGTCCAACTTGAAGTAACCTGTTTAGGATTGATGTCCTGGATGAGACTTCTGCTTAGTTGCCTTGACAATGTAGATACTGTAACTGTTTGTGTTGTATCAAGATGTGCATTAACTCCTTGCCGGCTGAGCCCTTCAGTTTCGAATTTATCTTCTGTATATTGTGGAATTTCCATAAGGATCCGCCCGGTCTTACCATCATACAGCCTCCAAAAAGTGCGCAAGTAAATAAGCCTTGTCGCCGAAACAGCATCGATAGTATAGGATTTACCATCCTTATCCAATTGGTTTTTACGAATATCTTTATAGTTTCTTTGCTCCTGAAAATCAAATTGTTCAAGGCAAAATAAGCCGTCGGAATTGTTGGAATAAGCAGTGATATTTTTGGGCTTAATCATATCTGCTGTTCTAGTTGGATGTCCATCTAATCTGGCAGCAAGTATTTTAGCATTACTTACTGGCATGCCGTTTTTGATATCAGATATCATGGTATTTCGAGCATTATCAATGACTGAGAGCGAACTTCCATATTTGGGCGGTGTAATACCGTTGCCAATAATGGATCTATCCATTAAATTCAAGGTCATCATTTGTGCGGGCAACGTATATACTGCAGGAAGAACCTTATCGACATTGGTATAAGTAGCTGTTTTGCAGGAATTAAACAAAAATAATATTGGCAAAAAAGGCAAAATAAAGAATAGATGATGCCTTATAAATTTTATCGTTTTCAATTTTAAATAATTTAAAGGATGTAATAAAATGCGTTAATAATTTCACAAGATAATACTTATTAAAATTTCTATGGTATTGGAATAGTATTGATTTTGTAAGTTTAGAGTTGATTATTGAAATATTTGAGCAATTGGTACTAATAAATAAAGAATAATGACAGGACCATTTTATAGAGAAGAGAAAAGCTTCATGCAAGGACCACGTGCCAGATGGCGCGAATTAAAATACACGCTGGGCGTCGTAATGCAATTCATAAAAGGCTTTAGAGTACTCCATTTTAATGGGCCATGCATTACAGTTTTCGGATCTGCAAGATTTAAAGAAGATCATCCTTATTATATAATGGCGAGAGAGGTGAGCAAACGATTATCTCAATTGGGTTTCACTATTATGACAGGCGGAGGGCCGGGAATCATGGAAGCTGCGAATCGTGGAGCCAGAGATGCGAATGGATTGTCCGTAGGATGTAATATCCAACTAGGACACGAGCAAGCACCCAATCCATATCTAGATAAATTCGTAACGCTGGATTACTTCTTTGTGAGAAAGGAATTGCTCAGGAAATATTCATTTGCTTTCATCATTATGCCCGGTGGGTTTGGAACGTTGGACGAGTTCTTCGAAACAGTAACCTTGATTCAAACAAAAAAGATCAACAAGTTTCCCATAATTGTGATGGGTACAGAATTTTACAAAGATATCAAGGAACATATCGAAGTAATGCGATTAGAAAAAACCATCAGTGAAGAAGATCTGGAATTAATTCTTTTTTCTGATTCATTCGATGAAGTAGTAAATCACATTACTAAATTCGCAGCTAACGACCTTAAACTCAAATTAATTCAACCTGTGAAGCCAAGCTGGATTCTTGGAGAAGGTAAATTAGTTAAGAAATAGCTGAAAGAGTCTTTAATGAACAATTATGCGATTTAAACCTGGTAGACAATCAGTGGATCGTCTTCAGTACTTTGATTTATATCATGCGAATAGAGGAACCCTAGTTTTTCCAGTAATTTAATAGACTTTTTATTGCTCGTTTTCGTAGTTGCAAGAATTATTGGATGAGTTAATTTATATATATCTAATAAATGCTTGCTGGCTTCAAAAGCATATCCATGTCCGGAATATTCAGGTAAAAATGCAAATCCTATATCGTGATGATCCAAATAATCACGTTTGATAAATGTCACAATCCCAATCGGAATGTTTTCTGATTTAATCGAAACTACATGGTATTTTATATTATCATTTGCCAAAATATTAATAATATAAATTTTTGAATCCTCTATAGAATGAACATTACGTTCACCTATGAATTCTTTCCAACCTGAAGAATTTACTAATTCAAGGATGAATGCTGAATGATCTGCCTTCAGTTCAGAAATAATTATTCGTCCTATTTCATTCTCTATCATTTATTTAACAATTATTCTTTTAGTTTGAATAATGTTTTTTCTGAAAATAGTTTCATTAAAAAACGTAAAAATATCATCTAATTGATCGAATGGAATTCCGGATATTTCATGTTTTCCTCCTTTTACTTCGTTGAAATAAAAGGATTTATCAAGGGCATATAATTTTGCTGATATAACCTCAGATCCATAAAGAATTAAGAACCCGGGTTTAGAGTTTGAGCATTGGTGATGTGCGCCTTTGGCAAAGGGAACCAAATTGTCCTCCGAACCATGAAAAAGCACTGTTGGAACAGCTGTTCTTAGTGAAATGTATGACGGATCTACCATTGCACCTGCCAAGGACAATAATCCCGCGAAATGAATATCCTGATATTTTGATTTGTCTGTGACATAATAATCTTTCATATAAACAGCACTCAACACCCCCTCTGCTCCTGCACTGCTGCCTCCGGCAATAATTTGATTAACATTTGCTTTGAGTTCTCGATTATGATCAATTAAATATTGAGCAGCATCAAGAAAATCAATAGTTGCATTTCTGAAAGTTTCT
The DNA here is from genome assembly GCF_016707225.1 of Candidatus Brachybacter algidus. Classification (NCBI taxonomy): domain Bacteria; kingdom Pseudomonadati; phylum Bacteroidota; class Saprospiria; order Saprospirales; family Saprospiraceae; genus Candidatus Brachybacter; species Candidatus Brachybacter algidus. The sequence continues at coordinate 551,286 of NZ_JADJID010000002.1, read as the reverse complement.
ATTTTATCCTTCGCGGGACAATCACATCCAAAGCCAGTTTCGCTTCCTTTCCTGGTAAGTCTGTAAGAAATAGAGATGCCAATATAGCCATGATTAGCGGCATATTTGGCCAACTTTACTTCATCACCATTGTCCCTGCTACCTCCGGAAAATCCTCCTCCATGCATCCACAATAAGACAGGCAGACTATCATTATTATCAAGGTTGGAAGGGGAATAAACGTCCATGCGGAGGGTGTCCGAGCCCTTAATTGAATATATAAAAGTTGATTTATTTTGTGCAAATAGTATTCCGGAAATAATTAGAATACAGAATAGAAATAGGTATCTCATTATTTAAAATAAAATTAATTTGTGACTAATAATTTGGTGGTGATTATGTGATTTCCAAGGCTGATCACAATAAAATACATTCCTGTTTGGGTTATAATAAATTCTTCTAATAATTGTCCTGAAAGATGTTTTTCCAGTATTATTGTACCCAAGAAATTAATGATTTGAACATGTTCTGCGCCAGAAGGAAAATCAACTTTAAAGGTTTCTTTTGCAGGATTTGGATAAACGAATGCCTGTTCGTTTTTTGCTAATGGGTCTTTTAGACTTAATATTTGGGATAAAGCTTTGAATGCATTTACTCTGCCGTATCCATAATATTTATCCCAACCTTCTATATCTTCCAGTGGATCTCCCACCTGATCTTCTGAAGTAGATTGGATAATACTTTTTATTTCCGCAGGTGTCCTTGATGGTTTCTGCGCCAATAGTAGAGAGGCTATTCCTGCTACTAAGGGCGTCGCTTGCGAAGTTCCACCCCAATACGAAGTATAATTTGTATTAGATTTATAGTGCAGTCCAAATATAAAATTACCCGGAGCAACGACAGAGATGTGCGCACCATAATTACTACCACTCGAAGCACTCCAGAAGAATGGTGCCGTTCTTGTATCATCAGGATCAGTCGATCCCACAGCGATTACTGCAGGGAAGGCTGCAGGATAAAAGGAATTCTGAGAATTAGTATTCATCATACAAACCACCACTACTACTCCTTTGTCCACTGCATAATTAATAGCGTCTTTCAAGATGGTGGAATTGGAATTTCCCCCCAAAGACATATTGATAACATTCGCACCATTGTCCACTGCATAATAAATGCCTGATATCCACCAGGAATAAAACCCTGAACTATTTGCGTCAATACCTTTAATTGCCATGACTTTACAATTCCAATCTACTCCGGCATAGCCAATATTGTTATTGCCCGATGCAGCTGTGATGCCCGCCACATTGGTTCCATGACCAAGATCATCTGTTGGATCATTGTCACTATTTACGAAGTCCCACCCATAGAAGTCATCGATTAGTCCATTGTCATCATCATCCAATCCATTGCCTGCAATCTCCTTAGTATTTGTCCAGAGACGACCTTGAAATTCCGGATGATCAAGCTTGACGCCACTGTCGAGAATGCATACGGTGATATTAGGATCCCCTTGTTCTATTTCCCATGCCTTTTGCATTTCGACATCAGCTCCGGCAATAGAGAATGCATTGGCAAAGGTTCCATCATTATTCATGCCCCATTGCTTAGGATAATTAGCGTCATTTGGTGTGAACCCTTCCACTCCTGCGGTACTACCGGTATGATCTATTTCTGCGTTTGCAACTTCAGGAAGTGCATTATATTCTTCTAAAAGTATGTCAGTATTAGTTGTCGCTCCAAATTGTAATAACAATATATTCCGGTGGCTTATCTTTCCTGTATATAGTTTATCAATAGATTGAATTTGATTCTTATAGCTTACTTCATTAATAGCCGAAATTCCTGTCATACCCTTATCCAAACCGCGGTTGACAATAATTGCTTTTGGATCCAAGCTGATCATGATTCTGACATTGTGCTGACCAATAACTGTAAATGCTCCACAAAAAAGTAATACCAAGGTTAAGTAAATTCCTTTCATCGTAATAGTATTATTCATTTAATTCAACTAAGATAATGGAATTGGTGGAAGAAGGGGAAATAACAACCAACTGAACTGCTTATAGGAAACGAAATCTGCGATGAATCGACCCATCCTCGTAGGGGTGCCGAACAATGTCATTAAGTTAAGGCCATATGTTCATCCAAAATATCTCGGTGCGCTGCACCTTGGAGCAACCTTAATACGAATTCTATAAATATAGTCGTGCGCTGCACCTGGCAGATAAGCAAAGGTGCAGCGCACAGGGATATTTATAGAAATAAATTAGATAGCCTATCAGGTGCAGCGCACCGAAATATTGTATGTAATAGATTATTGATTTCAATTGGTTAACTTAATGACATTGGGGCGCGGAAAGGCGGGGTGGGCTTTTAGCGAGGTTGATAATTTGAATGTTTTATAAAATTTCAAAAATGTAATACTAATTCAATTCATTATCCCCGGTGTCGCCAGTTCAAATACTGGAATGGTAACTTCAAATGAACTTTTGTCATCCAGGTTTTCGAGGAAGTAGGAGCCGGACATAGAGCCTAGTTGGGTATTCAAATTGCAAAAACTGGAATACTCGAAACTTTGATCGGGTTGTATAATAGGTTGTAAACCTACAACGCCCTCACCTTCTACAAACCTTGTGGTCCCTTCACTGTCGAAGATGATCCATTTCCTACTTTTAAGCTGGATTGGAAAAGAATTATTATTACTGATGACGATGTGATAAATGAAAACATAACCTGGCCTGCCTTCAAAGTTGGAGACTGTGTGATAGGAAACTTTGACATTAATATTGACACCGTGTGTGGTTAAACTGGACATGACTGCTTTATTAATAAAACCTGACCTTATTTAGATAAGACAGTTAAAAGTAAAAAATACTATCTTAAGTTGTTCATTTTAACCAAAAATTAACCGAATTAAAATTGGAGGCATAAATAAATAAAAATGTAAAATGGCTTCAAGATTTCTTGAATTAGGTGAAAAAGTAACAACTGAAATATTCCAATTGTAATATTGCAATATTACGATCAACCAACAATAGCGTACATTCCAAAGCACTTCACAAAAAAAAAGAGGCAAAAACGAATTCTTACCTCTCTATTTTTTTAATCAATAATTACAAAACTTAATTCGATACCAACGTTCCTAATTTCTCACCACTCAAGATCCTGGCAAGATTGCCCGGTGTATTGATATCGAATACGATGATAGGAAGATTATTTTCACGGCATAGCGTAAATGCCGTCATATCCATCACATTCAGATTCTTGCTGATAACTTCATCAAAGGTGATGTTGTCGTATTTCGTAGCTGTCGGATCTTTTTCCGGGTCAGCTGTGAAGATGCCATCGACACGTGTTCCTTTAAGTATCACATCTGCGCTAATCTCGTTCGCTCTCAATGCAGCCGCTGAATCCGTTGTAAAGTACGGACTTCCGGTACCTGCAGAAAAGATTACTACTCTGCGCTTTTCCAAGTGACGGATCGCTCTTCTTCTGATGTATGGTTCGGCAACTTCGCGGATCTCCAGCGCAGAAACCAATCGGGTATAAAGACCCTTGGTTTCCATCATGCTTTGAAGTGCCATGCCATTAATGACTGTGGCAAGCATACCCATGTAATCGCCTGTGACACGTTCGATGCCGGAAGACTTAGCCTGTAGGCCTCTGAAGATATTTCCTCCTCCGATGACGACAGCCACTTCGGCTCCGAGATCAACTGCTGATTTTATTTCATTCGCATAATGAGAGAGACGCTCAGATTCTATTCCAAAACCCTGTGCACCCATGAGTGATTCTCCGCTGAGTTTTATTAGGACTCTTTTGTATGGTAAGGCCATGTTTGTGTTTTTTTTTATAAAATTGATGGTTGGAGAAGCCTCCCCCTACCCCCCTCCGAAGGGGGAAAGTCTCCGTAGCATTTTTTCGTTCAAAAAAGGGTAAAAAAAAGCGAATGAAAATTCATTCGCTTAATTTTTTTAACCTAGTGCAACGTGCTTAAATGCAGTCACGGTCAAGTCTTTATCTATAGAAGCCAGATAGTCTCTAACAGATTGCTTCCCATCTCCTTTTACAAAAGACTGGTTTAACAAGGTGCTTTCCTGGTAGAATTTGTTCAATTTACCAAGTGCGATTTTCTCCAACATTTCTTCAGGTTTACCTTCAGAACGTGCTACTTCTTTTCCGATTTCGATCTCTTTAGCAATGATGTCAGCATTGACACCATCTTTATCAACAGCTACCGGTTTCATAGCAGCTATTTGCATAGCGACGTCTTTACCTGCAGTAGCGTTCGCATCAGAAGCCTTATTAAGACCAACTAATACACCAGCTCTGTTACCACTGTGGATATAAGAAACTACCTGATCTGCTGTAAGCGTCTCGTAGTTAGCCAATTCAATTTTCTCACCGATGACACCTACTTGTTCGATTACTTTCTCACCGATGGTGATGCCTTCGAATGGAAGTGCAAGCAATTCTTCTTTAGTAGCAGGGAAGTTCTCCAATGCTGCCTCAGCGAATTTCTTAGTAAGATTGATAAAGTCTTCATTTTTAGCAACGAAATCTGTTTCAGAGCTTAATTTGATTACAATACCTTTTTTGTTGTCAGGAGCTACAAGTGCGATAACTACACCTTCTTTCGCTTCTCTGTCAGCTCTTTTAAGCGACAATTTCTGACCTTTTTACGAAGAACTTCAATAGCACCTTCGAAATCACCGTTTGCTTCGATCAAGGCTGACTTGCAGTCCATCATACCCGCACCGGTTATGTCACGTAGTTGTTTAACTGCGCTAGCTGTTATTTCTACACTCATTTTTTATGTTTTAATATTTTAAAATAGGTTAGAGAAAGGGAAATAATCTATTGATTATCCTTCGCTTTCTTCTTCGCCCTCATTTTCAGACTTCATTGTTCTACGTTCTTCCAAACCATCTTTGATAGCGCTGGTAACATAGTTTACGATCAATGAAATTGATTTTGAAGCATCGTCATTACTTGGGATAGGATAATCTACCTGGTTTGGGTCACCATTGGTGTCTACCATAGCAAATGTCTTCATTCCAAGTTTGTGTGCTTCAGAGATCGCGATGTGCTCATGTCCGATATCCACAACGAAAACTGCTGATGGAAGTCTGTTAAGGTTGGCAATACCACCGAATACTCTTTCCATTTTTATTTTCTCACGTCCCATAAGTAACCGCTCCTTTTTAGTCACGCTTGTAAGGGTTACGTCACCTAGCATACGCTCGATGTTGTGCATTTTCTTCACTGAACGACGGATCGTAGAGAAGTTGGTCATCATACCTCCCAACCATCGGTCAGTAACGTAAGGCATACCAATACTTTTAGCTGCATCACCGACGATGTCCCTTGCTTGTTTCTTTGTCGCAACAAAAAGGATCTTCTTACCTGATTTAGCCATTTGTTTCATCGCAGCAGCAGCAGTTTCTAAGCAATCAGCTGTTCTGTTAAGGTCGATGATGTGGATACCCTTGCGTTCCATGAAAATGTAAGGATACATTTTAGGGTTCCATTTTCTTTTAAGGTGTCCGAAATGAACTCCGGCATCCAATAGTTCTTTATATGATGGTTTTTCCATTGAAATATTTTTATACGAGAATAGGTTGTATAATGATCTTTTGAATAATCCTGATCAACGTTTGCTGAACTGGAAGCTTTTTCTAGCCTTAGGCTTACCGTATTTTTTACGTTCTACCTCTCTCGGGTCACGAGATAATAGTTTTTTAGACTTAAGAGGTTTTTTGAACTCTTCATCTATTTTCACTAAAGCTCTGGAGATAGCCATTCTTACAGCTTCTGCCTGTCCTTTGATTCCTCCGCCGAATACATTCACCTTGATATTATAGATGCCGTTTACTTCTACAGTTCCAGTAGGTTCTACGACTTTAAGTTGAATATGATGCTGAGGGAAATAGTCTTTGTAGTCCTTGCCATTGATAGTGATCTTACCTTCACCTTTAGAAAGATAAATTCTAGCTACCGCTGCCTTTCTTCTACCTATTGCGTTTATGATTTCCATTTGAATAGTTTACTTAGAAATTAAATGTTTCAGGTTTCTGTGCAGCGTGTTTGTGGTTGTCATCTGCATAGACGAATAATTTTTTGATCATTGCATTACCAAGTTTAGTCTTAGGAAGCATTCCTTTTACAGCAGCTTCTACAACTTTCGTTGGTTTGTTTTCATGCAAATTGTGAGCCTTCACTTTTTTCTGCCCACCCGGGTACATAGAGTAACTTACATACTCCTTTTGCTGCCATTTTGAACCTGTGAATCTTACTTTATCAGCATTGATCACGATTACAAAATCGCCACAGTCAACGTGTGGAGTGAAGTCAGGTCTGTGTTTACCTCTCAATACATGAGCGATCTTAGAGCACAAACGACCAACTACTTCATTTTCCGCATCGACTACGTACCATTTTTTTTCAACAGTCTCTTTTTTAGCTGAAACCGTCTTATAACTTAGTGTATTCACGACTTGTTTTTATATAGTTATTGAATAATGAGGCGCAAAGGTAATTTTTATTCCAATAAGTAGTTTATATAATTCTGAAAATTTTATAAAATAATTCTCATAAAGTGCTGAATAACAGTAAAAAAAAGAGTTGATGAATTTTACGTATCGATAATTGTACTGATAATGTGTAATTTATGTATATAATAATATTGTACCGCATTAGAAAGCAAATTGATTGAAATTGTAATTAATAAGTTTTGAACCCATATGTTAATAACGCGTTAACGTTATTTCTTTATTTCTTTATTTCTTTATTTCTTTATTTCTTTATTTCTTTATTTCAAATCTTTAGTCACTGAGAAAAATATGGCTTGGAATTACCTCTCCCCAATTACCTAAATTACCCAGTTATAAAAGAATAGTTGTAAGTGAAAATACCTTTAAAAGAGTAGCGAAATCTATAAATTTTGTAATTTTTTAAGTATGAACTATTTTAAATTAAAATTAGCCGTGGGCATGATGCTCTGCATGGCATTAGTTTCTTGTAATAAGGAAAATTCTCTTCCTTACTGTGAAGAAATCAAATCAAGTGACAATATTGAAATTAGAGATCCAGCATTTGATTTAGCAACTTATCAAGACCAGGAATATGATGGAGTCGTTAATTCTTTGGCACTAGGCATTGTTGAATTATCAAAAAATTCATCATTTAGAACACTCGTTCATAATAAGGTTAATTTAAAATTTGATGGTGATGATAATGTACTTTTTAAAGACCTTTTTACACCCTTTTCTGGTTACAATTCTTCGCAACTAAATTCAAGCATCAATTTTCACAAGAATAGTATAACGCAGACTGCATTGTTAAAAAATTTCTATTCAACAATGCCTGTTTATACTTCATAAGTCAAGATTGATTCTATGATCAATGGGTATTCGTATAACGGGGCAAAACTTTATCCACAAATTTACATTCCTTTTTATGAAACAGTAAATCTAAACCAGCAACCTACAATCGTAGTTGGATATGACGAATTTGATGATGATAATATACCTGGATATCAAATTCAAGCCAATGGATATGTGAAACTGGTAAATGTAGATAGTACGTACGCAAAAAGTAATCTAGTTTGGGTAGTTTCAATAAATGAAACGGTCAATGATGAAGGAACCGTCGTAGATTCTCATATTAATGATGAAAGTTTAGAAATAAGAACCGATACCAAAATTGCTAAAATAAAAGCTGTTAATTTGAAATTACGTTTTGACAACTTTTGGAATGGAAAAGCTGAAGTTTCATACATAGCATTGCATTTAAGAAATAATTGTAACAGAGATCTTATTTTGGCCGCTACTCCATTATTAAAGGCTAAATACAGAAATGTATGGTATACAATAAAAGATTTTAAAAGTGAAGGTCTAGCCCAGTTATTTGCATTTGGTTCACCACAAAATTTTATTACTCCTGGTGAATTTGTGCATATAATGTTCTATGAAAAAGATAATGTAAAGAAAAAGAATAGAAAAACTTATACTGTTATAAGCTGTCCTACAGGAGGAGAAACAACTGTTGTGTATTACAGCAAAAATCCAATTTATGGTGGATTCAATGAACTTGGATATTACGGAATTCCTTATGATAACTTTTCTAACATTGAAGTCGGATTGGAAGAATATCCTATCATTTTTGACTTAGCTAATATAAAATTCAAGTTAGAATCAGGAAAATTTAACCAATGAAATATTTAATAGTTGTATTCCTATTTACATCACTAAACACTTTAGATGCTCAAAATTTAAATTTTCGTATAGAAGGTGGAACTTCTTTGATAGGGACGCAGCAGACGGATATACATCAAGGGTCGCAAAATACCAATTATTCTTATGAGCCAAATATTGGATTAAGAGTAGGCTATATTTTATTTAAAGGTAAATTTGAACTAATGGCGGGTTGCAGTTATCAAAAAATGGCCTCATCGTATAGGTATGATAGTGCTTTGCTTACTGGAATTGAAAAAAATTTCCCTAAAATAAAAACGTACTATGATATATTAAGAATTCCCTTTGCAATTAATTATAATATAAAAATTAATGACAAGTGGTCCTTTGTACCTGTGTTAGGGGGAGCATATTGTATTATAATGAATGATACAGAAGCATTCAGTGGGCATAGCGGTAGAATGACTAGAAAAAAATTTACTGGTCAGGACGCAGTTCTTGATTATGATATTTATTATCATAATATAAGGTCAAATAATGTATCTCTGGATTATGGATTTACGATTGAAAGGTCATTGAGCCGTAAATGGGCTATATATTTTAATACGCTCAATCAATATTATTTTTATTCTACTTATAGTCAAGTTTATTTTGATAATTTAAATTTCGCAGGAAGTGATTCACCTGGTGTACTTACAACAAAGTCAAGTACATTGAGTTTTAATATCGGAGTAAAGCGTACTATTTTGTAAATAATTTAATTGAATAAAAATAATTAATTTCTAGATTGGGGAAAAGGGTATTTGTATCCTTTTTCCCAATTTTAGTTTTATTTAAGTTCTATTTAATCTTAGCTTATCTTTTTGAGATAAAATGAATTATCCCTTATTACAATGTAATTTTGAAAATGCCCCTTCTTCGCCAATATTCGCAACTACCTAGTCGCCATACTACCAAAAACATTGACTTTCAAATGTAAAAGTATTTGATAAAAACACCTGATTCTGAACCAATTCCAACTTTGAATGGTTTAAAATTTGCTTACTAAAGATATATAGTATCTTTGAGCTTAAACACTTATTATAATATGAAGCGATTTTTTGTATACTTGAGTTTTGTAATGGCTTTGACAGTGATGGGGACATCGATTACTTCCTGCGCTAGAAAGTCCGGGTGTCCTATGAATGAACAAGCTGTGTCCAAACCGAAGAAAAACGGTAAGTTTACTAAAGGTAAGTCTCAGCTTTTCGACAAGGATACGCGTAAAAGAATGGCTAAAAAGTAATTTTAACTAACTTATTGAGCACAAATTCGTTAAACTAGTAATAGTTGAAACGAATCGCAGTAGAATGCGGTTGCTTAATTTGGAAAATAGAACATGGAAAAAGAGGCATTGCACTATAATTTATTGATCCAGCGCCTGGATCAATTCATCAGAAAGTATTATCTGAACCAGATCATCAGAGGGTTCTTATACCTCACAGGATTTGTGACCGTATATTTTATTACCATAGCTTTGCTGGAAAATTATTTCTATTTCGGCACCACCGGTCGTAAAGTTTTATTTTATTCATTCCTTGCAGCTTCATTATTTACTTTATTTAAATGGATATTGGTTCCCGGAGCGAAATACTTCAAACTTGGAGCAACAATTACTAAAGAAAAAGCTGCAACCATCATTGGCAGTCACTTTCCCAACGTTCAGGATAAATTATTGAACGTATTGCAGTTGAGTTCTCAGGCGCATTCTGGCTCTGATTCCGCACTTATAATTGCCGGAATTGAACAAAAGACAAAAGAACTTCAGCCTGTTTCTTTCAAAAATGCCATTGACTTAAATAATAATCGCAGATATCTTAAGTACGCAGTGCCACCTGTGCTAGCATTGTTAGTATTGCTATTTGCTGCGCCTTCTTTGATCAGAAAGCCGGTAGATAGATTATTACAAAATAATAAAGAATTCGAAAGAGAGGCTCCTTTTACTTTCAATTTAGTTAATAAAAATTTGAATGTAGCAGAGTTTGACTCTTATGTACTTGAGGTGAAGTTGGAGGGAAATGCCATCCCTGACCAATTGGACGTAGTGTATAATGAAACACCCTATCGCCTGACTAAAGATAGCAAAGGAGTGTTTTCATATACTTTTGCGAATGTTCAGGATGATATAAATTTCCAACTTAAAGCAGCAGGATTTAACAGTAAACCTTATGAGTTAAATGTGCTTAAAAAAGCTGGTTTGACCAATCTGCAGATCAAGCTAGACTATCCGGCATACGTGGGACGTAAGGATGAGGTCATGCAAGGAAGTGGTGATCTTGTAGTGCCTTTTGGTACGAAGATCTATTGGGAAGTGCAGACTAGATTGGCCAATAAAGTAACAATGTCATTTGAAGGGAATGCTACTGCAAATGCGCAACCTGAAGGAGCTGACAAATTTACCTTCCTCAAGACTGCCCTCAACGATCAGAATTATAAAATATTAATCGGCAACGACGCACTTCCCCATTCTGACTCATTAGCCTATTCCATCCACGTGGTACAGGATGAATATCCCGTAATCACTTTGGAAAAATATGCGGATTCTACCAATCAGAAACTTGTTTATCTGAGTGGTAATGTTTCTGACGACTACGGATTGACTAAGTTAAACATGGTGCAGCAGATCAGATCCGAAGATGGTAAAGTAAAGACACGCGTATTGGCAATTCCAAAGCCACAAGATAAACAAGGATTTTACAGCTATTTATTCGATATAGAATCATTAAAATTGAATCCGGGCGATGACATGACTTATTATTTTGAAGTCTTTGACAATGATGCTGTGAAAGGTGCAAAATCTTCCAAGACATCAGTCATGACTTTCAAAAAACCATCTGTCAAAGAGATGGAAAAAAACATTGAACAATCTACCAAGGAAATCCAAAGCGAACTTCAGAAGACACTTAATGAATCTAAGAAGATCAATGAGGCAATTAACAAATTGAAAGAAAAATTACTTCAACAAAAATCACTTAACTGGCAGGATAAGGAGCAGCTCAACAAACTTTTAGAGAAACAAAAAGAACTACAAGAGAAGTTGAAAGAAACTCAGGAAAAACTGGAAGAAAAGAGAAAGAATGAAGAGGAGATAAAACCACCAAGCCCTGAGATCAAAGAAAAGCAGGACAAGTTGGACGAAATGCTCAAGGAACTTCAGGATCCTGAAGAGCAGAAAATAATGGACAAGATCAAGGAGTTGATGGACAAACTCGATAAGAAAGAGTCTATGCAACAACTTGAGAAGATGTCTCAGCAAACAGAACAGAAGAACAAGAATCTGGACCGTCTGATGGAATTGATGAAGCAACTGGAGTTAGAGAATAAAGTGGAAGATACAGCGGATAAGTTGGACGAACTTGCTAAGAAGGAGGAAAAGTTGGCAGATGAAGCAGAAAATGATAAGAAAGATGCTGAACAACTTAAGAAGGAGCAGGAAGAAGTCAAAAAAGACTTTGAAGATGTAAAGAAAAAAATGGAGGAGATCCAGAAAGAAAATAAGGAATTACAAGCTCCTAAGAAGCTGGATGACCAAAAAGAACAACAAGAAAAAACTGATCAGGATCTTCAAAAATCTGAAGAGTCACTAGATAAAAAGGATAAAAAATCTGCTTCAAAAAGTCAGAAAAGTGCTGCTAAGAAAATGAAGGACATGGCTAAAAGCATGAAAAATGATATGGCCGCTTCTGATCAGGAACAGATAGAACTCGACATGAAAGCCGTCCGTCAATTACTTGAAAACATCATAGGTCTTTCGTTCAATCAGGAAGGATTGTTGAATCAGTTCAATGCTACCGCTATAAATACTCCTAAATATGTGTCGTTAACCAGAGATCAGATGAAGATCAAAAATGACTTTAAAATGGTGGATGACAGTTTGGTAGCTTTAAGTAAGCGAGTATATCAGATTGAAACATTTATACTAAAAAAGGTAGGTGAGATCAATACCAATCTGGATCAAAGTATGGACAATCTCGAAGAGAGATTAAAGCCGGTTGCCGCCAACAATCAGCAACTGTCTATGACCAACCTGAATGATCTGGCTCTTATGCTTAGTGAGGTAATGGAACAAATGCAGCAGCAGGCCTCTTCCTCCATGCCTGGGAGTCAGATGTGTAATAAACCGGGAGGTACAGGAAGTCCAAAGGAAGGAAAAGAAGGCAAGGATGGCAAGGAAGGGAAAGAAGGAAATATGCCTCAGATGGATAAGATCACCCAAGGTCAACAAAAGATGAATGAGGCGATGAAGGAATCGCTGGGTAAGATGAAAAAAGGGGAGAAACCCGGAAGTGAAGGATTCGGAGGAATGGCGGCAGAACAAGCTAAGGTAAGGAAAGCGCTGCAAGATATCGATAGTAAAATGAAGCAAAATGGACAAGGTAAGAAAGAGATCCAGGATATCATAGATGCCATGGATCAAATTGAGAAAGACCTTGTCAATAAGCGTTTAACCAATGAAATGATCACTCGCCAAGAGCAGATCATGGTGAGATTGCTTGAAGAAGAACGCGCACAGAGATCACAGGAACAAGATGAGAAACGCAAGGCCAGTCAGGCTATTCAGCAACAAAGTAAAGTTCCGGCTTCTATGCAGGAATACATTAAGAAAAGAGAAGCTAACATAGATGAATTCAGACCGGTATATCCGGCACTTACTCCGTATTATAAGCGTTTAGTAGAACAATATTATAACCAACTTTCAGGCAAATGAGTAGAGGAATGATAATAAGACTATCGAGTAAGCTTAAAAGCATTAGCCAGGTAGAACCTTTTGCTAAAGAACTCAAAGAGAAATATAATCTCAATGAAGATGTATTTCCAAAAATATTGATCAGTGTCACTGAAGCTGTCAATAATGCCATCATCCATGGCAATCAAACAGACGAAAGAAAGCAAGTTGTCTTGCATTCAAAGCTTGCAGGCACACAGCTATTAATCTGTGTTGAAGATGAAGGTCGTGGCTTTGAACCGGGCAATGTTCCCGATCCTTGTTGTGCAGAGAATATTGAAAAGACAGGAGGAAGAGGCGTATTGATCATGAGATCACTTTGTGACAGCATACATTTCAGGAATAATGGTGCTACAGTAGAATTGATATTCAACATCAGATAATTCTCAATTTCAATTATGTCAAAGATCAACTTCTTCATCGAAGGAAATCCCCCAAAGATCAAATTTTCCAAAGCTTCATTCAGGACGGTTGCCACTGCTATCTTTAAGGATCATTCGAAGACACTTGATTATGTAAACATTATATTCTGCGATGACGAATACATATTAGAGGTTAATAAAAACCATCTCGACCATGACTTTTACACGGACATCATCACGTTCGATTATGACGAGGATGAAATTCAATCAGATATCTACATCAGTACTGAACGTGTCCTCGACAACGCCTCTAAAGAAAAAACAGATCCATCAAATGAATTGTACCGCGTCATGATCCATGGTTGTGTACATCTGTGTGGATTTGGGGATAAGACTACTAAGGAGGTGAAGGTGATGCGGGGGAAGGAGGAGGAGTATTTGAGGGAGGTTAAGAAGTTAGGAGGTTAGAAGGATAGAAAGATAGTGCACCAGTGGATAGTGCACCAGTTAACCAGTGATCCCAAGCGACAGTGTCGTTAGTTGTATAACTTGTTTATATATAAATTAAATTTCTGAATATTTCTATTTTTTTGAATGCTTAAAGTGAGGAAAATTAAGTTTAATTTATGCAGTTAGATAATTGAAAATCAATAATATTATTTTCAACGAAAGAAAGGGATGGTTGTGACTTCCCCTCTCGAGGGGTGGCTAAGGGCCGGGGTGGCTTATCATGGCCAACCATTATTTCTAATAGATTCTTTTCATAATCGACTAATGTCCAAACCAAAAGAACAAAACCATAACACCCCCTGCAGACTAGGAATAATTTTATGCCTCATATCGCTAATCTTCAACTAATTTTTTAAACATTTCTAATAAAAACGCGTTTAAATGATAGTAATTATACTATCTTTGAATCAACTAAAAAGCTGAAAACTATGAAGTCTTCAGAAGTACACCGTATTATTAAAAGGAATGGATGGACACTTGACAGAATAAAGGGAAGTCATTATATTTATGTAAAGGACAGTGTCATTAGAGTTGTGCCATTTCATGGCTCAAAGGAAATGGGAGAAGGTTTGAGGAAAAAATATAGACATGGGAAGCCACCCCGGCCCTTGGCCACCCCTCGAGAGGGGAAGGCACATGCTTGCACATAAATTATATTAAATATTACGACTGAAAAAGTAGGGCGGAAAAAATAAACTTTATATACATGGGCAATAAGAAATTAATCAAAATTATTATCGAACGAAGTGCTGAAGGCTTCTCTGCTTATGCCCCTGATATTAAGGGCATATATGGAATGGGTGATACGCCTAAAGAAGCTCAAGAGTCAATTTTGGAATCTATTAATTTGATCAAAGAATTAAATGAAGATAAGAATATACCGACAGCCCTGAGAGGTGAATATTCATTATCTTATAAGTATGATCTGGAGAGTTTTTTAAACTATTACAGCAAGATATTTACAAATGCAGCTCTGGAGAGAATTACCGGAATAAATCAAAAACAAATTCAACATTATTCTACAGGACACAGAAAACCCAGAAAGGAACAAATAAAAAAAATAGAATTTGCCTTGCATAAATTGGGCCAGGAATTAGTGGCGTTAGAGTTATAGGTATTAGAATTGTTGCAAGACCTGTAATTACTACAAACGCAAAGTTTTTGAAGCCACTAATTCCGAAGTTTTCAAAAAACTAAACTACATTAAAAGTATGCTAGCCGGCCTCATAAGAAAGTTGAATATTCTTATTTCCAACCCTTCTAACCCCTTAACCTCTTAACTTTTTAACCTATGAACCTATGAAAATCCTCCTCGTCTGCCTCGGAAACATCTGCAGAAGCCCAATGGCTGAAGGGATTCTTCGTGATAAAATTGAAAAAGCGGGTCTCGACATCCAAGTCGATAGCGCCGGCACTGCCAATTATCATGTTGGTGAACCACCACACAAGTATACCATCAAAGTAGCAGCAGAAAATGGACTCGATATTCGTGATCTGAAAGCAAGGCAATTTCAAACCAAGGATTTTGATGATTTCGACATCATTTATGTCATGGACAGCTCAAACCATTCTGATGTGATGCGCCTTGCTAAATCCGATATTCATAATTCCAAAGTCCGGTTCTTTCTAAATGAATTGAACGAGGGCAATTCCGTTAACGTTCCAGATCCATGGTTTGGTGGATATGACGGATTTCAGGAGGTGTATAAGTTGTTAGATAGGACGTGTGATAATATCGTCAACAAGCTTATAAACAGTCGAATCAATAGTTCCGATTAGGAAATATTCACAGACGATTAAAAGCCACCCCGGCCTTTGGCCACCCCTCGAGAGGGGAATTCTAATCACCCTTATCTCCCTTCAATGCCTTATATATCCTCATCTGAAGGTCATCGTAGTGGTATTTTTCGACAGCGCTCCTCGGCTCAATGGCCCTCGCACTTGCAATTTTTCGGAGTTTTGTAAGATGCCCTCGGACGATGGAAGGTACATCTGAATCATTAAGATTGACAGTGAGTGGTTTCCTTCCGGAAGGTGTTCCAACACTAATACCGATAGAAGATTGACTGCCCGGCGTCAATAAACTTATCATCTTAGAAATATATATTTTCTGAAGATTCCGATCATAAATGTTTGTTTCCCCACCTTTTAAAATAATCGTGGATTCTAAATCAGTCAATAATTCATCCACAGAGTATCCATCTTTATTACCAAATTCCATTAGCCTGATTAGCTTATCAGGTGAAAGCACGGTATTGAGGGCACTTTCTTGTATTGAATTGATTACTTCAATACCACTTTCCGGCCTGATCTTGCTGATGATGTTCATATCCATGAGCCATAATGGCGCTGTAAATGCATATTTATTAAGAAAAGAAACCGCTTCTTTCTGTGTCGCTTTAGGGACAGGTCTAAAAGGTTGACCCACCATGTCTGATGTCATAGGATCATCATAAACACCACCAACATTCTTAGCCACATGACCCATATATCTTCTATACTGCCCTATCAGAGCATCATAAACTTCTTCTAGTTCGGCATAACTTTGACCGTCTTTTTTACTCCATTCGACCAGCTTTGGTAGGATCCGTTGAAGGTTTTTAATACCATAGGCTGATGCCTTCATCGCATTGTCACCCAGGTCTTCTGTCTGAAATCGGGGATCATATTGACTTATTTCTGTTCCGAAATGTAACCTTGGATTCTTGTAGGCCTCAATGATCATCTTATTTAACTGGCTGCGCTCATCTTCTTCACTACTTGAATTGATATTGCTGTAACCCCATTTGATCGCCCATTTGTCGTAATCTCCGATCCTCGGGTACAAATCTGTAACTCCATCTTCCGGTTGTGCGACATAATTAAATCTGGCATAGTCCATGATTGAAGAAGTATGTCCATTGGCTGCAACCCAATTTTTATCTCTGAGTTTTTCGACAGGTGTCGCACTACTGGCGCCCATATTATGTCTTAGGCCTAAAGTATGTCCGACCTCATGACTGGAAACGAATCTAATTAACTCGCCCATCAGTTCATCATCGAATTCAATTTTTCCTGCTCGGGGATCAGTAGCACCTGCCTGGATCATGTACCAATTGCGCAGTAATCGCATGATATTGTGATACCAGCCAATATGACTCTCCAGGATTTCTCCGCTTCTGGGATCGCTTACATTCGGTCCATAGGCATTCTGAATGTCTGCTGCAAAATACCTGATTACCGAGAATCGTGCATCTTCCAGACTCATCGTCGTATCATTTACAGGCCAATTTTCACCACGAATTGCATTTTTCCAACCGGCATTTTCGAAAGCTACATTCCAATCATTTACACCGTCGATCAGATATTTTCTCCATTTGACCGGAGTGGCAGGGTCTATATAAAATACTATTGGTTTAGCAGGTTCTATAAGCTCTCCTTTGAGCTGTCGTTGTTTGTCAGCATCATTCTTTGGCTCAAGCCTCCATCTGACTACGAAAGTTTCTTTATCCGCTTTCTGAGAGTTTTCATCGAATAGTCCGCGTTGATTGAAGAAATATCCGACCCTGTTGTCAAACATGCGCTTTTTCATCACATCCTTTGGCAATAAAATGATAGAAGTATTTAATTCCATAGTCACAAATCCTGCATCAATTCCGGATGGCAAATAATTTCCGGGAGATGGAGATGGTGAAGATGAAATAGATAGGGGGACGATGTCATAAGTCTTCGTCGTCCGGATCTCAATGTTGATGGGGTATGCGGAGATCCTATTGATAAAGGAGGATTCCTTTTGAATAGATTTCAATTTGAGTAATTGCTTTCTAACAGAACCAAGTCCGAAGCTCTGTTCGTCGCCGTTGAAGTAATCTGTGACATCTATCACATAGGATTTGTTATTGGCGGAAGTTTTTATAGCTTTTATGTCAAAGGAAGCTATAATCGGATCCGAATTGGAATTCAGCACCGATTGGAAAATTGGTTTACTGCTGTCGGGGCTATTCACCACAATGGTATTGCTTCTGATAAATAATTTATTGGCCGGACCTTTTTCCCAGTGTAACATCTGTCTTTTCACTTCTTCGCCACCGTATATACCTCCGCCAGCAGCAGTCTTGGAATACCTTGTTACTGCCATCATTGATCTATTTAAAATAGAATCACTGATCTCAAAATACCATTTTTCTTTGACCCTGTGCACTGTAATGAGTCCATACTGGCTTACTGCGGACGAGTCTATGACAGTTTTATAAGGCTTTGGACCTTCACTTTTTGCACTTTTATCTTTCGGTGTAGTGTCTCTTTTGGCAGAGGCATCTACAACTTTTACAACTTCTTTTTTATTCCTTTGGGCAAAATTGACCTGAGAGATAAAAAGGATGCAAAAAATAATTATGAGGTAGCGCAACATAGTATTTTAGTTTTTGCCAAAACTATTAAAATAGAATCACAGTACAAAATTGTTATCAAAATAAAGTTATCAAAGCTTTCCTTTAAAAATAAAAGCTCCGAATCAAAAAATTTATGATTTTAAGTCTTCGAAAGGTCACTAGTCAGAGAATGGCGCCAGCTTACAAGCTAGATACTTATGGTTTTATTTATATTTATTGGATAAATTGTGTGGAAAGAAATGGGGAATGGGTTGAAAGGAATTGAAGGTGTAATGACACCAATGAGGTTAAAAGCACAAAGCTCGATCTAGTATGGGCTTTCACTCTACACATAATCCTTAATAAGTTCCTGTATTTGCTTGTCTGTTAGGTTATCATTTTCGCCTTTGGAATAAATGGAGAAAAGTAGAACAGAAGTTTGTGTAACTTTTACAAAAGACAAAACCCTTGCACCGCCTGATTTTCCTTTGTTCTTAGAGGCAATAGCTAAACGGATTTTAAAAATGTCATTGCCTAGTGATTTGCCAATAGTTGGGTTTTCTTCCAATTCGGCAAACAGTTTTGCCAGCTCGTTTTTAAGAGAAGGATATTTTTTGCTAAGTCTTTTGGCTTCCTTTTTAAAGTTAGCAGATAGTTCAAGCCTATAACTCATTCAAAAAATCTTTAGCGGATGTAGTTTTTAATTTTCCTTTTTTGAAAAGGCTTACTTCTTTTAGCCCTGCCTTAATGTTATCCAAAACATTATCTTCTATAGACTCATCATCCGTCTCAATTTTTTTAACGTAATGCAGGTTTTTAGCCAGTTCTAAAAAGTGGTTGTATTCTTTGTCTGTGGTATATACAGTTACGTGTCTCATGCTATTTTACTGTTTTAATAATTTGTTCAAAGAATGTCAAAAACATTTGTTTGTTAAGTGAAATGTTTCTCCGCTCGCGCCAGTCTGTGAACGTTGACCTATCGAATCGAATAAACAAATTTACAATTTCGATTGATAAAATACAAACATGAAAGTAGGGCTTAATGTTTCAGTTAGTGGTACAAGATTTAACTTGCCCTGTTGCGCCAGTTTGTAACGAGGGACATTTCTAAAGTTAATATTATGTCTTCGCAAGGTCGCCAGTTAAAAACTGGCGCCAGCGTATTAGCTAGATATATGTGATTTTAATTAAATTTACGGTCTTTTATTTGGATTTCTTTTGTTGTGGAAGCAGGAAAGAATCTTAACCGTATTGTTATCTTCATCGATGATAAAATACAAGGAATGCGGAAACCTTTTAATCTTTAATGCTCTGACATTTTTATAACGAACTCTATAAAATGGAGTTTTTTCCAATGTGGTATAGGTTTCTTTCAGAACGGCAAGAAAATTTATTGGTGCATCTACGCTGTACATAGCATAATAATCAATGGCGTTTTCAATCTCTTTTTGAGCACGTGGAGAAACGATGATTTTATAAATCATACTTTTTATTGAGCTGGTCAATAGAATCTTCACCAGAGATATAAGTGCTTTCATCTTCCTGTAATCGTTCGTCCAACACGGCTTTCATATCCACAGAAAGGTCAAAATCGCTGTCATCCTCTTCCACAATAATGGTTATGGGCTTTGATTTAAAGGTAGCTTTTATGGCATCCAGTATATCTGTACTTACTTCCTGTGCTGATGTTAAATGATATGTTGTGTACATAATAACTTAATTTAAAATTTGTAAATTTTGATTAAAAAATTTCTGAAAAATAAGCCTAGTCAGCATTATGTCATTGTTTATTAGGCTTTCTTCTTCTTGTCTTCTTGTAATTGGTTTATCAGATGTAACTTCCCCCGCTAAAGCCAGTCTTTGCCTATTATCCTGCTAAGCGAATATACAAAATTACAATTTCGCTAGTTATAATACAAACATGAAAGTAGAGCTTAATGTTTCCTATAAGTAGATGAACTTTTAGATTACGCTGTTGGCGCCAGTTTTTAAATGGTGATAATCTAAGTTGATCTTATAGTTTTCCTTAAAAACAAATGATTGTAGGTCTTCGCAAGGTCACCAGTCAGAGACTGGCGCCAGCGTACTAGCTAGATATTTGTGGTTTTATTTATATTTATCGGATATTTGATTGGAAGAACATTGGGAATGGGTCGAATGGAATTGATGGGATACTGGCGCCAGCATGCGGGAGCAAGTGGCGGATCAGGGGTTTCAGCTCCAGGATTCGATCTGTCAGTGCAAATAAATATTCATGAAAGAACGGATTTAAGCAGACCAAGCTCTTTAGAATATATTGGCGGTGCGGCTGCAGGTGGATCAGTTGGCCTGGGTTTAATTGGCGGATACTCTAGATCTGTTCAAATTCAAAATGGTTCAATTAAAAAAGCTCCAGGATTTCATACTAATTCAGCAGGAATAGGTGCAGGGGGTGGGATTCCATTGGGGGCGAGAACTAGTATTAGTAAAACAGGGGTATTATTCACTAAACTTCCTCAACCATGAAATTTTTATTAAGTTTTATATGGGTACTTGTGCTCTCGGGTTGTGGTGATGAGTGTGAAAATGCAGTAAATTATTATAAGAATCAACGAGTTAATTTAATTTTAAAAAAGATTCCTATCCAAGGACGTTCTTTTACTCTTTATGGGGTTAGTCCTGTTACAGGTAGGGATGAAAAGTATTATGATTCTGGTGGAAGTTGGGGGATATATTACAAAAAATATTTAGAAAAAGGCGATACAATTGTCAAAAGGGAGGGGGAGTTAAAAATATGGATTCATAAAAAAGATACAGTATTAGTTATACCATTTAAGTGCCATGGCATAACCTATGAATAAAAATTTGAAAAAATGGTATTAATCGTCAAACTATTAGGCATTTTGTTTTTAAGTTTTAACTTATTTACAATTTGGAAGATATATAAGGCCAATATTTACAACAAATGGTGGAAGTATTTATTACCTGTATTTATCAATTTTCCAACATTTTTTGCTGATAAGAATATCGGGTTTGACTGGAAGTTATTAAGTTTTTATTTCCTTGGAAGTGATTTAATGCTTGGCTACCAGGATTTTTATTCGGCCGCCGCCATACCCATAGGTTCATTATATATTTGGTGGAAGTTGCGGGGATGGGAGGTGAATAAAGAATTTGATCAGATCGGTGGATAAGAAGCTAATTAAAAGCCTTGCAGATGCGGGGCTTTTTTTATTTAGCGAAAGCGAGTTTAGTTTTATAGTTTTGGATGACATTGTTAATGAGGAAAAACAGATGTTGTTTGGTATCTTGGTCGAGCTTTTCGATGTCCTCGATACATTTTAGCAAATCTTTGTCTAAAGCGGACAGCTCCTCTCTCGCGCCTTTTTGTGACTGGTGACATTACCTAAAGTTATTATTAAGTCTTCGCAAGGTCACCAGTCATAGACTGGCGCCAGCGTGCAAATTTGATATTTACTGCTTTATTTATCACTTTCGGAAAATTGACTGATAAGAAGTCGAGAATGGGTTGAAATGGATTCAATGGGAAACCTTCACCATTATTGCACAAGAATTCTTACGGAGCGGCCTACAGCCTATAGCCTGCAGCCTACAGCCTAAAAAATCCACATAAAAACAAAAGGCGACAGAATCTCTCCCATCGCCTTTATAATTTATAATAATTCGAACTTACATTTTAATCCCTGCCAATGCCGGGTTAGCGTTTTTCTTTCTTTCGCTTTCGTTTAATACGATTTTACGGATACGCTGAGCATTCGGTGTGATCTCTACATATTCGTCCGCCTGGATGTATTCCATCGCTTCTTCCAATGAGAACTTCTTAGCAGGTGGCATCTTCGTAGCATCGTCTTTACCCGCTGCACGGAAGTTGGTCATCTGTTTTGCTCTTACGATGTTGATCACAAGGTCATTCTCACGGATGTGCTCACCCAAGATCTGTCCTTCATAGATCTCCTCACCCGGATTGACGAAGAAACTTCCTCTATCCTGCAATTTATCGATCGAGTAAGCCGTACAAGGACCTGTCTCCATAGAAACCAATACACCCATATTTCTTCCTGTGATATCACCTTTCCATGGCTCGAATGCCTTGAATCTGTGGTTCATCACCGCCTCACCTGCTGTAGCAGTAAGGACTTGGTTTCTAAGACCCATGATACCTCTTGAAGGAATGTTGAACTCCAAATGCTGAAGATCACCTTTTGGCTCCATGATGGTCAATTCACCTTTTCTCTGAGTAGCAAGCTCGATCACCTTACCAGATAATTCAGCAGGAACGTCCACTATCAATGTCTCGATCGGCTCATGTTTCTTGCCATCTATTTCTTTTACGATTACTCTTGGCTGACCCAATTGTAATTCGTATCCTTCTCTGCGCATAGTTTCCACCAATACTGAAAGGTGCAAAATTCCTCTACCATATACCATGAAGGCATCAGGTGATTCTGTATCTTCTACTCTAAGCGCAAGATTCTTTTCAGTTTCCTTCATCAAACGCTCTCTGATATGTCTTGATGTTACATACTTACCATCCTTACCGAAGAAAGGACTGTTATTGATCGTAAACAACATGTTCATCGTAGGCTCATCGATCTGGATCGCTGCCAATGCTTCCGGATTCTCGAAGTCGCAGATGGTATCTCCGATCTCAAATCCTTCCAAGCCAACAACAGCACAAATGTCACCACTCATTACTTCAGTTGTTTTCACCCTGCCAAGACCTTCGAAAGTGTGTAATTCTTTGATACGGCCTTTCAACATTCTACCATCTCTTTTCGCTAGTGTGATTGGCTGACCTTCTTTAATAGTACCTCTCAATACACGGCCGATGGCGATACGACCTACGAAGTTTGAATAATCGAGTGAAGTAACTTGCATTTGAAGTGTACCTTCCTGAAAAGGCGCAGGAGGTATATTTGCAACTATCGAATCCAAAAGGGGAGTAATATCATCAGTTTTAACTCTCCAGTCTTCACTCATCCATCCCTGTTTAGACGAACCGAAGATTACCGGGAAGTCCAATTGGTCTTCAGTAGCATCCAAAGCATGGAAAAGGTCGAAGATCAATTCGTGGATCTCGTCAGGACGACAGTTTTCTTTATCTACTTTATTTACAACTACGATCGGTTTAAGACCGAGTGCAAGTGCTTTCATCGTCACGAAACGTGTCTGAGGCATAGGGCCTTCAAATGCATCTACCAAAAGGATCACACCGTCAGCCATCTTCAATACCCGCTCTACTTCACCACCGAAATCGGCGTGACCTGGAGTATCGATGATGTTGATCTTAACGCCCTTGTACATGACAGAAACGTTTTTAGCAACGATGGTAATACCACGTTCGCGCTCAAGGTCATTGCTGTCGAGGATCAGTTCACCGGAAGATTGGTTATCTCTGAATTGATTTGTCTGGTGTAGGATTTTATCGACAAGGGTAGTTTTACCGTGATCGACGTGGGCGATAATCGCTATGTTGCGGATTTCTTTTATCATTAAGTGCCTATTTTTGAAAAGCGGTGCAAAGGTACGCTTTTGTGCAGAAATAATGCATAATTTATTAAATATTAATCAATTATAAAATATATTTGGTGAAAAGGAAGGATGAAAAAATTATATTTTACCAGAATTGATTTTACTTTTATATTAAATTACATTTTATCCATTATAAATTTTCCAGATTTCGCCTTTTCTGATACAATTATTGACCATGAAAGAAAGTTATTAACTATTGGGAGCATCACTCGGAACATTATTTCAGAAAAACCAACCAATGATTAGATCTAAATTATTAATAACCATCTCTTTTGTAATGTCCCTATTTCTGGGTTGCGTGAAAGAAGATTCCATCAATAATGTAACTAGTTACGATCCGAAAAAATCTTTTACAATCACTGATCTTTCATATGGAATCCATTCCCAACAAAAAATGGACCTTTATCTGCCTGTAAACAGAAACTCAGACAGCACCAAAGTTTTCATACTAATACATGGCGGAGGCTGGAGTGCAGGAGATAAAGCTGACTTTAATGACCTTTTCAATGGGCTAAAATCAACTTATCCCGACCATGCTGTCATGAACCTTAATTATCAGCTCGCTACTCCGGGAAGTCCGGGTTATCCAAAGCAGATAAATGATATTCAGCAAGCAATAGACGAAATTCAATTGCCCAAGTACAATCTCTCTAAGCAATATTTTCTCTTTGGCGCATCTGCCGGAGCTCATTTATCAATGTTATACGGTTATGCATTCGACCCGAATCTTTTTGTAAAAGGCATTTGTAATACTGTCGGGCCGACTGATCTGACAGATACCGCCTATATAAATCATCCGATATATAACGCAATACTTGGTGGACTCGTAGGAAATGTCACCTATTCCCAAAACCCTGCTTTATATGCTGAGGTAAGTCCTGCCAAACGTGTGACAACTGATTCCCCAAAAACCATTTCTTTCTATGGTTCAGTGGACCCTTTGATTCCCGTCACGCAGATGTCTCTGTTGCAAAAAGCACTGGATGCAAATGGCGTAGAATCAGAAGCTACCATGTACATGGGTGATGGACATGGGAATTGGTCACCTGAGAATGCTCAGGATTATTTGGTGAAGATTATAAGTTTTATAGATAAATATTTTAAGTAATAATTTCGCACGAGTCTTTTAAAATCAGATTAGGATTCAAGTTTGTAAGTCAAACTTGATCTTTTTATTAATATAATAAACAGCGTTTCACTTTTTGTGGTCGTTATCAAAATATATAACACAGATCAGTAGTTCAATTTCATCTATTAACTAACACGAGTATGCCATAAAACATTTATGGCTACAATTTTTAATTTTATTAAATCCGTCGATTAAAGCCCTTTAATCGAATGGCTTATTTATGGATTAATGCAAAATATACTACCATGAAAAAAATTGTCACATTATTTCTAGTAATCTTTAGTGCGCCTATTTTCTCCCAAAATAAACCAGCAATAATAACCATTAATAGCAATGGCATTCTTGCTAATACAAATTCTATAGGAGCTATTTTCTGCCCTACTGAAAAAAGCAATTCTTCTGGATTTGCTGTAAGCGAAAATAAGTTGACAGATTATATTTCCACTATTTACCGTTCGGGAATAAATATTGCTGGATTTACTGATGGCCAATTAGGTGTGATGTCAACAAGTATTCGATCAGATGATTTTTTTTTGGCCGGAGGTTTTCCCGGACCTTTTTCTGATCAAGGCTCTATTAATTATAAATACAATAAAGTCTGGTCTGTAAAGAAATGGGAGATTCAATCAACTATTAATGACTATGAAGATAATCAACAAATAGACAATATACCTTCTCTGAACATACTCACCTGGCCAGGCAATAAGAATCCACTCTCGCTCGAATTAGATGGATTAGATTGGAATGAAAATAATTACGCACCATTTTATGACAGAAATAATGATGGTATTTATAATCCGTTCGAAGGAGATTATCCTGTTTTGGAAATGAATTGCAAAGAAAAAATTCCAGATGAAATGCTTTGGTCAGTTTATTTCTCAGATTATGGAAGTCCGGAAGGTCTTGAAGTGCAAAAATTAATTTACGCTTTTCAATCTGATTCTATTGAGCAGATCAATAATACACTATTCGTCCGGCTTACTATTAATAGTTATTTAGATACTCTTAAACAAGCCAGAATGTCTCTATACAATGACTTTGACCTTGGGTGCCCCTTAGATGACATGGTAGGTACTTCGGAAAGTACAAATTCGATCTATGCCTATAATTTAACAAGTGAAGATTTGAAATCTTGTTACCCTAATAAATCTTTTAAAAAAGCGACTCCAAACCAATCAATTACTATTTTAAATAAAAAAATGCTGGGCTCAATGATGTCAAATCCTTATGGATTGAGTTTATCAGACACTCTAACAAATTTGAAATTATATGACCTGATGAATAATAAATGGCCGGACGGCACACCACTGACATATGGAGGAAACGGATATAATCCGAATTCAACAGAATTCATCAATTATCTATATAGTGAATCACCTACCAAGTCCAATGGCTGGTCTATGGCGGAATTAGCAGAGGTTGGATTGGACATTAGATTGTATGTGAATCTTGATCTTGGAGATATTTACAAAGATTCACCAGCTATTGTGGATCTGGCATATACACACCATCCAGCGGATACTTCAATAGCACATTATAGCAATGTAGATAGTATGTTGGAGCATATTCCAATGGTTCAATCATTTTATGAAAGATGTTTTAATTCTGATGAATTACATCAACCGTGCGAATCAGATTGTGTGTGGCCTGGTGATGCTGACCGCAATGGTATTGTAAATAATCTCGATGCCCTACATATTGGAATTTCAAAAGATACTGCAGGAATCAGGAGGCTCAATACGACAAAATCGTGGGCTCCATTTACTGCAGAAGAATGGAATAATATTAGTGCTGAAAACATTAATTACAAACATTTTGATTGCAATGGTGACGGGATAATTGATGCTATTGACTATCAAATAAATGTTGATAATTTCTATTTAAAGAACAAAGAATTTACCGAGTGGGGTGGATATAATGACCCCGGAAATGAATTATCCTTCGTATCGAAGAAAGATATTTTTGGACCTTCTGAAATAATTGAATTAAATATAGTCCTGGGGCAAACAGATTCAATCAGCCTCGCAGGTCTTGCATTTACAGTAGAATACGACGAAACAAAACTTACACTCATGACTTTTAACCAACTATACGTGTCCATTGGAAGCCCTGACAATTCTTTCGAATTAATTCAGATGGAGGATGGCAAAGTTCATATAGCTCTCGTCAAAACTAATAATCAGGAGGCCAAATTCAAAAACGCGAATATTGGAAAAATGCGTTTTCTTACAAAAAATGGAGTAAATGAAGATTTTATCTCAATTTTTAAATTTTCAAACTATGAACAGATCAGTTCAGAAGGAAAAATTTCTCCATTGACCGCATCGCCTAAAACGATCTCTATTACTAAAACGATTTCTACCAAAGAAAATTTAATAACAAGACTTCATACTTTTCCAAATCCAACTTCAAATAGCTTTACCATAGAATCAAACAGAGATTTTAATGAAATTAAATTAATTGACAATTATGGCAATTGCTATATTATGAAACTTAACAATGATCAATATTCCACGGAAAATATTCCTTCAGGTTTTTATATTATACATGCCAAAGACGAGTCAGGAAGGATATTCGTTGGAAAATTAATTATAATAAAGTAATTTAATTTTTCAAACAAGCAACCAATTATAAATTGGCAAATTATGAACATCCATGATCTAAAAAACTTTAACATTTAGTTTTCTCAAATTAAACTACTGAGTATTAGATTTTTACAGTGATTTATATTAACTTCGCTAAAGCAGGTTTTTTTTAACAAAATATCTAATTTGATTTGTCAAAAATACCTGCAGTTTTCAACAGAGTTTGAGGGCCATGAAAGGAAGTCTTATCACATTTATAACAATTCTATCGTGCAGCTTACATGCACAGGTACCTGCATATAATTCGTTTTATTGCAATGGAGTCAAAGGATGGAGCAATACCATCGGCGGACTATTTCAAATACCTTCCAATATTCCAGCCAATGGAGGATTCATCGTCAATCCTCAAAATGAAACAGACAATCCAACTTCTTCCATTTTTTCAATCTCTCCAAATGTAGCCGGATATGCCAATGGAAATCTTCGGGGACTATTTAACAGCAGCAACAATCTTGTCAACGATCCTTACCTTCAATTTGTAAAAATACCAGGACCTCTGGAAACAGCTAAAAAATACTATCCGGGCTATAACAGGTTTTGGACTGTCCGCAAATGGGAGGTCCAATCCCTTATTAATGATTATAATGATAATGGAATTATAGATCACGAGCCGACTTTGAATGTATTGGAATGGCCCGCCCGCGGAAATGATCATGCCAAAGAATTAAATGGAATTACCTGGCCGGATAGAGATCTGGCGCCATTCTATGATAGAAACAACGATGGAAAATATGACCCATATGCTGGTGACTTTCCTATCCTTGAACCAAGTTGTGCCGCCAAGATACCAAGTGAAATGACCTGGTCTCTTTATCACTCAAGCAGCGGAGATCTTGAAATACAAACCCTTATGTACGGATTTGCTTCTGATTACATCCCATTATTGAACAACACCATATTCGCCAGAATAAAAGTTTTTAATCAAAATCTTGTTTTAAAGGACGCGAAATTTGGGCTGTTTTATGATTTCGATCTGGGCTGCATGCTCGATGATTATATAGGAACATCTTCTATAAATAACACGATCTATGTGTATAATAAATTCGAAACTGATCAAAGCCCTTGCAATATCGGAGGAAAAAGTTACAATTCATTCAACGTCAGATCCCCAATGCAATCTATCACTTGTCTGAATCGCGCTATGACCGGCTCTATTATTTATGACAAGGAAGATTCAAAAGGAGGAAGTAATGACCCAAATTCACCGGATGGATATTATAAATACATTAGTACAAAATATTTGAACGATGCAAGTTTAACCTATGGAGGCAGCGGATTTAATATAAACTCAACCTCTCTGACTAATTATATTTTTCCTGATTCTCCATCAAATGAAAACGGCTGGAGCATGATGTCGCAAGGTGCTGCTATGAATGACCCTCGAGGATTTATGAATTTCAATCTTGACAAAATAGTTAAAAATCAAAGTGTCGTGCTTGACTTTGCTTTTTCATACCATATAGCTGATCTCACTACTGACCATTTGAGCCGTGTGGACAGTATGCTTGTGGATATTAGTTCGATCCAGAAATTTTACAACAGCTGCATCAACTCTGATGATCTTGAAAGAAGATGCGACAATAATTGCGTCTGGCCGGGTGACACTGACAACAATGGTATCGTAAATAATCTTGACATACTAAACATCGGAGCCAATTTCAACGATAAAGGTGTTAAGAGAAATCAAAATTCAGATTGGTGGGGGCCTTTTTATGCAGAAGATTGGAATCAGACTACACCTGATCTGACAAATATGAAATATCTGGATTGTAATGGTAGTGGGACGATCACGACGAACGATCTGGAAATAGTGAAAAACAACTTTTTCTCAGCCAATTATAGCAATACTTCCTGGGGTGGATATAATAGCGAAGGAGAGGATCTTACATTTGGATTGGAATATGACAGTCTCAATGTCGGAGATGAATTTGTCTTAGACCTGATTCTTAGCCCACATAAATATTTAGGCTTATATGGACTTGGTTTTACAGTAGAATATGATGCAGAATTGCTTGACTATGTGCAGGGCATACTTGAAGTTAGCTGGCTTGATAAAAAAGGAGGCCCTTATTCAATCGTCAAGGCTGAAAAAGGAAAAGTTCATTTTGGGGTTGTAAAAAAATTCGGTAATGATGTTCAAGTAAAGAATGTAGATCTGGGAAGAATAAAATTTAGGGTTAAAAAACAAATAACCGGTAGACATTTAGCCATTTTCAAATACAGTAATTATGAAAAAATAAATGCCAGTGGCGAGCTTTTACCACTTTATTCCTCTCCAACATCTATAGTCATACACGACCCAAATACTGCATCCCCAAACAACTTTACAGGATTAATACTTTACCCGAATCCTGCAAAGGAAATGGTTTTCATAAAAAATAATTATAATACTTTTGTGCAGGCTACATTAATAGACTATCTTGGTAAACAATCAAACATTTCAGTGACAAACAACTCTTTCGCCACAGACCAGATGCCAAATGGCGCTTTCATCGTTAAATTAAGGAAATCAGACGGGTCTACATCCATTGAGCGCTTAGTGATACATAAATAAACATCGGAATGAAACTAATTCTATTTTGCATTATAATGAGTTACGCATTGGGAACTTATGGTAAAAAATCTACATTTGTTTCTACTTATTGCAATCATGTAAAAGCATGGAGTAATAATACAGGAGGATTGATCCAATTGCCCGTTTATAATGGTCAGGGGGGTTTAGTAATCAACCCTTCAGATGATGAAGATTATCCGGTAAGTTCTATCTTTTCTCTTGCAACCATCCTGGGCGGATATGCAGATGGCGCATTAAAAGGGATGTTCATAACAAATAACGATTATATTGTCCCGCCGTTTAATAAATTTAATAATATACCAGGACCTGTAGAAAACGGGAGCGATTACTATCCTCAATACAATAAAATATGGCAAGTCAGAAGCTGGGAAGTCCTTGCTCTTATAGATGATTATAATGACAATAAAAAAATTGATTCAAAGCCCTCCGATCACATTCTTTCCTGGCCGGGACGAGGCAACAAATATTCCAAAAATTACGATGGTATAATTTGGCCGGATAGGGATCTGGCCCCTTTTTATGACCAAAATAAAGATGGCATCTATGATCCATATTCAGGTGATTATCCAATACCTGATCCGGCATGTCCCAATAAAATCCCCGGTGATATGAATTGGTCATTATATCATGGAGCCAATGCAAATATGGAAATTCAGACGCTGAATTTTGCATTTGCCTCAGACATAAACCCCATACTGAACAACACGATCTTCTCTACCATTACTATTTATAATACTAATAATAATGTGAAGGATGCTAAATTTGGAATTTACTTTGATTTTGACCTGGGTTGCATTAAAGATGATTACATCGGAAGTTCTTCTGCAACGAATTCAGTGTATGTGTATAATAAGACTGAAATCGACCTAAATCCATGCGTAGAGCCCGGAGCACATTACAATGCATATAGAGAGAAGTCCCCCATGACATCTCTTACCTGCCTGAATAGAAGGATGGACGGAACGATCGTCTATGATAAAGCGGCAAATAATGCAGCTGCGACAGATCCCGGTTCGCCCTTGAATTTTTATAATTATATCAGCAATCGATGGTTAAACAATGTCAATCTCACTTATGGCGGGAATGGATATGATCTCAACTCTACAAATAACACAAAATATATTTATCCTTCTTCCCCATCGAATCCCTCAGGATGGAGCATGAAGACACTTGGTAAGGATTTTATTGACCCCAGGGGATTCATGAATTTTGACCTAGGTACTTTAAATAATGGCCAATCCATCAGACTTGATTTTGCTATGACTTATCATAAGGCGGACCTTACCACTGATCATTTCAGCAGAGTGGATACTATGCTGTCAAATATCTCACTTATTAAAGATATTGCATATGAATGTTTTGATTCAGAGGAGCATAATGAGAAATGCATAGGAGATTGCGTCTGGCCGGGAGACACAGACCACAATGGAATAGTTAATAATCTGGACATTTTAAATATAGGACCGGCTTTAAAAAGTTCAGGAGCGAAGCGGGAATTATATGCAGATTTCTGGAATCCATTTTATTCTGATGAGTGGTCCAAAAACACTTTTCAGAATTTAAACTATAAACACATAGATTGTAACGGAAGCGGCAGCATCAATCAAGAAGATTTTAATGCTGTCACTAATAATTTCTTTTCCAGGAATCAGACTTACTCTACTTGGGGAGGATATAATGTCGAAGGAAACGACCTCACTTTTGGTGATCTGGAAGACAGTTTAAAAGGTGGGGAAGAATTTGAACTGGAAATGATATTTGCTAAGAATAATAACTTTTCGCTCTTTGGAATGGCCTATTCCGTCGAATTCGACACAACATTGCTGACCTTAACAGATGTCGTTTTTGAAAAGAGATGGCTTGACAAAAAAAGTCCTCCTAATTTTGTACTGGAAAAGGAAAAGGGGAAATTGCACTTTGGCATTGTTAAAAATCTTGGGGTGAATGCTATTGTTCATGATGTACCACTTGGAATACTAAAATTTAGAGTTAAAGATAATTTTGAAGGAAAATATAAGACATTACTCAAATACACGAATTATGAAAAGATAGATGCTGATGGGAGAATATCAGAGCTAACCGCTTCAAATAAGGCTTTGGTTGTTGCAAATCCTATCACAACTATTGATAAAGAATTTGATGGATTCCTGCTATATCCAAATCCAACTATTGAGTTTGTATTTATCAAAAGCAAAGAAGTATATGTCAAAGCAGAATTGTTCGATGTGCTCGGAGTTAAATATGAATTTAAGGTTGAAAACAATAGCTTCCGGGCGGAGGATGTGCCATCAGGTGCTTATATGGCAAGGTTGACAGATGAAAATGGCGTCAGAAGAATGCATAGACTCATTGTCATCAAATAATCATATATGTCTGCCCCTGTTTCTGAATCGCCATATACTTATGACTATGAAGACCGGAAAAATAATGGAAGTGATGATGGCACCTACCCCAAAAAGCAAAATCTCATTGCGCAGGTATATCTCCATTGATATCTGCTTTTGATCAAGCAAATGACCGAAAAATGGTTTTGTACCATTGTTATCAAGATATACCTGAAAGTCATTGAACATATCAATCAAAAGAAAAGTAAACGGAACTGCGGTGGCAAGAAAGAAAAGTTTGACACTAACATGCAGCGTTAACATCGAACTATTAATGAAAAACATCAGCCTTGTATAAGTTATAAATGCAAAGACAAAGATGCCATTCGTCCAATAAAATGGAAAGTGCTCTGCATTAAAATAGATGGGCGTAATGACGATAGCTGCTATGATTACTGCTACCAATATCCATAATACCTCCAATCCTACTACCTTACTCTTAGTAATTTCCAATATGTATATGTTGATCTTGAATTTAAAAAATCAAAAGTAAGCGATTTTATTAATCAAATCCTGATTAATTCACACCACCTCTGCATTGGCTAGTTGTCCACAGGCTGCATCGATGTCTTTTCCACGGCTTTTCCGGATTGTAAGATTGACATCATGTCGAGTCAATGTGTTGGCAAATAGGTTAAGTTGCTTTTCACTGGTCTTATGAAAGTCAATACCTGCCACTGTATTGTATTCGATAACATTTACTCTGACGGGAAATCTTTTAGTAAGTGCAGCTAACTGTTTGGCATCTTCAACGCTATCATTGAATCCTTCGAGAGCAAGATATTCGTAGGTGATCCGATTCTTTGTTTTAGTGTAGAAATATTCCAATGCGTCCATCAAAATGTCGATCCCGTTCTGATCATTGATTGGCATTATTTCATTGCGCTTATCATCATTGGCAGCATGCAGGCTGAGTGCCAGATTGACTTTGGTTCCATCATCCGCCAGTTTCCTGATCATCTTAGCGATGCCGGCAGTACTTACGGTGATGCGGGAAGGTGACATACCAAGGCCTTTGGGAGAAGTGATGTAGTGGATGCTTTGTAATGTATTGGAATAGTTGAGCAATGGTTCGCCCATGCCCATGTATACGATATTTGTCAATGGATGATTGAATACCTGCATGCATTGTTCTTGCACCATGACGACTTGATCGTAAATCTCCGGATAGTCAAGATTTCGTATCCTGCCCATGCGTCCGGTTGCGCAAAACTTGCAAGTAAGTGAACATCCTACTTGAGTGGATACACATACTGTAAATCTATTATCCGCAGGAACAGGTATCAGGACAGATTCGATCAGATTCCCATCCCATAGTTTAAAGCGAGTTTTGATGGTGCCATCGTTACTATTTTGCTGCATGTCCACTGTCAGACATTTAAATTCAAAATCAGCAGAGAGTTTTTCTCTGAGGCTTTTGGATAAATTTGACATTTGATCAAAACCCCTTGCCTGCTTCATCCATATCCATTCCTGGATCTGTCCCAGTCGGAATTTTGGTTCATTATTGGCTAGAAGCCAGTCCTGTAATTTCTCAGGGGAAGTAAGACGAATATCTGACATGGTCTGTGTAATAAAAAACAAAGGTAAGACAATCTTTTAGGAAAATGGTTTATAACTGATTGTCAACCAATATCAATTACTTCTTTACACTCAGCCTATAATCATCCAATACCATATCCAGGATGACATCCTCACCTCTTATATATCCATCCCTGAGGTGATATCCATAAAACCTTCCCGTAGTATTGTAATAAAATGCGGACCATCCGCCTTTTATCTCTTTAATGACATCATAGAAAGGCTCGTCGAGTTCCTTTTCTATCATTTTGGTCAGGATCATGCCCTGAGTCCTGGTTAATTTTTTCAAAGGCTCTTCAAACTGATCCTCCATTTCCTTTTCGAGCGTTTTCATGAATTTCTTACGTTCACGATTTGTCATACCACGAGTAGATTCCTTTGACTCATGATAGATACGCATGGCTTCCAGGGCATATGGGTACACGATGGCCGCATACCTTCTATAGCGCATATATTTATCGTATTCCTCTTTACTCGAAAATTGTTGCTTTGATGAAATCGATACTTCATTCAGTTGGTCTAGATAGGCAGTGTCTCCCTTTTCAGTAATTATTCTAAGCATTTTTTTACCACCGAAGTAAACGGTGTCTATACGCTGAGTTTGAGCCTCCAATGTAAGTCCTAGACTCATAAATATGATACAAAAGAAAACTATGACGATTCTCATATTAATAACTAATTAATTTTATAATCACTTGAACGTAATAAGAAGCTAAATGATTTGAAATGAAGTCTTAAAATTACAGATATTAATTGCACCTGTCGCATTATATTTACAATTATAACCATTTCTATTAAGCTTCGACACATGTCCGAAATAAAACTTGAGAGAAAATTAGGACTTGCCCAGGCCACTGCGATCAATATGATAGACATGGTCGGCATTGGACCGTTTATCACCTTGCCGATGGTGATATCTATGATGAATGGGCCTTACTTTTTATACGCCTGGATAGCCGGTGCAGTATTGTCTTTCGTGGATGCCATGGTCTGGAGTGAACTTGGGGCTGCATTTCCAAAGGCAGGAGGATCTTACAATTTCCTTAAAGAAGCATACGATAAAAACAAGGCAGGTAAACTCATGAGTTTTCTTTTTGTCTGGCAGACCATGATTCAGGCTCCGTTGGTGATCGCCTCTGCTTCTATAGGTTTCGCGGCATACCTCAAATATTTATATCCTCTTTCTACGATCGAAGCAAAATTGGTAAGTGGTGGAGTTGTGATTCTGATCGTGGTGCTGTTATACCGAAAGATCGAAGAAATAGGAAAAATCAGTGTTTTTCTATGGGTCGGTGTCATCATTGCATTGCTGTGGATCATTGGTGGAGGCATCGCTCATGGCAATTTTCTGGAACCAATCAAACACATCAATGACGGGCTGCAACTCAACTATGCATTTGTGGCAGCTCTTGGATATTCGTGTATTAAATCCGTTTATAGTTATCTGGGATATTACAACGTATGCCATCTGGGAGGTGAAATCACGAATCCTTCAAAGAATATTCCGAAGAGTATGTTTATCTCTATCGCCGGTATTGCCTTTCTATATATGATGATGAATATCAGCGTGGTGAGTGTAATTCCGTGGAATATCGCTAAAGATTCAGAAGCAGTATTGAGTGTATTCATGCAGCAGCTGATGGGTGACACTGCAGCCAATATTTTGACACTACTAATTCTTTGGGTGGCATTTGCATCAGTATTTTCCGCAACGCTTGGTTATAGCAGAATACCATATGCAGCAGCTGTGGACGGGGCATTTTTTCCTGTTTTTGCCAAGTTACATCCGACAAAACATTTTCCTTATGTCTCGTTGTTATTCCTAGGGGCAGTAGCTTTCGTCTTCAGTTTATTGTTCAAATTGAGCCATGTAATTAGTGCGATACTAGCTATGCGTATTTTGATCCAATTCGTCAGCCAGGCATGGGGATTGATCTTGTTAAGAAAGTCAAGAAAGGAGTCAGATTTTCCGTACAGAATGCCGTTTTTTCCGGTGCCGGTTTATCTGGCCATTGCGATGTGGTTGGCATTATTTGTGGCAACCGGACCGACGATGATGTTGGGAGGAGTTACAGTAATCTTCCTCGGAACGATCGTGTATATGATCAAAGCGAATATGAGTAAAGAGTGGCCGTTTAATTAAGTATCCCAAGTTTCGAAGCAAAAAAAAGCTTCCATGAAACATTAAGACCATTCAACTTAAAGTTAGAATTAAGAAATCAAAAGTTAGAATGAAACTCTGATGATTTATTCTGCGAAATAAAGAAATTCTGAAATACTTAGAAAGCTTAAAATTTAACCTAACAACTTGATATTCAATACCACAACCAACATTATTGTAAAATAAATAATATTTATAACCCTGATTATCAATATAATAATTTCCTGCCGAACTTTACCTAATTGATTTTCATAATGTCAACCCAGTAGGATAGTATAAAGGGTGGAGAAATTAGAAGAACCATGAAAGTGTTGACATTATTATAAATTAAGAAAAATATCAAAAAAGAATACAAACTCTTTTTTAAATGTTAAGCTCTAAAGTCCTTTGGGCCGAAAAAAAAGCGCCCCTTCCGGAGCGCTTTCTCATATTGTTAAATTTCAAATATTTCTTCTACAACTTTGCCTTCATCTTCTGATAAACACTTGTGTTAGTCAGGCTACCGGCACAATTCAAATTCCGTGCTTTCTTCTCAATGTTAGCGATTCTATTTGCTGGTGCAGGGTGTGTACTTAGGAAGGTAGGTGGTTGCTTTTCTCCTTCCATTTTCTTGAAAAATCCAGCTGCACCTGCAGCATTGATACTGGATCCGCAAAGATACTCAACTGATTTTGAGTCAGCTTCCGACTCATTGGCCCGGCTAAAGCTAAGTCCTGCCAGTCCACCAACAACAGTTTCAGCAATTTGGCCTAAGGCTGTTTTATTTCCCAATAAGGCATCTGCTATGAAAGCTATACCATATTGCTTTGTAAGTTGCTCTGTGCTATGCCTTCCATCCGCATGTGCGATCTCATGTCCCATAACTCCCATCAATTGATCTTCTGAATCTAAAAATTTAATCAATCCAGTGTAAACATAGATGTGTCCACCAGGTGTACAAAATGCATTCAGTGTCTTATCGTCTTTGATGATCTTTACTTCCCATGGAAATTCGTTTTTGTATTTTACTTTACCTGAATTAATGATGGTGTTTTTCATGCCGCGGATATAATTGTATATCTCCTGATTACCCGCTTCAGGTAGAATCGGATATTCCGTAGGTTTAGAGGCGATCTCACCAGCCACCTGATCTCCAAGTTCTTTGTCCTGAGCCACTGTAAAGGCATTCAGGTTATTTGCTCCTGATGCAAGAGATTTACATTCATAGAAAATCACACTCGACACGAGTCCTATCAGTAAAACGATATATCCTTTCATACTTTAATTTTATGGTTTAAAAATTGACATTAAGGGATACCCTAATGCCTAAGCTATTTTCCGTTAACGAAAATGCTGGGAATATGATTTCATTGAGGATGGAATTTTTTTAAGTGGAGGAGGCTTAAAAATTAAAATACCACGAGTGAGCTCTAAAGTTCAATCTTTAAAACTATCGATTTACCCTTAATAATTACTCGCCTTCTATTCTTAAAGATATAGGCTATTCTAACTTCTAGATGAGATCCAAAAGCCAATGGCAATGCGCTAATAGCATTTTTCTAATGAAACCACAGTGTAAAAAACCCTGTCAATAACATATTAATTATTGCCAATGGAATCAACATCTTCCATCCTAAGTGCATCAATTGATCATATCTGAATCTCGGCAACGTCCATCTGATCCACATAAATACAAAGATGAAGAAGAAGATCTTAGCAAAGAATACTAGTGCTCCTAAGGTAGACAATAATATAGGATTGTGAATACTGTCCATTCCAGTGAAGTTGTAGCCTCCAAAGAACAACGTAGCGATGATGGCTGATGAAACAAACATATTGATGTATTCTGCGAATAGGAAGAATCCGAGCTTCATACTACTATACTCTGTATGATATCCACCGATCAACTCAGTTTCACATTCCGCCATATCGAATGGTGCCCTGTTGCACTCTGCCAATGCAGTTGTCATAAAGATAACGAAGCCTAAAGGCTGATAGAATATATTCCAATTAATACCATGTTGAGAAGCGACGATATCACTCAAACTCAATGATCCTGTCATCATGATGATGGCTATAATGGAAAGTCCCATGGCCAACTCATAACTGATGACCTGTGAAGATGCCCTAATAGCACTGTA
The DNA here is from genome assembly GCF_016707225.1 of Candidatus Brachybacter algidus. NCBI lineage: Bacteria > Pseudomonadati > Bacteroidota > Saprospiria > Saprospirales > Saprospiraceae > Candidatus Brachybacter > Candidatus Brachybacter algidus. The sequence continues at coordinate 512,996 of NZ_JADJID010000002.1, read as the reverse complement.
CAATGAGTATTTATTGTTGGAAGCCCAGCCACCGATCATCATTCCAAATACACCCAGTGACAAGATTCCAAGGATGTATAAAATTCCGATGTCAGGATTGGCAACCTGAAGACTGATAGTTCTATTAGCAAGTACCACATCCGGCCCCCATGGTATCACGGCACTCGTCATACAAGCTGTGAGCATCGCAATACCAGGCCCCATTATAAAGAGCCACTTAGTACTCTTATCTGGGATAAACTCTTCTTTAAAAAACATTTTTCCACCATCTGCAAGCGGTTGCAATAAGCCAAATGGTCCCGCTCTATTTGGACCTACCCTGTCCTGAAAAAATGCAGCGATCTTTCTTTCGCCATAGGTGGAATACATGGCTACTACCAATGATATCCCAAATATGGATACTACTAAAATGGCCTTTTCAATTATTATCGTCCAATCCGTCATAGGTGGAATTGTATTTTATTACGTTTTATTGTATTAGTTTCTGAGGCATACCGGGATTCAACTCATAGTGATTCTGAGCAATAACAGAATGTCTGTCAATATGTCTTGGCCCTTCTATAACCCAATCAGCAGTTTCTTTCGTTTCAAATCTGCAGGTATTACAGATGAATTCTTCCACTTCACCATGCTCATCTTTTCTCGCAGTGACCCTATAGATCTCATCTCCCACCATCCACAACGTTGCTTTACCACAACATTTATCGCAATCTCTGTGCCCATTCATCGGGTTAGTAAACCATACACGACTCTTAAATCTAAAAGTTCTGTCAGTCAAAGCGCCCACAGGACACACATCAATCACATTACCGCTGAAATCATTCTCAATCGCTTTTGATATATAGGTACTGATCTCTGAGTGAACACCTCTTCCAAGAATCCCATGCACTCTGCCATCTGTCAACTGCTGTGCGACAAATACACAACGATAACATAAGATACATCTGTTCATATGAAGAGAGACAAACGCTCCTATATCCTCTTTCTCGAAAGTTCTTTTTTCAAATTCAAATCTACTGTGAGCCAGACCATGTTCGAAACTTAGGTCCTGTAAATCACATTCTCCGGCTTGATCGCAAATCGGGCAGTCTAGCGGATGATTAATAAGCAGCATTTCCACGACACCTTTTCTAGCCTCCTGGACTTTATCGCTCATCTGATTACGTACTTCCATTCCATCCATCACATTGGTTCGGCAGCTGGCCACCAATTTTGGCATAGGGCGTGGATCTTTCTCCGAACCTTTGCTTACTTCGACCAGGCATGTACGACATTTGCCACCCGTATCATCCAATTTGCTATAATAACACATAGCCGGTGGTACTACCTTTCCTCCAATAGCACGTGCTGCATTCAGTATAGAAGTACCTGCAGGGACCTGAATGGTCTCTCCGTCAATGGTAACTGTATAATTTATTATCTCACTCATATCTTCTTTCCAATACTTTAAAATTGGTCAATTGATTTTATAATTATCCGGGTATCGCTATTTCCAAAGGATCTGCATAGTGCGCCAATCCATAATTTCTCTCAAGACATTCATCCGGATTTAAGATATGCCATTCAAATTCATCTCTGAAGTGTCTGATGGAAGCAGCTACCGGCCATGCAGCGGCATCGCCCAAAGGACAGATCGTATTTCCTTCTATGTTGGACTGAATATTCCAAAGTAGATCTATATCTTTCATTGCTCCCTGGCCGTTCTCGATCTTTTTCAGAATGTTGTACATCCAACCTGTTCCCTCCCTGCATGGGCTGCATTGTCCACAAGATTCATGATTATAGAATCTGGCAAGTGTCATCGTATGTCTGACCACACATTGATCCTCATCCAACACTATAAAGCCACCACTACCCATCATACTACCTGTCGCAAAACCTCCTTCAGACAGACTTTCATAATTCATTAATCTGGGAGCTCCTGTAGATGTTGTCAACAATAAATTAGCAGGCAAAATTGGAACTGAAGAACCTCCAGGAATGCAAGCTTTCAACTTTTTACCATTCGGAATTCCACCACAATATTCATCGCTGTAAATAAACTCTTCCACTGAAATGGTCATATCAATCTCGTACACACCAGGCTTGTTTATGTTGCCACATGCCGAGATCAATTTAGTCCCTGTACTTCTACCTACCCCTATTTTTGCATATTCTGCGCCTCCCATCTGAATGATGGGCACTACGGCAGCAATTGTTTCTACATTATTAACTACTGTAGGTCTCATCCATACACCCTGTACAGCTGGAAATGGAGGTTTGATCCTTGGATTACCTCTTTTGCCTTCAAGGCTTTCGATCAACGCTGTTTCTTCTCCACATATATAAGCACCTGCTCCTCTATGCACATAGATCTCACAATCAAATCCGGTACCTTGTATATTTTTACCCAACCACCCGTTGGCTTTAGCTTCTTCTATCGCCTCTTCCAAAATATCAGGGATCCAAGAATATTCTCCACGGATGTAAATGTATGAAACGTTGCTACCTAGTGCGTAAGAACTGATAAGCATCCCTTCTATGAATAGATGTGGGAGGAATTCCATTAGATATCTGTCCTTAAATGTTCCTGGTTCAGATTCATCAGCATTACACACCAGATGTCTTGGAACACCTTCAGGTTTAGCAAGAAAACTCCATTTCATACCTGTGGGAAAACCTGCACCACCACGTCCTCTCAGTCCACTAGTCTTCACCTCTTCCACGATTTCGTCAGTGGTCATCTTAAGTGCTTTCGCAGCAGCTTCGTAACCTCCTTGTTTTATGTAGCTCTCATAAAACCTGATTCCTTCTATGTGTGCGTCTTTCAGCAATAATTTTTGAGACATAATATCTTTTCTGCTTGGAAATCTAATTATTTATGGCCGCCCATTTCATCGATCAGCGCATCTACTTTCTCTATGGTTAAATGTTCCTTATAGAACTTGCCTAATTGCATCATTGGAGCATATCCACACGCCCCCAAGCATTCAGCAGTTTTCAAAGTAAACATTCCATCTTCACTGGTTTCACCATTTTTAATATTCAATCGTTTCTGGATATGAGCGATTATATCATCAGAACCATTCAACATACAAGGACCTGTGCGGCAAACTTCAAGTATATGCTTACCGACAGGTTGAAGATTGAACATCGTATAAAAGCTAGCCACTTCATATACTTCAATCGGTGTAATGTCCAGTAATTCGGCTACATAATCCATTACCGGCACGTCAAGCCAACCATTGGATTCGTCTTGTGCAATATGTAAAAGTGGGATTAAAGCACTTTTTTGCTTACCGTCAGGGTATCTTGCTTTGAGTGCATCAACCTTTATCAGTAGATCTTGAGAAAATGGAATTGCCATTTAAAAATCATGTTTATTTAGAGTTTCAAAGTTACACGTTTTGCCATTAATAAACAATGTTTAAGTTAAAACTTAAACCATGTTACTTACTTATGGCCATTTATATGAAATTCCCAATAAATATAGGTTCTTTGAATTAAAAATAACAACTTGTTTTGAAGTCCGAATTCCCTAAAAGACTATTACACCTAAGTTTCACAGGTTCAACTAAATGCGAAGAAGTATTAAAGTAACCATTTAATTAAATCATTAACAAAAAAGTATCCTTAATCAATTTAAAATGATGTATTTTTGTGCGACAATTATAACTAATCCTTGTAATGAAACATAAATTTATTATCATTTCCTTCTGCATTTTGCTTGCAGGATGCATGTTTGAGGAGGTTTTTTCTCCTCTTGACAATGAATTGTCATCACTCATAGTGGACCCGGCTAAATATTTATTGCCATCAGAAACTGATTATTCGAATATACCTCAGTCCCCCGAAAATCCTTTGACAAAAGAGAAGGTTGAGTTGGGAAATTTACTCTTTTTCGAACCAGCATTCTCAATCGAGCCAAAACATTACCAATCTCTAAATACATATACATGCGCTTCTTGTCATGTACCAGAAAAAGGATTCAGACCCGGAAGATTCCAGGGTATAGCTGATGGAGGAGTAGGTTTTGGCAATTTTGGTGACGGAAGAACAAAGAATGGTATTTATGACGATTCGGAAATAGATGCTCAGGGAGCTCGTCCACTTGCAGTATTGAATACCGCATTTGTGACGAATTCGATGTGGAATGGTTCCTTTGGCTCAAAAGGAGTAAATATAGGAACTGAGGACCAATGGGGAGTATCTGACCCTGGTACTGCGCGCAACAATACCCATTATGGCAGTTTGGAAAGTCAGAACATAGAGGGCCTTATCACACATAGAATGAAATATACCGAAGAGCGTATCAAGGCATTTGGTTATAAAAAAATGTTTGATGCAGCATTTCCAGAGATGCCAATAGAACAAAGGTATTCAAATGAAGCTGCTAGTTTTGCTTTATCAGCTTATCTGAGAGCCTTACTTACCAACCAGGCGCCTTTTCAAAAATGGTTAAAGGGCGATAAAAATGCCATGACTGAGCAACAGAAATCAGGAGCAATCGTGTTTTTTGGAAAAGCCGGATGTGTAAGGTGTCATTCAGAACCTAATCTTGGGTCAATTAACTTTGCAGCAGTGGGCGTTAAAGATCTATTTGAAAATGGTGGATTAAAAACAGATATCAATGATCTTAGAAATAAAGGTCGCGGCGGCTTTACTAATAAAGCGGAAGATTTCTACAAATTCAGAGTACCACAATTATATAATCTTGGAGATGGAGGGCCATATTTTCATGGATCCAGCAAACAAACACTTAAGGAAGTAGTAGAATATTTTAATGATGCTGTTCCCGAAAATGGGCGCGTACCTGCCAGCCAGCTTTCACCATTCTTCAAACCACTCAACTTATCAGAAGTAGAAAAAGAGCAATTGGTCGCATTTCTAAAAGATGGACTTCGGGATGCCAATCTCAAGCGTTATGTACCAGAGCGTGTTAATTCCGGTATGTGTTTTCCAAACAATGATTATCAATCAAAGGAAGACATGGGTTGCCATTAAAGAGAAATCTTAAGTTATGGCAGTTAGAAATAAACCCTTGAAGTTTTGATATTACTCAATAAGAAGTTAGAAATTAAAAGTTAGAAATCAGAATAAATCTCAGATGTTTGGGTCTAGTAAATAAGTTCAAATAAATTATCAAAACTGAAACTTGAGATCATATTTTAATTAATCTGATTATTTTGTTAAACCCTTTTATAGATGTTAGTTTTAACAAATATACCTGGGTGCCTAATTCTGAAAAATCGAATACGGCTTTATTATTGCTCAATCCAAAGGATTTTATCTCCCGGCCTTGTAAATCTAATATAACCGACTTAAAATCTACTCCCTTCCATTCAATACTGATCAATGATTTCACGGGATTGGGATAAACTTTAATATCCTGATATGCAGATGATTCATTAATATTAAGAATCGATTTATCAAATAAGCCTTCCAAAGTACAATCATTAGCATCTGTAATAGTATAAATATTAGTTCCTACAGGTAAATTATCCAATTCATAACCAGTGTAACCGTTATTCCATAGTATTGAATAAGGCGGAGTGCCTCCTCCCACAAGTAATTCCTTTTTATCTTCTGAAAGATCTATGATAGAAGAATTGAGTTTTGACGGTTGCTTGATTATTACGAATTGACTTTGTGAGCAACCTAGTTCATCAGTAGTTGATACCGAATAATTACCTGCTAGCAAATGAAGTGTATCTGTAGTGTAGGGAACTTGTACTAAATTATTGAAAATAATTGACATGGAAGCTGTATCAATGTTCGCATTCATAAGCACGCCACCACTTATATCTCCGAAACATAAAGCTGCAAAAGAAATAAAATCGACCATATTTTGTCCAACTTCTCCTTTACAAATCAGAGAAGTAATAGCCTCATTTGTTTGGATGGCAGGTTGGGAATCAAAATATATATCTGCATCCAAAACAATGGAGTCATTCTTTTCTAATGTTTCAGGAAACAAACTAAATGAAACATACCCGCTGGACCCAATACTATCTTCTGAGAAAGAAGGTAGGTTTATATTTTCAAAAGTCCATATCAATTCGGATTCATTTCCATTCATTACTTTTTCAAAATTCGTGGGCGAACTTGAACTTATGATATTAATGTTGTCGCTTTTTAATCCTTGAGGTAAAATTTGTCTAATCACAACATTTTCCGCTGGAGCAGTTCCCAAATTCTGAAAATGAACGGTATAACTTAACTGATTTTGATCAGAAATAAATTGTTTGTAGATCTTTTCGTGATCCACTGCTATGTAGTTGGGATCATGGGGAGCGACAATAGTAATAAAGCCGGAACCTGCCAATGTAAATCCACTTATATCAGTATATGTGTAATTAATTAACACCCTTGATCCTGGTGCTGCCTGCGAAAAGACAGTTAGACCTGAAGTTATATCTTCCAGGGGATTCAGGCCCGATATAGGAAAATTATATCTAATAGTTGAATCATTTAACATCAACTCGGTATAATTGGTGGGAAAAACAAATTTTCTGATAAGTTGCGTACCCGAAATATCTAAGATCAATGATCCATTCAAAGAAATATTTCCCTGATTGATGAGCTTAATGCTGATCTCACCATTACGACTATGTGCAAGAGTATTGGGGAAAGTTGTAATAAAACTTGATAAGGGATATTCCTTTTTATGTATTCCAATATAACCTAACTCATAATTATCTGGTAGATAACCTATTAAATTCAAAGGATTTTGTACAGCTGAAAAAAACCATTCATCCTGCATTGATATCGGGATGGTCAGTGTCTGAACAGTTCCTGAATCTAATCTTTGGGAAATTATTCCCATGACATAAGTTATTACAGAAACACCTGAAGGTTGAAATTCAACCGTAAAATCATTTAATCCATAATCGTTACCATCAAATATATTATTTCCATTAAAGTCATAAAATAATATACCGATAACGTCTTTTGTTGCAGCAGGTTTCGAATGAACACCTATCCACCCCAAATCATAAATGTAAGGTTGATAATTTGTCAGATCAATTGGAGATTGTGGTAATGAAAATTCATATTGCTCTGAAATATTATTAGAAGCTACCATCGTTTGTAACTGATATTTCTTTGCATACATGCTGAATTTCCCCCCGGAACCAGATCTAAAATCTAAACCTGAAGGTGCTAAATGAAAATCAAAACCATTTTTAGCATATTCACCTAGATCTAAGGTTCCATTTCCATTTAAATCTTCAAAAATCTTGCCGATAACTAATTTATTATTTACAGTATCTAAAGGTGCACACGTATTAGCATGAATATACAGATCATAAATCTCTTGATCGGACAAGATTCTATCATAAACATAAATATCATCAATTCCTCCTACGAATCCCTCTCCGATCAACAGGTCGCCATTAACTTGATATCCTAAATCGAGGTTATAATACCTATTCCTAAGGTGACCATCAAAGTAAATAGACTTAGCATAGCCTTCAATCGTTGCAACAACATGATGCCAATTAGTATCTGCAATAAATCCATTCATCCAGCCATAAGTCAATTGGTTATAATCAATAGAAGTAAACAACAAATCACTATATTCATATCTACTTATTGAAAAATCTTCCATCCCACTTTCAGAAATCTTTCTATACATCGAACCAAAACTATTCGATAAAACATCATCATACTTGAACCACAAAGACACAGAACGAGATCGAGTCGCAGACGGTGAAAAATCTACAGCATTTTTAATAATTCCAGTTGCGTTTCCATCAAAATGCAAAGCACATCCATTGCCGGCCCTATCCTCAATAGAAGTAACTGGACTTCCCATCATTATAACTGGTCTAGAATCAATTACATCTTCAATAATATGATTCATAGGAAAGTAAGCTATCAACCCATTAGTAGGCTGTGCATATAGGCCACAAGCAAATAGAAAAATTAACGCCTGAGTAAAAAGTATAATTCGGTTCATATGCTAAAAAATAATTGCCCATTAGATACTAATGAGCAAGTTATTAAAAGTTTGACTATTCTCCTGTGATTTGAATACAAATTGAGTAAGAAATAATTTGTGTTATAGTTAAGAGTATGGGAACTTGAGAAACGCTGCAAAGGAGATTGAAAAAAATGTTGAAGGTTGGATGATGAATGTTGGATGATGAATGAAGGGGCCAATGGTCAGAGGCACAAGATGATAGATAAATATGAATCAAAAACAATACCAACTTGATTGTTTTGTTGAGAGAGACAGCTTGCAAGCTGTCTGAACGATAAGGTTCTAAGGGCCACTAAGTGTACAAAACAAAAAAGCCTTGCAATCTTACGACTACAAGGCTAGTTATGTTGATCCGGCAACGACCTACTCTCCCACACACGAAGTGCAGTACCATCGGCGCAGTAAGGCTTAACTTCTCTGTTCGGAATGGTAAAAGGTGGAACCCTTACGCTATAATCACCGGAAATTCTTATCTCAAACGCGTTCGTTTGATGTTGTTCTTTTATAAAGTCTTTGGTCTTTAGTCTTTGGTCTTTAGTTGGTTTGGCCAAAGACCAACAGCTAAAGACTAAAAGCTAAATGACATAGATGGGAAGTAATTTTTTCGTTCTGTTCGAGCTCATTGAGCTTACATATGAATGATTAAAGAGTAATTAAAAAAAAGGAAGCTGTCGGACAATTAGTATTACTCGGCTACGCACATTACTGCACTTCCACCTATAACCTATCAACCCAGTAGTCTTCTGGGGTCCTTTACACTTACGTGCTGGAATACTCATCTTAGGGATGGCTTCGCGCTTAGATGCTTTCAGCGCTTATCCTTGCCGTACATAGCTACCCGGCGGTGCAGCTGGCGCCACAACCGGTACACTAGCGGTACGTCCAATTCGGTCCTCTCGTACTAGAATCAGCTCCCTTCAATATTCCTGCGCCCACAACAGATAGGGACCGAACTGTCTTGCGACGTTCTGAACCCAGCTCGCGTGCCACTTTAATGGGCGAACAGCCCAACCCTTGGGACCTTCTCCAGCCCCAGGATGTGACGAGCCGACATCGAGGTGCCAAACCCTACCGTCGATATGAGCTCTTGGGTAGGATCAGCCTGTTATCCCCGGAGTACCTTTTATCCTTTGAGCGATGTCCCTTCCATGCGGAAACACCGGATCACTTTAGCCAACTTTCGTTCCTGATCGACCCGTCGGTCTCTCAGTCAAGCACACTTATACTAATACGCTCTTCGCATGATTACCGACCATGCTGAGTGTACCTTTGCGAGCCTCCGTTACTTTTTTGGAGGCGACCACCCCAGTCAAACTACCCACCACACACTGTTTCCCTTTTAGGGATTAGAACCTAAATACAGGAAGGGTGGTATTTCAACGTCGGCTCCACCATCACTAGCGTGACAGCTTCATAGCCTCCCACCTATCCTACACATCCTGTATTCAAGCTCAATGTGAAGTTGTAGTAAAGGTTCACGGGGTCTTTCCGTCCCGTTGCGGGTAATCGGCATCTTCACCGATACTTCAATTTCACCGAGCTCGTGGCTGAGACAGCGCCCAGATCGTTACACCATTCGTGCAGGTCGGAACTTACCCGACAAGGAATTTCGCTACCTTAGGACCGTTATAGTTACGGCCGCCGTTTACTGGGGCTTCAGTTAAGAGCTTCGCACTTACGCACTAACCCCCTTCCTTAACCTTCCAGCACCGGGCAGGTGTCAGACCCTATACTTCATCTTACGATTTTGCAGAGTCCTGTGTTTTTGTTAAACAGTCGCCTGGGCCTCTTCACTGCGTCCCCTCTCACGAGGGGAGTCTCTTCTCCCGAAGTTACGAGACCATTTTGCCTAGTTCCTTAGCCACGGATCACTCGAGCGCCTTAGGATACTCTCCTCGACTACCTGTGTCGGTTTACGGTACGGGATGTGTCAGCCTGAAGTTTAGAGGTTTTTCTTGGAAGTATGCTTACAGTCACTATCACTCATCCCAAGGGACTTGTGTACTATCAGGTCTCAGCTCAGATACGGATTTGCCTATATCTTCAACGCCTTCTCCCTTCAACCCACTATTCCGTCAGTGGGCGAACCTTACGCTCCTTCGTCACCCCATCACAGCTGATACATGTACAGGAATATTAACCTGTTTCCCATCGGCTTCGCCCTTCGGCTACACCTTAGGCCCCGACTAACCCGGTTCTGATTAACATAGATCCCGGAATCCTTAGTCTTACGGCGAATAGGTTTCTCACCTATTTTATCGTTACTCATTCCTACATTTGCTTTTCTAAACACTCCAGCGCATCTCACGACACACCTTCACTGCAGTTTAGAATGCTCCCCTACCACCACCAGTCCTAGACTGGTATCCAAAGCTTCGGTAAGATATTTGATGCCCGATTATTTTCCGCGCAAGAACGCTCGACTAGTGAGCTGTTACGCACTCTTTAAATGAATTGCTGCTTCCAAGCAAACATCCTAGCTGTCACTGCATCCTCACATCGTTAAAATCAACTTAATATCTATTTGGGGACC
>NZ_JADJID010000002.1:0-497500 GCF_016707225.1 Candidatus Brachybacter algidus | reverse complement strand
GATCACTCCTAAAGGTCTTAGCTTAAATGGCTTATTATTTAAATCATAACCAACAAAGTTGCCTACTATACTTTTATTATCTCTGGGGTCAATGTATTCGGAGCAGAGATCAACAAAAGAGGTATATGATATTCCTGATTCTAGAACTATAGAATTTGGCAAAAAGGTATAAGAATATTTATTTCCTTGTCTGTCAGAACCATTAAAGGCGTTAAAGCCACCGCCACAACTTTTTTTATTTAGGCCACTTCTGATTTTTATTATAGCAGGACGATCTGTCATGAAGACACGCACATCCTCGTAATAACCTTCCTTTACGATTCTGATCAAATTATGTTTCGAGCTAACTTTCACCTCATTAAATCTATAAATCCCTCTTTGGTCAGTTTGAGTGGTTACTCCATTAAACGAAACAATAGCTCCAATACCACCATAATCAGGAGGAACAATACCCATTATTTCACACACATAGAATACTTCCTCATTGGTAGGTTCTGCCATTTCCATTTTTGTACAACTCTCAAACGTTAAAAGTAGAAACAATAAAATTATTAAGTTTTTCATATCAAAAGTTTTATGAAGCATAATCAGAAATAAGGATCAAAATAGTTTACGAAAGTATAAATTTCCGCTTTACCGCTACATTTTTAAATATTCTTTAACTTTTATTGTTTCTCTTATCACTATAATGTAAAATAAAAGCCAGAATTTTTAAGAATTCGAAAATTCGATGTACTTTTAAACTTACAAATTGCACAGAATCATGAAAATATTCCTTCCATTTTTGCTTTTAATTGTTTCCCTCTCTGCCTTTGGCCAATTCTCCTCTTCACTTGACTGTGTAGGTGCCATGAATATTGGTTACAGATACATTAACCCACATAAATCTGATGTCCCATCTGGATTTGTAGATATAAGAAATAAAGAACAAGTGGGCTTGAGAGCAGACTTTGGTTTAAACTTCAATAAAAAGTTTGGATCAAAATTATATTTCAAAACTGGACTGAGAATGGCAAACAAAGGATACAATAGCTATAAGCTTAATACTCTTAAATGGGGATTAGATGGTAAAGATGGCGTATATCACCCAGACTTTCCAACCGGTGGCACAGAGGACAAGAGCTCTCAATTTAAATACCATTATTTCTTTCTGGAAATGCCTGTTATGATCCGTTATGAATTTATTCAAAAGTCTAAAATCTCCATATATATGGAAGCCGGTAGCGCAGTTTCTTACTATCTTCAATCTGTCACAGTCCATAATTACGGCACCGACAGAAAAGTATTTAAGGAAAATGAACAATCGATAAATGACTTTCAGATCTCAGCAATCCTTGGAGTCGGTTTAAACTATCAATTAAACAATAAGACTCAACTATTCTTACAACCTACATTTAACTATCAATTGACAGATCTGGTTAGCGCACCTGTTAATGAGCATTTATATTCAGCAGGTTTGGAAATAGGATGCAGGCATCGGATCAAATAATTCCAATCAATTGACATCTTCTTCTCTTTCATTAACATTGTATAATTCAAATTGTAAAATATTACTCCTATATATATATATGGTGTATATTATTTTATAAGGCACTAGAATGGGTCTATATCCCTCAATCTTTAGATATTTGCAGCGCATTTGAATAGAATATATCAATGTTAACCGTACATCCTCATTTATGCCAGAAGACAAAAATTCAATAATTGATAAGGCTATCAAGGTTTTTGAAGCCGAGATCCAATGTCTTCAGGATGTCAAGGATCAATTGTCCGATTCATTTTATGAAGCAGTTTCACTTATTTATCGCACACCGACCAGAGTCATCGTCACGGGTGTCGGCAAAAGTGCCATTGTAGCACAAAAGATAGTGGCAACCTTTAATTCTACAGGCACACCTTCTATCTTTATGCACGCCGCAGACGCTATTCACGGTGATCTGGGCATCATTCAGGAAAATGATATTATACTCGCACTATCCAAAAGCGGTGACACCCCTGAAGTTAAGGTATTAATTCCTTTTTTTAAAACAATGGGGAATAAGATCATCGGCATGGTCTCCAATAAAAATTCTGTTCTGGCCCGTGAAGCAGATGTTCTGCTATACATACCAGTAAGCAAGGAAGCTGATCCGAACAATCTTGCACCTACATCTTCTACTACGGCCCAAATGGCTATGGGTGACGCCCTTGCTATAGCACTTCTGTCTGCAAAGGGATTTTCTGATAAAGATTTTGCCAAATATCATCCGGGTGGAAATATTGGCAAACAGCTTTATCTATGCGTGAAAGATCTTTGCCATTTCAATGAAAGGCCAAGTGTAGGAATAAATGCAGGAATAAAAGAAATTATTGTCACTATCTCCAGTGGCAGACTTGGAGTTACTGCTGTAGAAGATAATGGACAAGTAGTTGGAGTAATTACAGACGGCGATCTGAGAAGAATGCTTGAGTCAATTACTGATACTTCAGTGATAAAGGCCGCAGATATTATGACTAAAGCACCCAAAACAATTCAAGGAGATGAACTGGCAGTAAAGGCGCTTCATGTACTTCAAGAAATGAATATCACCCAGCTATTAGTTATGAATGATGACTTATACATTGGTGTCATCCATATACATGACCTTTTAAAGGAAGGTTTTATATGACCATTATTTTAAAAGTAAATAATCAAAAAACTATACCTTCACTACAAGAAGTAACAACACTAACCAAAATAGATAAATGATACGAGCAGGAATAACAGGTGTTCATGGAATTGTTCCACCAACGGTGCTTTCAAACAAAGACCTTGAAAAAATGGTCGAGACCAATGACGAATGGATTGAGTCGAGAACAGGTATCAAAGAAAGAAGAATTTTTAACAGCCCTGGTATGGGAGCAAGTGACCTTGCACTACCCGCAGTTCTTGAGCTCTTGAAAAAAACAAACACTGCGCCAGAGGAGGTTGAATTACTTGTACTAGCTACTGTAACCGGCGACTTTATATTTCCTGATACTGCCAACATCCTTTGTGACAAAGCAGGTCTTGTAAATGCTTATGGATTCGATGTTCATGCTGCTTGCAGTGGATTTTTATTCGGCCTGACTGCTGCTTCTAAATTCGTTATGACAGGTACACACAAGAAAGTTATCGTAGTCGGAGTGGATGTGATGTCAGCAATCGTAGATTATACGGATAGAGCCACCTGTATAATATTTGGAGACGGAGCAGGCGCTGTCATGCTGGAGCCGGTGGAAGATGATTTGGGCATCGTGGATTCTGTCCTAAAAGGTGATGGTTCAGGCAGACATCTACTACATATGAAAGCGGGTGGTTCAGTAAAGCCTGCTTCACATGAGACAGTGGATGCTCGTGAGCATTATGTTTATCAGGAAGGTAAGCATGTTTTCAAATATGCTGTGCAGGGCATGACCTCTTCAGTAGCCGAAATCATGAAAAGAAATAACTTAACTAACGATGAGATTGCGTGGTTGGTGCCACATCAAGCAAACATGCGTATCATAACTTCTGTGTCGGAACAATTGGATTTTCCAATGGAAAAAATAATGATTAATATCCAAAAGTATGGCAACACTACTGCAGGAACACTACCGTTGTGTCTCTGGGAATGGGAAGATAAGTTGAAAAAAGGTGATAATGTAATTCTTACAGCTTTCGGCGGAGGATTTACTTGGGGGGCAACCTTGCTTAAATGGGCATATGATAAGGTAAAATAGAGTTTTCAACTATTTTAATTCGTAAAAATGGTAAAAAGGTATTAATTTTATAGCTTTGCGCCTTAAACAAACAAGATACATATATGGCAGATACCGGCGACATAAGAAAAGGATTGTGTATAGATTACAACCATGACATTTTCGTTATAACTGATTTTCAACATGTTAAACCAGCCAGAGGTGCTGCTTTTGTCAGGACTTCTATGAAGAGTATGACAAATGGTAAAACTCTTGAAAACACATGGTCTTCTGGACACAAGATAGATATAGTCCGAGTAGAACGTCGTAAATTTCAATTCCTATACAAAGACGAATCAGGATTAAACCTCATGGACAATGAGTCTTTTGAGCAATTAGCCATACCGGAAGACATGGTGGATAGTCCCCAGTTTCTTAAAGAAGGCATGGAAGTTGATATCTTATACCATGCAGAAAAAGACCTCCCGCTCAGAGTCGAACTCCCGCAATATATCAATGTGCTCGTCACATATTCTGAGCCAGGTGCTAAAGGCGATACTGCTACTAACGTAAATAAGCCGGCTACTATCGAAACAGGCGCAGTGGTTAAGGTGCCACTTTTCATCAATGAAGGTGATACTATCAAAATAGAAACGCTGACCGGTGCTTATGTAGAGCGTGCCAAATAACTCTAATTTCTACTCATTTTTGAATATACAATCCAGTTATTATGACATATAAAGAAATTCAGGAATTAATCCGCCAGGTATCTAAATCTGATCTTGCCGAAGTGAAAGTAAGAGATGGGGAATCTGAAGTTACGATTAGAACAAAGCATTTTTCTGCAAAGAACAATGGTGGATCTGTCGTGTACCCACAGATGAGTATGAGCCAGCCTGCCGCTATGCCTCAACCTGTTCAACAGACAGCGCCTCAATCAGGAGATCTATCTAAACAGGCTGAAAATGCCGCAGATAGTGGTTTGAAAGAAATCAGGTCTCCTATGGTTGGTACTTTCTATAGATCTTCAGGACCGGATAAGCCATCTTTTGTAAAACCAGGCGATTCAGTTTCATCAGGTTCTGTGGTTTGTATTATAGAAGCTATGAAGTTATTTAATGAAATTGAATCCGAAGTTACCGGAACTATAGTTAAGATCATGGTAGAAGATGCTTCTCCGGTAGAATATGATCAGGTACTTTTCTTAGTAGAGTAATTTGTGTTTCTGCCTGATACCAATAATTAATCAGGTTAAAATGCGAAATTATCATAAACAGAACACTATATGTTTAATAAAATACTGATAGCCAACAGAGGTGAGATTGCTCTTAGGATCATTCGCACCTGTAAAGAAATGGGCATCAAGACTGTAGCTATATACTCTACTGCCGACAAAGAAAGTTTGCATGTGAGATTCGCTGACGAAGCTGTATGTATTGGGCCACCCCCATCCAAAGATTCATATATCAATATCCCAAGAATCATGGCAGCCGTTGAGATCACCAATGCTGATGCAGTGCATCCCGGATATGGTTTTCTCTCAGAAAATGCTGACTTCGCAGAGGTTTGCACGCAATATGGCGTCAAATTCATCGGTCCTACTCCTGATCAAATCAGAAGGATGGGAGATAAAGTAACAGCCAAAGCAACGATGATCGCAGCTGGAGTTCCTGTAGTACCGGGTTCTGATGGACTTGTCCCTGATGTCGCCACAGGCATAAAAATATCTAAAGAGATTGGGTTTCCTGTTATTATCAAAGCTACCGCAGGTGGTGGTGGTAAAGGAATGCGCATCGTTTGGTCAGCAGAAGAATTTGAAGTAAACTGGGATAATGCCAGAAATGAGGCAAGAATCTCGTTTGGTAACGACGGAATTTACATAGAAAAATACATTGAAGAACCTCGTCATATAGAATTCCAGATCATAGGAGATCAATTTGGTAAGGTAGCGCACTTATCTGAAAGAGATTGTTCTATTCAGCGAAGACATCAAAAACTGGTAGAAGAAAGTCCATCACCATTTATGACGCCTGAACTCAGGGAAGTAATGGGTGCGGCAGCCATCAAGGCAGGTCAATGTATCAACTACGAAGGTGTTGGAACTATAGAGTTTCTTGTAGATAAATACCGGAATTTCTATTTTATGGAGATGAATACTCGTATCCAGGTAGAACATCCTGTGACTGAAGAGGTTATAGATCATGATCTGATTAAAGAACAAATTAAGGTTGCAGCAGGACTTCCGATCTCTGGTAAATCATACATACCTACACTTTGTGCGATGGAATGTAGAATAAATGCAGAAGATCCATTCCATGATTTCAGACCGAATCCAGGCAAAATAACTTCCTTTCACAGTGCCAAGGGACATGGAGTGCGTGTAGATACACATGTATATGCAGGATATACCGTGCCACCCAATTATGATTCAATGATTGCAAAAATTATTTGTAAAGCACAAACAAGAGAGGAAGTTATCCTTAAAATGCAAAGAGCTTTGGATGAATTTATAATAGAAGGCATCAAGACAACTGTTCCTTTCCACCAAAGATTATTAAAAGATCCTAAGTTTATTGCCGGAGATTTTAATACGAGTTTTATGAATACGTTTGATTTGACGGAGTGAGGAGTTTGAAAGTGAGAAGGTGAGAAAGTGAGAAGGATCGGAATCCGGCACAATCCAGATTACTGATTACCGATTACTGATTACCGATTACCAATATAATCAAGGCACTCAGCCCAATCTTCGCATATTACTCATTACTCATTACCGATGAAAGGTGAGAAGGTGAGAAGGTGAGAAATCAGGCATACTCCAGATTGCTGATTGCTGATTACTGATTACCAATTACCAATATAATCAAGGCACTCAGCCCAATCTGCGCATATTACTCATTACCCATTACTCATTACCTATGAAAAGTGAGAAGGGGAGAAAGTGAGAAGGATCGGAATCAGGAATACTCCAGATTACTGATTACTGATTACTGATTACTGACCACTGATAACTGACCACTAATTACCCAAACTTTACTGTAAATAACGAACCAACATTTGGCTCCGACTGAATCTCCAGTTTAATTTGGTGCGCATTGAAGATGGTATCTGTCAAAGAAAGTCCAATGCCGTAACCTTTGATATGTTTGCTCTTGGTATTGCGGTAGAATGGTTGAAATATGTGCTCCATCTCTTCTGCCTTTATGCCATAACCATTATCTTGGAATCTCAGTACTTTAACTCCATCATTGCTTTCAATAGAAATATTAACTTTTTTATCTGGAGAAAATTTACAACAATTGTCCATCAGGTTTAGAAAAGCTAGTTTTAGTAAAGAATCATTACCTATTACTGTAAGATCCTTTTCTGATTCCAACCTGCCTATGATATCAAAATTAACAGTGTAATCCGGGTTGGCACGCTGCAATTTAGATTGGCATTCAAGAATAGCTTCATCCAACTGAAAGGGTTTTACTTCCAGCATAAACCCTTCGGCTTTCATTTTAGCCATTTGCAGGAGATTCTCGGTAATATCAGCGATCTCTTTAACATCCTCTCGTAATGAAGCAAGCGTATTACGGTATTCATCAACAGTTCTATTTGATTGAGACAATAGTACATCAACCTGAGAAAGCACCACAGAGATAGGGTTCTTTAGTTCATGTGACACATTACTAATAAACATCTTCTGAAATGTAAAAGAATTTTGGATCTTTGAAAGTAAATTATTTATAGAGGAAATGAGATGTTCTATTTCATCTTTTGATTGGGATGATTCCAGCCTTCCTTCCAGCTTAGACATGTCAAGACCATTCATCTGAGTTACTATTGAAAACAGTGGGTTCAAGGCCTGACGGGTGTAAAAAAAACCACTTATAGCAACAAACAGTAGTCCAAGAACAATTGCTAACAAGATGATTTGACGTAGGTCCATCAATTCTTTTGAATTAAAAAAAGAAGAGGCTAAGACATAATATTTTGAACCCTTGCTTGTGGTGAAAGGTAGTCCATAATAATAGATATCTCCCTGTCTATAAGTATTTTCACTTTCAGAAAATTCAATTACATTAAAGGGAATACCGTCACTTCTATTTCTATTAAAGGAAAAGACCTTTTCATTTTTCGAATTAAAAATAATTACATTATCACTTATGGGCAGACCTTCTTTATCATTCTGAGGTGTGATGTCTTCTATTTTCTCCAGATCACCATCATGCAGCACCATCTCGGCCGTCATGTGCGCCTTAGTTTTTAAATTATTGTAATACTCATTGTCTGTAATCCGCTTAAACCTGGAATACACAAAAAACATTGAAAAAATTAATATTGTCGCTACTACCAAGAAAAACTGAAGTGTAAGCTTAACCCTTATTTTCATGGATCATGTTTTCAGATTTGAAAATATATCCTACACGTGATAAGGTATGAATTAGTTTTTCATCAAAATCCTTATCCAATTTATTCCTAAGAAAATTGATATAAACCTCCAGCACATTCGTACTGGTTTGAAAGTCGAGGTCCCATATCTTGGACAGCAGTTCCTGCTTAGATATCGTTTTTTCAGAATTGAGTAGGAAATAATTAAGCAGTTCAAATTCCTTCGGAGTAAGAAATATTTGAATTCCGTCGCGGGTAACTTCCTTCGTCTCTGGGTTCAATTCGATACCTCCATATGATAGTATTTCATATGAATTCTTGATTATCACCGGGTTCCGTTTGATCAAGGCTCGGACTCGTACCAGCAATTCTCTAAAATCAAAAGGTTTAGTGAGGTAATCATCAGCTCCTGCTTCATAGACTTCAAGTTTCTCTTCCACAAGGCTTAGCGCAGTTAACATGAGGACGGGAGTGTTTATACTCTTTTCTCTGATAGATTTGAGCATCTGAAGGCCGGTCTTTTGAGGCATTTTAATATCAGAAATGATGACCTTGTACTTATTGGTTAGTATTAACTTTTTCCCTTCAACACCATTTATAGCCGTATCAACATTATAGCCATTCTCCTCGAGACCCTTCTTCAGCGATTTGAGTAGTTTTTCTTCATCTTCGACAATTAAAATCTTCATTTGCTTGGTCCTAAAAGTGTTTTAGATTTTACAAAGATAACTAATAAATTATATATATAAAATAATTATATATAAAAATTATGATTAATGAATAACCATGAGACTATTCAAATGGATTTTTATCGATGTAACCCTACATAACTTAAAATCACCTTGCAAGATCAGGATTAAAATAATGAGTGAATTTATAAATAAGTAAAAGGCAAAGTGGAATTAAATAGTCCCCTACTCTTTCAATGGTCTCAAAGATATCAAATGCGATTCCTCGCAAAGGATAGATGGATTCGATCATAAGTTTAAAAATCATTACAAATATCATCAGTCCTGTCAGTCTTGGTTTCCACAAGACCAAGATAGCTAGCACTATTTCAAAGGCTCCAAAAAAATACATTCCTGTAGCCTCGGTTGGATATCCCAGAAAAGAAAGATTTTTGATAAGGTTAGGCTGGAAATGTATCATAGCAATACCTGCATGTCCTATTAATAGCAAAAAAAGACTTAAACGAAGTATTTTTTCAATCTTTATATATCCATACTTTAATTTTTCTTCATTAGTTATTTCATTTTTGGCGATCATATTTAAGCAGATCAAAAGCGCTATTGGAGGTCCGAAGTTACCTGCCCTTTCTATAAATTCTGAAAATCCCATTGCAGCCAGAGGCCTGAGTAGCGCCGTAAAAGCTGTCCAGAAAATAGCCCAATAGACCAGCCATTTATTAGAAACAAAAAGAATGAGCACCCCCACAATGATGTCAATAGAGCCAATATAAGGCATAATTTGTAAGGCAATAACCTCAGGTACATTAATTATTTTGAAAAATGGCAGCCAACCCGGCTTAGAAACCAAACCCCACATCCCATGACCAATAAAGCAAGCCGATACAGAAATCCTCAGGATCATGACGATCAGTCGGAAAACAATTATCGACTGCTCAGTCATAGTTGCACTTTGACGAAATGTAGCTCGGTGCATTTGGATATTATTTTTTATCTAGATTTAAACTATCTATTACTTCAGAAACGAGGTCATTCTTATAAAGTGCAGCAAATTCCTGCCGCCCCGCCTTACTGTATCTATACATCCAGCCGTTCTTTTTATCATTTTCGAAAGAATAGATAAAGCGAATTTCTCCGGAATCATAGTAAACGGTGTCCTTATCTCTTTGTTTTCCGGCTTCAAAATATTGGACTTCTTTTAATTTACCATCAGGGAAATAAACAGTTGTCTTGCCATCCTGCAGGTCATTCTTAAATCTTTTGATAATCCTAATTCGCTTACCATCTTCATAATAATCAGTCATAGTTTTCGTATCGGCATCCAAGAATCTAACTTTTCTAATGACGATACTATCCTTATTCTTTATGTCTTGCTCTCTGTCGATGTAAGGACGATATTGATGATCCTGATCTTGCGATCCAATATTGCTCTTAGGCTCATTCTTACAGGAAGTCAAAAGAAGAAAAGGAATTATAAGAATTGCTAGTTGTTTCATTAATCGTTTTTGATTCATTTTGAACAATGTCAAGTCATAGGACTTCCTATAAAATAAAATACCCTGGCGATTCCACCAAGGTATTTAGTCATTTCGAAATAATTATTTTTTCCAAGGCAGATTATTCACTTTTCTTCCTATCTCTGTACCATAAGTAATCCCCGCTTCTGAATCCATTCTAAGATGCACTCCCAGTGGTACTCTGGACCAGGCAGCTTCTTGTGCCATGGCAAAGAAACTTGGAAAACTACGTGGTTTGCCTGTAAACTCTGTTCTATACTCATGACATTTATCAGACATTGCATAGCCATATCCAAATTGACTTGCAAGGATTTCTGCAGCAGCAGAGGCCATTGTCGCGTGTCCGGAAGGATATGCCGGGAAAGATGGTGTATTCCCCTCTTCATTGGTCATCGGGTTATATAAGGATGGGATCCAATTTGGATCCATAACTCTTCGGATATAAGTCTGAGGTCTTTCAAGATTATAATAATATTTAGAATTCCAGCATCCGACGGAGGCATCATTAACGGCGACGCCAATCTTTGCGACCGTCACTACAGCCTCTTCAAGATTAGATTCGTTTATATCGAATACTTGCATTGCTATTGCTATCCAACGTGGACCGGGGCTGAATGTCAGATTCACAAAGTCATCACTCCAATATTCTGCAACCCATTCTTTTTCATATGAATAAGTAGGAGTATTCTGTGCATATACTTCAAGTGCCTGAGCATAAAATTCTGATTTCGTATCTTCTGAAAATGGAAGCGGTGCTGCGCAAATTTTCTCAGCATCAGATTTGAGAGCAAATGTTCTGGCCTTTCCCCAGACTCCACCCATAGCTTCTCCCGGTCCAGGAAAAGTAGGCACCCAATGCCCCACAGATGAAGTGTGCTCTCTCCAGTCATATCCTTGGAAGGGGTTCAAATAATGTTCATGACCGATTACATCAGTTTTGGCGTAATTCCATATGATCTCTGCTACTTCTGCACCTCTTGCCTCTGAGCGAGCGATGATATCTTGGGAAACGTTTTTAGAATATTTAGCTAAGTTGTTAGCATAAGTTGTTTCTACCTGTGCCTTTTGTTGCTCAGTAGCCTTACTAAAGAAAAGTGGCAAAAGATAATGATAAGAAGCATTTATAGCCAAAGGATAGTTGTAGTCAAGATTTGGGTCTGCTGCAGGTACATTAAAACCAGGCCAGACGCCACTCATTGATCTATAAGCTGGCATTCCTACAACACAAACTTCATAAGCTGCCAAGCCAACATATGCAAGTCCTCTAGGTGCGGGACCAGGTCTGTAACCACTTGAATACCTTTCTACTTCAAGAAATGTCTGGTTCCAGCTATTTATTATTTTATGATCAAATGTAGATACTTTTATTGCTTCTTTGGTGGGTGTATTTTCTTCACCCTTTTCGCAACCAGCAATAAATATTGCTAAGAAAAGGAATACTAATAAGTTTAAATGTTTCATCGATGTAAATAAAAATTAGGTTTATAATTATGAGTTATAAGCAACAACTAATCGCGAAGATAGGCACAATATGCCGTCTGCATACAGCAAAATTATTAAAAAGTTATTAAAAAGGAATTTCTGCCAGAATTTAAGATGGTTTTAGCTTTAATTAATCACAACTGACAGCTAGTGATTTATAACAGTATTTACAAATTAAAATATGTAATGTCTTTAGATAGAGTACGATATTCTACAAGATAAAACTTAATCTAAAAATCTTTTTAGTTGCATCATTCTTTAATTCAATTTCGACCTATCAAAATAGTAACCATAAAATTATTTTAAAAAAAACCACAAACATTACGCTTGTGGTCTAAGATTCTTTGAAAGAATATTACTAAATTAAAGTTTCAAGATTAGAAATGAAACTTTTAACGTGGCGCTGTTACTCATTCTAAAGTTAGAAATTAGAAATCAAAAGTTAGAAATCAGAAGTTAGAAATTAGAATAAAACCCTGATGGTTGTGTACAGCAGATGCCAACGTTTAGCCAAAAGGATAAGAATTCAAAAATTAACTAACTATTTGATATTCAAAAATATGAATGAAATAATTTCGAGGCTTAAGTAACTTATTTGAAATACTCACTGATATATTCAACCAGATGAGCATCGTCCATCTTATTAGAAGTGCTCTCACTTGAAACAACATTTTTATATTGAGCCGTTTCAGCAAGGTATTTCATAAATTGTTCCTGGATTTGACCGGTACCTGTTATGTGAATCTCATCAACATTCTGCATAACGCTCGTTATCTCTTTGAAAAACTTGTGGGTTAGCGCAATTTCTTGGTTATGGGCAGCATTTTCATTAGAATTACTATCCGGTCCTGCATTTTTAAAATGTCCAAGAAGTGCGAAGTCTCCTGAGTCAACTCCTTCTCTTCCAACTACTGATGCATGGCGCGAATCCATCCATACCCCAAACTGTTTTTTGTTTTTTTCCATTTCTTGATTTTTTTAAAGTTAGTTAACTTGAATGTCGCATGTTAAATGCTAAATGACTGATAATGTTTACCAACTGTTGAAAGTCCATGTTTCAGACTTCTGACTTCTAATAACTTGTTGTTGATAAGTAATGAGTAATTGGTAATGGGTAATGGGTAATGGGTAATGGGTAATGGGTAATGGGTAATGGGTAATGCAAAACTGTTGCAATCTTTTCACACCCTCACCTATTACCACCATCTATTTATCAACCAATTCTCCTCTTTCGGACCTCTGACCTCTGAATTCTGAATTCAGATTTCTGATTTCTGATTTCTAATTTCTGACCTCTAGAGTCTAGAGTCTAGTATCTAGAGTCTAGTATCTAGAATCTAACATCTACATCTCCAACACTTTCGGATTGATACCCATACTTGAGAATCCACCATCGTGGTATAAATTCTGCATGGTTACATATTTGGTATAATCCGAAAATAAAGTGACACAATAATCTGAAAAGGCTTCAGCACTTGCATTCCCTAAAGGTGACATATCATCTGCGTAGGAGTAAAAATCCTTAAATCCTTTGACTCCACTTCCGGCAGTCGTCATAGTTGGTGACTGAGAGATCGTATTGACCCTTACTTTATTGCGCATGCCGAAGTGATATCCGAAGTTGCGGGCGAAAGATTCCAACAATGCCTTAGCATCAGCCATTTCACTATAATCAGGGAAGATTCTTTGGGCAGCGATGTATGTCAAGGCTACGATGCTGCCCCAATCAGCCATGGCATCCTTAGTATATAATTCATGCATGATCCTGTGAAATGAGATCGCAGAGATATCAAAAGTCTTCTGCATGAACTCGTAATTCAAATCAGTATAATGTTTGTCTTTGCGCATATTGACAGACATGCCTATACTGTGTAAGACGAAGTCGATCTTTCCACCAAAATGTTCTAAACTGCCGTCAATTAATTTTGCGATGTCCTCATTGGAAGTTGCATCAGCAGGGATGACAGGAGCGCCAATTTTTTCAGACAATACATTGATTTGTCCGAAACGAAGGGCTACGGGTGCATTGGTCAATACGATAGAAGCTCCCTGAGCATGACACGTTTCAGCAACTTTCCATGCAAGTGAGTTTTCATCAAGTGCTCCGAATATTATTCCTTTTTTTCCTTTTAAAAGATCGTTTGACATAAGTTTAAGATTCTCTTTATTAATAATTTTATTTTGATCTATGCTTGCGCAATGAGTTCTTTTGCGTTTTCTATAGCCGCCTTGGAAGGTGGCTTGGTCGATAACATGATAGCTATATTTTCTATCCGCTCGTCCAAAGATAATTCCTTAATCTGAGTAAAGGTCTTATCTCCAACAATTTCTTTGAAGACAAACAAATGTTTATTTGCCTTGGATGCCAATTGCGGTGAATGTGTGATGGCGATCAATTGGTGATCCTTGGACATATTTTGCAGAATGACAGACATTTTCAAAGCAATCTCCCCTCCCAATCCTGTATCTATCTCATCAAATATAAGTGATGGGAGTGGAATAGCGGCTGCGACAAGTGATTTCACAGAAAGTGTCAGTCTCGAAATCTCACCGCCTGACGCCACATCTTTTATAGGTGCCGGAATGGAACCCTTGTTCGCTGCAAATAAAAACTGGACTTGATCAGTACCGGAGGTAGTTAGTTTATCCGCAGGCTTCATTTCGACAACAAACTGCGCATGAGGCATTCCCAATTCACTGAGCAACTTGTGCAAAGTTTCTGTAAAAGGCTTGATGTGTTCCTTTCGTGCCTTTGAAAGCTTATTTGCCAGTTCAAACAACATTTTTTCGAGGGCTTTCAGATCGAGATGGATAGCAGCAATGGCATCATCCAGCTCATCAAAATTCTGAAGTTTAGACTCCAGATCTTCCTTTAAGGTAGTCAAAGCCGCCACGTCCTTGACCTGGTGTTTACTTTGGAGTTTGTACAATTGATCCAGCGTTTCTTTGATCGCGACAGCCCGTTCTTCATCTATCTCCGTACTTTCGGCAAGGTGGTTGATATCCTGGGACAATTCCTGCAGTTCTATTTTGGAAGAATGCAGTCTGTCGTAAATCTCTGAAATAGTGGTAGAAACTTTTGCGATCGGGCTGAAATTGGAAATGATATCATCCAGGGCACTGATGATATTTATATCGTTTTCGTACAATGCCAAATAAGCGGCACCTGAAGTGGTCCGAATCGTTTCTGCATTTTCGATGAGGTTCAATTCATCCTCCATGGCCGCCTGATCCATTGATTCAAATGGCACCGCGTTAAGTTCATTGAGTTGAAAAGTAAGGTAGTCCGCCTCCTGGATGGATTTTAGTTTCCGTTCCTCCAGTTCTTTTAACTCCTTATTTAATCCATTTAATTTTTTATATTTTTCTCCGTATTCTGCTGACAATAATTTATTCCCTGCATAAGCATCGAAGAGTGTCAATTGATAGGCAGGTTTTTGGATATCATACAAGCTGAATTGTTGATGGATATCAACCAGCTGCTGTGTGAGGTCCTGCAGTTGCTGCAGGGTGACGGGTGTATCATTGATGAATACTCTATTTTTGCCGGCGGGCTGTATCTCGCGACGGATGATGGTAAGGTCTTCGTAGTCGAGGTCATTTTCCGTAAACCATGACTTCATATCATATTCTTTGATCTGAAAGTCTGCTTCGACGATGCATTTTTCCTCCTTGTTGAAGAAGGTCTTGCTATCGGCTCTATTGCCCAGGATGAGTCCCAGTGCTCCGAGGAGGATAGATTTTCCGGCACCTGTCTCACCGGTGATGATATTAAAATGAGGATTAAAGTCAATGGTCAACTCATCGATGATGGCGTAATTCTTGACTTTGATACGTTGGAGCATATGGAGCTTTAGCTTTTATTTACCGGCCAAAGGTAACTAAAAGGGGAAATATTTCTTTGTCTGAATCACAGATTATACAGATTACACTGATATCACATATTATTACTAACACTATTCCGTGAAATCCTTTAATCCGTTAAATCCCTGTCTTTGTTAGCAGGCGAGTATGATTCTAAATATTTCTTTGTCTGAATCACGGATTATACTGATTACACTGATGGCACAGATTATTACAAGCACAATTCCGTGAAATCCTTTGATCCGTGAAATCCCTGCCTTTGTTGGCAGGCGAATATGATTCTAAATATTTCTTTGTCTGAATCACAGATTATACTGATTACACTGATGCCACAGATTATTACTTGCTCTATTCTGCGAAATCCTTTAATCCGTTAAATCCCTGCCTTTGTTGGCAGGCAAGCGTGATTCTAAATATTTCTTTGTCTGAATCACAGATTATACTGATTACACTGATGACACAGATTATTACTAACGCATTTTAGTGAAATCCAATAATCCTTTAAATCCCTGCCTTTGTTGGCAGGCAAGCGTGATTCTGAATATTTCTTTGTCTGAATCACAGATTATACTGATTACACTGATGACACAGATTATTACTTGCTCTATTCTGCGAAATCCATTAATCCGTTAAATCCCTGTCTTTGTTGGCAGGCAAGCGTGATTCTAAATATTATTAAACGCTGATATTTATCGTTCTGATCGTTGTTGTTCATTACCGATTACCCATTACGGATTACCAATTGCCTGCCATCAAATGTTAAATTATCCCAGTAACTAATTCTTTTACGCCAACAATTCTTATCTTAACCCATCAAACCCATTTTATACTATCAATTAACTTATTCACTCATGTAATTTTCAAATTATTTCGCTCAAAATTTCTTACCCTAATTAACCAATATTTATCCCATCATATATTTAAGCACCATGACAACTTTCAAAAATTTAACTAAATCCTTACTAGCATTCTTCATTTCATTTACAATAATAAATGACACTTCAGGTCAATGCAACCCCGAACTAAATGTCATTCCTGCCAATGATTGTTTCACAGCTGCACAAGCAGTTTTTGGTAATGGCAACGCATTCGCATGTGACCTTGTAGGGCTCTGTTTAAACAGCGATGATGCCTTGCCACTTCCTAATCCTATTCCATTTTGCGCTGCAAACTCGGTGCTAAATAACCCAATGTGGATTTCCTTCGTTGCTGATGACAGCGGTTTTATCGATCTAATTATCACTAACAATGTTTGCACGGGTGGGACACAATGGGCCTTGTATGACCAATGTGGTAATTATTTCAATACAATAGCTTGCCAATCATTTCCCGTTATACCTCCAAATACACCTTTCAATATTTATGCCGAGGTTGTTCCCGGTAATCTTTATTACTTAGTCATAGATGGTGCCAATGGAGCGACGTGTAATTATATTTTTCAAAGCGCAACTGGTGTAGCAAATGTCTCAGTTGGAGCACCTTTAGACTCAGTTTTAAGCGGTGACCTGACAGTCTGCCCTGAGCAAACCGGGCATTATAATTTCGCAGGATTTCAATTTGCCAATAATTATACCTGGACCTTTGACGGAATTATTAAGACTTCTGATCTTCCAGAGATTAACTTTTCTATGGGCGGAAGACCGCTGGGCACCTACCAATTGTGTGTCACTGCGACCAATAGCTGTGATGAGATCGGCCAATCCATGTGCTGGGACATAGAAGTGGTCGATGGTAATCATATCGAAGAAAGTGTCTATACCTGTCCAGGGGATTCCGCTTTGTACCAAGGCCATTTATATGCACCCGGTATATATGATAGCCTTCCATATTCCGGGCCATTGATTTGTGTCTCCTCGGTTACGCTGACTGTCGCTGAGCGTTCTGTGCCAATTGACATTATATACGATGTCGTCATTTGTGATGGTCAGCAATTTTTTAATTATCAGGGTGTGAATTATATGGTTGATTCACTTTATGAAGACGTGATATTTGAGAGCAATAATCGCTGCCCATTTCCTGCAGGACTGATCGTTTCGAAAAATGATGCTGCTACTTTGGAAATTCTCGCTGACAGAAATTCACTTCCTTGCATATCCGATGATAAAGCAACATTGTCCTTGGAAGGCAATATTATTTCAGCGCACGACTTACTGGATGAAACATATGTATGGAGAGATGAAAGTGGCAACATCCTAGGGACTCTGCGAAGTATAGAAGTCGGCAAGCCGGGGATTTATACACTTTTGGTCACATCTACATTTTCTAATCCTAAGGAGCTGATTGGCTTGACAGACAAAATAATTTGCACACGCGACTTTAGTTTCATTATTGAAAATGAAGACGCACCAATGGTAGCGCCGATCATCAAATCTTCTGTGATCAATCCTCAATTAGGTAAGTACATGTATGAAGTGGAGAACATAGGAGATTATCCGCTTGGCACAGAGTTTATTTGGGCTATTCCTCCCGGAGTAAATTTTACGGATATAGACACCGGCATTATCACTTTGGATATTGTCAACGAAGGGACATACACCCTATGTGTACAAGCCTTCTATCCATGTGGTGCGAGCGAAGAGGTTTGTATTGAATTAATGATTCAGACCGGTATGAACACTTCAAAAAATCAACTTCCGGAAATAAAAATATTAACAAATCCTGTTGGAGATTTTCTCAGTTTTAATATGAGCAAGGTCAAAAATATTCCTCTAAATCTCCACTTAATTGATCTGCAAGGAATAATTAAATATGAGGGTCGGCACACAAATATGGAAAGGATGGTGAACGTGGATGTGAAATCATTCACACCGGGTATTTATTTCTATGAATTCATAAGCAAGGATGGGCTTCGTAGTACAGGAAAATTCATCAAATTATAATGAATGCCTGCTAGAAATTATTTTTATAAATAGTTTGTGAAAAAGAAATGCTGCCCAATCTCTTCTTCAGGAATGAAACAACTTTACTGCAAAAGCGGTTTATTTGTATCTCTTAACTAAAAAAGATTTATGCTGCAGTTTGACAATACGACGCTCACATCCTTGTCTGTCCATCAGGTAGGAAATAAAACGTATGAAGAAGGTCTTGACTTCTCCCAATCACCGGTAGATATAGGTGAAGAAGGGTTGGTAAGGTTAATGAAAAGATATTTCCTCAACTCATTTTCCGGCAACGAAATGTTTCATTTTAAAAATGAAGTTGGCCTGGAGCAGAACGAGATTTATATGTTAGCTGCAAAATTATTTAAAGACCCGGATCAATTATACGAATTAAGCAAAACCATTGCGCTTCACTTGTACAACAGCACCACACATCCAAAAGTTAAGGGCGGTGAATTGTATATTGCATACTTGAAAGATGTTTTATTGGACGACGAATTGACGGATTGTATTGGAATATTTAAATCTGAAACCAAGGAAGATTACCTGAAAGTTAATGTCAAAAATACCGATGATCAGATCAATTATGATGAGGGTATAAACATCAACAAACTCGACAAGGGTTGCCTAATATTTAACGTGGATAAGGCAAAAGGATATCAACTTTGCATCATCGACAATCTGAATAAGAGTACTGAAGCCGCATACTGGAAGGATGATTTCCTTAGTATTCAGCCCATTACGAATGATTTCTATCAGACGAATCAATTCCTTGGCCTCGCCAAACAGTTTGTCACAAAACAAATGGCAGAGGACTTTGAAGTTACCAAGGCTGATCAGATCGACTTGCTCAATCGCTCTGTAGATTATTTCAAAAAAAATGATGATTTCAATAAAGATGATTTTGAGAATGAAGTTTTTGGAGACAGCAATGTGCGCGAATCCTTCCGAAAATTCGATGAATCATACAGGGAAGCGCATGATGTAGAAATATCTGATACCTTCTCCATTTCCATTCCCGCGTTAAAAAAGCAAGCTGCTGCCTTTAAATCAGTCCTGAAATTGGATAAGAATTTTCACATTTACATCCATGGTGATAAGGAATTAATTGAGCAGGGAATGGATGAAAGCGGAAGGAAATATTATAAGATATATTATGAGCAAGAGAGTTAATTTTGATCTATCCACCAACTGAAGTGGGAGGGAATTGAACGCTGAGATGAAAGATTGTATATAATATTTATGGAGCAATAACATTATTTATCATGGTACAAGTTAATCATCTATTCCAATCAACCCGGTTCTCATTTCATTGCAATCAATTATCCGGAAAGTTTAAATAAAACCATAAATATCAAATTAGCACGTTGGCGCCAGTCTCTGACTGGTAACCTTGTGAAGACACGATATTATTTTTTATTAAGCATATATTAAAAACTTGCAAAACGTTGGAGCTCTTGCTTTTTAAAAAAATTAATTCTCAACTTTGGTAATGCCACCAGTTACAAACTGGCTCCAGCGGTTGTATGCAGATTTCATATTCTTAAAAAACAATAAGCCCTGCTTTAATGTTTGTATTTTATCCACTGATATTGTAAATTTGTATATTAGCTTAGAAAATTCTCTATTCACAGATTTGCACCAGCGTGAACGAAAAAAATAATTAAAAAAATGAAAGTATTGATTGAGATACCCGACGATGAGGCAAATTTTGGAATGAAAGTTTTAAAAAGCCTTTCTTTTATTAAAAACGCAAAGCCTATGACTATGGACGCTGCCATGCTTTGGGATGATCTTAAAGAAGCTGCTGAAGAAGTTCGTTTGCACAAGCAAGGTAAATTAAAACTTAAAACAGCACAAGAGCTTCTTTGTGAGTTATAGTATTATTGCCACTCATCGATTTGAGAAAGAGCTCAAGCGACTCTCAAAAAAATTCCCATCTATAAAAAATGATTTTGCTGAACTCATAGACAATATTTTAGAAGACCCTGAATCTGGCACTTTTATTGGAAATAACTGTTATAAAATCCGTTTAGCTATAGGTAGTAAAAGAAAAGGTAAAAGTGGAGGTGCAAGAGTTATCACCTACCTGTACATTGAAACCGAAACTGTTTATCTTCTTACTATCTATGATAAAGGAGAAAAAGCTGAGTTGAAAGCGAATGAGCTTAAAGAAATGATCGAAAGTCTGGAATTGAATCTTTAAAAGCTCAGATAGCGCCAGTATAATATCATTTCCATCCAACCCGCGCTGGCCCCACGCTGGCGCCAGTCTCTGACTGGTGACCTTGCTAAAACTAAAGATTAATAATATATCTTATTACGGCATAAGTAAAAATCTATCGCATGCGAGCATTTCCAATTCCAAGATGTTATACCCACTTATCATACTCTCAAATAGATATGGTCATTAAATTCAATCGTTCAATTTCCCATGAATAAATTCATGGGAAAAATATCGACATGATGCTCGCCTGACAGATTTAATAAAATTAAAAGTAATGCTTAATTCCAACGTTTAAACTAAGCATATCATAATAAACACTTACTGGATTGCTATTTTGAGACCAATCTGAAAAATAAGTAATGTACTGAGGCTTGATCATAAAGGAGACGTGCTTACTTAAATGACGCTCAAATGATATTGCCAGGCCGGCACTCAAACCTATCTTCGTTTTATAAATATAATTTAAATCGGCCAAAGATTTGACATCTTGTTCGGCAAGGAGAATCTTACCTGATGACTTTAAACGGACATTTAACCCCAAACCTGCTTCCAGTCCTACTTTCCAGCTGCCCAGTTTTTTCTGATATCCAATATTCAAAGGAATATTTAACAGAGACAAAGTGTTTTGGCCCCGCTCTGACAATGTACCCCGAACTAAACTTGTATCACTAGGCTGTTGAGTAGAAGGATCTATTTTTACTTCAATTCTTGTAGCTTTTCCATTGGTATAATTGAATTTTTCGATGATTTCGGACCATTCCAAACCTGCAGCTATCGTCCAAGTTTGCATAAAATCAAATCCAATCAAAATGTTTGAATTCCATGAATAAAGAGGTTTTTCAGTCTCTTTTCTAAAATTGAGTGCCGAATTTTCCAAGTTTGAAGAACTCATATGCTTGAAAGGCTTACCAATACCTGCATTAATTTCAACAAAGTTTCTAATTTTCTTTTTATGCACAATTGGCTTGTTAATATTTAAATACACACCAGAAATATTTGTGGGTTCGACATTAATTATCGGAGCATTTAAAAAAATTAGTGTAGGTGATGATGTTAATGAATTTGTAGTAAAAACAGGGTGATCCAAAATGTCCATGGGATGCCCGGAGTCTGCATCCTCCGATTCGGGTAGTTTTGAATATGAAGGAAGGGAATTATCAATAAGTGGAATTAAATTCGAATTATTTGTTGAATTATTTGTTGAATTATTTGTTGAATTATTTGTTGAATTATTTGTTGAATTATTTGTTGAATTGCGATTTGTTGAATTGCGAAATTTCCTTTTCAGATGAATTTAAATCTTCAAATTTATACAATCTTCCTTCTTTTACTGAAGCCTTATTTAATAATCCAGTTTCATTCATATTAGTTGACATTTGGGCCAATTCAGAAGATACTGATCCGGATATCTTTTTATCTTCAGTATGTTGAATTACGGGATTTTGAGATAAAGTCTGCGATTGATCAACTTGAATCGATGAATTTTCTTTTATTAATATTCCACTTGAGTTATTCAACAATTGAAATGCAATTACGGAACCTAAAAGCATAACAAAGAACCACAAGAAAAAAATGGGCCTCTTCCTTTTCTTTTTCTGTGCATCCAATTGGACAGAGATCGATTCCCACATATCATCTGAAACAGGTGATTTCTGATCATAAAACTGATCAAATAACTTCTTTTCATGAATATCTCTCTGATTCATAGATATAATTTCTGTTTGTGTAATAATTGAATTTTGAGGTAATTTCGTGCTTTGGATAATTGCGATCTTGATGTGGCTTCAGCAATACCAAGTAATTGACCTATCTCCAGATGAGAAAGGTCATCAATGATGAACATATTGAAAACGGTTCGATAACCTTCAGGCATTTCATTGACCAGCGACATCATCTCTTCGGCAGTCATCGTTTCATCAATTAGATTGGGTTCAGACAATTGATTGATAAATTTATTGTCCTCAATATTTTCTGTCTTTTTATTTCTGTTTAGTTCATCCAATGAACTATTGATCATAATTGTCCTCATCCATGCTCCAAGAGACATGTCTGTGTTGAATGATTTTAAATTATTAAATACTCTGATGAAACCATTTTGAAGGGCTTCCCTTGCCTTATACTCATCCCTGCAATAGCGAAAGCAGATGGCATACATCTGCTCGCTATATCGTTCATAGAGCTGCTTCTGACTTTGTCGGTCATTCTGCAAACATTGTTGTATGAGTTGGGAATCGGTCAAAATCTTTACTACTATCTATCAGTTATTGTGCGGAATGAGCCTGATAGATGACAAATTTCATTATTTTCAGGATTAATGAATGTAGTTTTATACGTTCCTTCAACCCTAGAGTCAATCGAAAATTCTCCTCCTTTAGTAATAGTTACTTCTCCCCCTATTAAAGGATAATTTACCTGAGTAGGATCGATTATAGTAAGATTACTAAAAAAATTCGGCTTTAATGGGTAAGTGCCTGTAGTTACAGTTCCAATAGGTACTAAATCCCATCCAAAACTAAATAAAATACGGGGTATATTCATACCAGAATCAAATGACAGAAGTGCTATTGTATCTCCTCCATATAAACCAACAACATCCCCTACAAATATTGTATCTATAGACAACTCCGGAATTTTCACTTTAACATATGTAGGAATGACACCACAGGCTATTATTGTCCCAAAATCAATAAGAAGGTTCACATTGACCTCAGTTAACTCACTTGACTGTATATTCTCAATATCAAATGCTTGAATAGTTATATTATCCATAGATTTGCACGAAATAAATGATCCGTTTACTAAACCATTTTCAATGGGAAGAATATGACCTTGACCTGTAATTGTTGTTATTTTGACGTAACCATTTTGAACATTACCAAAATTGCAATCCACCACTTCTCCAGTTATATCTACATTAATTATGTTATTAAAAGAACCAAGGTTTACAATTATATCATTTAAACTGGTATTTGAAGAGAATGGGCCAATGTGCTCATTATAAACGATTGTATTACAATCATTTGAACTTATAGATATCTCGATATCCAACAATTGGTCTTTAGGAACTCTGCCATTAAATAAACCATCGGAGTTTGTAGTGCCACCTACGCCAATTGTTTGTCCAGATATTTTTATCCGTATCTGTGCATCGTTTATTGGTTGACCACGTTGATCTTTTACCCTCCCATTCAGAATAATTGAAGGCAATTCTGAATCATAATTCCAACAAGAAAAATGCCCAACATCCCCTACGTAAGTATCATTGACCAAATGAGCCTCTCCTTCCTCTATCCAATATCCCAGGTTCTCATCGAAATACCATAAAGGAATTGTGGATGGGGCTTTGTCCAATAATTCATTTGGTATTTTATTATTAATAATCACTTTTTTTCCTGAGGCTATTTGAAGTTTCTGACCTGTAGAACTCTGCATTTCAATAGATACCATGCCATAGGTGGTTAGCACCACCTCTGCCTGTGAGGTATTCAAACCAGTCAGATTTCCGGGCATCTCATCGAAAATCGTTTCTGAAGTCGGATCCATATATTTTATGGCGACGTTGACCTGACCTGTATATTTTTCTCCTGTTGATTCGACTACAATTCCATTAGAAGGAAATTCAACTGTTATATTGGATTCCTTTAGAGATCCTCCGTTCGCTGATTCAAAGGATTGATCAAAATCCTTTTTAAGCAAAATGACTTTTAATGAAATGTTGGCTTTTCTGTTAGTCATAAATGCCCGGCTCCCATCAAAATAAGCGTCTTTCTTTATTCTTAAATTGCTGTGCCGATCACTGACCTCAACATCTTTGAATTGATATACCCCGTTTTCATCTGTGGTCTTTGTAACACCATTAAAGGTCACATTGGCATCTTTAATAGGCTGCCCTTCCTCATCTATCACTATTCCAAGAATATTAGAAGTGTAAGTATGACCTTGTTCACCTTTAATAAAATCACTTTCTTCCTTAACACATGAGGAGACAAGCAGAGATAAAATTGTGAATAATAGTAATTGGAGTTTCATAATTAATTTATGTTTTGTTATCCTTATTACTTGATGAAAATTGTTTTCGTTGCCTCATCTCTAAAAATAATACAATGGGATCAGCTAAAAGATTGAGTTACTTGAGTCTTTCCTAAGTCATAAATTAATATTTAGGCTTTCCACTCTTTCTCACCATACATAATTTGCCGCTGGCTTTAGCCGACGGATAACTTTAAGGGTATACGGACTTCAATCCCACTCTTTTAAGCTATAATGAAATGTCAAGAATCACGCTGCCGATAGCCTCTGACTAAAGACCTTGCGGAGACCAAATATCCAAGATATTTATCACAGCACATCATAAAAACTCTTAGCAAAGTATAATCTGATTTCTCATTTATCCACCATTTTTCACCCTGCAACTTTCATTCTAAATTCTCCCAAACGCCTCAAAAACAACGACTTCTTGTTTTTTATTTTAGAAAATCAGCATAAGCCGCCGAAAATGTCGTACTTTTGCGGTCTTTAATTTGAAAAGCAGTAAAATAAAGTAAAAGTACCATATGTCAAAGAAGAAAGTACTTATTATAGCGGAAGAATTATCTCCATATACTTTTGAGAATGATATCGCCAATTTAGTAGGAAAATTACCACAAGCCATCCACGAGTCAGGAATGGAAGTGCGTATCCTCATGCCAAAGTTTGGTATTATCAACGAGAGAAGACACAGACTACACGAAGTAGTGCGTCTATCCGGTATGAACATCATCATCGATGACGACGATTATCCATTGATCATCAAAGTGGCTTCTTTGCCCGGAATGAGACTTCAGGTCTACTTCCTCGACAACGAAGAGTTCTTCAAACGTAAATTCATGTTTCATGATGAAGAAGGTAAGCCATTTGTCGACAATGAAGACAGAATGGTATTCTTCTGCAAAGGTGTCATCGAGACGATCAGAAAGTTCGGTTGGCCGGCAGACTATATCCATTGCTTCGGCTGGATGACGGCGTTGATTCCTTTTTATCTGAAAACCGCTTATAAAAATGACCCTATCCTAAATAAATTTAAAATTATTTATACACCATACAAAGAGGATATTTCTGGTTTCTTCACACCTAAATTCCTGGACAAGGCCTCTATCAACAATCTTGAGCCGGAAGACCTCAAGCCCTTCATGAAAAACAAGGACGTTACACTAATCGAAGGTGCATTAGCGTTTACTGATGGAATTATCATAGGCAGCGAGGATCTAGATGAATCCGTTACCAAAGCAATCAAAAAGCTGAAAGGTATCCCTGTGTTGGATTATGTTCCTTTGGAAAATATGAAGAAGGAATACATGGAGTTCTACAATAAGCTGATTGAGGAATAATCCTTTTTTTGTATAATCTTTAAAGAAAATTTGTGAAAGTATATACTTTATTCGCAGCGCTACTTCTGATCGCCCTCTTCAGTTGTAACAAACCCAGTGATTTTGGAAAAGAATTCGTCTCTGGCAATAATATTCCCTTCGACGTCATCGACACCTTTTCTTTGAAAGCAATTTCAGAGCCGGGTGCCAGAATTAGAATGTATGTACCAGGTTCTACTGCTACATCTGGTAATAGTATTGTAGGTGCTGTACGTGATGATGAATTTGGAATTATAACTGCCAATATTTATGCACAGTTTGTAATCAATAAAGCCATTAGTTCTAAAGCGACCAATCTTTCTGCATCTGCGATAGACTCTGTAGTTTGGGATGTATATTATGACGCAGACAGTACAGGACAATATGGGGATCTCTCTAGCCCAATTAGTCTGGATGTTTTCAGAATTACAGAAAATGTCAACAATCAGGACACCTTGTATTCAGATTTTAACTACCAAACAGATGCGGTTCCAGTATCCAGCATTTCGAATTTTATACCCAAACCCTTTCCAAGTGATTCCTCACATCTGCGCT
The DNA here is from genome assembly GCF_016707225.1 of Candidatus Brachybacter algidus. Taxonomy (NCBI): domain Bacteria; kingdom Pseudomonadati; phylum Bacteroidota; class Saprospiria; order Saprospirales; family Saprospiraceae; genus Candidatus Brachybacter; species Candidatus Brachybacter algidus. The sequence continues at coordinate 470,854 of NZ_JADJID010000002.1, read as the reverse complement.
TTAGATTCAACAATGATTTCGTCAATTATTTGAAATCTCTTCCAGATTCTACCTTCAACACCAGTTCAAAACTACAGGAACAGTTTGAAGGATTAAGTATTAAACCAAATGGCGAAACAAAAAGCATGATCCGCCTTAACATGGTCAATACCAATAATAGACTTACTATTTATTATAAGCCTACAGCGAGTGATACCACAACTTCAATTATTTTGATTACCAATGGCAACTGCGTTCGTCATACTTCATTTACACATGATTATACTGGCAGTCGGTTCCAAAAATACCTGGATAATCCAACCACAGATAGTGTTTTATTCATTCAATCATTAGCCGGTCCAAGAGTCAAAATAACATTACCCGATCTCTCTTATCTAAAGTATGATGCCCTTAATTTCGCAGAGTTAGAACTGACTGTGACCGATCCTATAAACAACTTATATGCACTGCCACTTCAGTTATGGTTATTTAAAAAGAACTCTGATGGAGAGTTAATCTCGACTACCGATGGAAGCATTGCATTGACATCTTCACTAGCTTCCGCTTATGGTGGAACAAAAGAAGAGTTTACAGAGAATGGTCTGACTAAATATAAATATAAAATCCGCTTGCCTAAATATTTAACAGATTATATTGATGGACAAGAAACAAATGAGTTGTATCTTAGTATGCTTTACTCTGGGACTTTACCTGCAAGAGTGCTGTTAAATGGCCCTAATACCAAGGCTAACCCTATGAAATTGAAACTTATTGTTTCAAGAATACTTTAATGTAAAAGTAAATTATATCAATTCGTCTTTATGTGTGGAATAGTTGGATATATCGGACACCAGGATGCTTACCCTATACTCTTAAAAGGGTTGAAAAGACTGGAGTACAGAGGTTATGATAGTGCCGGAGTAGCACTGCTCAATGGTGATCTCAATATATATAAAAGAAAAGGAAAGGTTAATAACCTTGAATTATTCACTGAGGGCAAAAACAAGAATGGTTCCGTGGGTATCGGGCATACAAGATGGGCCACCCATGGTAAACCTGACGATATCAATGCTCACCCGCATCTATCAGGCAATGGAAGACTAGCGCTCATACACAATGGTATTATTGAAAATTATGCTACCCTGAAGGAAGCACTGCTTAAACTTGGTCATACTTTCATCAGTGAGACGGACACGGAAGTTTTAGTTCACTTAATTGAAGAGATCCAGTCTTCAGAAAATCTTGAACTCGATGAAGCGGTCAGAATAGCCCTTACTAAAGTGATCGGCGCCTATGCTATCGTCGTCATCGACAAGTTAAACCCCGATATCCTTGTAGCGGCACGCAAAGGTAGCCCACTGGTAGTCGGTCTTGGTGAAAATGAATATTTCATTGGTTCGGATGCTACTCCGATCATCGACTATACTAAAAAAGTAATATATCTTCAGGATGAAGAGATCGCCATCATCAAAAACGGAAGATTACAGATTAAAGACATTAGAAATGAAGTCAAAAATCCTAAAGTAGAATTACTTGACATGCAGATCGAAGCCCTGGAAAAAAGTGGCTACGACTACTTTATGTTGAAAGAAATACATCAGCAACCTGAGACTGTCCTTGATTGTATGAGAGGTAGATTAAATGCGGAGGAAAGCTGGATCCACTTAAGAGGTGTTGAAGAATATGAGGAGAAATTCAGGAATGTTCAGAAATTAAATATTGTTAGTTGCGGCACTAGTTGGCACGCTGGCCTTATAGGAGAATATCTGATAGAGGACCTCGCCCGTCTCCCTGTAGAAGTAGAATATGCATCTGAATTCAGATACAGAAATCCAATCATAGGACCGGATGACATTGTGATCGCACTTTCGCAGTCAGGTGAAACAGCAGATACACTTGCAGCACTCGAACTTTCTAAGGAAAGACGCGCACTTACTTACGGTATTGTGAATGTCGTAGGTTCATCTATCGCTCGAACGACCCATGCTGGTTCTTATATTCATGCAGGGCCGGAAATCGGTGTAGCTTCTACTAAAGCATTTACAGGACAAGTGACTTTGCTGACGTTGATGGCTTTAAAATTAGCAAGCGCAAGAGGAACGATCTCTAAGTCCCGATTCCAGGAATTGGTCGTGGAATTGGAAAAAATCCCAGGCAAGATCCAGAAAGTTTTGGAAAAAAGTGATCAGATCAAATATATTGCGTCAGAGATCAAGGATAGTACCAATGCTATTTATCTTGGACGTGGAGTTAACTTTCCGGTAGCATTGGAAGGCGCATTGAAACTTAAAGAAATATCGTATATCCATGCTGAAGGATATCCTGCTGCAGAGATGAAACATGGACCTATCGCCCTTATAGATGAGAAAATGCCTGTCATCGTCATCGCTACCAACAAAAATGCTTATGACAAAATCGTCAGTAACGTTCAGGAAGTGAAGGCAAGAAAAGGTATAGTTATTTCTATCGTATGTGAAGGTGATGTAGAGATCGCCAAATTATCAGATTATTTCATTGAAATACCTGAGACTGAAGATCCTCTGACACCGCTACTTTCAGTGATTCCTTTACAATTATTATCTTATCACATCGCATTGATGCGCGGCTGTGACGTAGACCAACCAAGAAACCTTGCGAAGTCCGTCACTGTCGAATAATATTACATTTTACAAAAGACCATTATGGCAATCAGAAGCTTAGAAGAAAGAAAAACATTAGAATATAATACAGATCGTGACCACCTCGTGCTTCCAGAATACGGAAGACACCTTCAGAGAATGGCCAACAGCATCAAGAAACTGGAAGATCCTGAAGAACAAAGAGCTTACATAGAGCGATCAATCGATATGATCATCCAGCTTTTTCCGGAAAGCAAAAGTGTAGATAACTATAGAGAAAAACTGTGGCACGACATGTATTACATGGCTGGTTTCGAATTGAAAGTGCTTCCTCCAGGCGGCGTTAAGCCTACCTTCGAGGATCAAATGCTACGTCCTGAACAACTCACATATCCTGTCCACCACCTTCAGTTCAAGCATTACGGATACAATGTTCATCTGATGATCCAGAAGGCACTCGGCATGGAAGATGGACCAATTAAAAAGGAATTTGTCGATGTCATAGGTTCATACATGAAGCTGGCTTACAAAACCTGGAATAAAGAACATTTCGTGAGTGACGATATGATACGTCAAGACTTGCAGTCTATCACAAAAGGAGAATTAAGCATCGATGAGGACAAAGATCTGGATGGTCTTGTATCATCACAAGCTAAAAAGCGCTTCTTACAAACACCTACTCCTGTCAAAAGCTGGAAAAACAAACGCAAACCACCAATGCAAACCAAAGATCGCAGAAGGTAATTACTTCGCGAACGTTATAAATCAAGTTTTGGAGCAAAATATTTTTTACAAAACCCTTGATATTACTTGACTTGAAGTTAGAAGTTAGAAATCAGAAGTTAGAAGCTTGTCGGACAAAGTGAAGCGGAGGCGGGCTTGCCCGACTAAAGAATTAACGGCGGTCTTGCCTGATTAACGAAGAGAGGCGAGGAAACTCCGATGATTGTGTAAGGTAAATAAAAACAATTCAGAAATTTCCAAAACTTAAATAAACCATATAACTATTTGACATCCAATAGTATAAAAGATAATATATATAAACATTAATATTATAACTTATTTTTCCTCCTATGTTTCCAGAATATGATGTGATAGTAGTCGGAGCAGGCCATGCAGGTTGTGAAGCCGCTGTGGGTGCTGCCAATCTTGGCTCAAAAGTACTGCTCGTCACTATGAATATGCAGACCATCGCACAGATGTCCTGCAATCCTGCTATGGGAGGTGTCGCCAAAGGACAGATCGTCAGAGAAGTGGATGCACTGGGTGGATACTCCGGTATCGTCACGGATCATACGATGATTCAGTTCAGGATGCTCAACTTGTCCAAAGGCCCTGCCATGTGGAGTCCGCGTGCTCAGAGTGACCGGATGGAATTCGCCGGCAAATGGAGGCACATGCTGGAGCAAAATCCATTGATAGACTTCTGGCAGGAAATGGTCTCAGGCCTCATTGTCAAAGATAAAAGAGTCGTCGGTATCAGAACAGGCATGGGCATCGAAGTTCGTGGTAAATCTGTAGTTTTGACCAATGGAACCTTCCTGAATGGCATCATCCACATCGGAGAGAAGCAATTCGGTGGAGGAAGAGCTGGCGAAAGTGCAGCCAAAGGTATTACTGAACAACTCGTAGAACTCGGCTTTGAAGCAGGACGAATGAAGACAGGGACGCCACCAAGACTCGATGGCCGTTCACTCAATTATAACAATATGGAAGAACAGCCTGGTGATGAAAAGCCTGGTAAATTCTCCTATGCTGATACACCTACGATTAAAGATCAAATACCTTGTCACATCACCTACACGAATGACAAGGTACACGAAGTCTTAAAAACAGGATTTGCTCAGTCACCTATGTTTCAGGGTAGGATTCAGGGACGCGGTCCACGATATTGTCCGTCTATAGAGGATAAGATCGAAAGATTTGCAGATAAGGAGCGACATCAGTTATTTGTAGAGCCGGAAGGCAGAAATACCATCGAGATCTATGTCAATGGTTTTTCAAGTTCTTTACCTGAAGATGTGCAATACAAGGCGCTGAAAATGATTCCCGGCTTCGAAGATGTGAAAATGTTCCGCCCTGGCTATGCCATCGAATATGATTATTTTCCACCTACACAGCTGAAGATGTCGTTGGAGACTCATTTGATTGGCGGTTTATACTTCGCAGGTCAGATCAATGGAACCACAGGATATGAGGAAGCTGCTTGTCAGGGCATGATGGCCGGAATAAACGCAGCATTATCTGTTCAGGAAAGAGATCCATTTATTCTTGGTCGTTCTGAAGCCTATATCGGTGTCCTGATCGATGATCTGATCAATAAAGGTACCAATGAACCATACAGGATGTTTACGTCTCGTGCGGAGTTCAGGATCCTGTTAAGGCAGGACAATGCCGACCTGAGACTTACACCACTGGCTGTCGGATTGGGTATGAAAGGTCTGGACAAGAGAATGGCACGGGTCAATGAGAAAAATGAAAAAGTACAGGAGATCATTGATTGGTTTAGAGAGACGAGTGCAGACCCTGCAGAATTAAACCCACATTTTGAAGCGGTAGGAAGTAGTCCTATGAAACAAAAAGTCAAGATGGATCAGGTCATTACCAGGCCTAATATTCAGATCAATGATATGGCAGTTCATATGCCGTTATTGAAGGATTTTCTTGCAAACTATGATGACGAAATCGTACAGCTGGCTGAAACCAATATGAAGTATGCCTCCTACATCGTTAAAGAAATGGAGATGGTCAACAGGGTAAGCAGGCTGGAAGAAATGAAGTTACAACCCGACTTTGATTATAGTACTATCACCTCACTCTCGCTTGAGGCACGTGAGAAACTCAACAAACATAAACCTGCCTCTCTAGGCCAGGCTGGCAGAATCAGTGGTATTAATCCGGCGGATATTAGTGTGTTGTTGGTGCATTTGAAATAGTTATTATTCAATAAATTAGTTCTTTGAATGTTCTTCAATCGGTACCTTGACCCAAATCTTCGTGCCATTTGGAAGCAAATTCTCAATTTTGTATTCACCACCCATTTTATTAGCCAAACTGATCATTTTACTAATACCTTTGCCCTCATTATTACGGTTAACATCCATTCCCCGACCATCGTCTTCCAAAGTTGCAATGAATAGACTATCCACTTTCTTGAAATTGATATTCACGAAGCTCGCATCAGCATGTTTAACAATATTGTTGATTGATTCAAGAATAATCTGGTACAATTGGTGTTCCATTTCTATTTGAAATCGTCCAATGTGATCTTCTTCCTTTATATTAAACAATGTATTGTACTGCACCGTCAATTTTGAAACTAAAGCATGAGTCGCTGCCACAATTCCATCTTGCTCCAAAACACCGGGAAGTGTATTGTGAAAGATAAGTTCATCAACATTAGTTACACTTGTTGTCATGTCAATTAGTTTCTTATAAATTACACTATTATGGTCATCAAGTTGATCCGGGTCTATGGCTTTAATTAATGATCTCAAAGTAGTAAGTTGGGCATTTTGATCCTCTTGATCAATAGCAGCCAACCTTCGTCTTTCGATATTCTGGCCCTGGTATAAAGCATTTTCAATCTCTAAATTTTTAGTTTTTAGAGTTAAATTTATTTCTTTTAATTTTTTATTGGTCCTGAGAATATATAAGGTGCTAAAAAATCCAATTATAGAAATGATGATAAGTAAATTACGTGTAGTTATCAATTTCTGGTGTTTAACTTTTTCAAGATTCAACTTTGAAATTTGTTCATTTTTGGAAATTTCATAGTTGTAAGCTTTTTCCAATAACTGAGTATTGATATCCTGATTATATATCGTATCAGACCATCGTTGATAATTCTTGTAATTTTCAAAAGCTTTCCTGCTTTCTCCGTTCCTTTCATAGGCATTTGACAAGATCTCATAATATTCTTTCTTTTCAGAAGGAAATGTAATATCAGATTTTCAAGGATCGTTAGACCAAAATTCGCAATTTTAATTGCTTCAGACAGTTTTCCCTTCAACAAAGCTATTTTTGCATCATTAATGAAAACTGTGTGAAATCCCCAACTTTGTTCACCAGTCAACTTCTTGTGTAAAGTTTTGGCAAGGTCGTTGTATTTTTGGGAAGAATCCAAGTCATTTGTTTTTATATAAGCATCAGCCAGATTTGCGTACATACTGACCAGTCGCTGGTTCTTACCCATGGGTTCCTGGATAGATATGCCTCCTTTGAACTGCGTAATAGCTGCTTTAAATTTGAATTGCTTGTTAAGAATCACACCTTTTTGGTTCTTGTAAAATACTTTGGTATTCAAATCATTTAGGCTATCTGCTAAATGTTCACCTTCATTAGAAAATTTCAGCGCCAGATCGTATTTCTTGATCATGAGATAAATATTCGCAATACTGGATATAGTAGATTTTAGATTTGAAACTAATTGATATTTATCCTGAATTTTTTTTGCTTTAAGTAGCAGGTCAAGTGCTTCATAATATTGTCCTTTATAGGTGAGTACACTACCGTATTCGGAATAATATAATGCCTCCCATTGCTTGTTTCCTTCGCTTTTAAAGATTTCATTAGAATGATGTAGCATCTTCATGGCGTTTTCATATCTCTCAGGGAAATCATAATCTATCTGCGCCCTTCTAAACAGTGCGATACCCTCTATGAGAGGCATTTTTGCCTTTTTAGCTAATTGAAACATTGTATCTAAATGCCTTTGAGCAAGTGGCTCCTGATCTTGATAATCCATCTCAATTCGCACCCATTGGCTTCTGGCATTGGCCTCGCCCATTGCGTAATTTAGCTTTTTTGAATCAATGATGGCTTTTTCTAATTTTGCATAGGCAAGGGAGTCCATTCCAGAGAGCCAATCAAGTCGAGCCTGTTCGATCATTTCATCCACCAAATTGATCTGAGTTTGTCCTTTTCTTTTTCAAGTGAAATTTTAGGAATCACTGCCTGTCCATGTATATGACATGCAATGAAAGAAAGGATAATATAGATGATAATAAATCTCAAGTGAGCTAATTATTCTGTGAATTTAACTCAAATTAATTAAAAAAAACTATTGTAAATGCAGATATGCATTTCAATATAAGATTTAAAGCCTGCATAGTAACATTTTCAGAGTATGTGCACTTTAAAAAATGTATTGTAAATCAAAATAACTCAAGTTTCGGCAGTTAAGAAACAAAGGTAGATGGCTGATGTTAGATGTTAGATGGAGTTTCGTTAATTGATTCATATTTTTTCTTTAATAGCTTAATAGAAAAAATATCCATGTGATTGATGGAAAGCCATCTAAAATCTACCCCCCTCGCCACAGCTTTGTCGGACAAGCTTCTAACATCTAACATTTTATTAAAATTAAAATTTATCCTTCAAAAAGTAAATTTGACTACCGAAACTTGAGTCAAAATAATATTTAGTTGGCTCTCATCCCAAATGGGTATAAATTTTATAAAAGACATAAATTTCCTCGATTCTACTTCCTTTACTTGCGAATATAAAACATATAATATTTCAATCTTTAACATTAATTGAAGTGTTAAAACAAGTAGTTGAGATCAAAGAAAAATGATGGTATTTGCTACTCGTAAAAATAAAATCTTTATAGATGTCATTCGATTGTAAAACTTAAACTTCTCTCATAGAGTTATAAGAACGGCCATAGGATGTTAATCTGCACGTTTTTATCCTTCATGTTCTATAAATATTTGAATTAAAAAATAAAATATGACTACCCGAAAATCGATTCTAACACCTCAACTATTCAAAAACATCGGGCGAATCGTCCTCGGTGCCTTCATTCTTGGAGCAGGCATATCCCATTTGAGCTTTAGTCGACAAGAGTTTCAAGCGCAGGTTCCTCCATGGCTTCCTATTGATGCAGACACAGTCGTAATTATGTCGGGAATTGTAGAAATAATCCTTGGAGCATCGTTAATAGCACTTCCTAAATATAAAGTTACCATAGGGTGGATCACTGCAGCATTTTTGTTGCAGTCTTTCCCGGTAATATCGCACAATGGGCAAATCAACGTGACGGATTCGGACTGGACACGGATTCAGCGAGACTGATCAGATTATTTTCCAACCAGTACTCATTGCCTTGGCATTATGGTCTACCAACGCTTGGACAAAAAGGACTAAATCCACCAATAAATTAAATTAATACATAAATTTTATGAGCGATTCATTTTATAATTTTTCAGCTAATAGTCTTAGAGGAAAGAAAGTCAATTTTGAAGAATACAAAGGCAAGACAATACTTGTTGTAAATACAGCGAGCCAATGTGGTTTGACTCCACAATATGAAGGACTGGAGACGCTCTATAATAAGTACAAAGATGACGGCTTGGTCATCTTAGGCTTTCCATGCAATCAATTTGGACAGCAGGAGCCGGGTGGTGTGGATGAAATAGAGGCCACCTGTTCAATCAACTATGGGGTAACATTCCCTATGTTTGAAAAGGTAGATGTCAATGGTGATAGCGCTCATCCATTGTTTAAATATTTGAAAAGAAGCTGCATGGATGGTTTGGGAATAAAATCAAATGGAATTTTACAAAGTTTCTGATCGATTCAAATGGAAATCCTGTGAAAAGATTCGCTCCCATCGATAAACCTGAGAAAATCGATGAATATCTGCAGAAGATGAAGATAGGAAATGAGTAATCAGTAATCAGTAATAAGAGTGGGTAGCACTTCCTGATTTATATCACAGGCTATTATTGAGCAGAAAAAATATGAATTGATGATAACGTATCTAAGAAAGGCATACTAACTTTTAAATCAGTGTAATCCTTAATCCGTTTAATCCCGTGATTCAGACAGATGGGTGATGGGTAATGGGTAATGGGTAATGGAATGGGCAATGGGAAAGAGCAATCTCAACTCATTGATATTAATTTAAGGCGATTATTGAGCTGCTGAAATTTAAATTAAATAAAGTCGTTACTTGGAATCATTCTAATTTCATATTTCTAACTTTTAAATCAGTGTAATCCTTTAATCCGTTTAATCCCTGCCTTTGTTGGCAGGCAAGCGTGATTCAGACAGATGGGTGATTGGTAATGGGTAATCAGAGTAATCTCGACTTCTTGATCTTAATTTCAGTCGATTATTGAACTGTCGAAATGTAGATTGAATAACCGGGAATCATTCTAATTTCATTTTTAACTTAATTTTTAAATCAGGGAAATCCTTTAATCCTAATCCCTGCCTTTGTTGGCAGGCAAGCGTGATTCAGACGAATAGGTAGTGGGTAATAAGATCAATCTCAACTTCTTGATGTTAATTTCAGTCGATTATTGAACTGTCGAAATGTAGATTGAATAATGTCATCCAGGGGACTTCTGACTTCTGACTTCTGACTTCTGACTTCTGACTTCTAAAAACTTTTAACGTCTCAACTCTTTTTCACTTCAATTACACCACTACATTCCCTAAATAAATTCAGTGAATCGATGGTCTTTTACTTTTTTTTACGGGCTTTATTAAGTATGGTTATAATGGGACTTTTGCAAGCTCTCGTTTTGAGGTAAATCTTCTGCCAAAACTTCAACCATTACCTTTTCAAAAATATTATTTGCAATAGGTTCCTGCGGGACTTGATTCAAAATATTACCATAGATTATAGGTGCAATCCTGTCATATTCCTCAATTATTTTATTGTCATCTGATTTGCTCATTTCTTTCAATTCTAAAATTTTAAACTAAAAACAACTTAAATTTAGGAAAATTAATTGACAATCAAAGTTTTATAAAATCCTTTATTGCTCTTACAGTCTCTTCAGGATGACTCATATGGAGACAATGTCCTTTAGCATTCACAACTACTAAGGTATTATTCGGGACATTCTCATTCATATATTGTCCTATGTAGAGTGGCGCTATCATATCTTCAGAACTCTGGATAGTAAGGTTTTCAACTGGAATAAAGGGAAGATCAGGTCTATTATCAGACAGGAAGGTAACTTTGGCAAATTGTCTGGCGATTACAGGATCTATTGAACAAAAATTATTTATTAGTTCTTCGCCAAGTTCCGGACCATTATCTCGATCCATGATAGCCGGAGCAAGGGAATTGGCCCATCCAATATAATCCTCTTCCATTACTTCAAATAAGCCGTCAATAGTTTCCTGGTCAAAAGCTCCCTTATAATTTTCCTTATGAATGTAGCATGGAGAAGGTCCTATAAAAATCAACTTTTTGAATAAATCAGGTTTGTCAATTGATGCCAAAGCTCCTATCATTGCACTGACCGAGTGTCCCACAAAAATCACCTCCTTAAGATCTAATTCTTCACAAATCTCAAGGATATCCTTAGCATATCCATATAAAGAATCATATCTTTCAGCTTTGTACGCGGATAGATCTGAATTGCCGGCACCTACATAATCAAACATGACAATCTTATAATCGTCTTCAAAGGAACTCTTTATGTAATTCCAAACCTTTTGATCACATCCGAAACCATGAGCGAACAAAATAACTTGTTCCCCTTGTCCGGATACCACTACATTGTTTCTTTTGATAACATTAACCATAATTATTATAACACTTTAGATAGATGAGTGTGAAATTATTTTAAAGATAGATTATTCTTAAGTCAAAAAGATTAATAAAAATCAATTCAGGAGTTAGAGTGACAAAGATCAATAGTTTTGACGATAATTTGTTAAATTGATTTTAGTACTTTTTAGTATATTTTGGTGTACAAAAGAGCTGTCATCAACATTCAGTTTGACAAAATCCTCAATATATGTCTCAATATTCTCTAACATGCACTTTCGTATATCAGCAATGCCTTAGTTCCTTAAGGGTACTTTAGAATTATTTGCAATCGATCTCAATTGCTTTTTTGGAGGTTTATGAGATTATTTGAATGAAATTAAAGGGATTGCAATAAAGTAGTAACTGTATATACACGTTTATCTTCTGAAATCGTTAAATGCTCAAAAGTACTCACTGAATCAAATAAAAGATTGTAATGTATTATTAGAAACTTAAGTTTCTCTAGTCAAATTTTTCTTTTTAAAGATTTTTTTTTAATTTTAGTAAAATGTTAGATGTGAGATGTTAGAAGCTTGTCCGCCTAAGGCAGAGATGGCGGGCTTGTCCGACAAAGCTATAGCGAAGGCGGGGTAGATTTTAGATGGCCTTCCATCAACCACATGGATATTTTTTCTAATAAACCTATTAAAAAATATGAATCAATTGACTAAACCCCATCTAACATCTAACATCAGCCATCTACATTTGTTTTTTAATTGCCGAAACTTGAGTTACAAATTGTGAACTTTGTAAGAAAATTCATCTAATTCAATATACTAGAATTAAAACCAACAATTATAAAGAGTAAATTATTCTTTATAATAAAACAAGATATTGCAAAGTGCTCATTAATGACTAACTATCAATGATTTAGGTGATTTATTTTAAAAATCGTACCTTTACACCGTATTTGCACCCACAATAGAATTATTTTTCGGTTTTACTCTAAAATATTCGTTGATTTCTCATAAGTACACCGTAGTTTACTTGCGGCAATGTCAATATGTCTTTAATTAAACCGCAAAAAAAGTAGTTAAATGGATGCTATAGACATTACTATATTCATTATTTACATGATCTACTCTGTGGGTTTTATATTATATTTTTTAAATAAAGGAAACACAAACTAGTACTCATTAATTATTTCCTCAAAACAATTAAATATGCAATTTGAAATAATAAATCCTTCGAATAAAAACAATAGAATCACCGATGACGATACAGTCGCTTCCTTTTTATTTAAACATTTAGAACAATATGGCGATAAAGTAGAAGATATTTTAAAATGCGTCGATTATGCATTAGATCCCAAAAGAGGTGGAAACATCATTATCGGATTTGATGAAGAAAAGATTGTGGGTCTAACAATACTCAATAACACCGGCATGAGCGGATATATTCCCGAAAACATACTGGTGTACATAGCTGTTGATAGCAGTAAGAGGGGTAAGGGATATGGCAAAAAAATCATGCAAAAAGCAATAGAAATAACTGAAGGAGCGATCGCTTTACATGTAGAACCTAATAATCCTGCAAAAGGACTCTATGAGAAATTGGGCTTTACTAATAAATATTGAGAAATGCGTTTGCAGAAATAAATTGAATGTTTGGCGTTTGATGTTTGGCGTTTGGGGTTATAATCAATTAATTGCCTGACTGTTCGCCGTTCGCTTCTCGCCGATCACCATTTCAACTTAAAAACTACCCTCTTTTAATTTAACAAAATTAATACCATTGTAATATGCAAGACTTAATTCAACTAAGAAAAGAAATACATCAACATCCTGAACTTTCCAGTTTTGAAAAAGAAACAGCCAAAAGAGTGGTAAATTTTATTGAACCATTTGGTCCGGATGAAATAATTACTAACGTCGGAGGCGATGGAATACTTTTCGTTTTCAATGGAAAAGAACCCGGCAAAACAGTTTTATTCCGAGCAGAATTGGATGCCTTACCTATTCAGGAGATCAATGATTTTTCTTATAAATCATTGACAGAAGATGTTTCTCATAAATGTGGCATGATGGACACGCCACCATTTTGTGCGGCTTGGCAAAGAAACTCACTTCCGACAGGCCTCAAAAAGGACGAATAATTCTATTATTCCAACCAGCTGAGGAAAATGGCATGGGAGCAGTGGCTATGTACAATGATGAAAAATTCAAACCTTATCATCCGGATTTGGCTTTTGCACTGCACAACCTTCCAGGTTATCCAAAAAATGCAATTGTGGTCAAAGATAATACCTTTACCTGTGCTGTCAATAGCATTATTATAAAGTTGAAAGGAAAGACGTCCCATGCCGCAGAACCTGAATTTGGGCTTAATCCGGGACAAGCTATTGCTGCCATAATTCAGTCGTTTGAAAGGAAAAATCAGCCCGATTTCAAGAGCGATGATTTTGCGGTTTTGACATTGATATATGCACATTTGGGAACTAAGGATTACGGAATATCGGCAGGAAATGGAGAAGTACATTACACCTTCCGAAGAACCCGAAATGACAGAATGTTGGAACTCGAAACAACATTGGAAAAGACTGCTCGCATCATCGCTGCACAATACAAACTGGACATCGAAATAGAATGGACACAACAATTTAAGGCCAATGAAAATAGCTCGGAAGCTGTTGATATTGTGAGAAAAGCAGTAACTAATTCAGGATTGACAAAAATAGAAAGAGATGCACCTTTTAAATGGGGAGAGGATTTTGGGCTTTTTACAGAGCATTTTTCAGGAGCCATGTTTGGCTTGGGAAGTGGTGAAAATGTACCTGCTTTGCACAATCCCGATTATGACTTTCCAGATGAAATCATTCAAGCCGGCATAGACATTTTTTACAATATCAGTAAAGTGGCCCTGGATGCATGACAATTCCTTTATCGAAATAAACCGGGAAGCTTTTGAAAGCAATTGGCAATTTCTGAAACAACATTTTGGCAAAAAAGTCCTAATTTCATCTGTAGTAAAAGGAAATGCTTATGGTCATGGAATTAAACCATTTGTTACAATGGCCTTAGAATCCGGTGTGACTCATTTTTCTGTTTTTGACTGCAACGAAGCCAGACAGGTCAATGAAGTGGTAAAAAATCGGGCAGAAATCATGATAATGGGTTGGATCGAAAATACTTCCATCCCTTGGGCAATTGAAAATAATGTTTCGATTTACGTTTTCGAAAAGAAAAGATTGGAAGCCTCGATTAAATCAGCTAAGAAACTTGGCAAAAAAGTCATGTTGCATATTGAGATCGAAACCGGGATGAATAGGACAGGGTTTCAACCTAAAGAGATTTCTTCCTTAATAAAATATTTAAAAAAGGAGCAAGATCATTTCATTTTTCAAGGGTTATGCACTCATTATGCCGGGGCAGAAAGCATCGCTAATTATTATCGTGTCAGGAATCAAATAGCACAATATTCAAAAATGTACGATAGATTTTGTGCTGAAGGGCTTACTCCCATTCTTAGACATACTGCCTGCTCTGCCGCCGCAATGATGTATCCTGAGACTTGCATGGATATGGTCCGTATTGGTATCATGCAATATGGCCTTTGGCCAAGTCCGGAAGCATTTGTCAATTACCTCAATGTAAGCAAAAAACGCATTGATCCACTTCGTCGAGTTATCAGCTGGAAATCAAAGGTCATGAGCATCAGAAAGGTTACGCAGGGACAATTTATCGGTTATGGCAATAGTTACATGGCATCCGAAAATATGAAGATTGCGGTCGTCCCCATAGGTTACGCGCATGGATACAGTCGTACACTTAGTAATCAGGGAAGGGTGTTGATCAACGGGTATCGCTGCCAGGTCATCGGCACTATTAATATGAATATGATGTTGGTAGATGTTTCTGAGATTTTAATTATCCACATTGGAGATGAAGTTGTATTAATAGGCAGGCAGGACAATTTGGACTTATCTGTTGCGTCATTTAGTGACTTCAGCAATTTATTAAATTATGAATTACTGACCTGATTGAGTCAGGAAATACCCAGAAAAATTATTTGATTTATGGCATATATAACTTTAAACAGAAAGAAACTTCAACAGAATTATCAATTTCTGGATAATTTATTCAAGTCCAGAATTATTGAATGGGGTGTCGTTTCGAAGATGCTTTGGGGTAATGAAATTTATCTAAAAGAAATAATTGCATTAGGAACAATGGAAATCCATGATTCCCGAATAAGTAATATTCAAAAAATTAAAAGATTAAATCCGGGAATTCAAACAGTTTATATCAAACCACCAGCTAAAAGAAGTATTTCCAGAATAGTTCGTTATGCAGATGTGAGTTTCAATACAGAGATCAGAACAATCGAATGGCTATCAGAAGAAGCTATCAAACAAGGTAAGATTCACAAGATCATCATCATGGTTGAAATGGGGGATCTCAGGGAAGGCGTATTAGGAGAAGAACTTTTGGACTTTTATCAAAGAGCGATGAGCTTAAATGGAATTTCGATTTCAGGGATCGGTACTAATCTAAATTGTCTAAGTGGCGTAATGCCCAATCAAGATAAATTGATCCAATTAAGTTTGTATAAATTATTGATTGAGACAAAATTTCAAAAAACTATTCCATGGGTTTCCGGGGGCACAAGTGTAGCTATTCCATTATTACTTAAAAATGCCAGCCCAATGGCAGTAAATCATTTTCGAGTAGGTGAGGCATTGTATTTTGGAAAAGATCTTTTCACAGGAAAAACGATGAAAGGGATGCACAATGATGTATTCAAACTGTATGCAGAAATCATAGAAATAACAGAAAAACCTGATTTGCCAATTGGTGAATTAGGTAAAAATGTGGCTGGTAATTCTTTTTCAATGGATGACCAGGATGACCTCAGTGGTAGTTCAACTAGGGCTATTCTTGATATAGGACTATTGGACATGCAGCCTCAATATCTTATATTAGAAGATACAAAACTTAAAATTATTGATGCCAGTTCAGACATGACAGTGGTGGATATATCCCATACGAAAAAGAAATATAAAGTTGGAGATTTGATTTCCTTCAAACTAGATTACATGGGAGCATTGTCTATATTGAATTCCAATTATGTCGATAAAAGTAGAAGATTAATCTCCATGTTTTATTTCTTAGTTAATTGAATACAAATATAAAATAGATTAATTAGCTACTTTTTCCATCCAAAATACTCAAGTTAACTTCACTAAGTTCTTTGCCACCCTTAATTCCAAAATCTAATGTCCTGATCGGGAATGGAATCATAATATCATTTTCATCATAGGCCTTTTTGATATTGATTATTACTTGGTTACATACGATCAAATAAGATGCTGGTTTGACATTCTCGAGCCATAGTCGGATCGTATAATTAATCGAACTCCCACCAAATTCCTTATAAAACATAGTGGTTTGTTCATCTTTAGACAATCCTTCAATATTCTTCACCGCATCCAATGTAATGCGCATTACTCTCTCCAGATCTTCGCCATAAGAGACACCAACTTCGAGATCCATCCGTCGTTTACCGAGCATAGAATAATTTTCGATAGGGTTCTGAAAGACACTTTTATTTGGAATAATAACCAATTGCCCTTGAAAGGTAAGAAGCACAGTATCTCTCAAATTAATGTCTGTTACCTCTCCCATGTATTCTCCTATTTTGACTATATCTCCGATCTGAATAGGACGACGTAAAGAGATAAATACTCCTGAGATAAAATTGGCTGCAATATCCTGAAAGGCGAAGGCAAGAGCCAATCCAAGAACTCCTGCTCCCGCAAGTATAGATACCACAGCTTTATCAAGTTGAAGAATGCTTAACACTACAAATAGTGTTATAATAATAAAAACAAAATAAATCACTGAAATAAACAACCCATTCAAAGCGCTATTGGTAGAAACCTTAAATATAACTTTCCTTGCAATTCTCCTTACTCCCCTTGCTATTAGAAACCCCAATACAAGTGCTATTAATGCGACTAGAAAATTAGGCAACATGAGCACAAACTCATGAGACCAATTGGTAATTTTTTTTACAATTAGACTATATGCTTCATCAAAATCCATGAAAATAATTTAAATTTTAGTTCGTAATTTTATAAAAATAAGAAAAATTAGTACGAAAACAAAATTGGAAGGAGAAATAAAACTGGCTTAACACTCCTTATCCGTTGGTTAAAACCAACGGCAAACTATTTTAGCACTCCATTATTTCCTTGTTCAAAGTATATATTTTACCTAGGTTTTAACCGACGGATCCAGGCTTCTCTCACTTCCGACTTTAGTCGCATTAAAAGAAATTCGACACAATTGCTTTAACTATTCAATTTGTCTGATATCTGGCTGAAGCCAAATGTTTTCTTAATTCCAGGGGACTAAAGTCCTTAGTTTCTGATCTAATATCCGTTGACTAAAGTCAACGGCAAGCTATTTCAGTATTCTATTATTTCCTTGTTCAAAGCACATATTTTACCGTCGGTTTTAACCGACGGACCTCGCATTTACAAACTTCCGACTTTAGTCGCTTTAAATGATGTTCGACACAATTGCTTTAGCTATTCAATTTTTAAATTTCTGGCTAAAGTCGAATGTTTTCTTAAATCTAAAGGAATAAAGTCCTTAGTTTCTGATCTAATATCCGTTGACTAAAGTCAACGGCAAGCTATTCAGTTGCTTCACTTTTTGAATAGATTATTAGAATTTAGGAATTTAGGTATTTAAAATCTACTACTTCTTACCCTTCCCTTTCACATGATGCTGGAATTTGTACCCAACACCCACTTGTATTGTATGTAAATTATCCTTGTAGTTAAGCGAACCAATATCCTTCAATAATGGTGTGCCAAAGAAATTGTACCTCACATCAAGGAAAAATCCCAACATGTAATAATAATTGATACCCAACAATAAATTACCCTGCACGCTCTGCAATTGGTCTTTATCCATATACTTATTGACCACTGTAGCATTGTTTTTGACTGAAGTCGTTTTTCCTTGAGCATAAACATTATAATTAAAAGCACCACCGGCATTTAAACTAAATGATGGCCTGATAAAATACCTGAATAAAACCGGGAAAGACAACTGAAATAGTGAAATTGACCGCTTGGAAATAATGTCATCGCCTACTTTATAATTGTTTTTGATACCGCGCTGAGATGCTACCAATTCGAATTGTAGTTTTGGTCTGGATCCATCGAATTTGCCGATCTCCACTATTCCACCTGCATAACCACCGAATCCCGGCTTTGCTGTGATATTCTGAGGACCGGAAGCGTTGAAAAGTGATACGTCGCCGCCACCTTTTACACCAAATCTTACATGTTGAGAGGATGCTGTTCCTGCTAGAAGCAGGCCAATAAAGAGTATTGCATATTTCATGAGATATATGTTTAAATGATAAATTAATAAATTGAAAGAATACAAAACTAACACATTAAATATATGCGCCATGTGTATTTTGTTGATATTTAGAAAAAATGGTAGTTTTCAGGGATGTTTTACGATGGAGGGAAAAAGAGATTTTGAAGGTATATCACAGAGTTGCACAGAGGTTTTTGATTATAAATATGTTTTAGAAATTCGCTTGCCTTTGAGATTATACTTCGATTGGATATTTTTCAGGTTCACAGAGAGATTTGACTTTTGTCAAATGCTACACCGTTCAGACTGGCTTTAATTTTTTTTATTTATGTACTCACTTCGCGTCCTTAGCGCTTCTTCCTTCCTTTGCGTGAACTAAAGTTAAGTTGATATCACATAGTTGCTCAGAGGTTTTTGAATGCATAATTGATTTAATGCAGCGCTTGGTTTTGAGATTATACCTCGATTGGAAAGCTTTTGAGGTTCACAGAGAGATTTGGCTGTCGTCAAATTCTGCTCCCATCGGTCAATTCTTCAAATTATTTTAAAAAAATCATAACCCGATCATGACAACCATGAAAATCTGCGTTCCACCTTAATAATTATCATGTTAATATCACACTTAACTTCAAACAAAAATCGTGATATGCAATCATATATATTCATTGAGCTTTCTAAAATATCTTATATTTATTCCTTTGGACATTACCATTTAAAATATTTTTTATGAAGTATAAATTCCTATTACTTTTCTTTACCATCTTTTCTTTCAAAATATATAGCCAAACTTATATGGACGTTCACAATAAAGCTATTCTCATAGACACACACAATGACTTCCTCACCAAGACAATGCAATATGGTTACGAATTGGATGCAGACCTGACCGGGAAGACACATAGCGATTTGGCTCGTTTCAAAAAAGGCGGTCTGGATGTACAATTTTTCTCCGTCTGGAGCGATGGTAAACAAATTGATCCATATGCGTATGCCAATCGACAAATAGACAGCCTGGATGCTGTCATCAAACGCAATCCTGATAAAATTGTCAAAGTTGGCAGTGTCGATGAATTGTTGAAAGTAGTAAAACAACACAAAATAGCTGCATTGGTCGGTATCGAAGGAGGTCATCAGATAGAGAATAATTTAGATAATTTGAATGTTTTATTCGACAGAGGTGTCCGCTATATAACGCTTACCTGGAATAATAGCACTGACTGGGCGACCAGCGCCTATGACGAAAAACACAACGCTGAATATAAAGACAAAGGGCTTTCCATATTTGGAAAAGATATCGTCAAACGAATGAATGAACTCGGCATTATGGTTGATGTTTCTCACGTCGGTGAACATACTTTTTGGGATGTCATAGCCACTTCGACTAAACCCATCATCGCTTCCCACAGCTCTGTGTACGCACTTTGTCCACATCAACGTAATTTGAAAGATGACCAGATAAAAGCTATAGCAAAAAACGGTGGCGTCATCCAGGTCAATTTTAACTCCGGATTTATAGATCCAACTGAAGGTGCAAGAGAGGACGCATTCCTTAGCAAGCATCAGGCTGAAATGGACAGCCTCAAAAGTACAGGAGTCAATGAATATATCGCTGAAGAAACTATTCATAAATTATATAGAGCTGAATCCCAATTGCTGCGTGCTCCTTTCGAATTGCTCATCGATCACATAGAATATATCATTAGGTTAGTCGGAATTGACTACGTTGGTATAGGTTCTGACTTTGACGGAATCATCTTACCACCACTTATGCTGGATGACGTGACCACATATCCATTGATCACCAAAGCACTTTTATCCAGAGGATACAGTCAAAAGGATATTAATAAGATCTATGGGGGAAATATATTGAGGGTGATGAAGGCAGTTGAGAGATAATTGAGGTAATTTAATTCGTCTTAATTAAATTCACAAATAAACATGTTACCGGAAATTCTACTCACGTTTCTCTTATTAATTATTTCAAGTTATTTTGTATTGCTCAAAATTTTGAAAAATTATGTTGCAGAAAAGAAACAACGAAATATTACTTCCCTTGGAATTGCTGTTTTTATCTCACCTATACTATTTATAATTATTTCATTTATTTATTTATCTTGGTTTCTGTATGAACCTGAGCGAGAATTTGATCGAAAAAGATGGGTTTCAGATCCAGCTTTAAGATATGAAATGAAAGAAGATATAGTTGATAATAGATTGTTGGAGGGAGAAAGTAAAAAACAGATAATTGAACTAATAGGTCGACCTGACAATAGTGATTCTCTCAATGTATGGAATTATGATCTGGGATCTTCATCAGCAGGATTAGGTTGGCAATACAATTATTTACAATTGATCTTTGAAATGGAAAAGGTCAAGGAAGTGAATAATGGGTCGGTGATGGATTGATGAATATGAGGTTTGTATCACTGAGTTTCACAAAGATTCTTTTATTAGAATATTGAATTAATTATTCTGCCAATTTTATAGAGCGCACTTCGGGCCAGCATCTTTTGAGGTTCACAAAGCTATTTGACTATCGTCAAATGCTACACCGTTCAGTATTTTCTTAAATTTTTTCATGTATTTTCTATCCTCGCGTCTTTCGCGCTTCTTACTTTCTTTGCGTGAATTGCTTTTTTTTGTCTGAATCACAGATTATTCGGATTACAATGATAACACAGATAATTCACCAACAAAATGTATTTTTAACAAAAAAATAAATCCCGATGGCCGAAATAATAGAAATTAAAATTCCGGAAATACACTTCGATTCCAATGGAGAATTAATAATTAATCCAACTTCTACCTCATCCATGAATGACTTTGATTTCTTTGTTGGTAAATGGAATCTGAGGAACAAAAAGTTAGCCAGCCGACTAAATAATTGTACCGAATGGACTGAATTTCAATCTACACAGGAAATGTATAAAATACTAAATGGGCTGGGTAATATTGACAACTTTCTTGCCACCTTTGATGGTGAGCCTTTTGAAGGCATGTCACTCAGGTTATTTGATCCGCTTACAAAACTGTGGAGTATTTATTGGGCAGATTCCAACACGGGAAAAATGGATCCTCCGGTGCAGGGTTCATTTGAGAACAAGATCGGACACTTCATCACCAAAGACATTTTCGAAGGAAGACCCATTTTGGTTGCCTTTCGATGGGACGCAAGAGATGAAAATAATCTGATTTGGAGTCAGGCATTTTCAGATGATAATGGAGAAACATGGGAATGGAACTGGTATATGTATATGTCGAAGTTTGTTGAAGTGTGAAATTAGAAATTAGAAATTAGTTCCACTGTAATTCTTTGCTTCCAAAATCAAAAAGGTAACAATAAGAGTGAAGAGTAAGAGGTGAAAACATATCCCCCTTGTTTGAGGGGCCAAGGGGGAGCTTTCACTAATTATTTTAATTATTTGATTTACAGTACATTAAATTTAGTTATAAAGGAGAAATTAGTAAAGCTGGAATGCTTTGCTTCCAAAAATAAAAATAGATAACTTGATGAAAATGGAACGCAGATGACGCGGATTTTCATGATTAATTATGATTTGTTTTGTCAATGGGCGAATTTCACCCTTTTGTGGTGGCCAAAGGAGAGACTATTACGGACAGATATTAATAGGTTGATTACCATTAAATTATTTTAAATTAGAAAAAATAAATTAGAAATTATATGTCCATAAAATATATCAACAACTACCCATTCATAACTTACTCAAAGGAGGCTTATGATATCGAAGAAATGGAAAGCAGAAGTCATAAATTTCTGGAAACGATGGATAGCCGAAGAAGTGTGCGGGATTTTTCAGACAAGGAAATCCCGGAAAGTGTCATTGAAAATATCCTGCTCACGGCCTCCACAGCTCCTTCAGGGGCACACAAACAACCCTGGACCTTTTGTGTAGTCAAAGATCCGGAGATAAGGAAACAAATTCGAATTGCTGCAGAAAAGGAAGAACGGGAAAGTTATGATCATCGAATGACGGAAGAATGGTTGAAAGATCTTGAGCCCATTGGAACAGATTGGAATAAACCTTTTTTAGAAATTGCGCCTTACCTCATTGTGGTCTTCAAAAGGAGCTATGAAATAGAAGAGAATAACCACAAACACCAAAATTATTATGTGACAGAAAGCTGTGGAATAGCCTGTGGCTTTCTGCTCGCTGCCATACATCACGCAGGTTTAGTGGCATTGACACATACACCGAGTCCTATGAATTTCCTGTCCAAGATCTTGAACAGGCCTATAAATGAGAAGCCCTTTTTGTTGATTCCGGTAGGTTATCCTGTTGAAGAATGTTGGGTGCCGGATATAAAGAGGAAGGGTATTTC
Source organism: Candidatus Brachybacter algidus (assembly GCF_016707225.1). Classification (NCBI taxonomy): domain Bacteria; kingdom Pseudomonadati; phylum Bacteroidota; class Saprospiria; order Saprospirales; family Saprospiraceae; genus Candidatus Brachybacter; species Candidatus Brachybacter algidus. The sequence continues at coordinate 448,019 of NZ_JADJID010000002.1, read as the reverse complement.
AGAAATATGTAATTGGATCTGAACCGAATAATTAAATAATAATTTACCTTTATTAGAGAAAAAATCACAAAACACATGGACACTTTATTTAAAATATTTTTAATCATTCACATCATCGGTGGCTCAGTCGGACTTATCACAGGAACCATAAATATCATTAGAAAAAAGGCAGACAAAAATCATCGACTCATAGGCAATATATTCGTTTACGCAATGATAACAGCAGGATTTTCATCTCTCGTTTTATCTATTTTGCATACTAATTACTTTTTATTTATTGTAGGTATATTCACTTTATATATGATTATTACGGGTAAAAGATATATTTATTTGAAATTATTGGGGTCAAAACAAAAACCACAAATGCTTGATTGGATAATCACAATTATTATGTTAGTGTTTGGAATCGTATTCATAGTATTCGGAATTTATTTTGTGGTTAAAAGTAATTATTTTGGATTAGTATTTATTGTATTCGGTTATTTGGGCCTTAGCTTTGTTAAGACTGATTTCAACCACTTTAAAGGAAAATTCAAGTCAAAAAATTATTGGTTGCTCGCACATCTTCAAAGAATGATAGGCGGATACATCGCTTCTCTAACTGCTTTTCTAGTAGTGAATGTCGCTTATTTACCACAAGTTCCAGCGTTCGTATTCTGGTTATTACCTACTTTAATTTTTTTACCATTGATTCTTAAATGGAGTAGAATGTATGAGGTTAAAAAAAAACAACTTTGATTTACAATTTGCTTTATTATGCTTTGTCAGGTATTCAACTTTAAAAAAAATTAATCAAGATGTACACTATCGAATGACCGAAAAACTTCAATCATACTACCTGAGCAAAGTAGAACCTTTCAGAAGTTGCCTTCTGGCTTTGCGTGAAATTATTCTTGATCATAACCCGGTGATCACAGAAACACAGAAATATTTTATGCCCTGCTTTTGTTATAAAAAAAGATCATCTGTTATCTATGGACGGATAGAAAAACGGACGAACCTTATATTCTAGTTGCAGATGGCAAACTCTTTGATATGCCTGAATTAGAGCAAGGAAAGCGCTCCAGAATGAAGATCTTTAGAGTAGATCCCGAAAAAGATCTGCCTTTGGAGATGATACGGATGATTTTGAATAAAGCCTTGGAGAATCTATCTAAAGAACAAAAAAACGAATAATGCAATTACGAATACTTATCATCTAAATATTCAGTTTTATTGCTATTCAATTAGAAAAGCAGTTCAGTTTAGGAAATAATGGCATAAGGTCAAACAAGTAGAAATAAGTTTAGAATGAGACCATAGGTTGACAATTGCTCCGATGATTAGATTTTAAGTATTTTATTGACATTTTAAATATGGCTAAGCTTCTAATTTTTTTTTTATCGAAACTTAAAATTATTTTTTTATACTATTATTTTAAAACAGAAAAGACTTGAAAGCCCTAACCAGCTCACTGTTGTATTGATTTTTTAATGAATAATTTATGTGTATAAACGTTTGTAAACGCTTACAAACCTTTACATTCGACTATAAACGTTTGAAGACCGACTAATTATTGACAGCCACCTCATCTTTGTAATGTCAAATGGCAATAAGCGATAAGCGATAAGCCGTAAGCCGCTACCAATAAAAATACGTACTGGCTTATAGCCTAAGCCTATAGCTTACAGCTAAAATTTAAACCTTTAAATTATTCATTATCATGAATGCACTAAAAAACAAAGTACAATTGATCGGTAACTTAGGTCAGATTCCGGAAGTAAAAACATTCGATGGCGGCAAAAAAATGGCCCGCATAAGTTTAGTGACAAACGAACGGTACAAAAACGCTTCCGGGGAACTAGTAAATGAAGCCACCTGGCACACATTGATCGCGTGGGGTAAAACTGCAGAGATCGCAGAGAAATACCTGGAAAAAGGAAAGGAAATCGCAGTAGAAGGAAAGCTCGTTAATCGTAATTACACAGACAAGAATGGGATTAAAAAGTACGTTACCGAAATTCAGATCAGCGAACTATTGATGCTGGGCCTAACTAAGAAAGCAGTCTAATTAAAAGTACAATTCAAAACACCTGAAAGTCCGGCAAGAGTGAAATTCTCTTGTCGGTCTTTTTAATTGCTGTGATTACCGATTACCTATTCGTCTGAACCGCTGATTTTATTGATTTATATGATTGAACTGACTGCGTTTTAAAATTAGAAGTTAGAAATTTGAAATTAGAATAATTCCCGGAAACGACATTATTCAATCTACATTTCGGCAGTTCAATTATCGACTTAAATTAACATCAAGGAGTTCCGCTTGCTCTTATAACCGATTCCCCATTACCGATTACCTATTCGTCTGAACCACGCTTGCCTGCCAACAAAGACAGGGATTTAATAGATTTATGCGATTACACTGATTACTTTGCAAAATTAGAAGTTAGAAATATGAAATTAGAATTATTACCGGAAACGACATTATTCAATCTACATTTCGGCAGTTCAATTATCGACTTAAATTAACATCAAGGAGTTCCGCTTGCTCTTATTACCGATTACCCATTACCAATTACCCATCTTTCTGAACCACGCTTTCCTGCCAACAAGGGCAGGGATTTAATTGATTTATATGATTGCACTGATTACTTTGCAAAATTAGAAGTTAGAAATATGAAATTAGAATTATTACCGCAAACGACATTATTCAATCTCTATTTCGACAGTTTAATAATCGATTTAAATTAACATCAAGGAGTTCCGCTTGCTCTTATTACCTATTACCCATTACCGATTACCCATCTTTCTGAAGTTGACATCAAGAAGTTCCGCCTGCTCTTATTACCCGATCACCCATTACCGTTTACAAATTACCCATTATCCATTCGTCACGCGAATCTATCCATCCGTCATGCGAGAACTCCCTACCATGTAAAACAAAATATTCCGCCTACACCACACCATATCTTGCAGTCAAATTACATGAAAGAGCATCACTCTATCATCTTAATCAAAAAAACAAAATTGTTATCACAAAAATTTTTACAAATGAAATCATTAATTTTTAGTTTACTTCTGGTCCTATCGGTATCAAGTAATCATTTGAATGGACAAGCCCTTAAAGTTTATAATGACCTGTTCAGCATTTCAAAAAATCAAAATTTTGCTGCATCGCGCAATTCAGCTGTTCATTTCCTGGATTTGAACAAAAAGTCTGTAAATGACCTGTTTAAAAATGGCAATAAAGCAGTATCACTATCATTGCCTTTTACTTCTGAAAAAACAATTCAAGTAGATCTTATCGAAGCCAACATTTTCGCGGATAATTTTACTGTGGTCAACTCAAAGGAGGATATAATCAACTTGCCATTGGGCAGACATTTTAGGGGAACAATCAGAGATAATGAGCATTCATTTGTAGCTTTTAGCATCTTTGAAGATCAGATTTTTGGCATCATGAGTGATGCTTCTGGCAACTATAACGTTGGTAAAATAAAAGGTGCTGAGACATATGCATTTTACAATGACAGGGAAACTGCTTTTGACCAACATTACGTATGCTCAGTAAAAGATAAACCTCTGGAGCATGATATCTCAGGTGAGCAGCCTATAGAAGAACGTAATGCAAAAACAGTAAATCTTTATGTAGAACTAGATCATGATATAATTATAGCAGCAGGCTCTGTCAATAATGCAGTGAGCTATGCCACTGCGATGTACAATCAGGTTCTAGCGATGTATGCCAAGGACGGAATTACATTCAAGGTTTCAAAGATTAAAGCCTGGGATACAGCGAGTCCTTATTCATATGACCCAAATTCAGAAGATAAGACAGGCGACTATCTTGTGTCCTTCCAAAAAAACTCAGGTGCATTTGAAGGAAATGTAGCTCAGTTGATCACACTTCAAGACATTGGAGGTGGCGTTGCTACAGGATTCAATGCATTGTGTGCAAGTGAACCGGATAGTTCAAAATGTATCGCTGGCGTAGATGGTACTTTTGAAAATATACCTACTTTCTCTTGGGACGTACAGGTATGCACACACGAAATCGGACATTTATTAGGTTCCCGTCACACGCATGCTTGTGTATGGAATGGCAACAATACAGCAATTGATGGATGTGCAGACTATATAGAAGGACAATGTAACTTACCCGGTTATCCTGCAGAAGGCGGAACCACTATGAGTTATTGCCATCAGCAATCCGTAGGAATCAATATGTCTCTTGGCTTTGGGCCTCAACCCAAAAATTACATTCTTAACAGAATCAATAATGCCGCTTGCCTTGGAGGCGGAAGTGGAACATTGACTGTCAACCCAACCTTTATAACGATACCGCCTTCTGGTGATTGTCAAAACATCGCTGTGACTTCTTCAGCTCCATGGCAGTCAGGATTTGACACAGACTATCCTCCTTTCTTTTTAACAAGTGCAGCACCTCTTTCAGGCACCGCCAGCGCGACAATCAAACTCTGTGCTAGTAAAAATACGCTTCCTGTTCCTTTATACACAAGACTTTTTATATACGATGGAACGACAGAGATACCGGTCATTATTCGTCAGGATTCTGTTCATGAGCCTACAGCTGTTTTCTATCCAGTTAACGAAAAAATCACCCCATTCACAAAAGAAACCTTCAGCCTAGATATCCTAACTAATACTGATTGGAAACTTATACAAAAGGAATACGATCAAAAAATGGGTCACTATCAAATCAGCAAAATCCGGTACTAAAAATGCAGAATTTACCGTACAGGTTGAGAAAAATACAACACCGTTAAATAGATATTCCAGAATCACGATGGTTTATAACAATGGGCTGGACACGACATACTTTACTATCTCTCAACCTAGCGAAAATTCAGGTTACCTGAATGTACCTTCTGAATTCACAGCATTCAAAGATGAAAATACCTATGGATTTCAGGTACTTTCTGACCTAGATTGGGAAATAATCAATGACAATCCATGGATAAAGGACATCGCTCCTTTGAAAGGTAAAAAAAATCAAATCGTAACATTGACTGTAACAGACAACGACCAGGGTGTAGAGAGATTTGGCACACTAACATTTATAGCTAAAACAATCGGCAATGATTCTATTGTAAAAACTGTCAACATCAATCAATTGAAAGAGCGTTCAGGCAACTCTAATATTAAAGACAAGGTCTATCCTAATCCTGCAAGTGATTTTATCAACATTGAATTATCCACAGTGAAAGAAGAACAAATAGATGCAAAAATATATGACGCTTCTGGCAGAATAGTCAAAGTACTTGAACAAGGCAAAAAGATATTTGGTGCATTCAATCACAGATATCAGATCAATGATCTGCAACCAGGATTCTATACAATAACTATAAAACACGGCGATTCTGTAATAAAGGAAAAGTTAGTCATCATAAAATAATCACCAAATACGATTATCATTCATCAATACTAAAAACATTAAAATGAAAAATATATTAATTCTAATAATAGCAATAACTCTTGCCTCCTCTTCTTTACAAGGCCAACTTTATGTCGGCGCGAAACTTGGACTGGCACCATCTCTAATGAGCTTCGAATCACAACCAAATCATAAAAGCAGCCCTATCTTTCTCAATCCTCTCGCTGGTATAATGGTAGAAATTCCAATCGTATTTGGTTTTTCTATACAACCGGAAGTTCAGTTCGTCACCCGTGGAACCAAACTTAAAGCGATTCGCACAGGCAATAAAGCAAAAGCTATCATAGCTGAGGGAAATTATTTTTCAGATTATTCCCTCGACAATCTTGCTGAACCTGAAGATCGAGACAATGGTAAGGCAGATGAAAAAGAACGATTTGACTTGCCGAACCTATACGAAAACATCAAAATCAAACTTAACTATGTTGAAAGTCAACTGATGTTTAAATATGAATTCATCGGAGGATCCAATGGCCTATACCTTGAAACAGGTCCATTCTTTTCCTTAGGAATTGGATCCAAAGGCACTAGCACAATCGTAAACCAAGATGGCAAAAAAACATCTGATAATCAATTGATTGCCAATGACGCCTCCATCACTGAGAACTATACAGACCTTTTGAAGTCCTATCCAAACGATCTACTACTTGATTTCAAACCCTTTAAAGGAGACCGACAAGAATTCCAATTTAAAAAATCAGATATGGGTATTGCCGTTGGAGCAGGTATTTACAAAGAACTCGATATGGGAAGGTTATATTTTGATGCACGCATATTATGGGGTTTAAAAAACATCAATGGAAAAGCCAATAGTTCAGCCTCCATCAAAAGCAGGTCGGCACAGTTCTCAATTACATATCTCTTCCCTTTAGGTGGATAGGCAAGGGAAAATTTGTATTCAATTTTAAAAAAAATTATCAGATGAAATGTAAAAATTGTGGCACACAAAACAGTGCCCAAGCTTTAAAATGCAGCAATTGCAACGCTCCCCTGGATGGTTCTATGGTAGCGGCAAGAACTTCCGATCCCCTTCATTCAGGCAATGTTACTTGCAAGAATTGTAACGCTACCAATGCCGCAGATGCCCTTAAATGTCATCAATGCAATGCACCGTTGGATGGTTCTATGGTGGTAGATCACAGCAATCGTGCTTCACTGGGTGACTCTCAGGTCATGTGCAAAAACTGTAAAGCTACCAATCCTGCAAACGCGCTCAAATGCCACCAATGTAATGCGCCATTGGATGGATCCCTGGTCATAAGAAATAGCTCACCTGTTAAAGAGGCCAAAATAGATAAGTCAACTACTGCCATCCACCAACAGCTTGGTCAGGATACAAATAAGTGCCCTGGATGCGGCTATCCTAATCAACCAATGGCCGAAAATTGTGTCAAATGTGATACTCCATTAAAGGCACAATCAGCCCCGGTAGTTAAGCAAGTAGAATCAACAGTTATTGCTGTAAGGGACAATACCTCGGCTCCTGTTAAAACTCGCAAAGCAATGGATTTGACTATTAATCCATATGCTGAGCAAGCTGCAAAACCGGCTAAAAGCTTTTTAACGCCGTTGCATTCAGACCTTAGTGCAGAAAAGGGCCCAATTACACTTGATCAGAAAAGCAACCACCTTACTAGAGAGCAGCTGGATCCTTCCAACACAACCATTACTTCGTCAGGTCAGGCGGTGATCAGCTTTGATAACGGCGCATGGACCATAGAAGATACGAGTGCTATGCAAACTACTTTTATCAAAGTAAGTGGAAAGGTTACTTTAAACGAAGGTGACATCATACTGATGGGAAATAAAATGTTTAAATTCTCAGCCGAATAATGATGGAAATGACGACCCAACATACAGAATCCTCCTGGCAGGCATTGATCCAAAATACAGAATCTGTACATGGATACAAGTTGATGTCAGTCTTGGGCGAAGGTCGATTTGGTATCGTTTACAAAGCACAACGCATTTCAGACAAGGATTTTGTCGCAATCAAATTCTTAAAAGTCTGGTCAGTTCCAGATCACGCTCAAGCAAATCTGATAAAACGATTTGAACTGGAATTCGAAACTGGTCAGATCGCAAGTCAATACCTGATCAGATCTATAGAGATGAATCAACTGGAAGGAATACCCTACTTCGTAATGGAATTCTGCAGTGGCGGCAATCTTGAAAGAAAGATAGACTCAGGTATTTCATTAGCCGAATCATTGGACGTGGCTGAAAAGATCCTTACCGGACTACAGGACTTACATATGAATGGTAAGATCCACAGAGACCTCAAACCAGAGAATGTACTTTTCGATTCTGCAGGCAATCCTAAACTAACAGATTTCGGTATATCAGGTCATATCAACATACAGCTGACCGTCGTCAACAATGAAGGTAAACCTGAACAGATCTTTGGTAGCTACGCATATATGGCACCTGAACAATTGTCACCGGTCAAGCGAAAGAATACTTTGCTTCCGACAATTGATATTTTTTCATTCGGCGTGGTGTGCTATGAGATGATCAGTTCAAAGCTGCCTTTTGGGCCATGGGAGACGCATGACGATATAGACCCATATATACGCAAGGCTTCAAAAGGAGATTTTGTTCCTTTTGAATCATCGCTCAAACTGGATCCAACCTGGAAAAAGATCATCGCAAAGTGCCTTTCATCTGACAGAGAAAAACGGTACCAGAATGTAGGAGAGGTTCGAATGGATCTCAAAGGACAGCATTTCTCGAATGACAATATGCCTTGCACTTCGGATTTCAAACTAAGGATTCTGGATGGTGAAGAATATGGAAAACTATATGAAGTAGCCCTGGAAAGAACTATCTGCCTGGGAAGAAGATCCTCTTCAGTTAAAAATGAAGTGGTGCTGGAAGAAACCATATCCAATTACATCTCAAGAAGACATGCCACTTTCGAAAGAATTGGCAATGGAATATTCATCAGAGATGGACAGTGGAATAATAAAATACAAACATGGGTGACCTCTAAAAATGGCACCTATGTAAACGGAATACTGATAGGTAGCCTCGCAGGCCACCATTTACACCGCAATGACATAATTACCGTAGGAAATACATCGATCAAAATTTATTAGAAACTTAATTTAACAATATTATGCGTAGAGCAAAAGAAATTCACTTGGTCAACATATCATTTATAGATATGCTGGCAGGCGCACTGGGAGCGGTCATGATACTCTTTATCATCGTACCTAAAGTGTCCTTTTCCGATCTTGAAAAGATCAAAACACTAGATTCACTTGCCATCAATAAAGCCAACATGGATAGCATGCTTGTTTCCCTGAAGTCTGTAGTTCCTGAAAAAGAATATCAAGACCTTATTCAGAGTTCGGCAACCTTGCAAGCTTCCATTGAGGCACTCAAAGTGGATGTTGATAATGTTCAAAGTGCCTTAAAGCGAAAAACAGATCAATATAACAATGTTGCCAAAAAATATGATCAGGCGATGGCAAATATTAATAGCCTGAATACACAGCTCAAGAATGCCCCTAGTGCAGCCCAATACAATAAAATGGCAGCAGAACTTAAAGCTGCGAAGGCGGCCAAAGTGGAAAAACTACCTTCCAAACCAGCACCGAGTAACAAGCCGATAGCTTCTGCACCGGTCGTCTCAAGTAAAAAAGAGCCTGATGCAGCTGCCGTAAGGGATGAAACACCGGGTATCGGCGATGCCATCTTTGGGATAGATCCTCCACTGACCATTATGATCAATTGGGAAGATAAATCGGATAAAGTACACCTTTACATGAGGCAAAGTGGCACGAGCAACTGGGTATTCTATCAAACGAAAAGAAGACGTGCAAGCTTTGGAACTTGGGACAACAGTTTAAGGAAACTCACCAGCAAACCATTTGAAGCAATCGTACAGAAAGACCAATTGGTGCCAGGTACATATGAGATTTACGCTCAGCCACAGACAGCTAAAGCAGGTAGCGTGGATGTGACAGGATTTATCGCAATGAAACTACCGGATAAACCCATCAAGAAGTATAACCTTTCTGCTAAGAAAATCAATATTTCAAAACCACCTTATACAGGTAGTTCTACAGAGACATTGTTGGGAAGCCTGACAGTAACTGCGGACGACATCACCTGGAATCCAAACTAAACAATCCAAAACTTAATAACAAACTAAAAATTAAAAACAATGAATACCAGAATAGCAAACTTGATCTTAACCGTTATCATCACCACAGCTTTAGGCCTTATTCTTTCCATCTCATATTCTTATGCTCCAACGAGATTGTTAAAATTACTTGGTGGAGAGATGCCGCATGGTCTAATTCAGATGGCTACTTATTTCTTCTTCTTCTACGGAATGTTGGAAGTCCTCAGGTTTTACAGATATGTAGATTTTCAAAAGAAAGGATTAGTGCTTAATCTGCTTCCAGAAAAAGAGCAATTCGTAATATCTGCTGATGAGGTGAATGATCTAAAACTAAAGATGGTCGATCTTGAAAAAGGGCATCCTTATCTTATCCTGGATATGATCAAAAAAGCATGTACCAAGTTTCGATCAAACAAAAGCGTCGGTGAAGCACTTAGTATCGTCACTACACAAACCGAGATTAATTTAAGAAACACAGATTCTGAGCAAAACCTGGTCAAATACTTCGCATGGGCTTGCCAGTCCATTGGTTTAGTCGGTACGGTATTGGGTATCGGCATGTCACTTCAGGCAGCCAATGAGATCTCCAGCCAGGAAGGTATCGACAAAGTAACAGGATTGCTAGGTGTCTCATTCGACAGTACTTTGATGGCCTTGTTCTTGAGTATTATACTTATGTATGCCTATAGCCTTGTGTCAGAAAAAATAGATAAGCTACACAGTGACAATGAAAACTATGTCATTGAAAATCTTATCAACAGGATCTACAGCAAATAATATTTAAAAAAGCCAAGACCGTGCTACTACAATTTTCAGAAATAACAGATATCGGGGCCAACAGGACGTCGCAGCAGGATAGCATTTTGTCTATTCCTCAACTGATCCACAACAATGATTCCCTTACAGATCAAGATTATTACGATGATTCTAATGCTTCCATATTTGCAGTAGCTGATGGCATGGGTGGGGGAAAAAGTGGAGACCTGGCATCACAATTGGCCATAGAAGGTCTTAGTGAATATGTTTTAAAGCACAAAGAACTCTTACCTAATGATTCTTACTCACTTATAAATAGTGCAATCTATCATGCTAATGAGCAGATATTAAGCCACCTGAATTTTCATCCTGATGATTTGAGTATGGGCTCCACCGTAATGATGGGGCTCATACAGGATGAAAAATTGTTCATTGGCTGGGTTGGAGACAGCAGGTGTTATGGCCTAGACAAACAAGGCGAACTCACTCAATTGTCCCATGACCATTCTTTTGTTCAAAGCCTTGTTGATGAAGGAAAAATCACTCAAGAAGAAGCATTTGACCATCCAAATCGAAACATAATAAATCAAAGTCTTGGAATGCCATCGATCATTCCATCTTTCGAAATGTTTGAACTAAATAGCTTCAGCAAAATATTACTTTGTTCTGATGGATTGAATTCTATGCTCACCGATACAGAAATACGGAACATACTACTAAAGGATCTTCCAGTAGATCAGTTAAATCAGCAACTAGTAGATTTGGCAAATGAAAAAGGAGGAGATGATAACATATCTTCTATTCTTATTCATCTGTATCCCAAAGAAAAAATAAAAAATGGGACTTCTGAATCGCTTGTGAATCCAATTGTCAAACCTTTTAAAAGAAAAACCACATGGATTTTAACCTTAATTAGTATTTGTCTTATTTCACTTTTCGTCCTCGTATTTAAATATCAGACCAAGCAGAGTTCCACTTTAAAACCTGCTAAAATTGAAGAAAGAAAACAGGCTTCAATTAATGATAATTTAAATACAGACAATTCCCTTCCGGCGCAAACTGTGGCTAACCAAACAACTAATCAGGATACCATATCTAACAGTAATAAAAGTTACTATATCAGAATCAAAGTATTCTCTAATAAAAAGCAAGCTGATGCGCTCGCCAAAACTTTGGAAGGAAAAAACGATCAGCTTAATTATGAGGTGAGATTGTCAGGTGAAGGGCTATATGAGATCTGTCTGCTAGACTTCAAATCAAAAGATGATGCAATGAAGTTTCTGGAAAAGAGCGCATATCCGGATGCAGTAATTCTCTATAAAAATGTAGTACGATGAACATTTCAGAAATATTTCACAATCGATACGAATTGATCCAAAGAGTTGGCACCGGAGGCTTCTCAGAGGTGTGGAAAGCACATGATATGCGCTCTGGCATGGAGGTAGCTATTAAAATATTTCGCAAACAAGACGACGAAGGAATATCATTGTGTAAAGAAGAGTATCTCAAGGCTTTCGAAATGTCTCATCCTTACATCATGACGCCTTTTCATTTTGATGTGGATCACGACAGACCTTATCTTGTCATGAAATACTTAACTGGAGGTACACTGGCTGCAAAAGAAGGTAAATTATCAAAAGAGGAAGTGAGGCGATTGATCACCCAATTGTCATCAGCACTACAATACCTGCATTTTAAGACAAATCCTATTATTCATGGTGATCTGAAACCCGATAATATCCTCATCGACGAAATGGGCAATTTCTTTTTGACAGACTTTGGCATCAGTACCAGACTTCAAGAGAAATTTACTGAGACCATGCTGATGTCCTCACAGTCTAGTTTGGGTAAAGGCGTCACACCAATGGCATACCGTTCTCCGGAACATTTTAAATATAAAAACTGGTCACAACCGCAACTAACCAACAAGGCAGATATATGGTCTGCTGCGGTCACTATATATCATACTTTATACCAACAATTGCCCTTCAATGGCGAGGGAGGACTAGGTCAATTGATTATGATGAGAAGCGGAAATCATGAATTAGAAGAAGTGCTTGACTTTCCTGAGATCGTTGAATATGATGAATTTATTCCTTTGTTGACTGCTTGCCTTGAACTTGACCCAATGGATCGTCCATCTATACTTAATACAGAAATATTACCAAAACCTAAGTCAGAAATTGGTGATGAAAAAGTGTTGACGGCGACACCATTTACTCCGGGAATTCAAAAAACAGAAAATAAGAGAGAATCAAATAAATACATATATATATTACTTCTTTTTTTCGTCTTGACGGCCATTGCTATAGCTTTTACATTTAAAAAAGATGGTAATCCTTCCTTAAATGATCAAATAAGATCTGAACCCAACGCGCAACAAGTGATAGAAATATCTGACGACACACTGACGCACATGGGTCTTGTAGATCCTACTGGGAGAAATGATAAAGAGCTCACTTCATCTCAAGCCAATACTGAGCCAATAACAGATAATTTAAGGAAGCATTCTAATTCAGAACTCAATACTCTTAAAACAAATAATAAAATTATTCAACAAAATGAAACAAATACAAACGCTGATCTATCTCAAAATAATGTAATGACTCCTGAAGAGAAAGTCAACATTCAATTACCGGAAACTAAGACACCATTAGAAGAGAAAAAGATTGCAATTCCTGAATTAAAAGAACCAAATAAAAGCAGTAAAACTGCAGTGATCAAACCAAATATTTCCATTCCGTTGATGTTGAATGAACAGATAAATAATTCAGATAATTACAAATCAGGATCAAAGATATCCTTCATTGTAAATGAGGATGTGATTAGTTATGGCGACATAATTATAAGAAAAGGGACTGAGGTCTTTGCTGAAGTAAAAAAGAAAGGTGATAAAAAAATAAGTATAAGATTTCCTATTGTCTACACTTCAGGAGGCACAAAATTAAAAGGACTGAATCTGGACAATTTTGAGATAAATATTGAAAGTGACAAAAAAGGTAAAGTGTTCCGACCAGTAACCTCCTCCTATCAAAAAAATGTATTAATCAATTAAAATATAAATGATGAAAAAAATTAAATACACGTCTTTAACAACTACTGCCTTGTTCATAATTTTGTTTAATTTAAGTGCAATTTGCCAGGACAGTTATCAGTCTTCTACTTTCAATGGTTTTGGAATTAGAATTTCAGCATTAGGAGATTTTTGGAAAGGAGAAATCATTACAGACAAATCAACATTTGGAGGCGGTATCGATGCGACAGCAATGTATGGTATTGGCGAGGTGATTGGTATTTATGCCGGATATCAAAATATATTTCCGGTATCGTTAGAACCCAGCGAAATTGGATATTTGATCTATACAGACAAAGTAAAACATCAAAATTTTACTGCCGGATTGATGGCACATTTGGGGTCAACCTCAAGCAAACTAAGATATACTGTATTAGCAGGAATTATGGCAGCACAATCAACTACAGAAATATTGCAAGATCAATTTGATATTCTTTTAGATATAAAATTAAAAGGAGTCGGATTAAATGCGGGAGTAGGTCTTGATTATTTCGTCTCTCCATTCCTTTCAACATCACTTTATTTTAATTACAATTCCGGTAATTATAAAAATTCAGAATATCTCGGAATCACATATAAGGAGTCACTTAAATGGTCTCGACCACAGGTCGCATTGGGTATAAGCTACCACTTTGCAGGCAGATAATTGTTTAATTGTACAAAATAAAAATATCATGAATCTATATAAATTAACATTGCTACTAATAATTTCCATTTCACTTACTAATTGTAGCACACCAGACAAGGAGACTTCGTTATTAGAACCAAAGTTCCAAAGATGTTACATGTCGAAAGAATTTGTGAATAATCTTCTATGGAAAGAGGTGATTTATGAGGACGATGGCTCTTTCAATATTGATCAGGTATTGTATTATCAAAATAATATAATTCGTCAGGATTGGACAGAAAGCTACGATTATAAAGATGGTAAAATTAGTCGCAAATCTGACGCATACACCTCATGGGAGTATGCCTATAATGATCATGAAGATCTTGCTTCTGTGATCACTTGTGACAATGCTTCCGGCAACTGCTGCACCAGCACTTATGTATATGATTACGACATTAACAATCTACCTCAAAAGATTACAACTTCTTGCAATGGAGGAGGTGGTTACTCAGAAACCTTTGATTACACCAATCTTGACAGCAGGTCATATTTTTACATTTATCAGGATGCGAACGAAACCAGCCTTAGCTCATATCAAAAATTTGTTGAACAGTTTATCGATCCGAATGCTTCATTATTCCCTGATGGAATCAATTATTATGTAGATAGGATCATTGAAGATTATAAGTCCAAACAATTCATAGAAAAGGTGATTGATCCTGGTGACTTAAAGGGTCGCTATCCAATTAAAGTAAATGAATTTATTTACAGTTTACCAAATTTCCAACAAACAGGTCAAAATGTCTATACCTATGAATATGTAGGTTGTGAATAAATATTCATTATATTTATTCGATATATCAATTTAATGGCGGATAACTTTCGATTTAACAAATACTTTTCGGCACCAGTCACGCTTAATATTTATGCGTGGCTGGCTTTGTCATTTTTAATTTTCTGGGTTATCAATCCCGGTAATCAGAATATGGAATTCAAGGTTATACTCTTGGCCTCTCTAAGTATTTTTTCTTCTGTGCCCTACTTCGTTACAAACTATTGGCTGATTCCAAAATTTCTTTACACAAAGAAATTTTATGCATTGGTCATTCTGACTGTTATTTCTATCATTGTATGTGCCTTAATCTGTATGTATGGAACTATGTATTCAATGACTTATTACATACCATATGAAGAATTAATGCCTTCTTCTGAATATGTTATTTACTATTTTCACATATACTTTTGGAATGCCTTACTTGGGACATTTTCAGCCGGTGCGGTCGCATTATATTTCAGTAAGAATAACATTGAGAATCTATTTGCAAGTGTTCAAAGTGAAAAAATACAGGCAGAGCTATTATTTCTAAGAGGTCAAATCAATCCAAATTTTCTCATTTCTGTCATGGATACACTTCAGGATAATATAAACGAGGAGGGTATAAAAGTACAGGAATCTGTTTCGACTTTCAAAAATTTACTTAATTATCAATTATTTGAATGTAATAATGATGAGATTAATATTGAAAAAGAAATAGAATATTTGGCAAGTTATATTAAAGTGCAATCCAACAGAATGGAGGTGGGATCAGATATTCAATTAAATACAACTGGAGCATTAACTAATTTTAAAATTGCTCCATTGATGATTTTGCCATTAATAGAAAATGCATTTAAACATGTTTCACATTTCAATGACCCTTACAGAAATAAAATCTATATAGACATTTACAGAGATAAACCAACGGAACTCCTGATCAAAGTCGCAAATACATATGAAGACAACAAGGGATCAAAACATCTGGTAAAAACTGGAGGCATCGGGCTTGTAAACTTAAAACGTAGGCTGGAATTGCTTTATACCAATACACATGTATTTACGACGAAATCTCTCAATGGTTTTTTTACCGCTGAATTGTTATTGATAATTGATTAAAGCCAAAGAATGAAGTGGAATAAAATACACATTTGGGCTAAAAAATATAAATTACTCCATGTATTCTTCTGGCTTGCTATAATTGCAATGAATTCTTTTGTCTATTTCGATTCTGATGTGCCTCTAATGGCTACTCTATTTGAAAATATAATGATGGTCATGATAGGCTTTGTACCCTTTTATTTTACAGCTTATTATCTTGTCCCAAAATACCTATACCAGAAGAAGTTCATAATTTTCTTTTCTATAGTCACTGTTATGGCCATAACTATGACAATGACATATCTTTTATACTATTATATCAACATTTATATATTTCATCTAGACGAATTCCGAGAGACATTTAAATCAAATGTTTTCTTCAATTTACTCCAACATTTCTTTATTATTTTCTGGACATATATGGTACCTCTTATCAGTTCAGGAACAATAAAGGTAATGTCTGACAGATTTCGATCCGAAACAAAATTAAATGAAATTAAGGAGGAAAAACTATCGACTGAATTAAACTTTCTAAGGAGTCAGATCAATCCGCACTTTCTTTTCAATGTGATGAATACAATTTATTTTCAAATCTCCAAAGAAAATAAAAAAGCAAGGCAATTGGTGGAAATAATAAGTGATATGCTGAGATATCAATTATACGAATGCACTGCGCCGAAGGTTGATATAGAAAAAGAGCTCGAATATTTAAATAATTATATTTATATAAAAAAATTCAAGAAGGGTTTCAGAGGGAATATTGAATTAACTATTGATCCCGATGTAAGATGCAGATCAATTGCCCCGCTTCTGATCCAGCCCATTGTAGAAAATGCTTTTAATTACCTTGAAATAACCCGTAATAATAAAGTCATGTATTTTAACATAACAAATTATGAAAATAATGGCATTCTCATTCAAATATCAAATGAAGGTGCGGCCATACCTAATGGCTCCTATGTAACAGATGACACACAATTAATTAATTTTAAAAGAAGGCTCGAAATATTATATCCTGATCAGCATTCATTTGCCCATCACAAAGACAAAGCACACTATTTTTCAAAACTCATACTTAATCATGGATAAAATTAAATGTTTAATTGTAGATGATGAACCAATTGCCCGAGAAGGTCTTGCTGAACATGTCGAACAAATCGACTTTTTGAAATTAATTGCAACTTGTAAAAATGCCATTGAAGCAACCAACTGGATGCAAAAATCTGATGTTGATCTTATTTTTCTGGACATTCAAATGCCAAAAGTCACAGGCATTGAATTTGTTAAAAATTTGAAAAATCCACCGTTGACAGTATTTACCACAGCCTATCCTGAATATGCTATTGAAAGCTATGAACTTGATATTGTAGATTATCTATTGAAGCCAATTAGTTTTCCAAGATTCATGAAAGCAGCACTGAAAGCGAAGGAAATTCTTGCCCAACATGAACCTCACCAGATCTCTAACGATGGTTTTTTCTTTGTAAAATGCAGTCAAAAGATAGAAAAGATCATTGTACAAGATATAACTTATGTAGAAAGCATGTCTAATTATGTCATAATTCATACTAAAGACAAAAAATATATGACCTACCTTACTTTCAAAAGTGTCGAAGATCAGCTACCGTGTGACCAGTTTATTCGTATTCATCGCAGCTACATGGTGGCCTTGAATGCGATTAAGACGATTGAAGGTAGCGACCTGATCCTCGAAGGAGCTACCCTCCCTATTAGTAAAAACTACAAGGATGAGGTAATGCTGCACATTGAGAAGTTTTTATTTAAAAGGTAAAGAAGTATCAAAATTATTTGTTCTGTTGGTTAAAACCAAAGGCAATTTAGCCGATCATAAATGCATGAATGAGGCTTTTTATATAATACGAACCATAGTTTTGTTAGATTCAACTTAATGCTTAAACATTTCTATAAAGTGAAGCAATAAATTGCATTTTAATTTACCTATACTTTTTAGCAAATAAATATTTTAAAACATTGCAAATTCGTCCTTTCGTGGAATTTTAAAACTTTTGAATTTTTAATATATCAACCAGTCTTATTTTATCTTTTAATTTAAGAAAATAATTTCCTGGTATTTCAATATCTAATTTAATAAAATTACCATTTTCAATATTAAATTTTCGAATCGTTCTGCCATAAATATCAATTATATCAAAATCAAGTTTGTTGCTATAATCTCCGTCCCATGTGATCATAATTTCATCTTGAAAAGGGTTCGGAAAAGCTTTTAACCCAATATCATTTATTATTCGGTTTGCTTTTGATAAATCAGGCTTCCCTTCTGACGCTCCAATTGATCGCAACCCGGCATAATTAACTCCATAATAGTCAATTACGGGCAACATAGAATTAAATCCGGTTGCTATCGCCGGACTATTTTCCAGCAACGTAAATGCTTCAAGTACCACATTTGCAAATTCAGGATTACTACCAATGATGTTATTTTCATCTGTTACCGGAATAGCATTTGGCGCACTATTTCCTGTATTTTCATAGTTATACCACAAGTTATTACTCATTAAAAATGTCTCAGGAGCAGTATTTGGACCGATATTGCAATCCGTACTTACAGCATTGCTTTTATAAATTATATTATTTCTGAATGAATTATTTCCACAAAGTTCAAATCTATCCGGATCAACAGTCTCCTGCAGTATGCGCATGACCCATTTTTCAGGAGAAACGATCGTATTGTTGATCACCTCCACCCTTACACATCCCACAAATGCAATCGGAGCAACAGAACCAATAAAAATATTGGAAAAAACCTGAATATCTGCAGCTTCAAAAGTTGCATCTATTGGCCTGAAAAATTCGAGACCTGTTGAACCACCCAGATTCAAACTTCTCTGTCCACAATTTTTAAAAAAATTTCTCTGTATAGTAAGGTATTGAGTTCCGCCTTTGGCTTGAATGGCATTACTTCCCAAATTTTCGAATAAATTCTGTTCAATTATTCCACGATGACAACCCACCATATCAACACCACTTCCTCCTGCAGATCCATTGATAAAATCACAATGGTTGATCAAAAAATCGTTCACCCCTGACATTTTCAACAAGTCATTATTGCCGGAAGCATTAATATCTCTGAAAATGCATCTTTCGAAAGTGATGTGATGGGAAGGGGTATCGTAACTTCCTCCATCATCCATATTAAATCCATTTCCGGTTTGCTGTTCAAAGACAAAACCTTCGATCTTTAAATAAGCCGCATCACTCAATTGCCAGGAATTTGTACCCCCTTGAATGACTACTGAACTGGCACTCTCTGCTCTAATATAAATCCATTGAGTGTTTGTTCCTTGTAATTCATTGACGAATTCACCACCCGGATAAGTTCCGGAATGAAAGAGGATTGTATCACCGGGCAAAGCATCTTGAGCTGCATCCGATAAAGAATTATACGGCTGACCTGGGCCAACGTGGAGGGTATTTGCGGAAAGAGATGCTGTAAAAATGAGTGCTAGGATTAGGGAAAATAAGAATTTCATAGCAACATTTATTTGTTAATCAAAATTAGTAAAATATGATTTATACTCAACGAAAACGGTTAACCATAACCCCCAATCTCCCAACCCCCCCCCACAACACAACCACTCAAACGAAATTTAAAACATGGACATTTCTTTTTCCAATTAGTAAAGTATTGCTATTGTGTGCTCAACAAATAGCTTTTCTACTCACTCACGTAGCCGCTTTCTTTGGGCAAATAAAGTTTTTCTGCGCTATTTAACACACCACCATATCCGGACTTATGCTTTACAAAAGTATCATACCCAAAATCCTTCGAGAGTCTTTGAAATGAATTTTGAAATTCCGGTTTTAATATTAACTGTCCACCTTTAGAAATCAATCCCCAATACATACCTACTCTGAACTGCAAATAGGGCAATTTCTGGTCATAAATAAATGACAATGCAGTCATACCGTTGTACTCAAAACGTGTGTTGCCATCCATGTCCAGTAATTTAAAAGAGCCATCTTCCGGATTTTGGTAGATAGCACTTACTTTCTCTCCAGAATCAATTGTCACAGGCTTGAGATTATACGCACCAAATTTCTCTGCTAAAATATCCCATAGTTTTTGTTGATTTCTGGAATTGTAATCACTTTGAACAGACACCATTTCTTCCATGTCAAAATAATCAGGTGGTGCAGAGATTACTTCCCCAAAAGAGTTATAGTAGGTATACTTCTCCAAATCGCTGCACTCATAGTAATAAGTTTCATTTGAGTACACTATTCTTACAAACCCACCTTTCCAAATTTTAGCAACATTATTGTGAAATAAGATGGTGGTAGACCCTGTTTGGTTTGATTCTAGTGCAACAAGACCTCCTTGACTATTAATATTTGTGAATTTCTGCCGATGAATGATATTGCTGTAGCGAATATCTACCACTTCTACTGAATCATATCCAATCTTACAAAAAGCAAATCTTTTATTCCCATCATATTCAAGTTGTGGATACTTAGCCGGTATTATTACTTCACCCTTCTTGTCCAATAGACCATATAAAGGTTTTCCTGCTCCATTCTCAAAAATTATTTCCGAAAAAATTGCACAGTTGTTTTCCCATTGCCTTGGAAATAAATCAATGAAAGCATATTTGGGTGGCAGTATTATTTCTAATTTGCTGTTGATCAATCCAAATCGATCTTGGTAAGAAAAAGGATAGACGGTTTGAGCTGAAGTAAATGAAATGCTTATATGAATAAACAATACAAGAAGAAATAAATGCTTCATTAATAGATCTATTGATAAAAAGTAATGAATGAGAAGTATTAAAAAATTAAAGCTGCTAATTATAATCTTCCAAACATCACAAATTTAAATCATTATTTCGCAATTGATCATTCAAAACTAGATTATATCGATATTGATCAATACAATAGGACATTTAATCTTTTTGCATAAATTTACATCTTATAATAAAGACCTCCATAATTCAAAGAAGATGCAAAGACCATTACCAGGTGAATACAACCCATATTTTCAAAGATATTTTGACCTGATTCCTGAAGGTGACTTGATAGATCTCCTGAGACAAAATGGTGGAGAGGCGGTTGAGTTTCTTCTTTCAATTCCACAGGAGAAGGAAAACTATGCATATGCTGAAGGTAAATGGAACATTAAGGAAGTGCTGAATCATATAAATGACGCTGAGCGGATTTTTGCTTACAGATCACTTGTGGCGGCCAGAATGGATGGTACGGCAAACTTATCAAGTTTTGATGAAAATGATTATGCCAGAAATGCAGATGTATCTCATAGAGACCTCAAAGACTTGATCGAAGAATTCAGAATATTAAGAGAATCATCAATTTTTCTTTTGTACAATTTGAAAGACCAGCAAAGCTCATTCCGTGCTCAAAGTGGACTTTACCCTTTTACAGCCAGAGCGGGTGCAAGCTTCTTGATCGGGCATGTCATCCATCATATAAATGTGCTGAAAGAGCGCTATTTATAATTTTTAATCATCAAAGGAAAAAGTTTTAGTTTTATCCCAATAAAGTTGTATTTTTGTCTATTCCCAATACATTATTTCTTATATTTGAATTTGCAGCAAGTTTTATTTATACCTTGCAGCCGATTTAAGTATTTTCAGATAGTTTTTATCTTAATTTCTAGCAGTTTTATTCTGAAGTTTTTATAAAGACAACCTTAAAGCAGTAATTTATATAGCCTTATCCTTCCGTGTGTAAATTATTAATGTTTTAATCTATTGACTATGCTATCTATTAAACTCTTTTTCCGGCAGTTCTGCCTGGCATTTCTATGCTTTTTTGTGGCAACTTCCCCTCTTTATCTGAACGCCCAGATCAATGTTTCAAAAGTTAAACCAATCGCAATGGCTGTCCAGAAGGCACAGCAAAAGCAAACAGTTTTTGAGGTTATAAATCTTTTTGAAGCAGATAAGAGCATCGATACCAGAACCAACCATTCTGAAGTACTTGCACAATCATCTTACGCTACAATCAAAAAAACTGCTCTAAAACAATTAGTCGCCAATAAACCTGAAGCTATTCAATTGAGTGTGCCCTATTTCGAAGATCAGATCACAATGGATCTCGTCAGAGTAGACGTGTTGTCAGATGATTTCAAAACCTATTCAAGCGAATCCGGTGATCAGCCTTTAGATTATACTCAAGGGGTTTATTATCGTGGAATCATTGCAGGCGATGTTACTTCTGTGGTGGCACTTAGTTTTTTTGGCGATGAAATGGTCGGAATGGCTTCTTCCGATTATAACGGAAATGTAACTTTCAACAGAGAAGAGCAATCTGACAGATATTTAATCTATTCGGATAGGGACCTTAAAATTAAGAACCCTAATTTCTGTAGTGCTGAAGAACCGGAAAATTATGCAGAAGAAGTTCAGAAACATCTTGAAGACTATATCGAAACAAGGGATGTTAAATGTGTAAAAGTTTACATTGAATGCGATTATAAATTATACCTTAATAAAGGAACAGTAGCGAATGTCAATAACTGGATATCTGCTGTATATAATAACGTAGCTGCGCTATACGCCAATGAAAGTATTGTAACTCAGATTTCAACGACCTATGTTTGGACGACTCAGGACTCCTATAGCACATCGAGTAGTAGTTCAGCTCTTACCCAATTCAGAACTGCAAGACCAACATTCAATGGAGACCTTGCTCATTTGGCTGCGTTAGGCGGCAATAACCTCGGAGGTGTAGCATGGGTAAATGCATTGTGTTCTTCTTACAAATATGCATATAGTAATATTCAGGCAACATATCAAAATGTTCCCACTTACTCCTGGACAGTTGAAGTTATGACTCACGAGATGGGTCATAATCTAGGTTCGCCTCATACTCAAAGTTGTACCTGGTCAGGAGGAGCTCTTGACAATTGTTATACTACAGAGGGCGGTTGTGCTCCTGGTCCTGCACCCACCAATGGTGGTACGATCATGAGTTATTGCCATTTGACAAGCTATGGTATTAATTTCAACAATGGATTTGGAACCCAACCTGGTAATTTGATAAGAAGTAAGGTAAGTAGTGCATCATGTCTTGGCCTATGCGCTACAGGAGGTACTTCTTGTGATGTTCCTGCTGGCTTGGCAGTATCTGGTATAAATACAAATTCAGCTACGATATCATGGACTGCAGTATCTGGAGCGACTGGATACCAGGTTCAATATAGAAATGTTGGCGGATCTTGGGTGGTTTTATCACAGCAAACACCAACTACTAAATTAATTACAGGTCTAACTACAGGAACTACCTATGAAGTACAAGTGCGCACAATTTGTACAAGTGGCAACTCCAATTATAGTGCTTCTGTGATGTTTACTACAAGTGGTGGTGCCAGCTGTGGCGTCCCTACAGGACTATCTGCAGGAAGTATTACCAACAACTCTGCCAATATAACATGGGCAGCAGTAAGTGGTGCTACGACATATGATCTCAGATATAAACTTACCTCTAGTGGCACTTGGTCAACATTTAACACGACTGGAACATCTGTTAACCTGACATCTTTAGCTGCTAATACATCATACGATGTAAGCGTAAGGGCGAATTGTGCAAGTGGATCAAGTGCATATTCTTCAACGGTATCATTTACCACTACAGGAGGATCTACTTGTAATGTACCTACCGGACTTGCAGCATCCAATATTACATCTACTACTGCAACAGTATCATGGACAGCTGTGTCTGGAGCAGTTACCTATGACCTTAGATATAAGTTGACCTCAAGTGGCACATGGAGTAATTATAATACTACAGGAACTGCCGTTAACTTTACCGGCATGACTGCTGGCACATCATATGATGTTAGTGTCAGAACAAATTGCAGCGGAGGTTCGAGCGCATATTCAGCTACCGTAACATTCTCAACTGCAGGTGGTGGAGGTAATAGTTATTGCGTTTCAAAAGGGAATTCAAGTACTTATGAGTGGATAGACCTGGTAAAACTTGGTACGATCAATAATGTATCTGCATCTAATGGCGGATATGGTGACTTCACTGCACTGAATACCAATTTAACTGCCGGAAGTAGCAATACAATAACCTTTAGTGCGGGAATGTCATCTACTTACCCTGAGTATTGGTCAGTATGGATCGACTATAATAGTGATGGCGACTTCACGGATGCAGGTGAAAAGATCACTTCTTATGCTTCATCAAGTACCGGCAATATCAATAGGACTTTCAAAGTACCTACTACAGCTAAAAATGGTGCTACAAGGATGAGAGTGCAAATGAAATATAATGCATACTCTACATCATGCGAGACATTCAGTTATGGAGAGGTAGAGGATTATACTGTTACGATCGTCGGTGGCTCTAATCTTGTAAGTGAGATCAATAATACGATCACCGAATACACAGCTTATCCGAATCCATTTAAAGATGAATTCTATGTACATTTCAATGCAGGTGGCAATATTAAGACTACTATTACAGTGCTCGATGCCAATGGCAGAGAAGTATTGAAAAATAATGTAACATCTGTGATTGGCGTGAATGAAATACCGGTGGGTGGCACAAGTAATCTGCCGGCAGGTATGTACATCGTCCGACTGCAAGGTGAAAATATTAATGAAGCAGTTAAAATGATTAAAATGTAATTCGGATAAATAATACGTGATCAATTAATTAAATAATTAGCTGATCGTGTAGATATTAATCCTGAACTTAATATACATTAGACAAAGGAGGTTTCTGAAAAGAAGCCTCCTTTTTTTGTTGATACATCTAAAAGTAATACAAAGCAGAATTATTTAATTGCCCAGTATTATTCTCAGGTTTTTCTGAAAACTATATTATCAGAATCAATATTATTTAATTGAAAATGGGGGTCTATATTTTCAGTTAAAGTAAGTTTGCCTTCGGCGTTGATTAAATAACTTTTATATCCAATTGATCTTAATAATTCTGTCGCTTTTTTGTGATTAGAATTCTCCCGCTCAGAAGCCAGGTATTCCATGACAATATAGGTATTATTCATAGCAAGGTAATTCATTGCTCCTTTGATCACGTCATATTCTCCACCCTCTACATCCATTTTAATAATGGTAGGAATTATTTTATTATCGGTGACTATTTGGTCAATTGTAATAGCATCGACATCTACTCTTTTTGGCTTAACTGAAATAAACCAATCCTCCCTTTCAAATTGTGCAACATCTTTAGAATTGTATTCCGAATACATGGATGGAAATTCATAAAAAGAAATCAAGCCGCATTTATCAGAAACAGCCAAATTGAAAACATTAATGTTTGGAATTTCAGTAGTATTTTTTTCAAGTAAGGAATAAGTACTTTTCCCGGGTTCAAAAGAGAAGACCCTACCACCCTTGCCTACTAAATGTGCACCAAGTAATGTGAAATATCCATAGTGCGCTCCGATGTCCACAAAATTATCGCCTTGGTTGAGATTTTTGATTAAAAACTTTGCAAGTCTGATCTCTGAATCATGTGATTTTCCACCAGTCAGATATATATCAGTAGAAGCAGGCAGCGCGATATTCATCATTTGGGAGAAGAATAAATTTACTTCTTTAAACCGTTCTTTTTTAGAAAATGGATAGATAACTTTTCTGAAAAATATAGCTTCAATATACCTTCCAGGATGATTTAAGAATCTCTTTGTTTTGGAATATTCTGCAATTTTCTGTACCTCTGACAATTGATTTAATAAGGTTTCTTTCATATAAATATCAGTGTATGCAAATTCATTAAAATATAATCTAAATCAGCTCCTGGCCTTTAAAATACCAAGCAACATATTTAACTTATTCGGCAATAAACCCATTAAAAATGCGCTTCCTGATGTAATTATAAATCCTGTGATAAGAGGAATGATCCAGTTAATTTTCAAATCCAGATAATGTATCCATCCAAAAACAAATAAACACGTTATAATCAGAATGAACAATTTTAAATAAAATAATATTTGGGGTTTTACTCCGGCGATTGAATAAAAAATCACTGTTTGGCCTATAGCGATTAGAGAGTTGACTGTAAGAGCTGCCAGCGCCGCCCCTGTAGAATTATAATAGGGTATAAGAATTAAATTCAAGATAATACTCATGATTACTCCTGCGAAAAACAATAAATTCTGCTTTTTTAATTTTCCCAATGACATAATGGAAGCACCCATGATGATGCTCAAGCCAATTGGTATCATACATAGCATTAGCAGCCCAAGCGTATCTCCCCATACATCATTGCTGTAATGATACAATAGATTTCCGATTTCATTTCTATAGAAAAACCCACTGATGCCACCAATGATGGAAAAAGTCATCAATAACCCAAGAACGAAATATAGGAAATTCATCATCTGAACTTTATCCTTCAGGTAGGTAGAAAGCATGGGCAGTAAAAGATTTGAAAATAGCAATGCAAACATCATATATGCATCTAACAATCTAAAGCCCGCGGCATAAATACCTGCCTGATAATCTCCATCAGGAAGTAGTCGCTCCAAAAATACAGCGTCGATGCGACCATATACTCCCATCAAAAAGGTAATAAGTGCATATGGAGCTGCACGTCGGAGAAAGCTCGCAAGGTATTTCTTTCTAAAAGTCAACTTGTTTAGATGGATTTTTTTTGATAGCATCAAATAGGCTGTAAAACAAGTAATTGCAACACTTATCAGATATACATATAAAAAATCAGTGAGTGTAACTTGTTCCCAATAAGAGGTAAATAGCATCACACCTAATAGCAAGATCATGATTATTTTGTCCATAACAGAAAGAAGGCTATCGATACGATAGGCTCCTATTCCGGCAAGTATAGCCCGCATAAATGAAACAAAAGATAGGAATATCTGTATCAACAATACTATGAATAATATCTTCAGTCCTTCTTCATTATATCCAATAAAATAACCCACAGCAAATGTCAAAAAGATGTAAATGAGCAACAGGATTAATTTCAATCCGATCAGGTTGGAGAAGTATTTTGGTGCCAAATTCTTCGATGCAGATATATCCCGCTTTACCAGATTGGTGATGCCGAATTCCAAAAGTATCTGAAAAATGAGGGTATAGTTGAAAATACTGAAAAATAGACCATATTGCTCTGGGCCAATGGTATTCTGTACCTGAACATCTATGCCAAAGATATACAACGGTTTGACCAGCAGGTTAAGACCAAGTAATAAAAGTAGATTGACCGAAAATTCTTTCTTCATGTATTCTTTCGAGCGATAAAGATAGACGATTCTAAAAACAAGACGTAAAATTGTATTTACACTACAAAAGTATTGGAATATGACGGTAGGGACAAGGCTTGCCCTTGTCCGCATACCATACCATATGGGTGATAACATGCACTATACCAAATGCATAAATAATCAATAACACAAAAAAAATCAACGATTTATTTCCAATTCCAAATAATCTTATTTATTTTTACATCGTTACACCCAATTTTTAACACCCATTAAACTTCAAGTCATGTATACAACCCATGCTCCAGTTATCACTTCTGAATATTTACTTCATTACATCTGGCGGACTAAACAATTCAATCGGCTCAATTTAAAGCTTACGGATGGTCGCAAAGTTGAGATCATAGATTTCGGCAAATACAACACCAATAGCGGTCCTGACTTTCTTCATGGTAAGGTCAGAGTGGACGATACCTTGCTCATTGGTCATATTGAGATGCATCTCTCTTCCTCAGACTGGGATCTTCATCGTCATCAATTCGATCCTGCATATAATAGTGTCATCCTTCACGTGGTGGCAAGACATGACAAGGAAGTGTGCAACTATAATGACCATGAACTGATTACGCTGGAGCTCGGCGAACTCATTCATACAGACGTGGCGGAGAGGTATGCTTTACTTCAAAAACCTGGTTGGATTCCATGCGCTAATCTTGATCCTTCAAGAGTTCAGTACAATATCTGGAACATCTGGAAAGAGCGCCTTAATATAGAAAGGATGCAGTCCAAGGTTGCATGGGTTCATAATAACATAGAATCTACCAACTCTAATTGGGAAGAAGTGATGTATCGACAACTGTTTCAAGCTATGGGCACGAGTGTCAATAAGCATGCATTCAGCGTGTTGGCAGAGCGCATGGACTTTAGGATATTTATGAAGAATAGACATGACGGACTTTCCTCTCATGCACTGGTATTCGGGATGGCAGGATTATTGGAGAAAGAATTTGAAGAAGAATATCCATTGGAATTACAACGAACTTTCAGATTCCTCCAGCACAAATACGACTTAACTCCTATCAATCCTGTGATTTGGCGATACTCAAAAATGCATCCAAATAACTTCCCGGACATCCGAATTGCACAGATCGTATCCTTGTTAAGGCAACATGAATTGTTCTTTTCAGCGATTCTTGAGCAAGTAGATTACAAAATGATCCATCAAATGTTGGAAATAAAATCCTTGCCTCACTACTGGGAGGATCATTTTATATTAGGAGTTCCTGCCATCAAAAAGAAGAAAAGTCTAGGTAAAAATACCAGGGATCTAATCATCATCAATGGCATCATCCCGGTATTATTTATGTATGGCCAGGAGCAGCATCTTTCTGCCCTTCAAGAGAAAGCATTGGAATTAATGAGCTTCATTCCGGCAGAACAAAATGGCATTATAAAGCATTGGCTTAACCTGAATATAAGTTGTGAACATGCCGGTGATTCACAAGCGCTTCTAGAGTTGAAAAATAATTATTGCGATCATCAAAAATGCTTGAATTGTAGTGTGGGTCATGCGTTATTGAAGTAAGAAGAAAACTAGAGTGCGTAAGGCTGGTGCGAGTTTTATTGCGTTGGCGCTAGTTTTCAACTCGTGTCTTTCAACTCCTCCGCTGGCGCGAGTTTTTAACTCGTGTCATTGCAATTCTATCAAGTAATTTTATAGTCAATTATAGAATATATTAATAATTGAATTCTAATATATAGTTAAATTTTGGCTTCGGAAGGTCACGAGTTGAAAACTCGCGCCAGCGGTGACAGCGATATTATCCCTTCAAAGCCAAATAATTTTCTAAACTCCAAAATATTGATCTTTTCAATCTCAAATCCAACTACATGAGCACAAAATACAAGTTTCTCAATT
This sequence comes from Candidatus Brachybacter algidus, assembly GCF_016707225.1. Classification (NCBI taxonomy): domain Bacteria; kingdom Pseudomonadati; phylum Bacteroidota; class Saprospiria; order Saprospirales; family Saprospiraceae; genus Candidatus Brachybacter; species Candidatus Brachybacter algidus. The sequence goes on along the minus strand of NZ_JADJID010000002.1, from coordinate 418,990 downwards.
CTTCCGGAATATATTTTATATCATTTGCTGTGGTTGATTGGATAGACGTTTTTACGAGACAAATTTATAAAGATATCGTGGTAAAAAGCCTGAAGTATTGCTGTGATCATAAAGGAATGAGATTGTTTGCGTGGTGCATTATGTCTAATCATATACATCTAATCTTTGACGTAAAGGAAAATATTAAACATGGCGAACTAATCAGAGATTTTAAGAAGTTCTCATCAAAAGAATTAATTAAAGCAATCATAAAAAATACCAAGGAGAGTCGGAAAGAATGGATGTTGGAAAGATTTTCTATTGCTGGCGAAGGTAGATCCAATGTTAAAAGTTATCAATTTTGGCAACAAAGTAACCATCCCATTGAGGTTTTTTCACCAACCGTAATCGCCCAGAAACTGGATTATATTCACTTAAATCCAGTCAAAGCAGGATTTGTAGATGAGGCTCATTTTTACATTTATTCTAGTGCGTCCAATTACTATTCGGGAAAAGGATTGATCGATGTAGTGATAATAGATCTGCCTATGAGTAATATTGGATATATCAGAATGGAATAAAAAAAGCAGGTTCAAATCTCCCCCGCTGGCGTGGATTTTACTCCGCTGACGCGAGTTTTCAACTCCTACGCTGGCGCGAGTTTTTAACTCGTGCCATTGCAATTCTATCAAGTAATTTTATAGTCGATTATAGAATATATAAATAATTGAAGTCTAATATATAATTGAAATCTGGCTTCGCAAGGTCACTAGTTGAAAACTCGCGCCAGCATGTATGGTCAGGAGCAGCATCTTTCTGCCCTTCAAGAGAAAGCATTGGAATTAATGAGCTTCATTCCGGCAGAACAAAATGGCATTATAAAGCATTGGCTCAACCTGAATATAAGTTGTGAACATGCCGGTGATTCTCAAGCGCTTCTTGAATTGAAAAATAATTATTGCGATCATCAAAAATGCTTGAATTGTAGTGTGGGTCATGCGTTATTGAAGTGAGAAGAAAACTAGAGTGCGTAGGGCTGGCGCGAGTTTTATTACGTTAGCTCGAGTTTTCAACTCGTGCCTTTCAACTCCTTCGCTGGCGCGAGTCTTTAACTCGTGTCATTGCAATTCTATCAAGTAATTCTATAGTCGATTATAGAATATATTAATAATTGAATTCTAATATATAGTTAAATTTTGGCTTCGGAAGGTCACGAGTTGAAAACTCGCGCCAGCGTGGAAAGAAATTCAACATCTCTAGTCTTTGTTCGACAGTTTTTCAACCATTTTTTAAAATCTTTAGCTCCAATATTCTGATTTGGTTCTTCTTCTAATGCACTTTTTATCAAAAATTTTGTTATTTTGCTGTTGATCGTACAGCTATACATTTTGTTAAGTTCGATTAAATAAAGCGCTAACTAAATATTTTAGAATAATTAGAAAGAAAAGGAAACATGGCCAAATTTTTTGAAAAACCATTTTTTAAGATTGCAAAAGCTACATTGATGGGTTTCCTGGACGACAAAGGAATGAAGTTGAGTGCAGCGCTGGCCTATTATACCATATTTGCTTTAGCACCATTATTACTTTTACTTATTTCTTTGGCAGGAATATTTCTGGGAAAAGATGCAATTCAAGGAAAAGTATTTGAAGAACTAAACGGTCTAATAGGAGCATCTGCAGCACTGCAAATCCAAGACATGATCAAGGCTATTGAATTGTCTGACAAATCCACATTTGCACTTGTAATTGGGATATTCACATTGTTCATTGGAGCGACCAGTATATTTGGTGAGATCCAGGACTCCATCAACATTATCTGGAAAGTTAAAGCAAAACCCAAAAAAGGCTGGCTTAAACTACTTAAGAATAGATTACTTTCTTCCTCTCTCATAGTCAGTCTAGGATTTTTATTAATTGTTTCACTGATCGCCAATGGTATGATCCTTGCAATGATGGACAGGCTCTCAAGGTTCTTGCCAGATATGACGGTTTGGATCGCCAACATATTAAATACAGCTATTACTTTTATTGTAATTACAATATTATTCGGCGCAATCTTTAAAGTACTGCCAGATGTAAAGATAAAATGGAAAGATGTGAGAACAGGCGCTATTTTCACGGCTTGTTTGTTTTTGATTGGCAGGTTTCTAATAGGGCTATATATTTCTACCACAGCTACCGGATCCACATTCGGTGCAGCAGGTTCACTTATCGTTGTTTTGGTATGGATTTATTATACAGCTGTTATATTATATCTGGGCGCAGAGTTTACTCAGGTTTATGCCGAGTACAAAGGGCATCACATCGAACCCGCAGATTTTGCTGTTGCTGTAATTCAGAAGGAATTAGAAAAAGATGTAGATACTTTGCCCAAGCAGCATGAAGATCTTTAAGAAAAGTGATTTGATAAGCTGCAATTTGGGCTGTAAACGAGGAGAGAAAAAGTAAACTTTTACTTGTAATGCAACTTCATCACTCCTATCAATATATTAACAACACAAGGAATAGCGTTCGCCACTATGATAATTACATCTTCTTTCAAAATACCATAAACTATCCAGGTGGCAAGACCTAATATCAGAACGGTGACCATTAGCAATGAAATATCTTTAGCTTCTTTATTCCTGATAATTTTAATTAACTGAGGAATAGATGCAGTCGCAGTAAGTATACTTGCGACAATTCCGGTAATAGTGTCTGGTTCCATTTTTTACACAAGTTAGATCATCTAAACAATGATCATTATTCACAAAGTTTCACTTATAACCAATAATTTATGGTATTCAACGATGTTGTTGAGATCGAAGTGTTAAAAAATTATTTAATGTGTTTAAAAGTCCACCTAAGCAAAAATAATTGCTACTTTTAAAAATCCAAATGCATTAAAATTTTCCTGATGAGTAAATATCTCTTATTAATTATAAGCTTATTTTCAACGGTTCAACTGTTTTCACAATCTCAATCGGCCAAAGAAAAATTAATTATTCATAACAAATTTTCCAAATTAATAAGTGAGGCTATTAATCTGAAATACACAAGTGACAGGGCTTTCAAGATGAAGTTTGACACCCTGTACTTGCTTCTTGCTGACCACCCGAATGCTGGCGAATTAGTTACAACGGTCGTCGTCGAATATGACGGAAAAGGTAGAATCAGTTCAGCTAAAATTAATAATGAGTCGGATGAGGATTACAATTATTATTACAAATATAAAGGTGATGAAAGCAGGTTCTCTACCATGGATTACTTCCTTTTGGAAAATGGGATAGAAAGATATGATGGTTTTCAATCACATCTTTACAATATAAAAGGGACTTTGATCTCCTCGAAAGAGTTTACAAAAGACAATGAATTGGTATATGCAGACTCATTAAACATTACTTTCGACAGCAATGAAAGAGTGACATCACAAACTTATTTATTTTATCAGGGAGGAGCGTGGAACAAAGGAAGCCGGATATATAATGTCCAATATAATGGTGACGCTGTAATTAAATATTCCAAAGAGGAAGAGGAATATACGCAGCAGGGGAATGACACTATTATTGATTACTTGTATGATGATCTTGTTTTTTTAAATAATGACCAATCATTTTTATTCAAAGGAATACAGGAATTTTTTGAAATAGATTCAGCAGGAGTTGACAATTTCTTTCTCAGTAGAGAAGATGCTGCACAGTTTTATGTAAATAGACCCATCCAATATAAAAAATACTTACTTGATGGAGTTACTCAGCCTCCTCTACTTTTCGAAAAATGTGTTTTCGAAAAGACTGATTTAATAAGAACTATTGTTCAAACTAGTTTCTCAACAGAAATTTACCAGATTCATTATGGTTTGAATGATGACAATAAGTTAGATAGATATTATTTTAAGATTCTAGGTGATACTTCTGAGTTTGCATTTTTTAAATACAATGAGCATGGAAGAATCTCTGAGATCACCTATGAAAGTGATCAAATGCATAGCCAGGAATTTGATAATTATGTGAAGGATGATCAAGATAGATTGGTAGAATTCCGACAGGACATAATCTTTGATTTTCTATCTGGATACTCAACCATTCTAAAATTTGGATATCGTGGCCCTGCCTCTATTATTGGTGAAGATGTCCAAACGACTTTGTTATATCCAAACCCTGCAGACAAACAATTAATTTTGGAAATACCATCCCAAATTAATTCACTGATTAATTACACCATAATCGATTGCCATGGCAAAAACTTACTTTCAGGAAAAGTATTATCAGGTGATGAACAGATCACTTTAAGTGTCGGTGATTTAATTCCGGGAACTTATCAAGTGGTCTTGAATTCAAAAGATAAAAAATGGATCAGCCGCTTTGTCAAGATTTAAGAAATGACGTTGCACTGCATATTGAAATAGCTATAATTTCTATGATTATTACGGAGCGCTGCAATTAGTCAAAATAGCCAATTGCAGCGCAACATAGAATGAACACTCTTGAAATTAATCCCGCCATTCCACCTTACTTCCGATCGGTGTCCTTTCCGAAGTAGGGATAGAAACATCCGTGTAGCCCATGTAAAATAAGCCTATACACTTTTGATTTTCTGAAAGGCTAAGGAAAGGGCCTATGTGCCTGATCATACTCGGAGAGCTCCAGTAGCATCCCAATCCATGAACAGTGCAGGTAAGCCACATATTCTGTACAGCACATGCGGTCGATGCAATTTCTTCCCATTCAGGCAAAAGATCCGGATGTGCATCCAATACTATTGCTATGACAGCAGCAGACTTTGTGATTTTTTTTGAAAACTCTTCAAATTTTTTCTCGGAGAATTTGTCTGCAGGTGCATTCGCCTTATATATTTCAGAAATTTTGTCTCCCAACGATTTCAAAGAATCGTTTTCAAAAACCACAAACTTCCATGGCTGTGTGAGTCTGTGGCTAGGGGCAAAATTTGCACTTTCAAGAACAGCTTCCATAACAGGTCTCTCGATCTTTCTATCGTTATATACAGTAGGAAAAACACTTTTTCTGGAGGCAATAATCGCCCTTAACGTATCTATATTAGATTGCATCTTCGTTTTTTTTCTTAGTAAATAGATTTTTGTAAATATTGTTCTGTCACGAGTTAATAAAAAAAATAATATCTTAAAGTTTGGTGTTGCATATCATATTGACAATCATTAGTATAAACAATTAATATTTTATAATAACATTGACTACATTATTGATTATCACATAATTAGCTTAATTGTGTAATATTCTAATTTTATTAAAATGATTTTATTTACCGGACACAACCATCGAAGTTTCCCCTTTTCAATAAAAGGCTTAATTAGAATATTAATATAATTGTTTGTTTGTTATTGATTTACTTATAAGCAAAATTAATTTTGCAGACACCCGAACGTAGGTTAACCTACGCTCAACACTTCATAGCGAATGATGAACAAAATTTAAAGTAAAAACTTAGATCGTGAGGCTCGGCGTAGGTTAACCTACGTCGTTGTGTCACCAAAGTTCACTTTGAACTTAACAAAAAAGATGTGTATAAACCCTAGCTTGCAGAGGGGTGCCAAAGGCGGGGTGTCTAGCCTTGGGTTTTTTTGTTACTTTTTTTTGCCAAGAAAAAAAAGTAAATAGAGTAATTAAACGATCCTAATAATACAAAAATATGTCAATGTATCAAATCGGATATCAATCATTTTTGGTTGATATCAATTTTTGTGTATGAACCCTAGCTTGCAGAAGGGGATATTGTACTAAACGACTTTTTATATCATAAATATCTGCATAATCTGCGTTCCCTTTTTCTCAAGTTATTTCTTTAATTTGGAAGCAAAGCATAACAGGTTAACTGACTTCCAACTTCTGATTTCTGACTTCTGATTTCTGAATTCTAACTTCTACCTTTATTTAATAACCCGAGATTGTACCATCGCCTTTACTTTTATCAGTGCCACCTTCTAGTGTGCCATCAGGGTGCACCATGATACAATCCAATTTGCCAAGTGCTTTTGTTTCTTTTATTTTGTGACCCATCTTTTGGAGGCCCAAAATAACTTCATTTGAAAACTTTCCTTGCTCCAGGTATATCACATCCGGAACCCATTGACTGTGCATTTTGGGGGATAGTACGGCTTGCAGCATAGGCATTTTGTAATCAATCACATCAACAATTGTTTGAAAATTCGCTGTTATAATTGTTGAGCCACCAGGTGTTCCGACAACGGCAAATAGCTTACCATCTTTCGAGATAATTGTAGGGGTCATACTGCTCAACATGCGCTTGCCGGGTTCTATACTATTGGCAGTGCCGCCAATTAATCCAAACATATTTGCTTCCCCCGGTTTAGAGCTGAAGTCATCCATTTCATTATTTAATAAAAATCCGGCATGATTAACTACTAGTTTAGAACCATAGTTATCATTAAGAGTTGTAGTAATTCCGACTCCATTTCCTTTTCCATCGACGACTGAAAAATGAGTTGTCTCGAAACTTTCAACAGTGGATGCTTTTCCAGGCAATATCTCTTGGCTTGGGGTGGCATGGTCCATGCTTATATTCTTGATCTTGTTTTTTACAAATTCTTTTGATAATAGTTCCGTTTCATGATTGTCTACATAATCAGGATCACCAAAATAAGTGGATCTGTCTGCATACGCACGTCGTTGCAATTCAGTAAGACCATGAATATATTGAACAGAATTAAGGGGATATTGACTAAGATTTAATTGCTCGAATCCATATAGCATTTGTGATATCATAATCCCACCGCTGGAAGGAGGCGGCATCATAGTTATTTGGTAACCTTTGTAAGATGTCACTATCGGTGCTCTCCATACTGCATGATATTCATCCAGATCTTTTTGAGAAATAAGGCCATAATGAGTGATCATAGCTGCTTTTATGTTTGTAGCAACAGCACCTTTGTAAAAGCCATTTCTCCCATAATCCCTTATCGCAGTAAGTGTTGTGGCCAGATCTTGTTGTATAAAACGATCACCAGCTTTCCATTTCTTTTGACCGTAGGCAGTAGAGAATTTTGATACAGAATCAATAATCTGGGCATATTCATTCATATGTTCCGCTTCATTGAAGGTTAAAATTACGCCATTCTGAGCCAGATCAACTGCAGGTTGGACTAATTGACACCAGGGAAGACTACCCTTTTCACGGTGCATTTGCCACATACCATCCACTGACCCCGGCACACCCGAAGCATAAACACCTACCAGACTCATATTGTCGATAACCTGCCCACGGTTATCCAGAAACATGTCCGTACTGGAAGTGTAAGGTGCCCTTTCCCGAAAATCAAGTGATCCTTCTTGTCCATTTTGATCTCTGTATACCATAAATCCTCCTCCACCAAGGTTTCCGGCTCTGGGATAACACACTGCCAGCGCAAGTTGAGTAGCGATCGCAGCATCAAAAGCATTACCACCTTGTTTGAGGATATCTATTCCTACTTTGGAAGCAGCAGGATGTGAACAAACAACCATTCCTTGTGAAAGTTTGGAACCATTTTTGCTTATAGCATTATTAGTAGTCTTACAACCGCTAAAAACAATTACAAAAAAGAGCACACTAAATAGGATATGACGCATAATCTTTTGATTTATGTGGATACTAAAATATGGTGAAAATTAGCTTTTTTTTATCATTTGGTAAGTTAGTAACACTTTTATTTCCGTGTTTATCGTTTATCAGATACTTTTGCGTTATCACTTGGAATTTTTTTATGAAGAAAATACACATATTATTTTTGCTATTCACCCTTGGATTCTCTTATTATTCCTTAGGTCAAGTCAAATATAGTAATGAATTCCTTTCTATCGGAGTAGGTGCCAGGGCGCTTGGTATGGGCGGAGCTGTGACGGGATCGGTCAATGATGTTACTTCAAATTTTTGGAATCCTGCCGGACTAAGTCAGATTGAATCAGGTTTTCAGGTGGCTGCGATGCATACATCATGGTTTTCAGGCGTGGGTAATTACGATTACATTGGTGTAGCTAAAAAACTCAATAATAATAATTCGGCTATTTCAATCGGGTTGATCCGATTTGGGATCGATGGTATACCAAATACGCTTGAACTCATTGATGAAAATGGTGAAATAGATTATAACAGGATCAAGACCTTCAGTGCAGTTGATTACGGTATCTTCGGTTCATATGCTAGAGCATTAAAAAATCCAAACTGGAGAGTAGGTGGAAGTGTCAAAATCGTACGCAGGACTATTGGTGATTTTGCTAATTCTATTGGTTTTGGTGTAGATCTTGGATTACAACATCTAGGTGAAAGGTTTTATTTTGGAATAATGGCCAAGGATATCACCACCACATTCAATACATGGAAAGGAACATTTTCTGAAGCAGACAAGGCGATACTTACTGCCACAGGCAATGATGTCATCGTGAAAGGCACAGAAACAACCAGACCAACAATCATCATCGCCGGAGGTGTGAAGACATTAATTGGCAAGAATAGTGGCCTGTTATTCGAACTCAACCTGGACGCAACTACTGATGGCAAGAGAAATGTATTGATCAGCGCTGATCCTATCTCTATCAATCCACATATTGGTGTAGAATATAGATATAAACAATTGTTTTTCCTAAGAGGAGGAATCAACAACCTGCAGCAAATTGTGGACATCACAAACCAAAACAAAAAGACCTGGAATGTTCAACCCAATGTCGGTGTGGGTATTAACATTGGTGCAGTCAACATCGATTATGCACTCACCAATATCGGTAATGTATCTGAGACGCGATTGTCTCATGTTTTCTCTTTGAAATTGAGTTTATCACCGAAGAAGGTGGAAGTGGATCAGTGATTCATAATCAGTAATCAGTAATCAGTAATATTCAACGCAGAAAGTAGTTTAATAGATTAGGTCTTAAATCTTTTTATTTTCTATTTTTCAATCTTCATTTGAAGCACCAATCTCTTATATAACTAAATTTAATGTGCTGTTAATCAGTCAAATAAGATCTGTGTATCAATAACTCCTCCCCCTGCCTCCTAAAAAAGGGGGAAATTCGTACATCGACATCCTTTATCATAATTGATCATGAATATCTGCGTCATCTGCGTTCCCTTTTTCTCAAGTTATCTTTTTGATTTTGGAAGCAACGCACTCTATGTGAACTGTCTTCTAATTTCATTGAGAAGAGCATCCTCACTTTCTCACCCTATCACCCTATCAACCTATCACCTCTTAACTACCTCACTCCTTCACCTCTCACTCAGACTCATACACCCAAGCTGAGCTATTGATTTTCTTCATGGCTTCAAGTGTACTTTCAATACTTTCGGAATCGCAATTGCATGCGGCACCGACCTTTGTGAGGTTTTTAGTTTTGAATGTAAATGGAGTAAATCCTTTACTTTTGACTTGTCTGGCAAGTTTTTTGGCATTATCGGGATTCGCCATTGCTCCTACAATTACCGCACAGGTTTTACCTGAAGGGCTTGTAATTTCTTCGCTGGTATCTGGTTTGACCGTTGTTGTTTTGACTGGTGTCGTTTTGACAATAGAAGGTACTTGTTTTGTCTTTTCGACTTTCTTCTCCTTTACAGGTTCTGAAACAATAGGAACTTCTTGTACTTTATTCAAACTCTGATCATAGTCAATCTCATCTACCATAGCAGCTTTATCAGATACACTATCCTTTACTTCAATGATGGTACTGTCCACGAAACCACTTGTAGCCAATTTGATACTGTCTTCGTTGATGGGAATAGCAACTACTGCCTTTTCATCCATATTATCTCCATAGGAAGTAGTATATAGATAATAAGCAATTAAGGAGATGCCGAATAAAAAGAAAGCTATTAATGCGGGTTGGGCCCACTTATTTTTTTGAGAGGCAACTTTTTCAGATCTTGTGTCAATAAATGAATTGATAGGAACCTCCGTTTCATGTATTTCATTTTTTACAAATTCTCTGGCGATTGGCTTGATTGTAAGATCCGGAAGTCCCAAAGTTGGCTTGATTGCTTTGATCTTATCACCAGGTACAAATTTCAAGGTATCGTTTTCAAGTAGATGCAAGGTACCAAACCCCGGGATATAAGAATATCCTAATTGTTTAAAATTATTTCTGATTTGATGCACATAAGCCTTGATCCTGATATTGGCCTCATATGGATCAAAACCTTTTTCTTTGACCAAGAAATCCAAAAATGTTAAATCGCCCTGATCAAAAGTAGATTCAGTAAATACTAAAGTCTGGCTGGGTGGAGCCAAGACGTTTTCGCCAAAATTCAATTTTGCACTTGTAGTAACAAATCTGAAAGTACCCAGATCGGGTATAATGGCGGATTTTTGTCTAAAAACCAGATCCAATAAATGTTCACTCAGTTCGACCACAATTCACTTTTTATTAAGTTCACAAACATATGTAATTTATAGGAATGTTTTAGTGTTGAATTGTAATTATTCACAGCAGTTAACAAACAAATCCGATAAGTGTAAATTTCTAAATAAATTCTACAGGAATCCTTTACAATTCTTTTTATAGAAACGATTAATACATCTTTCATACCTTTGACCGTTATCATTTGAATTATAACTCAATATATTTGTGGCAAACCCGCTTAAGATCCTCGATCAATTCATAATAAAGAAGTACTTGACTACCTTCTTTTTCACTGCATTTATCTTTACGATGATCGCTGTGGTGATAGATACGAGTGATAAACTTGAGAAATTTCTTCGGGAACCATGTACCTTACATGAGATCATATTTCAGTATTATGGAGCATTTATTCCACACATTAATTGGTTGCTTTGGCCACTGTTTTCTCTCATCAGTGTTATTTTTTTTACGTCTAGAATGGCTACTAATTCTGAAGTGATATCCATTTTGAATGCCGGTGTGAGCTACAATAGATTCCTCAGACCCTACTTTATTTCAGCAGGTTTATTGTGTTTTTTCCATGCATTGGGTAATCATATTTTTATACCAATGCTTAACAAAAATCGTATCGAATTCGAAGCCAAATATATCAAGAAGGTAAGTGATAAAAATCAGAATAATGATGTGCATCTGATGCTCAACCAAGATGATAAGGTCTTCGTTAGATTCTATAACCGCTCTGACAGTATGGCCAGAGATCTGCGCATTGAAAGGTTTAAAAATGGGCAACTTACAGAAGAGTACAAAGCAAGAGAAGCTAAGTTTACAGGCGATTCTAATATTTGGCAATTAGTGGGAATCGAGCAACACCTCTTTAATGGTCTCGATGAAAAACTATTTATAAAACCAAGGGATACGGTTAGGATGAAGTTAAATCTAACGCCGGATGATTTCTTCACCATCCGTAACTATAAAGAAACGCTCACCACACCCAAACTGCTAAAATTCATAGCCAAAGAAGAATCCCGTGGCACCGGAGTAGCAGGAGAATACAGGATAGAATTTCATCGAAGAACGGCTGATTCAGCTACTTTATTTATACTTATGCTTATAGGTGTGTCAGTTGCCTCGCGGAAAGTAAGGGGTGGTATGGGACTAAATCTCGCTGTGGGCGTGTCTCTCGGGGCATCTTATATGATACTTTCAAGATTTTCAGTGACTTTTGCTTTGAGTAATTTAATCCCTCCGATGCTTGGAGTCTGGATCCCGAATTTATTATTTATTGGAGTCTCGCTATGGTTGATCACACGCGCACAGAAATAGATAACTGAAGTTTCAGCTCTATCAATAAACTCTAAAAATATTAGAAGTCAGAAGTCAGAAATTAGTACACATGTAATACTTTGCTTCCAAAATCTAAATAGATAACTTGATGAAAATAGAACAGAGATGATACTAACTTTTATGATAGATCAAAACTCCATATATTTTAGCCACGACCGAGCAAGCAGCATCGCAGATAATTGCACGAATTTGCACGAATAAATTCGTGATAGATGCGAAGCATCATTCGTGTTATTCGTGGCTAATAATTCTTTTTTTGGGCGAATGCTCAAATGAGATTATAAAATTTAAATCTAAACAACATATGTCAAATACTTGAACTATTAAAATTTAGTTTTAGTTATATAGAAGAAGTCAGAAATTAGAAATCAATCTAACTATTTGGTATATAGCAATTTAATAAGCTACTTATAAGCGATTGAGCATAATTTGTCAAGAACGATTCAAATATAGAGAAAAGTTAAGCCTCAGGAAGCACATCAAAGAGGTCATTAACGAGCGTAGGCAACATACTAGTAAACCCTTCTCCCAAAACAACACCACCTGCACGACCCATTTCTCTGGCTCTTGCTTCCAGAAATGCCCAAAAGTCTTCACCACTGATAGGAGTCTTAATATTGTCTTTATTCCAAAAAAATTGTGAAGCATATGCTCTGATGACTTCCATTTTTTGCTCTTGATAAGGGGTGATGTCCACAACTACATTAGGTGCAAGATGCATATCTTGTAAATAGTTCAAGACGATTTTAGGACGCCATCGTTCTATGATCTCACCATCATCATTTCTCAAATCCACTTTAGAAAGCCCACTGATGAATACCGCATCGTTGACCAATTTGGCAGCACGGCCATGGTCCGGATGTCTATCTGAAACGGCATTCGCTAGAATTACTTGTGGTCTTGCCAAACGAATATACCTGGCGACAGCTTTTATATTATCTTCTGAAACAGTAAAGAATCCATCAGCTATTCCAAGATTGGAACGCCATGAGGCACCTATGCGCTTTTTTGCTTCTTCCGCTTCCAGAAGTCTGGTAGGTCCGTCACCGTTTGTGCCCAATTCTCCATGAGTAAGGTCCAGCAATCCAACCGTCTTGCCTTGATGGATCGCTCTAAGCAAAGTTCCTCCGGCACACAATTCAACGTCATCGGGATGCGCCCCGATGGCTAATATATCTACTTTGTACATTTCGTTAATCTTTGAGGATCTCTTCTTCCTTTAATAATTTAAGATAATTTTGAACAACCGCATTAGACACAGCTACATTGAGATTATAATATGATATCAACCACTTCCCTTTGACCTTGCGCATCATACCTGTAGACTTGCAAGGCCCCATCCATGTCTTCAGACTTTCATCAAAAAGGATGGTATTTTTATCATCAAGTGCGGTGTAAATTCTGTTGTAAGCAATAAAATGCCAAGCCTTTTTTCCGTTGAAAAACTTGCCGAGATCTTTCCCCATAGTCGTTCTGGTCCATCTTTCAGTTTCATCGGTTCCAAGGTATAATGCATCTTCGGTCATACGAGAGAAGAATCCAACCGAGTCGCCTGTCGCAGCAGCATGATGCCAAGCATCTATGATTTCGTCAAACTCCTTATTAGATGATGCTACTTGAACATTTGTAAAAGACAAACCAGTGAGTGAAAAGGCTATTGTAAGAAGGTAGAGGAAATTTCCTGAGGTAAATTTCATGGAAAATTGAATTATGTAAATGAAAGATTCGGGATAAAAGTAGAATTATCTTCGTAAAAATAACAAAGTCTGTACATATTAATGCCAAAATGCTTATATTCGCCTACCAATTAATCAAATACACCAAAATATTATGTTAGTAAAAGTTTTTGCTAGTGCTACGCACGGCGTAGATGCCCAAACAATTGATGTCGAAGTAAATTCCGGAGGAGAAATACCAGCCGGCAAACTTGGCTATTTTTTAGTCGGACTCCCTGACAATGCTGTCAAGGAAGGATATATGCGCATTGAAGCTGCTGCCAAAAACAGCGGCATGAAATTACCCCGGATCCGGATGACTGTCAATCTTGCCCCTGCAGATATCCGAAAGGAAGGAGCAGCATATGATCTACCCATCGCCATCGGTATGTTGGCTGCTACAGGTTTTATCAGAAAAGACCTCCTGGATAAATATATCATCCTTGGAGAATTATCACTTGATGGAGCAATACGCCCCATAAAAGGAGCTTTGCCAATAGCTATTCAAGCACGTAAAGAAGGGTTTAAAGGCTTTATATTACCTGCTGAAAATGCACGGGAAGCAGCCATTGTCGATAACCTTGAAGTATTTGCTGCAGATAATTTAAAATCTGTTGCTGATTTCTTCAATGGACATGGCGAACTAAAGCGGGTAGAGGTCAATACCAGAGAAGAATTTTTCGAAAATCAAATGACATATCTGGAAGATTTTGCGGATGTCAAAGGTCAGGAAAACATAAAAAGAGCACTTGAAATAGCCGCAGCAGGTGGGCACAATGTCATACTCATCGGGCCACCGGGAGCCGGAAAAACTATGCTGGCCAAACGTTTGCCAACTATCTTACCCTTGCTTACTTTAAAAGAGGCTTTGGAAACCACCAAGATTCATTCAGTGGCGGGTATTCTATCAAAAGGTGCTTCTTTAATCACACAAAGACCATTTCGGTCACCACACCATACAATTAGTGATGTAGCCCTTGTAGGCGGCGGATCCAATCCTCGTCCGGGTGAAATATCCCTTGCGCACAACGGGGTCTTATTTTTGGATGAATTGCCTGAATTCAAAAGAGAAGCGCTTGAAGTAATGCGACAACCTATGGAAGACCGCAAGGTGACCATCAGTCGGGCCCGCCAGACGATCGATTATCCCGCCAGTTTAATGCTTATAGCCTCTATGAATCCATGCCCTTGCGGATATTACAATCATCCGGAAAAAGATTGCGTATGCGCTCCGGGAATTGTTAAAAAATATTTGAACAAGATCTCTGGACCATTACTTGACCGAATAGACCTGCACGTGGAGGTGACACCTGTTTCCTATGATAAGTTGGCAGATTATGCACCTTCACCTGAAAACAGCACACTAATCAGGGCTCGTGTAGAAGCTGCTAGAAAGGTCCAGGATCTCAGATTTGAATCTCTCCAAGATATATATTGTAATGCTCAGATGCCAGGTAATATGGTCAGAGAAGTATGTCAACTTTCTACGGCGGGAGTCACTTTGCTGAAAAATGCTATGAATAAACTACAGCTTTCTGCACGTGCTTATGACAGAATACTCAAGGTAAGTCGCACGATAGCTGACTTAGAAGGATGTGAAGAGATAAAAATTGAGCATCTGGCCGAGGCTATACATTTCAGGAGTCTGGACAGGGAGAGTTGGGCGGCGTAAATGATATGGAAAGGAATCATATAATTGCATAATATTTTTGAAGTTTATTATCATTTAAAACAATTTTTTTCAATTCATTTGCTTGACACAATCATCGGAGTTTCATTCTAATTTCTAATTTCTTATTTCTAACTTTACTTTTCAAACAGCTACCAATTTTTGAAGTAGTTAAAATTCATTATTTTGGCAAAGAGTATTACATCTATATCCATCTGTATCCCTATCTACAATCAGGATATCAAACCTTTGGTCAGAACTCTTGCAAATCAGGCATCCCTTTTCGCCGGATTTGTCAATATCATTGCAGTGGACGATGCTTCTGAAGAAGTATATAAAAATAAAAACAGGCTTTTAGAGGAAAAATACCAGATCCATTACGAAGAATTATCTAATAATATCGGTAGATCAGCCATACGTAATTATATGGCCTCTATCAGCACAGGAAGCCATTGCCTATTCCTTGATGGAGATTCTATAATCGAAAATCCTGACTTTCTAAAGACTTATCTGGATGCCCTTGAAAAAAATGAAGATGCCGTTTATTGTGGTGGCACTTATTTTCAAAAAGCAAATTACGACGCTAATAAAATGCTTCATTGGACTTACGGAACAAAAGTTATTGCAAAATTGCATTCAACCAGACAGGCGGATGGAAGATTTCATTTTATGTCTTCTAATTTTGTAATTAAAAAGGATGTTTTCAAGTTTATCAGTTTTGACGAAAATATCCGGGAATATGGACACGAGGATACTATTATGGGTTATGAATTGAAGGAACATCAAATAGACGTAATAGGGATAGACAATCCTGTACTTCATGGCTCGCTTGATACAAATGAAGTGTTTTTAGAAAAGGTCAGTCAAAGTGTATTCAATTTAAAAAAACTAAAATTGTCTGGTCATTACGAAAAACCTTTACAAGAAATAAGACTCATAAGGACAGCCGCGAAATTGAGCTTATCTGGATTTGCCGGGATTTATCGATGGTTTTTTGATGCTATTAATGCTTTAGTATTCAAAAATCTGAACGGAGATAAACCATCGTTACGTTTACTGAGTATGTATAAGCTATACTTATATTCCAAAAAAGTGGTCACTGTCTCATGAGAATAGGGTTTGACGCTAAGCGATTATTTCAGAATGCCACAGGGTTGGGAAATTATTCCAGAACACTTGTGGCTAACTTACATAAATATCATCCTGAACATGATATTCATCTCTACGCTCCTAAGTTGGTCAAAAATGAGCGCACTCTTCCATTTTTCAACAAGGGATATAAACCATTTTCACCCAGTGGAATAACCAAGCTTGGCTGGAGAAGCATGGGTGTAGTAAAAGCATTAAAAAACGACGGAATAGAATTATATCATGGTCTAAGTCATGAACTCCCTATTGGTATTAAGAATTCAGGATTGAAAACAGTAGTGACCATCCACGATCTGCTGTATAAATACTTTCCGGAGGATTTTCCACTATTTGACCGATTGATATATGACAACAAGTTTCGATTCGCTTGCGAGCATTCAGACAAAATTATTGCCATCAGTAATGCTACGAAGCAAGATATTATGGAACATTACAAGGTTCCAGAAGCTAAGGTTCAAGTAATCTATCAAACAGTCTCACCTGAATTTTCCAGAGAAATATCAGACTTTGATGCAGAAGAAGTAATTAGAAAATACGCTCTACCTTCTGAATATATTTTGAATGTAGGCTCCATCATCCGCAGAAAAAATCTTGAAATAGTAATCGTCGCAATGGCAATGATGCAGCCTAAAGACAGGATGCCCCTGGTCATCGTGGGGACAGGAGGTACTTATGCTACCATTATAGATCAATTGGTCGAAAAACACAAACTTAAAGACTGGATCATCCGAATCACCGGACCGAAGCTAGAAGAATTAAATATACTCTACAGGAAATCTCATTTTTCTGTTTACCCAAGTTTGATGGAAGGGTTTGGTCTTCCTGTTCTTGAATCAATTATGACTCAAACGCCGGTCATTACGACTCGTCGATCATCATTAATTGAAGCCGGAGGTGATATTGCACATTACATTAATGGAGAAAATGCAGAAGAATTATCTGTTAAAATGATGGAATTAACATACAAATCCAAACATATAGGTGATCCAAAAAATATAAAAAAGCACCTGGATAGATTCGATGCGAAAAAATTAACGGAACAACTGAATGATTTGTACCTGGCAAATGCTTAGAGGAATATTTGCCTAATTGAATTAGCAAACCTTTATTCCTAACCCCAAACCTATGTGCTACAGGGGAAATTGTAGCCCTTGCATTTTACACTTTTAAATCTTTAGATTCCGGGTGGTTCATTCGGAATATTTTCTATCAGGTCCTTAATAACACCAGGTTCATTAGCACCGTATTCTAATTTAAACATTTTAATAAAGATTAAAAAATAGGAGATAATCAGTGGACCGAAGACCAACCCGGGTATACCAAATATATTAAGCCCCATGAATACCCCAAGAAAAGTGACTACCGGATGCACATCTCCCATTTTCTTTGAAATATACATTCTGATCAAATTGTCGATATTACCTAGAACGATGAGACAGCCGATACCAACTACGAGTCCATCCACATATTTTCCCATGGCGAGCAAAACAATAGTGATAGGAAGCCAAATAAGGCCGGTCCCCACCAAAGGAATGATGGAGGCAGCACCTGTGAGGATGGCCCAAAGACCTGCATCAGCTACATCTGCATATTTATACAAGCCAAAAGCAATCAGTCCTTGCACGACAGCTATAATCGGAACACCAACGGCATTTACAAAAGTCATAGATTTCAATTCTTCACCAAGCGTATTTAGGTTTTCTGTACGCATGGGTAAGTATTTGATCAATGACCTTTCAAGTTTCCCATAATTGACAAGGAAGTAATACAGCAGAAAATACATGACCACGATCGTGGTCAGCACGCCGAAAACGTTGTTGAGAACACCACTTAAAACACCTCCAAGATTTTCAGTGATTTTTGAAATCATTTGATCCAGCTTGATATCAATTGGGAGCATTTTTATCTTTTCCATGACCATGTCTTTCAAAGAATTGATCTGATCCGGTTGGCTAATGTAAAAAATAATTTTATTGGCTATGAGTGTTCCCATGAGCGTAAAAGGAAGAACCAAAATAAAGAAGGATAAAAGGATAATTATCAAAGCTGCCAATGTTTTATTCATCTTGCGCTTTTCACATAGTTTCCTCATTTGATTCCGAAACAGCACATAAAAGATCGTTGCGCCAAGTCCTGCCGCGATAAATGAAGTCAGGTTTGTGACTATGACAACCGCAATCCCAAGAATGAGGAAGAAAAATATATACTTTTGGATTAACCGATCACCCGACATAAGTTTCTGTTTATTTGTTTATTCAAATGTAATGGAAAAAATATCAATTGAATAATGAAAGAACACCATGTAATCCTGAATAATTAAATGATGCTAAAAAAATTTAAAGAATATTGAAATTATTATATTGTAACCCGGAAAAGTGAAAGTGTAATAAGAAACTAATAAAGCAGGTTTATAGTGCATTTTCTTTTATGAAATCTGGTTTCAAAAAAAACATATAAAAATATAATTGTCTTAAAAGATCTGCGTTCAAGCCATGATCATTACTCATGTCATACATTATCCGCATTCATTTTGAACTCTCAAGAATGCCCTTAGTTCAAAAAATCCATTACTTCCTTCTTTATTTCAATTTTAGTTTTATCTTTGCAGCCGCTATTAACGAATAGGGTCGGTTGGCCGAGTGGTTAGGCAAAGCTCTGCAAAAGCTTCTACGGCGGTTCGAACCCGCCACCGACCTCCCTTTTATAATGAATAGTGAAAGATGAAGAATGAAAAATAAAAGCTGATCCGACTGCAGAGATTTTTCTAAACTCTATTTTTATATAGAACTTTTCATTCCAGAATCCACTTTTTATTACCCATTACCCATCTGTCTGAACCGCTGATTTAGCTGATTAGGATGATTTTATTGATTTTTTTGCATCATGATATGATTCATTTCTTCTCAAACAACTTATGCAATTTGCTGACGGGAAACGATCTTTCAGACCTATAACTTCTAATTACCGATTACCCATTACTCATTACCTATGAAAAGTGAGAGAGTGAGAAGGTGAGAAGGATAACATTCATACAAACTGATTACTAACCACTGACCACTGACCACTGATTTCTGATTTCTACTGAGTAATATAAGGCAGCGCCGCTATGCAAGCCGGATATTTAGCCTTTATTGAGAAAAGTGCTCCAACCTGGCCTTGCACATCCATATTAGATCCGTGAGAGATCAGTGTATCTTTAGCAGTAACTAAATTAGCTAAATATACCGTATCTGACATGAAATTATCATCGACGATCTTCATGAAAGCTTCTGTATTGTTGGAAATATAAGTATTTATTTTGTCCGTTGATCCCACATCTATACCTCTTTCTTTGAGCGTTGTAACTAATTGTTCATCAATGGTTTTACCGTTTTTATTCTGGCATGCGCACAAGAGATTATAGATTTTCTTCGGGTTATTCCAATCTTCTGCAGGTGTACTGCATGAAACCATTAGCATCATTAATAACGTTAGTGCTTTTAATTGAGTCACATATTTGCTTTTCATATACTTCTTTTATATCTTTGTCAAGAGAGGTCTAGTTATAACGCAATGTACGACTTCTTATTCCATGTGTATACTATTCTTTAACCATTAAATAATTACTTTATGTTGTGGACATTAATTATTGGCGGTATAGCCGGATTTATTGGAAGT
Source organism: Candidatus Brachybacter algidus (assembly GCF_016707225.1). Classification (NCBI taxonomy): domain Bacteria; kingdom Pseudomonadati; phylum Bacteroidota; class Saprospiria; order Saprospirales; family Saprospiraceae; genus Candidatus Brachybacter; species Candidatus Brachybacter algidus. The sequence continues at coordinate 399,132 of NZ_JADJID010000002.1, read as the reverse complement.
TTACTTTTTAAAGGTACCGGCAGTGGTATTATCATTAACATCGTGCTGGGTATTCTTGGCGGATGGTTCGGTGGGTGGATATTCGGACAACTTGGGTTTACAGGTCCCGGATATTTCTTTACTGCGGTAATCGGAGCATTTTTACTTTGTTGGATTTTTAGTTTATTCTCTAAAAGAGCTTAGTTTTTATCGAATTATCTGACATTCTGACTTTTCCTGAGGACGACCTTCTAAAAAAATGGTCTCTCATTTTGAGCATTGATCCTGCCAAGGATGATGAGTTTGAAGAGGTAGAATGGAATGAAGAAGATCATACTATAGACAAGGCCCTTGGCTGGGTGTATGGAGGCGACTCCGGCAGCGGCCAGGGCCGTTCTATGAAAGTCAATGAATGGTTAAGAGATATTGACTTGTTTTTCCCCCCTCAGGTTGCATCCGTCCTTCAGAAAGACGCAGTTACCAAATTCGGTCTGGAACTATTGTTGAAAGATGATACCTTCATCAAGCATATTATTCCGGATATTCACTTGGCCGTCGCCATTCTAAAAATGAAAGGGCTGTTGCCTGACCAGGCAAAACATAAAGCCAGACTTATAATCGACGAATTAGCAAAAAAGCTCATCGAAACCCTCTCCTTTAATACTACAGCTGCCATTGGCCGTGCACTGAGGTCTCCTTTACTGAATCGAAAACCTAAGTATAATCACATTCATTGGCATAAAACTATTTATAAAAACCTTCACACCTACCTGCCCGACACCCGTTCTGTCATCCCCGAAAAGTTGATCGGCAGACAAATGAGGCAAAAATCAATTGATACTATTTACATATTAATCGATCAGTCAGGATCTATGTATGAATCCCTGATTTATGCAGCGATATATGGTTGCATATTCAGCAGGATACCTGCACTCAACACACATCTGATTCTTTTTGATACAGAGATCGCCGACGTTAGTGGTCAGCTTTCTGACCCTGTGGACGTTTTGTTTTCTACTCATATGGGAGGTGGCACAGATATTGGCAAAGCTTTTCAATACGCCCTCCAAAGTTGCCCAAATCCTGAGAGATCTTTACTTGTACTTATTTCGGATCTCGATGAGACGGAAGATGTGGACAGCATGCTTGCCACTACAAAAATCGCTTCGGATACCTTCAAAAAGATACTGGTAATTCTAGCTCTGAATCAAGAAGGAAAGGCCACCTGGAATAAAGAAATAGCTGAGATTTATACAGCACTTGATATCACATGTGTAGCATCTACGCCTGAACAGTTTCCAGAACTTTGCGCTCGAGAAATTATTTTATCCCGCTCTTAGACATTTTCTTTGTTCTATCTTCGTTATTCCTTGTGAACAATCCTTTGCCTTGCCAATACGATTAATACATATTTTGATCTTTTTACTACTGCCTTCCTTGAGCTCCTGGGGTCAGCGTATTCTGCTTCACGGATTGGTGGATACTAGCAATATTTCCATTTTTGTAGATAAACTTGTTAATACTAAGGATCAAGATATATTCAAGTTATATGCGCCTATCGAAGCATTGATAGATAAACTTCACCAAAAGGGATACTTTTCAGCATCACTGGATTCGATGAAGTTGGATAGTATGGGGATAAATCTCTATTTTTTTCAGGGAATTAAATATAAAATCGACCAGGTTAGAGTTGAGGAACTCTATGGAATGATCAAAGCAGATACGCTCAGACTTTCATTATTAACTCCCTACAAGGCTGACTCTATCATTCAGATCACAAAGAAACACTTACTAGAGTCGATGCTTCTGCTTGGCTATCCATTCGCTTCTATCAATATAATTACAGAGAATACTGATACGAACTCTATATCAATTAGGTACAGAGTAATCCCGGGTAAAATATACCCTGTAGGTGGTCTTCATGTAGTGGGAAATCTGAAAATATCAGATTATTACATTGAAAAAATGATAAGTCTGGAAAAAGGAAGCCCCTATGATCCCGGTATTTTGAAAAAGGCTTCTTCCAAGGTTCGCGAATTAACTTTTGCAGAACAATATCGGGCACCTATGGTGGTTTTTGCAGAAAACAAAGCTTATCTGGCCTTGTTTTTGAATAAAAAAAATGTCAATCGATTTGACCTGTTAATTGGCGTCCAGCCAAATACCAGTAATATTCCCGGCGTTAGCAATAAATTGCTTTTGACTGGAAATGCTACGATCGAACTAGTGAATCAATTTGGCCAGGGAGAAAAGATCCTGGGTGAATACTTTCAACCATCCGCCATGAATCAACAGCTCAGATTGGAGGCAGAATATCCGTTTTTGCTCTCTACACCGATTGGATTGAAGGGTGCATTCAAATTATATCGGGCGGATTCGGCCTTCTTGGAAAAAATATTCGAGGTTGGTACTCAATATTATTTTGATTTTGACAGTAAGTTAGAAGCATTCTGGAACAGACATCAGTCCGATATCGGCACAGTTGATACTCAGTCTATAATTTTGACAAAAAAACTACCGGCTAACCTCGATTACAAAACAGATTATTTCGGTCTGAATTACAATATTCAGAAGCTTGACTTCCGTCTCAATCCGAGAAAGGGATTTTCCATCGACCTTAAGATGGGTGTGGGTAAGCGGAACATCTTAAAAAGCGACAAGATCCTTTCCATACGTGGTGCAGATCCTCAGTCATTTAATTACAAGACACTATATGACACTGTCACATTGACATCAACGCTATTCAAACCTCAGCTGGATGCTAGATTTTATCTGCCAATGTTTAAGAGGCTCGCATTTATGGTTCGTGCCAATGGCGGGCTGATCTCTGGTCCAAAGCTTGTTTATAACAACGAAAAGTTTAGGATTGGTGGTAACAAGACATTGAGAGGGTTCAATGAACAATCAATTTATTCTGTAGGATATCTTGTCGGAACAACTGAATTAAAAATGGTGCTGGACGAATTAAGTTCTGTATTTTTATTTGCTGATAATGCACTAATAAATAATACGGACACCCAACTTGACAATTTTTACTGGAACCTGGGAATAGGAGCGGGGATTAACTTTGGTACGAAGGTAGGTGTATTCGGACTAAGTGTGGCTCTTGGGAAAAACAAGACAGTTCCATTTGATTTCACGGCGGCTAAGATCCATTTTGGGTATCAAAGTTTATTTTAAACTTCTATCGTATTGATAGAAATAAGAAGGAATTAGCTAAATTCTAATGTTCACTTTTAGATAAGGGATTTTGGATTGATTCCCAAGATAAATTTTGAGTAAAAATAATTTAGTCTGAGATTATAATTAGCTATCTTTTTTATAAGCGCAGATTTAACGGCAGTTGGCTTTCCATAGTCAAAAGTAAAATTAAACAACATTTTACTGCCTGGTATTTGAATTTGTTTTGGCACTTCGGTAAAATCAGGTGTCAATAAGCGAAAATCCTGATTTGAACGACCTGAAGAGGTTGTATAATCCATGTAGCCAAAGACTAAGTATTTAGCATTTCCGATACCTAGAATCGGATCCATTTCCATGTTTACATTCAGAAAAGAAGCATTGTTTTGGTCAATATTTGTTTCTGAGTAATCCTTGTCGTAAATAAAGCGGACTTTTGAAAACTTATAAACACTATCTATGGAAGCAATTAAGATTTGATTGAAGTTATCTCGCGCTGATATGATAACTTTGAGTTCAGCTTGCGCCATTTTGATCTCCTTCGGACTACTTGCTTTATCCTCCATTATTTTGGTAAAATACAATATTTGTGCTTGGTTATAATGAAGTCTAACAATTAAATATCCATCTTTTAAATCTTTTATCAAAGTTTGTGCGTAGTTAAGATGTTGGGATTTATCTAAAGTCAGTTTTCGAATGATTTGTCCCTCTGAAAAGAAGGTTTGTATAAATAATATAAAAAAAAGTCCACTTTTGAGCACTTTTGACATCGAAGTATGTGTTAATGGTAGAACGTAAAGATAAAATTTTAGAATGAGCTGTTATGTTTTCTTTGAAACCTAAGCTTATCATTTTACAGCAATATTACTTCTTTATTCGAAGATGCTAATAATGATAAAATTCTAGTATGTCAAATTGGCGTAAAAAAAACTTGGCGCACTATTTGCATTCATTCTAAATACGACTTTCAATTATTTTTGAAACTTTAACAAAATCTTAAAGAAGACTTAAAAGACTGATAATCATTATATTAATGTCATTATAAGAATTTTTATTAACACGAATAGTATCAATTTAAAGATTTTGTTTAACGTTTATAGCGTTAGAGTTAAACAAAAGATTAATTTTACATCAAAACAAGCAGATATGTCAATTATAGAGTTTAACAAGAAAATAGATAATGTATCCCAATACTTACATTCTTTTGCATTGAATCTGACAAAGAATTCTGAAGATGCTAAAGATTTGTTTCAGGAGACAACATACAGAGCGTTGGTCAACAAAGACAAGTTCGCTCCCGATACCAACCTTAAAGCATGGTTGTTCACGATTATGAAAAATATTTTCATAAACAACTATCGCAAGAAGATGAAGGCAAATACCATCATGGACAGTACAAATAATCTGTATTATCTCAATGCTGGTGGCGCTGAGCACAATCAAGGCGAAACAAATATGTTTATAAAAGAATTGAACGAAATGATAGAGCGTCTTGATGGATCTCTGAGAGTTCCTTTCATGTTGCACTACGAAGGATTCAAATATCAAGAGATAGCTGACGAATTGGAATTACCATTGGGTACCATAAAAAGTAGAATATTCTTCGCTCGTAAAGAACTGAAAAAAGTAATTAAGGACCGATATAGTAACATCTTTGATATCCGTATCAAGGATAACCGTAAGGCGGTCTAACTAACAACCGATTTTTTAATAGAATTTATTTCTTGTTTGCAGGGAACAAAGTACTTATTTTGTTCCCTGTTTGATTTTATTGACTTTTGGAGCGAGGGTATGTTTATAAATAATACTTTTTGAAAACCTATTTGAGTGTGAATAATTAGATCTTATCGATTATTAGTTGAGAATATGCAAAATAAATTTTGCGGACACCAGAACGTAGGTTAACCTACGCTCAGCGTTTCATAGCGAATGACGGATAATAATTTAAAGTTAAAACTATGATCGTGAAGGTTCGTCATAGGTTAACCTGCGTCGGGGTGTCACCAAAGTTTCACTTTGACATAAAAAATATTTGGTTTAGATAATAGAAGGGTGCCATTAAACGGGGTGTCAAGCTTATTGGTTATTTCCGTTTTTTGCGATATAAAAATGTAAAAAAATTCTATGTATTTTACGCATACATTTGAAAACTAATTGATTTTGGCTGAAGCTCTACTTAAATCCATCTTTAAAAAAATACTCCTTGATTGGTATGATCCTGCAGCCAGGCCTATGCCATGGAAAGATGAAAAAAATCCTTACAAAATATGGATATCTGAAGTAATATTACAACAGACTCGCGTCGAGCAGGGCTGGGAATACTATAAAAGATTTATAGATAAATTTCCTGACGTTTTTTCTTTGGCTAATGCACCGATTGAAGACGTTTTGAAGCTTTGGCAAGGACTCGGATACTACAGTCGTGCGAGAAATCTACATAAAGGAGCACATCAATTGGTATCAAATTATGACGGCGAAATGCCGCGTTCTTTCAATGAAATACTTGCTCTAAGTAGTGTTGGTCCATACACTGCCGCCGCGATAGCGTCCTTTGCTTATAATATGCCACATGCGGTAGTCGATGGCAATGTGATCCGCATCATTTCAAGGATATTTGGAATAGACACACCTTTCGATACATCAGTTGGTCAGAAATTATTCAAACAGTTGGCAGATGAATTGCTGGATCGGCAGCAAGCCGGCAGATATAATCAAGCCATCATGGATTTTGGTGCTACAGTTTGCACTCCATCGAATCCTAAATGTGCTGAATGTCCATTTAGCCAAGATTGTGTTGCTTTTTTAAGTGGTAAGACGAGTGAACTTCCTGTAAAGTCAAAAAAAATAAAGAAAAGAGAAAGGCATTTCAACTACTTTGTATTTCAGCATCAGGATGAATTTTTAGTATTTCAAAGAGATACAAAGGATGTCTATTCTGGAATGTATGAATTTTATCTGTGGGAGCATGAAACAATTATTAGTGATGATATAATAAAACTTAAAATCGAAGATATGCTCAACAAACCGGTTAGTTTCACAAAATTCAGTCTTAACAAACCACATATTCTTACTCATCAGCGCTTATTTATTCACTTCTTTCAATTTAATTTAAATCACAAACTTTCCTTAGAAGGCGGAAGTTGGAGGACATTAGGTAATTTAAAAAAATTACCTGTTCCAAAATTTATACATGATTATATGGAAAGGCTTTGATTGATTTTGGAGAAAAAGTATAGTTTTTGATAGAGGATCTTTCCGATGGAATGTATATCACCTTTTGAGTAGGGCCATTCAGTTCTATCAAATCGTTATGTGTAAATTGTTGAATATCAACAATTCCAAAAGAAGATGAAAGAAAGTCGCAACTTCCCCTCTGGCTGAGGGGTGGCGGCCAATGTCATTAAGTTAAGCAATTAAAATTAATAATCTATTACTGACAATATTTCGGTGCGCTGCACCTGATAGGCTATCAATTTTATTTCTATAAATATCACTGTGCGCTGCACCTTTGCTTTTCTTCCAGGTGCAGCACACCACAATATTTATAGAGTTCGTATTAAGCTTGCTCCAATGTGCAGCGCACCGAGATATTTTGAATGAACTTATGACCTTAACTTAATGACATTGGGGTGGCGGCAGCCGGGGTGTCAATTATTGCAATGTTTCTGTTGATCTAAGAAATAATTAGAACTTAATCTAAAATATTTATCAACGAGTTACATATTAAAGTTTTAGAGAAGAGAATGACCCTGATCCCTAGGAGGAGTCCTTTAATGTAACATAAACCTAGAAGGAATATTTAAGCAATTTCCAACTTACCATTACGTTATATATCCAATATAACTTAGCCCTTATGCTCCCGATCCTCTTCTCATTTCTGATTTCACTATTTGCGGCATCTTGTTCTTCCAACGAATCGCCATTAGCACTCGAAAAAGAAGATGTGAATAATGTTGCTAAGGAGAATGACCTACACGAAACTATTGTAGGCCGTTTTTCCCCACCTTTAGGATATAAGAGGGTATCTTTAGAAAAAAACTCCTTTGGTTACTATCTCCAACACCTACCTTTAAAAGAAAAAAATGCTCTTGTTACATATTATAATGGTAATCAAAAAGCGAATAACAGTGTGTACTTAGGTGTAGTTGATTTACCTATCGGCAATAAGAATTTACATCAATGCGCTGATGCTGTCATCAGACTGCGAGCAGAATATTTGTTTGCACAAAAAAAATATGCCGACATCCACTTTACTTTTCTGTCAGATGGCAAACCTCGATATTATGAAACATTTGTAAATGGTGACTACAGCTATGCGACTTTTTGGAAATACCTTGAGCACGTATTTGAATTTGCCAATACGACCTCACTTTCAAACGAATTGAAGACCGTCAATTCCTCCTCTGATATTAAAATAGGTGATGTCTTAATTGAAAAGAAAATACCTTATGGACATGCTGTCATTGTAGTAAATATGGCTTTTGATAATACCGGAAAAAAGAAAGTGATGCTTGCCCAAAGTTATATGCCTGCCCAGGAGATCCAGATCCTCATCAATCCCGCCAACCCTTCATCTGTGTGGTACGATGTTAAAGAAGCTTTCATTACTCCGGAATGGAATTTCAAGAAGGAGCATTTAAAAAGGTTCAATCTATAATATTCAACTTGAATTTTATTATAAATAAAATAAATTTCATTGGGACATAACCTTAATTCGTAAAGAGTGTTAAGTGAATAAAAGATTTTATGGCTTTTTATCAATTTTCAAAAACCCAAAAATTTAATGCCACGATCGACGAATTGTGGGCATTCATATCCGACCCTGGTAATCTTAAATTGATCACTCCTCCTTCCATGGGTTTTGAAGTTACTTCAGGAAAAGCTGAAAGAGAAATGTATCCCGGCATGATCATCACTTATTTTGTACGTCCTTTATTTGGTATCAAGATGCGTTGGGTCACCGAAATCACTCAAGTTAATGACAAAGAATATTTCGTAGATGAGCAGCGATTAGGGCCTTATACGATGTGGCATCATCAACACCGATTGATACAAACTGAAGACGGTGTATTGATGGAAGATACGGTGAGCTACATTCCACCATTTGGTTTTTTAGGTGCTATTGCAAATTCACTGATCATCCGATCAAAGTTGGAAGAGATATTTGCATTCAGGACGAAGGTGTTAGAGGAGAAGTTTCGAAAGTTAAATTAAAGAGATTAAAAAAGCTTTCTAATCAAATAATTTACCTTGGACTAAAGTCCAATCATACTCATCTTTGATCCGTTGACTAAAGTCAACGGCAAATTATATGGTGCCTTCCTCACATAAATATAACAATTAAAGGATATTTCAGGAATAGAATTGAGCTGATCTTTACATAGCTGCTGTCAAGTCAGTGCAGCATTTGACAATTTCAAATCTCTCAGTGCACCTTAAAAAAAGCAACTATTGGAATCAAATCTAGAAAATCAAGGTGCAAACTTTTATGAGTAAAAATCAAAAGCCTATGAGAATCTCTGTGATACAAACTTACAGCTCTTCTTTGCCTTTAACCACCTGAATAATTTTCACAAAAGAAATTACACTGATTCTTTCCTAGATACTGGCTGATCGGTGCAGCATTTGACGATAGTCAAATTAGTTAGTGCTCTTAAAAAATTTAGTATTGAAGTTAAAACTACAAGATCTAGGGGTCAGACTTCTTAAAAACAAATACCAAAGACCTTTGTGCAACTTTGTGTTAAAACCCCATCCACTTTCAAGCAAAAGCGCAGAACGAGGCCATGTAAAAACCTCAGAGTAAATTAATCTTGAATCCAAAAATCCTAATATTTAAAGAAAAGACTGATAGTTGTAACATTTGAAAAGGTCAACTTCTCAGTGCTCCTCAATAATGCCAAATCGAAGTATAATTTCAAAATTAAGCGCTATTCTAAAATAGAATTACAATCAAAAACCTCCATGAATCTCTGTGATACCCCAAACACCTTCCCTTTACTAAACTCTTTTTCATTACTCTTTAAAACTTTACTTGACCCATTTCATTCTATATAAAATTTCGCTTTTCTCCATCCCGACATCAAAAATATTTGGACAATTCAGCCTCAAAAGGAATTATCATTAACCATTGTCTTTGAACAAATTACCTCAAATTATCCAACTAAACAGTTACTTTTGTTAAAGCCAAAAAAGCAATGTTTAAAATGCTTGGATATATTGACATCAAAACTTACCTTTGTGGCGAATTTTGAAAAACCTGCATAAAACCTTTGTGGGCAAAGCAAAAGAAAGCATATGACCAAGTTGAATACATCTTTAAATAAATATTTTTCAGGAATAACCCTGATGATTTTCTTTGTTTTAGGCATGATGTCTCAGTCATTTGCCCAGGAAAACACTGCAGACCACAAAGAAACTTTAAAAGAAGAAGTTGTTGCCATCTCTCATGAAGCCCATGAGGCTGAAGAAGAGTTCAAAATGCAGGACATGATCTTCAACCACATCAACAACTCTAATGAATTCCATCTATTTGGCCATATAGCTATTCCTCTTCCTTGCATTCTTTACTCAAAAGAAGATGGATTCACGACTTTCCTTTCTTCAAAGTTACACCACGGATCTAAAGCATACAACAGATATGTACTTGATCATGGAACAGTAAAGAGATTACCTGTTGGTTTTCCTGAAGGCGAAGTTGAAATAGGCCACCTGACACATGAAAAAGTTGATAAAGTCGAGATCACTAAGTTGATGCACGATGGCAAAGAATACGAAGTTGAAGGCGCTTCTACCCTTATGAAGTTTACATCTTATTACGATTTCTCTATTTCTAAGAATGTCTTCACGATGCTGCTTGCGGCCGTCATCCTTTGTTTGATATTCTTTTCTGTAGCAAATGCTTACAAAAAGAGACCGGGTCAAGCGCCAAAAGGTCTTCAGAATTTCATGGAAGTCATCGTCAACTTTATCATTGATGAAGTGGCTAAGCCAATGTTGGGCAATAGATACATGACTTACCTGCCTTATCTATTGACGATATTCTTTTTCATCACCACTATCAACCTGATGGGATTGATTCCCTTCTTTCCTTTCGGAGCTAATGTAACAGGTAATATCGCCACTACAATGGCTCTAGCCGTTTTGACGTTTGTAATCACCAATATCAATGGTAACGGTGCCTATTGGAAACACATCTTCTGGATGCCGGGTGTTCCTGTGCCGATGAAGTTGTTCCTAGCACCAATAGAATTTATGGGTGTATTCATCAAGCCTGTTTCTTTGATGATACGACTTTTCGCTAACATTACAGCGGGTCACGTAATCATATTAAGTTTGGTTGGCTTGATCTTTGTATTCGGTAAGGTAGGAACAAGTATCGCCGGAGCAACCACAGGTGCTTTGGTCGCAATACCTTTTACCATGTTTATGAACTTAATAGAAGTGATAGTTGCCCTTATACAGGCATTTATCTTTACGATATTATCAGCAAGTTATTTTGGTGCAGCGACGGAAGAAGCGCATCACTAGGAAATGGTGAATTATAAATGATAAATGAGGCGCAGAGGGAAATTGTAGCGAAGAGTAATTGTTAGTTATTAATTGTTAATTGTTATTCTTTAGCACAGAATAAAGATTAGATAAGGGGCCCGAGTTAGGCAAAGAATAAAATCGGAGAAAAAGTTTTCCGCTTCAAATAATAAAATATGGTTTTGCACGGCCTAAAGCTTATAGCCTAATGCCTATTGCCATATAATCGAAGCACGAAAGTCAGGAATTAAAGGTAAAGATCGATCTCAGCATCCTTCTCACCTTCTAACCGCCTCACCTTCTAACTTTTTAAAATGATAAATGGGGCGCAGAATATAAGGTTCTGATAAGATTTGAAATGAAGCTCTGAAAGAGCGTTTCCCCACAGCGAATTGCGAAAGCTGTTCGCGACAAAAAATAAAAACATCAGAAAAAAAGTTTTCTGACCAAAAGTTAAAAACCAAGAATCTAAGAATCAAAGAGAGTGCTCAATCTGCGCCTTATTCTAACTTCTACCTTCTAACTTCTAACTTTTTAAACCGTATTTTAACAAACTAAATATATACATTATGTACGCAGCTATTGGAGCAGGATTGGCAGCTATCGGTGCCGGAATTGGTATCGGTCTTATCGGCGGTAAAGGTATGGAAGCTATTGCTCGCCAGCCTGAAGCAGTTGGAGATATCCGTAACAACATGTTGATCTTCGCGGCATTCGTAGAAGCGGTAGCGCTTTTCGCCGTGGTGGTAGCTTTCCTTGGTCTATAATACCGGGAAACAAAAATCTTGACCCGTTGAGAAGACGGTTGGTCCATCACCGGGTCTTTTTTAGTAAAAACATCAATCTAATATAATATGTTATTAGCCGAATTTAATGTAATCAAGCCGGATCCGGGGTTATTCTTCTGGACAGTAATTATTTTCGTTGTACTTTGGTTTATCCTTGGCAAAAAAGCTTTCGGACCAATCGCCAAAGCATTGAAAGATCGTGAGGATTCAATCAAAGATGCATTGGCTCAGGCCGATGTAGCACGTGCGGAGATGAGCAATCTTAAGTCTGAAAACGAGCAATTACTTGTTGAGACTCGTCAGGAAAGAGCTGCCATGCTTAGAGAAGCAAAAGATTCTGCCAGTCAGATCGTTGCTGAAGCTAAGAACAAGGCTAAAGACGAAGCAAACCGTATCCTTGCAAGTGCCAATCTTGAGATAGAAAATCAAAAGAAAATGGCCATCACTGAAGTTAAAAATCAGGCAGGACTTATGGCTGTACAGATCGCTGAGACAGTGATCAAAAAACAATTGAGCAATGACAATGCACAGGTCGAACTGGCGCAGTCTCTTGCCAATGATATCAAACTTAACTAATAAGTTTATTTTTTAAATAGAAATTTAATATAAATGTCTGTATCACAAGTTGCTTCCCGCTATGCCAAGTCCCTTCTGGACCTTGCTGTAGAACAGGGCAAGACCGAGATCGTAAAGGCAGATATGGCTAATTTTCATGAAGCACTAAAGAGTCGCGAACTCGTTTTGTTGCTGAAAAGCCCTATCATCTATCCTGATAAGAAATTGGCTTGTTTAAAAGCCATTTTCGAAGGAAAGATCGACGCTCTTACACTTGCATTTTTCAACCTATCAGTTAAAAAAGGTAGAGAGTCGCTGTTGATAGATATAGCTGATGAATTTAATACTCAGTACAACACTAAGTTCAATATAGCTTTAGTCAAAGTTACTTCGGCTACAGCATTGGATGCATCTACCACAGAAATTATCCTCAACAAGGTTAAGTCAATGATCGGCGATAACAAAACGATACAGTTAGAGACTAAAATTAACCCTGCACTTATAGGTGGTTTTATCATTGAATTCAATGGTAACTTATACGATAGCAGTGTCGCTTACCAGATGAACAAATTGAAACATTCATTCTCCAATAATTAATAACATAATTTAAATTTATAATAGCCATGGTTAGTGTTAAACCTGATGAAATTTCAGCAATTCTAAAACAACAACTTTCAGGTTTCCATACAGAAGCTGAATTGGAAGAAGTAGGTACAGTATTGCAAGTGGGTGATGGTATCGCCCGTGTATATGGTCTTACCAATGCAGGAGCTGGTGAGCTCGTAGAATTCGAAACAGGCGTACAAGCCATCGTTTTGAACCTTGAAGAAGATAACGTAGGTGTGGTTCTATTGGGATCATCTGACGGAATCAAAGAAGATTCTAAAGTAAAAAGAACAAAAACGATCGCTTCTATCGAAGTCGGTGAAGGTTTATTAGGCCGTGTGGTAAATCCACTTGGTCAACCTATCGACGGAAAGGGAGAGATCACCGGTACTAAATATAAGATGCCAATAGAGCGTAAAGCTCCGGGTGTTATCTTCCGTCAACCGGTTACTGAGCCACTTCAGACAGGTATCAAAGCGATCGATGCGATGATTCCAATCGGTAGAGGACAGCGTGAATTGATCATTGGTGATCGTCAGATCGGAAAGACTGCCATTGCCATTGATACAATCATTAACCAAAAGGAATTTTATGACAGAGGTGAGACTGTTTACTGCATCTATGTAGCATGTGGTCAGAAAGCATCTACTGTAGCTCAGGTAGCAAAAGTTTTAGAAGAAAATGGTGCAATGCCTTATACTTGTATCGTTGCTTCTTCTGCAGCTGATCCAGCTCCACTTCAGTTTTATGCTCCATTCTCCGGTGCATGTATTGGAGAATTCTTCCGCGATACAGGACGTCCAGCATTGATCATTTATGATGATTTATCTAAGCAGGCTGTTGCTTACCGTGAGGTTTCTCTTCTATTGAGAAGACCTCCGGGGCGTGAGGCTTATCCTGGTGATGTATTCTACCTTCACTCCCGTCTTTTGGAGCGTGCGGCTAAGATCATCAGCAATGATGAAATGGCTCAAAGCATGAACGACCTTCCTGAATCTTTGAAGGCTTCAGGTCTTGTAAGAGGTGGTGGTTCATTGACTGCACTTCCGATCATCGAAACACAAGCGGGTGACGTATCAGCATATATCCCGACAAACGTGATCTCGATCACTGATGGTCAGATATTCCTTGAGACCAACTTGTTCAACTCAGGTATCAGACCTGCGATCAACGTGGGTATCTCAGTGAGTCGAGTGGGTGGTAATGCTCAGATCAAGTCAATGAAGAAAGTATCTGGTACTTTGAAACTTGATCAGGCTCAATACCGTGAATTGGAAGCATTTGCTAAGTTCGGTTCCGACCTTGATGCCGCTACTAAGTCTGTATTGGACAAAGGAGAACGTAACGTGGAAGTATTGAAACAAGCTCAGTATTCGCCGGTATCTGTAGAGAAACAAGTTGCGATAATCTATCTTGGTTCAAACAACTTATTGAAAGATATCAAACCAACGAATGTAAGAGATTTTGAAGAAAATCTATTCTCAATCCTAGACAAGAGCCATCCTGAAATGCTTAAGAATTTCAAGGCAGGTAAATTGGAAGAAGCAGATCTTACAGCATTGAAAGCAGTTGCAGCGGATCTTTCAAAACAATACGCTAATTAATTAGTATTATAATAATTATAATAATGGAAGTGATGAATGTTCATTCATTTAGCCTTCCATCATCAATAATAGCATAACAAAATGGGTGCGAATTTAAAGGAAGTAAGAGAGAGGATTAAGTCGGTGATATCGACTCAACAGATCACAAAAGCCATGAAAATGGTTTCTGCTGCCAAGTTGCGTCGTGCACAGCAGGCCATCGTCCAGTTGAGACCTTATAGTGAGAAGCTCAATGAGATGTTGTCCAACATCCTTTCCAATCTAGATGGAGACGGCTCATCTGTTTACAATACAGAAAGAGAAGTTAAGAATGTAGCTATCGTCGTGGTGACCTCTAATCGTGGTCTTGCGGGTGCTTTGAATACCAACATCAGCAAAGCTGCTACAGAGATCGCTCAACGTAAATATCCTGCACAACTTGCTTCGGGCAATGTAACATTTATATCTATTGGTAAAAAGGGTGGTGAATATGTACGTCGCGTGCACAAGAATTCACCATTGATTCTAGAGCATGTAAATGCATTTTCTAATCTTGCATTTGCCAACATCGCTCCAATAGCGAATGGAATAATGGAAGAATTTGCCAAGGGAAAATACGACGCAGTAGAGATCGCTTACAGCAAGTTTAAAAATGCTGCGACACAGATCTTTGAAGCAGAGCAATTCCTTCCTGTAAAGAAAATGCCGGTAGACATCAACGCAAGCAAGAAAAAGGCAGATTACATCTTTGAGCCTGATCAGGAATCATTGTTGGAATATCTTGTTCCTACGATCCTTCAGACACAGTTTCACAAGACATTGTTAGACACACATGCTTCAGAACATGGAGCGCGTATGACAGCGATGGACAAGGCGACTGAGAATGCAGACAGTTTACTAAAAGAATTAAAGATCAACTACAACAAAGCCCGTCAGGAAGCCATCACGAACGAACTTTCAGAGATCGTCGCCGGTGCAGCAGCCTTATAATTTGATTTAACAACTATAACTCAAAATAATAGATAGAGGGTCCGATGTGAAAGCGCCGGACTTTTTTTAAAATTTAATAAAACAAATTAATCAATATGAAAACAATCTTTAAAGTTATATTATGTTCTTTTTTAATTTCATTTATAAGTAATGATAAAAGAAATTAAGACCGCGTTATTTTTCACATAATTTTTCTCCCTTAATTTATGAATTCAGAGATTCTTTATCTAATTCTGGATATAATGCGATAGTTACAAAATCAGGAAAACCACTTTGGGTCATATGAAATATTATAAATTATTTGTTTTATTTGTTTTAGTAGCTTGTAGTTCGAATAAAAATAAGTTTGAAACATTTGATTATCAAAAAAGCAATAATCCCTGGATCACTGCATTTAAAGACCAAGTGTTTTTTTCAAGTTTGAGGGAAAGTTATCAGAATGACACTATTTTTGATCTCATTGGTAAGAAAGATGCATTTAACACATATGATGGATTGGATTTAGAAAATATAGCATTAGCAAAGTCATTGGCAAAAAATATGGTGAACAATATTCCGATAGCTACAATGTGCGAAGGTTGTGGAAAAGATCAGAAGTATTTTATGGCTAATTGTCTGCATTATTATCAAAGTCGTGAATTGGATTCTATTGCTCACGCAGAGTTTGAAAAGTTTAAGAGCAGGCAGGATAAATTATATGAGAATTGAAGATCAATTACAACAAAGCCCGTCAGGAAGCCATCACCAACGAACTTTCAGAGAACGTAGCCGGTGCAGCTGCCTTATAATGTGATTTAACTACTATAACTCAAAATAATAGATAGAAGGGTCCGATGTGAAAACGTCGGACTTTTTTTTATTTTCCCCCTTTGGAGGGTGAACGACGCAGAAAAGGTGCCTAAGCGACCTTTTCAAGGAAGTGAAACGAAACGAAGTGCAAGTCCCTACTTGCACAAAGTGAAGTCAGAACACAATTGGGGGACGAAATTGTGCTTCTGTGGGCCGAGGGGGAGGCTTCACATTCTTAGATGAAATTTTAAACATCCCTTCTCTCGCATTTTCTTAAGTTTGTAAATCAAAAACCACTTCATGAACTGGAAAGTTATAACCACTGAAGAACAATATCAAATTGCAATTAAAAGAACGTTATTGATATTTGATTCTGAACTTAGAACCGATCTAGGTGATGAATTGGCATTATTATTGCTGATTGTAAAAGATTATGAAGCTAAAAATATAAGTTTACCATCATTAGACCCTTTAGAAGTAATTAAATTCAGGATGGAAGAAAATGGAATTTGAAGTAAAAATAATCGTTTCATAAATTTACTTTATATTCAAAACTCATTTAAAATACTGAAAATTTATGAAATTTAGAACTAAAATCGTTTACTTATTTTTTATAGCAATATTAGCAATTATATTTTTTTCATTCAATTCTAAACCATATTCCAAATGGAATAAAATTGAAAATGATGGGCCAGCACTAATTGTCAAGAGTGAATATCCTTTAGAATATCTAAAATGTTATGTTTTTGAATTAGGACCACAACCATTAATCTTGCAAAGTGATGATGGATTGACATGGAGATATAAATTTTATCCATCACAGGAAGATTTCAATCCTACAGAAGTAAAATTTATAGGATTTTCAAAGGATGGCACTTATTTCCACAACAATAAAAAAGATGAATCACAAACAAAACTCAGAGTTGGAGAAGTAAAAGCGAAGGTGTTTAAATTAAGCCCGAATATTTATTTTAAAAACAGTGAGGAAAAATCAGAGTCTGAAAATTTTTCAGAATGGCCAGCATTCACAATGTATGAAATGAAAAAGTTAAAAGCATTAGCGGCTCCCGGAGAGAAGGCCTGTCCAATAACTTATGATTATGACTATTTCGTGGTAAGACAAGAAAAAATTGAAAATGGTAAAGGAACTGCAAAAGTGAAATTTAATTATCCTCCATTAATAGATGTAAATTCTATAAATTGGAAAACATTTGGGACTGACAGAATCGTCGCTCATGGTACTGAAAATACGTTGCCCCCGGGAGATTATACGATCTCTATGATGTACAATGTTTGTGTCAATATAAATGTTTCATTTTTTGTTGAAGGTTGCAATAATTTAATTGTAGGATTGATTCTCCCTGATTGTCTCAGTGATAAGCCACCGGTAGACGTGTCCTTTGAACCTACAAATGAAAAGAAATTAGTAAATATTGATTGGTCTGATGGAAAAGACGGAGAGACCTTTACTACAATTAATTCTTTTGGTAAACATTATGTCGAAGTAACTGACATTTTGGGCTGTATGACGAAGGAGTATTTTGAACTTGACTCGGTTGATTTTTTAGATAATATTAAATATAATGTTTTAAAAGAAAGTGAAAATTCATACAAGGTGAATTTAAAATTACCGGAAGAAATGAATGCTGAATCCTGGAGATGGTACATTGTTTTAAAGGCTGACTTGGATTCCGATTATCCTGAAGATGAATTCGAATATAATAAGAAAACATTTCTGTTACAACAAGCCGGAACTTATCTCTTGAAAATTATAACATCAGAGGGATGTCAATACCAGAAAGATTTGATAATCAAGTAGAATTACTTGAATTTTTTTGCGAGGTGAAACCTGACATAATTAAACACCAAATAAAATTAAAATTTATACTTTTTCATATATTTATTAAATAAAATTTGTAACTAATTTCCAACTAAAGTCAGCTCGCCCTTGGCCCCTTCAAAATGGTAAAATCTGCTCCTCATCAAATTTTCAGAATCAAAGGTAATTCAAAGTATTCTTGGCAAATTTAATTTTGGAAAATCAAACATGCAATTGTAAAATTATTCCTAAATTGGATCATGAGCATTTACAAAATAATTCCTGATCGCATCGACGTCGTCCAATCTCAGAACCGTCCGGAAGATGAAAAATCCTGGCAATATAAACTCTATGTCATTATTTTTCAAGCCAATACTCCTGCTGGTAAGATATTTGATACTTTCTTGTTTTTCTTGATCTTGTCAAATATTGCTTTATTATTAGCGGAGAGTGTAGAGTCATATTCCGCAAAATATGGGCATATCTTCCAGCAACTGGATATGATATTCATGGTCATATTTAGTATCGAATATATCTTGAGACTAATGTGCGTCCGGAGTAAACGTGTATTTGCAAAAAGTATATACGGCGTCATAGATCTATTGGCAATTCTTCCATCCTTTGTAGAGTTTTTCATACCAAACACTCATATGCTGATGATCATCCGTTCTTTCCGCTTACTCAGAGTATTCAGGATATTCCGTATGGTTAAATTTCTGGATGAAAGTCGGGACCTGGTCTTTAGTCTGGTGCGAAGTTCCCGGAAGATTGCAATATTCCTGTTTTTCATGTTAGTCTTAACATTTTTCCTTGGTTCTGTAATGTATGTCATCGAATACGATCATAATCCAAGTTTTTCATCTATTCCACAAAGTATCTATTGGGCCATTGTGACGATCACAACTGTCGGGTATGGTGACATTTCACCGCTTACTCCAATGGGTAAAGTCCTAGCCTCTTTCATAATGATACTCGGGTACGCCATCATCGCCGTTCCTACAGGTATCATCGGTTCTAATCTTATCAAAGAAATGAAATACAAAAGAAATGATTTAGTCTGCCAAAACTGTAATTTAGTTGGCCATGAAGACGATGCGGTTTATTGCAGGAGATGTGGAAATGAGCTGAAACATAAGATGGAGTGATTGTCTGAATCACGGATTGAGCGGATTAAAAGATTTCACTGAATGTTGTTTGTACATTTCCTCCTTGTAATTGCTGTCTTATACCATTAGCATAACCAAGATTTTAATAGTTTAAAAAGTCTATGCCATCCGTGCAATCATTTTAATCCGTGATTCAGACAAAAAGAATCATTCTGAATCACGGATTATTTGGATTAAAGGATTTCACTGAATGTTAATTGTACTTTTCCTCCTTGTAATTGATCTCGTTTGTCATAAGAATAACCATGATTTTAATAGGTAAAAAAATCCGTGTAACCTGCGTAATCATTTCAATCCGTGATTCAGACTAAGAGAATCATTCTGAATCACGGATTAAGCGGATTAAAAGATTTCACTGAATATTAATTGTACTTTTCCGCGTCGTATATGATAAAAATCCGTGACATCCACGTAATCATTTAAAATCTGTGATTCAGACAAAGAATCATTCAGACAAATAAAAAATTTCCCCAGGTCATTGTTTTTAATTAAATTTGGTTTCATTTAACCCCCCGCTATTATGAAAACACTATTAAAATATCAAGACATCACCGAAAAAATATTGGGCGTTTCCTTCGAAGTGCATAAATATTTAGGAAATGGATTTCAGGAAGTTATTTATCAACGTGCATTGGCATGGGAATTAGGTAAAAAGGGATTATCCTATGCTAGAGAAGTCGATCAGGAAATTTATTACAAAGAACTAGAAGAGCCAATTGGAACACGCCGTGCAGACTTTGTTGTTGAAGGTAAGGTACTTGTAGAATTAAAAGCAATTAGTCAGCTTGAAGATGTTCATACTGCTCAGATACTGAATTACTTAAAAGCCTATAAACTTGAAGTAGGTTTGTTAATAAATTTTGGCAGTAAATCTCTAACTTTTAAAAGATTGGTACGCTAAAAAATCTGTGGCATCCGTGTAATCAATTAAATCCGTGATTCAGATAAAGAGAATTTTTCTGAATCAGGGATTAAGCGGATTAAATGATTTCACTGAATGTTAATTGTACATTTCCTCTTTGTACTCGCTGTAACATGCAATTAGCATAACCGTGATTTTAATAGTTTAAAAATCCGTGCAATCTGCGTAATCATTTAAATCCGTGATTCAGACAAAAAGAATTATTTCTGAATCACGGATTATTTGGATTAAGGGATTTCACTGAATGTTGATTGTACATTTCCGAAACGTAATAGATTTTAGTTTTCATCATATTAACCATGATTTTGATGTGTAAAAAATCCGTGTCATCCGTGTAATCATTTCAATCCGTGATTCAGACAAAGAGAATATTCTGAATCACAGATTAAGCGGATTAAATGATTTCACTGAATGTTAATTTTGCATTTCTGTACTGTGGTTGATTTTAGATGTCATCAGTATAATCCATGATTATAATAGTTTAAAAATCCGTGCCATCCGTGTAATCAATTAAATCCGTGATTCAGACAAATAATCATTCTGAATCACGCTTGCCTGCAATTAGGCAGGGATTATTTGGATTAAAGGATTTCACTGAATTTTATTTGTACTTTTCCTCCTTGTAATTGATCTCGTTTGTCATAAGAATAACCATGATTTTAATAGGTAAAAAAATCCGTGTAACCTGCGTAATCATTTCAATCCGTGATTCAGACTAAGAGAATCATTCTGAATCACGGATTAAGCGGATTAAAAGATTTCACTGAATGTTACTTTTACATTTAAACTTCGTAATTGATAAAAATCTGTACAATTTGTGTCATCTTTTCAATCCGTGATTCAGACAAAATAGAATCATTCTGAATCACGCTTGCCTGCAATTAGGCAGGGATTAAGCGGATTAAAAGATTTCACTGAATGTTTATCGTACATTTCTGCGTCGCGCTTTAAATCTCTTGTCATTATTATAAAACGTGATTTTTTCAAGTATAAAAAATCCATGACATCCGCGTAATCATTTAAATCTGTGATTCAGACAAAGAATCATTCAGACAAATAAAAAATTTCCCCAGGTCATTGTTTTTAATTAAATTTGGTTTCATTTAACCCCCGCTATTATGAAAACACTATTAAAATATCAAGACATCAGCGAAAAAATATTGGGCGCTTCCTTCGAAGTGCATAAATATTTAGGAAATGGATTTCAGGAAGTTATTTATCAACGTGCATTGGCATGGGAATTAGGTAAAAAGGGATTATCTTATGCTAGAGAAGTCGATCAGGAAATTTATTACAAAGAACTAGAAGAGCCAATTGGAACGCGCCGCGCAGACTTTGTTGTTGAAGGTAAGGTACTTGTAGAACTAAAAGCAATTAGTCAGCTTGAAGATGTTCATACTGCTCAGATACTGAATTACTTAAAAGCCTATAAACTTGAAGTAGGTTTGTTGATAAATTTTGGTAGTAAATCTCTAACCTTTAAAAGATTGGTATGCTAAAAAATCTGTGTCATCCCTGCAATCAATTGAATCCGTGATTCAGACAAAAAGAATCATTCTGAATCAGGGATTAAGCGGATTAAATGATTTCACTGAATGTTACTTGTACATTTAAACTTCGTAATTGATAAAAATCCGTGCAATCCGTGCAATCATTTAAATCCGTGATTCAGACAAAATAGAATCATTCTGTATCACGCTTGCCTGCAATTAGGCAGAGATTAAGCGGATTAAAGGATTTCACTGAATGTTAATTGTACTTTTCCTCGTCGTAATTGATAAAAATCCTTGCAATCTGTGTAAACATTTAAATCCATGATTCAGACAAAATCTTTCAACCGTTCTACCATATCCTCCGCCATTCTTTCAGCCACGCCCGGTTCACCGATCATCGTAGCCAATTCCTTATACTCCTCCAAAATCTTGTTTCTATATTTCACATCTTCTTCCAATAAAGCTAATTCCGCTTTTAAATTTTCCGGAGTTAAGTCGCCCTGTATTAGTTCTTTGACGATCGGTTTATTTGCGATCAGATTTACAAGTGAAATATATTTTACATCCACAAAGGTTTTTGCAATGCGGAAATTCAGCGGAATAGTCTTGTAACATACTACCTGTGGAACATGAAATAATGCAGTTTCCAACGTAGCTGTACCACTCGTCACCATAGCAGAAGAAGTATGTTGGAGGAGGTCGTATGTTTTATCAGTAATTATTTGAACGTGAGACTTCCACGCTGGATGATATTTATTCAGAATTTCAATGAATAATTCTTCAGAAAGTAAAGATGTTCTCGCAATTACAAATTGTTTTACTGGCAATAATTTCATTGCACTAACCATCACCGGAAATATCTTTTTAATTCCTGCATTCTACTACCCGGAAGCACTGAGATGTAAGATCTTTCAGTTAAATTATTGTTAGATAAAAATTGATCATCCGGTCTAAATGCATCGACTGAATCCAATAGCGGATTACCCACATAGGTTACATCCACGTCATATTTCTTATAAAAATCCACCTCGAATGGCAGAATACAATACAATCTATCTACATGTTCCTTTATGATCAAGGCCCTGTCTGCCTTCCATGCCCAAACAGTCGGAGAGATAAAATAGAAGACTTTAATTCCGTTTTGATGCGCCCATTTAGCCATCTTTAGATTAAACCCGGGATAATCAATTAAAATCAGCGCATCAGGTTTGTTTTCAAGCAGGTATTTTTTGATTATCTTAAAACTTTTCTGAATCGTTGGTAGATTGGCAATCACCTCGACAAAACCCATAAATGCAAGATCCTTTAATTCTCTATGCAATTTAACACCGGCAGCATTCATCTTTGGACCGCCCCAACCATCTAGTTGTATCGAAGGGTCCTTGTGCAAAAGTGCCTTAGCAAGATTCGCTCCATGTAGATCGCCTGAGGCTTCTCCCGCGAGTAAGAACATATTTAGGCCCATCAGAAATTGACCATTATTTCCTTCCCGTAGATCACAAACCAAAGCAGAATAAACGCAAAAGTAGGAAAGACTAGTCCCCGCATAGCATTGGTAAATCTTCTACTATTGAAGAATTGAATTACAATGAGATTGCCGCAAATAGCCAAAACGCCAATTGTGCGGATGGTCGAAGGGAAAGTTTCCCAGATCTGTGGAAGTATTCCACCTGAGATTAACGCATCCTTGAGACTCAACAAGAGTGCATAAGCAATAATTGGCACTAATGCACCCATAATTATGCCTAACAACATGGAGTCTTTTGAAAATATCGTTTGATTGGATTTCATGCTATTCTTCGAAAAAATTATAAGATAAAAGTGATTTATAATGGGTCAGATCATATTGTGACGGGACGACAGAAGCGAAACCATTGTCCAATGCCCACATATCGGTATCATCTCCAGAATCACGGTTGACAAATTCTCCGGAAAGCCAGTAATATTTTTGTTTCCGCGGATCTTCTCCAACCTTGAACTCTTCTTTCCAATAACCATCTGCCTGTCTGCAAACTTTTATCCCCTTTAGCTCTCCCGGAGATACTTTAGGTATATTAACATTCAATAATTTACATTTATCATGAAATCCATGGACCATAGCTTTCTCAAGCATGGATCTCACCACATATTGAGCTGTGGAAAAATCTGCATCAAAATTATAATCCAACAATGAAAAACCAATGGAATTAATTCCTTCTATTGCAGCCTCCATAGCAGCACTCATAGTGCCTGAATATATGATATTAATTGAAGCGTTAGAACCATGATTTATACCTGATAGGCAGAGGTCGATATGTTGATCTTTCCTTAATACTTTTTTTGCAAGTTTGACGCAGTCAGCAGGGGTACCGTTGCATTCGTATGCGTCTATACCTTCAAATTTGTCCACTTTATTAAGACGTAAAGGGCTTTCAATAGTAATAGCATGTCCCTGACCGGATTGCGGTGAGTTGGGCGCAACTACTATTACTTGTCCAAAATCCCTGGCAACCTCCACTAGGGCAGCTATTCCGGGTGCATTCATGCCATCATCGTTGGTGACCAAAATCACAGGTCTTGTCATTTATTTCAGTTTTATTTTTATTGGCCCCGAAGCATCATTTTTACTATCAGGATCATTCCATTTACCGGAACGCATGACGGCAAAAATATATGATTTTCCTTTAGCATAATGTTTTCCAAAGGTTATTTCTTTAATAATTTCAGTGTCTTCGCCATTTCTGCTGGGTGGAACTATAAAATTCATGACCAGTGCATCGGCTGCATCCAGCACCTTATCCTTGGACAAAATGATATCAATAGTTTGTCCGGGCTTAGGTGCTCTTGTGCCTTTGATTGAAAAAATGATTTTTGATTTCACCGGTTTATTGCGAATGATCTTTTTTGGGGCTTTGATTAGTACAAATGATTTAATAGCGCCATCATAGGTATACATGCCGTCTTTATAACTAGCGGGATCACCTATTTTGACACCCATGAATTTATTGTTATTGTCTGGTGTAGGATCAGCGCCATTTCTTGGATTCGGATCAATAGCTGCAGTAATATATACGAATTTACCTTTGTACTCCTCGGGGATGACAATGAGTTGAGAGAAATCCAACTTTGTGTCCTGTTTCAATGGCATAATAATTTTTGAACTGTTCACATCATCCTGTGTAAGCATGGCTTCGTCGCTATCACTGACCCAAAAGTCGATGCGGGTGCTTTCAGAGGTTGTTATACCCAGATTCATGACTGTAAGCTGTACGGCTATTCCCTCACCTTGAATAACTTCTTTTTTCAAGGCTTCCATTTTAAGAATCTGTAGGTCGACACCAGGATATAGTGTATCTCTGGTAGATTGAGCAGATATTACCGATAGGAAAGAAAACTGTAAAATAAGGATGAATAATGTGTAAATATGTTTCATCTTAAATCATTTTAATGGATTAAATGTGATGACTCGATAAACATAAAGTGACAATTTTGCCAATTTTGTAAATATATAAATTTTTGAGATAAAGAAGGAGCTGAATAGTAGAAAGGTTTCTAAGGGCAAGTATGTTGAACAAGAGTAATAATTTTCAAAAAGAGAATTTTTAGTAAATATTTATTTTAATCAAAATCTCCAATTTAAGGAGATAACTCATTTACATAATGCGGCAAATAATAAACTTTTGAGTTAAAACGGTAATCATTGACATATGATATTACCATAATGAACCAATTCCTTTCAAAATCATTTCTATATTTGCACTTCTAAAAATATCATTTCAAGATTATGTTTGAAAGTTTAAATGAAAAGCTCGAAGGAGCATTCAAGTCATTGAAAGGAGAAGGCAGCTTAACAGAGTTAAACATTGCCACTTCAATAAAAGAAATTCGTCGCGCACTGGTAGGAGCGGATGTCAACTATAAGATAGCCAAAGAATTTACTGATAAAGTAAAGGATCAGGCGATGGGCGAGAAAAACGTCCTAAAAGCTGTCAAGCCGGGTGAATTGATGGTCAAGATCGTCATGGACGAATTGATCGACCTCATGGGCGGTACATCGGAAGGAATCTCTCTGTCCGGAAATCCTTCTGTCATTCTCATTTCAGGTCTCCAAGGTTCAGGTAAGACGACTTTCTCAGGAAAGCTGGCATTACACCTAAAAGAAAAAAGAAGCAAAAAAGTATTACTTGCTGCCTGTGACGTATATCGTCCGGCGGCTATAGATCAGTTGACTGTATTGAGCGAACAGGTCGGTGTAGCTATTTACAAAGAAATAGAAAATAAAAATCCTGTTGAAATAGCGACACATGCTATTGCATACGCCAAAGAGCATGGCTTGGATGTCGTCATCATAGATACCGCAGGTCGACTAGCAGTGGATGAGGCTATGATGAATGAAATAGAAGCAGTCAAGAAAGCCATTAATCCATCAGAGACCTTATTTGTAGTGGATTCCATGACCGGACAGGACGCAGTGAATACCGCCAAGGCATTCAACGATAGACTTAATTTCGACGGGGTTGTATTGACCAAACTCGATGGTGATACCAGAGGTGGAGCAGCCCTTTCCATTAAATATACTGTAGGCAAACCTATCAAATTTGTTTCTACAGGTGAGAAAATGGATGCACTTGATGTGTTTTATCCTGATAGGATGGCGCAAAGAATCCTGGGGATGGGTGATATTGTTTCCTTTGTTGAAAAAGCTCAGGAGCAATTCGACGAAGCAGAAGCTGCAAGGATAGAAAAAAAGATCAAACGCAACAAGTTTGACTTCAATGACTTCCTTTCTCAGATCAATCAAATCAAGAAGATGGGTGATATCAAATCCCTGATCAATATGATACCCGGTATGAGCAAGATGACTGCCAACCTTGATATAGATGAAAAGGCATTTGGAAAAGTAGAATGTATCATCCAAAGTATGACCCCTCAGGAAAGAGGCAACCCTGAATTACTAAATCCAAGTCGTAAAAGAAGGATTGCCAAAGGTGCCGGCAAAGACATCAATGAGATCAATATGTTTATCAAACAATTCGATCAGATGCGTGGCATGATGCACAATATGAGCACAGGTAAGGGTATGGGCAACATGGGCATGCCGGGTATGGGAAGGTTGAGAAAATAAGTAATATTTATTAAATTATCTTTTGTTTTCTAAGGGAGAGGTAAAAAGTTGCTAACAAAATAAATATATCAGGCTGGTAGCCAACTACTTGCATTACATATAGGATAAAAGACTCCCCCTGCCACCCTCAAAAGGGCAGGGTCATTCAGTTCTCTAAAACTTTAATATCTAACTCGTTGATAAATTTAATAAGTGTTGCTTAAATTTTTTTATAATCATGGTATTATGACGCCAATCAACACCCCGGCTGCCGCCACCCCTCTGCAAGCTAGGGTTTATACATAAGTATTTTTTCAATAAAAGGCTTAATTAGAAAATTAATATAATTGTTTGTTATTGAGTTACTTATAAGCAAAATGAATTTTGCAGACACCCGAACGTAGGTTAACCTACGCTCAGCACTTCATAGCGAATGCTGTACAATATTTAAAGTTAAAGCTTAGATCGTGAGGCTCGGCGTAGGTTAACTTACGTCGTTGTGTCACCAAAGTTTACTTTGAGAAATAGAAAAAGATGTGTATAAACCCTAGCTATGTAAGAGGGGAAGTTAAGACTTTTTTCTTCTATTTTTTAATGTGCTGATATTCAGCGCTATACACATAACAACAAAATATAAGTGAATGCGCTGCTCAAAAGGGGGAAATCTACTTAACGGCATTTGCGTTTATCATTTTACACTTAAGGGGTTTTTTGATTTTTGAAGCAAAGAATTTCTGGTGAACTAATTTCTACTTTTTAAATATAGATTTAGCAATAAAAGCACTTTCAGCTTTCCATTTCCAATTCTATAGCTTAACACCTATTACCATCACCGCTTCTTAATTAACGTGAATAATGGATAAGAAAAAAGGCTAAATATTATAAAAATAGGAGAATATTTAATATATTAGTGTCTGACAAACAACGATATAAATCAAATAATTCTCCTATGGATAAGCACAAAGTTATAGAAATTTTCATTACTGTTGACGATTTTGCAAAGGATTTGATGAAATTGAGTGCAAAAGGGCTATTTCAACTGGAAATAAGAAATTCAGAAATCGAAAATCATCAATGTGTCTATCAGAAAAGATGACGATTTACATTTGCTTTCATTTGAGTTCTTATACCAATTTTAAAAGATACTATAATGAATTGGTTTTAGTTCATTGGAGAGATCTGTTTCCTGGATTGGTTACATATGAGCGATTTAATCAGACACAAAACCGACTTTTTGTTCCATTGTTGATGTTTTGGAAAACAGATGTTTGGGAGCATGCACCGGAATTAGCTTTATTGACTCAACAACCTTAAATGTTTGTCACATAAAAGGAAAAGCAGAACAAGGTTTTCAAAGGTTTTGCGACTAAATCTAAAAGCACAATGGGCTGGTTTTTGGGTTTAAACTTCACCTGATCATTAATGACAAAGGTGAGTTGTTGAACTTCTACCTGTCCAAGGCAAATGTAGATGACAGGAATCAAGACATTCTCCCGTAATGGTAAAAGAAGTTTTCGGAAAACTCTTCGGCGACAGAGGATATATATCTGATAAACTAGCCCAATTCCTATGGAATGATGGTGTAGACTTGATCTTTAAAAGACGTAAAAACATGAAGTCTATGAACTTATCTGATAACGATAAGGTGCTGCTGAGAAAACGAGCCCTAATAGAATGTGTCAATGACGAATTGAAAACCAATGTAACATACAGCACACCAGACATAGAGCTCTGCAAGGATTTTTGAACAATGCGATTTCTGCCCTCTGTGCATATCATTTCTTTCCTAAAAAACCTAGCATTAAATTAAGCACGACCGAACTCTCCAAAGAGGTATATTTGAATGTTGCTTAACCATTATTCACGTTAATTAATACCGGTGACCCACCATGTGTTCCCAAATGGGTCTTCTACGCCTCCGCTTCTTCCATAAGGAAGATCGCTGATTTCTGTGACAACTCGCCCACCGCCATCAAGGATCTTGTGGTAAGTAATATCAGCATCCTCTACGTAAATAAAAAAATGGCTATTCTGGACGGAAAATTGTTCGGTAGCCTCTGCAAACATAATGGTGCTGTCTCCTATTTTGATCTCTCCATGCATTATTGTGATTCCATCTTCTCTCATGTGAGTGTTCAATAAATGGCCGCCGAAAGTGTTCTGAGCAAAACTAGAAAAGGCAGCTGCATCCTTGATGATCAGGTACACCATTACCTGCTGATGGTCTTGTGGAATTTTCATGAGGAAATATTTATGTGAAAGTAAAAAATTTTATGGAGATAAAAATGGATTCGAATTAAGAAACCTCCTAAAACTAATGTGTGGATTTGAAGAGAATCAAATCCACACTTAGTCAAAAAACAAGATCTTTCGACCTTGACACACACTTTAAAAAATCAAATATAATGAATTGTTAATGACACTTCACTTGAACTAGGACAAGAATTTTATCATTTAAAACAAATTTTATCAAAATATTCAAATATTATGGAAAACGACAATAATATTCACCGATATATTGAGGTAAGCAACAAGTAAATTATCAATTTCTTATACTGTATTTAGGTACTCACTTACATTTTTTTTTAAAAAAAGGCAGTCATTTTTCAACGACTGCCTTTATAAATGTGTGTATTTCTAAGTGGATTAGTTGACCAGAAATCTTAAATGGGTAGCTTTACCTTGTTTGTCTTTGGCTATCGCTACATAAAATCCTGACTGTACTTTATTTAGTGCAACTTCAAAAGAATTTTCACCTTTGGCTGCTTCAAATTTATCAGTAAAAATTATCTGAGATTGTGCATTCATTATTTTTACTTCAACAGGTCCTGATGCTTCTGCATTAAATTGCAAATTAAATCGTCCGTTATTTGGATTAGGAGAAATCGAAGAGTTAGAAATTGATGCTTTAGAATCACATTTTACAGTGACTACATTGGAATAACTTTCAAAACCCTTTTCTTGAACTGCAAGCCTGAAATATTTGTAATTTGTATTATTCGTAGTATATGAATAGTTGAAATCAGTCCCTTTAGCATAAAGTTTGCCATCTACTTCAAAGTTTTTACCATCTACTGAACCTTCTACGTTATAACCTGTGATATTCACTTCCTCAGATGTCAACCAGTCAAGTTGGATTTCTGAGCCGTTGCACTCACCGTTAAAATATAACAATTTGATAGGAAGTGGCAATTGACCAATTGTAAGGAGATCACGATAGTTTTGATTGGTACATATGTTTCCAAAATCTAAAGTATCCAGTGGTGTCATTGTTTCAGGCCTGATCGTTATACCAGGTGCTGGAGACTCAATATCCATGATCTTTACACCAGTTTGTGAAACATCAAAAAATCTTATAGGATTCCCTGAGTTACTTCCTACAAATGTACCTTGTTGCTTTGTTTGCTCTGTCATATAAAATTCGCCGGAACCATTTACTGTGCCACCATTGGTAAATCTTACACCTCTTATCTGGGCCAACGGGCCATTGACAATCTTCGAACCACCGTTAAGCTGTATGTGAGAACTGTTTCCATCCTCTCCTGCAGACCAGACGAAACCATTATTTTCAAAATTATTACCATTGTGATTCATTCCTTTAGCAAAGACGATTCTACAATTATTAATAACATTGGTACCTGAGTTAATATTTACTTGCTTGCCAGCATAAGCCATACCTTCATTCAAGAATGTGCCTTGAGGGTTAAAGTTGCCATCCTGAACACGCAATACTCCGTAATTATTTATAGTAGAATTGTTATTTGTCGATATATTATGTCCTGATCCTTTTGACATTACAATACCATAATTGTTAAGTGTAGAGCCTTGGTTCAGGTTAAAGTCTACATTCAGGAAAAATCTTCCTTCCCATTCATTGATGATCGTGACCGCACCATTGAAGTTGAGACTTTTGTTTAAAACAAATCTACCGAAGTTATCAATCTTGGCACCTGTGGAGAAAGAAAAAGACTGACTCGGTTGAAGTGTACCATAATTTACTATTTCACCGGCAAAGTTATTTATGTTGCCTGGTTTAAAATTAGCTCCAGCGCAGATGAAAAGTTTACCACCGGCATAAAGATTGAAATTACCTGTAAATGTTCCTGCTTTGAAACACTTCGTTTGACCATTGGTGATATCGACGTTTCCATTACCTGCGGATATGGTATTCTCTGGAGTACAGTCACATTGCGCTTGCAAAGTAGTTGAACCCAAAGATATGGTAAAAAGAATAAAGAGTGATTGTAAAAGAAATGATTTCATTAGAAATTTAGTTTAAATATGAAAAGAGTGTGTTTAATAAATTTGCTTTGTATACTGGAGTGCTTGATTCGAAAGTTTTTAATATTTTTAGATCCTGTTGCTTGTATTAGCCCGATTAAATTTCTCTAGTTTAATTTGCACTGTAAAACTTACCTTCATTTTCTATTAATTCCGTCGTCCTTTATCCCAAAAAAGTAGACTTACGAATAGACTTTCATTTTGGATTTATTAAAAATAAAATTTTTAATAAATCCACTTTTTAAGATCTGAATCGTTATTGTACGTTTACATATTGAATTCAGAAATCGTTAAGAAATTATTTAAAACTCAAAATCAATTTAAAATACCTATGACAATAACTCTAAATACTTCCTTGATAATGAATAGTTTAAAGAATACTCTTTATAACGTAATTTCTGGAGCAAAGTTAGCGTAGATTGTACACTATGTATACAATTATTTGTTAATAATCAATAATTTGGATAAAGGATTACTCAGGGAATATTTAATATTGCTATTGCCTTAAAATCAATAATTTTTAATAATAAAAGAAGTCAAAACCTTTTAGGGAGAAATTTTATTAAGTTGTAATAAAAGAAACAAAAATGCTAAAAACTAAAGCTTACGCAGCGCAATCCGAGACTTCACCCTTAGCCCCCTGGAACTTAGACAGAAGGGATCTGACATCTTTTGATGTGCAAATTGAGATTCTATATTGTGGTGTTTGCCATAGTGATTTACATACAGCTCGAGGTGAATGGTATAATTCTGTGTATCCAGTGGTCCCGGGTCACGAGATTGTTGGT
The DNA here is from genome assembly GCF_016707225.1 of Candidatus Brachybacter algidus. Lineage (NCBI taxonomy): Bacteria > Pseudomonadati > Bacteroidota > Saprospiria > Saprospirales > Saprospiraceae > Candidatus Brachybacter > Candidatus Brachybacter algidus. The sequence continues at coordinate 367,580 of NZ_JADJID010000002.1, read as the reverse complement.
AAAGTCATCGCTGTAGGTTCGGATGTTAATAAGTATACAACAGGTGACATCGTTGGTGTAGGTTGCATGGTAGATAGTTGCAGTACATGTGCTAGTTGCCTCGATGGGCTGGAACAGTATTGCGAGGAAGGTTCGACCGGAACATACAACAGTCCTGAGCGCGACGGCAGCGGGATGACCTATGGCGGGTATAGCAATATGATCATAGTTCGCGAAGATTTTGTTTTACAAATATCAGATAATTTACCATTAGAGGCTGTGGCGCCTTTGCTTTGTGCAGGCATCACCACATATTCACCGCTTAGACATTGGAAAGTAGGTAAGGGTACAAAAGTTGCGATCGTAGGACTGGGTGGACTTGGTCATATGGCTGTTAAACTTGCTGTTTCTATGGGTGCAGATGTGACTTTGCTAAGCCACACTGCTGCTAAAGCTTCTGATGCAGAAAGACTAGGAGCACATCATTTTGTGTTGACTTCTGATGAAGAACAAATGAAAGCGGTTCGAAATTCATTTGATTTTATTCTGAATACCGTTTCAGCACCCCATGATTACAACCCTTATATACAGTTGTTAAATAGAGATGGCAATATGGTGTTGGTTGGTGCTCCACCTCCAGGTCCAGGTCTAATCGCTTTCAATTTGATCGGAGGTCGCAAAAGTATTTCAGGATCATTGATTGGCGGCATTGCCGAAACTCAGGAAATGTTAGATTATTGTGCTGCACATAACATAGTGAGTGACGTGGAAGTCATCGATATTAAGAACATCAATGAGGCATACGAGAGAATGTTGAAAGGTGATGTAAGGTATCGATTTGTGATTGATATGTCTACTTTGTAGGAATAATAAATTATAAATGGAGCGCAGAGCATAAATTCTGTTCAAGAAGTTAGGGATTACAATGCCTGGACAGTAAGTAATAACGCAGATAAAACTAAGAGAAAGAGCAATAAGGCAAATACCAGTTAATATGGAAAAGGAATTATCTGATTTTAATGTTCTTGAAGAAATCAACTGTATCTGTGCCCGCCTTCCTTTAAGTCATTTGAATTATATCAATTGCGCTCTAGGGATGGATGCTACTGAAGGTAGATATGGAGAAGTGACCATGAGAAAATGCATTCATTGTCATAGAAAATGGATCTTGTATGAGATGGAGGATGAAGGGTTCAGCCATTCAGGGCGGTGGTATACCGGAATCGTTGAGGATAAAGATGTGTTTTGGATCCGAACTTACAATGCATTTGTATATGTGAAGGAGTTGTCATGGTATTTATATGGCGGATCGTATTATAATTCTACAGGTATTTTTCACAAATTAAACGCAAGACAATCTTAAAAGTATATGGTTTGCTATAATCTAAGGATTCAATAGCAGCTATATTATCTAATTAAAGTGCAATATACAGCACTAATACTTGGGTCTAATTACCAAATTTATCATATTATTGATAATAGTGCAATATAATGCTCTTTATAATTTAATTAATGTTTAGTGTAGTATATTTGTATAAATAAATGTTATATAATGCACTTTTTAGAATTAATAAATAAAATAAAAGAACGCAGAAATTCACTTGATGTTACACAAGAAAGTCTTGCAGAACTATCGGGAGTTGGCCTTAGGACATTAAAACAATTTGAAAGCGGAAAAGGCAATCCAACTTTAAATACCCTCCAAAAGTTGGCTGATGTATTGGGCCTGCAGATTTCTTTAAAAATCAAAGATGTCAATCCCAATAAATGAGACATGCTAAAGTATTATTCAAAAATGAAGAAGCAGGAATATTGATTCAACATGATGATGGATCTTTTTCCTTTATCTATCATGACGAATGGATAACACACGACAGGCCAAGCATTAGCCTTACTTTACCCAGGTCTGAACGAGAATTTCACTCAAAATTTCTTTTCCCCTTTTTTTTCAATATGCTTCCTGAAGGTTCTAATAAGGAGGTGGTATGCAGATTGAACAGAATTGATCCCCATGATTTCTTTAGCATATTGATGACGACTGCTAAGAACGATAGCATCGGAGCAGTAAGGGTCATACAAATGGAAACTAAATGAACTTAACGGAAATAAAATATTGCCCCGCTACCTTATCTGAAGGATTTCAGACTTACAGCAGAACTGCTTTAAATCGGATGTTTAAAGGAAAAAAAGTACATCACGTCTTACCTTACGATTCACCATCATCGAATACTGAAACAGATAAACTTTTTGAAAATAATCAAAAACACCTATCCCTGTCCGGAGTGCAGGAGAAGTTTTCCGTACTACTCGAAAAAAATAAATTAAGATTAATCAACGAAGAGGAGCATGGTACTTATATTTTAAAACCGATTCCCAATGCCGGCAAAAAGGCAGATCAGATGCCTGCCAATGAGCATCTGACCATGCAGATCGCAAGACAGATTTTTGGTATAGAGACTGCGGAAAGTGCATTGATATTTTTTAAAAATGGAGATCCGGCATATATTACCAAGAGGTTCGATGTAAAAGAGGATGGAACAAAATGGGCACAGGAGGATTTTGCCTCACTGGCAGGTAGAACACCTCAAACTCATGGAACACATTATAAGTATCTTGGAAATTATTCAGAGTTGTTTGATCTAATGAAACAATACTTGCCACTTTACAAACTGGAAGCTCCGCGACTTTTAAAAATCCTGATATTCAATTACCTTTTTTTAAATGGAGATGCCCACTATAAAAACTTCTCCATCATTGAAACTCCGATGGGAGATTACCGCCTAAGTCCCGCATACGACTTGCTTAATAGTCGAATTCATATAAATGATAAAGAGTTTGCATTGGATGATGGATTAATGCCGAAAAATCATGTTCAGGGAAAGGTCCGTTCTCAATTTACCAAATTAGCAGAGCTGGCGGGGATCAAAGAAAAGGTCTTTCAGGATATTATGTCACTCATGGTATCAAGATCACATTTGGTTGAAATAATGATATTCAACTCATACCTAAATGACGCTACGAAGAGAAATTATTTGCAGGCTTATCAGGGAAGGCTGAAGCAATTGGTAAAAAGATAGATGGGATTCAGTATTGTTTTCTTACAAAAAGTTTTCTACCCCACAAAGCCCAAAAACGACTTAACAGCGCTTCCACTCATATCCAGAATAGACTGAGGGAAAATACCCAGGATTACTACGAAGAATGCAACGATGCCAAGTGAAACACCTTCAATGCTGTTGACTTCCTCGAAATGTTCTGTACTTGGCTTGGTGCCCCCGAACATCACCAATTGGAAGATGCGCAGCATATATACCGCACAGAAGATAATTGTTAATCCGGCAAAAGCACCCAACCATGCATTGTAAGTAAAGACACTTTTTAACAATAATAATTCACCCGGGAAACCATTGGTCAATGGCACAGCCATGGCACCACAAACGATGATGAAACTCAATAAGGCGAATATAGGAGCCTTACTCGCTATGCCACCCATCGTTGTTATATCTCTAGTTTTTAATCTTTTCTCTAAGATATCTGCTACTAAAAATAGACCGACGACATTGATACCGTGGTTAAACATTTGTACAAATCCTCCTTGCAGTCCTGCTTCTGACATCGTAAATAATCCTGCCGCGATCAATCCTACGTGTGACATAGAACTCCAAGCTACCACTCGTTTGATATCATTTTGCCTGATAGCGATGACAGCTCCATAGACGATACCGATAGCAGCTAACACAATTAGTGTCATCTGCCATTGCACCATGCCTTCAGGAGCCAATCCCATCATCCAACGCACTGCGCCAAATGTACCCATCTTGAGCATTATACCACTCAACAACATAGAACCCACCACCGGTGAAACCGTATAGGTATCCGGTTGCCATGAATGGAAAGGGAAGACTGGCATTTTGACCGCAAAGGCAAGAAATAATCCAAGGAAAACCAGGCTAGCTTCACCACCACTTAATGCCACGGACATCAAAGCATCAATGCTGAAACTATGCGGAACAGGTGTTTTAAGATATAAATAGATCAAAGAAACCAACATGAATAGTGAACCCACGAAGGTGTATATGAAAAATTTGATCGTGATATTGATTCTATTCTGACCACCCCACATCGCACAGATGAAGTAGATCGGAATCAATGCCATTTCCCAGAAGATATAGAATATCAATCCATCCAGCGCCATAAATACACCATTCATGCTTCCAATCATCAAAAAGATCAGTGCATAAAGATTGGTTCCTGTAGAAAATGGTTTGTCAAAAGTACTAAGGATAATTATTGGCAAGACTACTGCAGAAAGCATCAATAAAATGATACTCATGCCATCGATGCCTAGTTTGAAGGAGATCATTGGATCTGTTATCCATGGATAATCTACCATATGCTGCATCATTCCGTCACCTGCCATTGTCGAAGCAGCATATCCGGTGATGCCCATCAAAATCAGAGAGGCTATTAATGCCAGTAATTTAGCACCGCTTCCCTTGTATACAAAGAAAAGTATGCTAAATAAAAACGGTACAATTACAAGCCACAATGACATATGATCTTACATCCAATAGTTATATAAAAATAAAGCAATAGCACCGATGACCATACCCAGCAGGTAGATCTCCAGGTTGCCATCCTGTGTCTTACGCAGCATATTAGCAAGACCTTTGACAATTGAGCCAAATCCTTCCACTATCCTGTCTATAAAACTTTTCTCCATGTAGTCATGAGCTACCCGCGAACCGAACTGAACCGGTTCCACAATGACAGTGTCATAGATCTCATCTACATAGAATTTATTTGCAAAGGTCTTATTCAGACCATGTATCTTATCGTCAGCAGGGGCAATATCCTTGTTGACAGCATATTTTCTGTAAGAATAATAGATAATACCTAGTATGATGGCAGTTGTAACACCCATCAAAATCCATTCAGTGGTATGAGATATCTCGTGTATGCCCACTCTTCCAGTGATGACCGGTTCAAGCCAGGACGCAAGGAAATGATTACCGTGGAATAATTCAGGTATATTCAAAATACCTCCTGCAAGTGAAAGTATAGCTAGTATCCACAATGGAATCGTCATGCTTGACGGAGACTCATGCAGATGATCTTTCTGATGATGCGTGCCTTTGAAATCTCCAAAAAATGTAAGATAAAATAACCGCAACATATAAAACGCCGTCAGAATAGAGATAACCAGCACCATGCCCCATACCCATGGCGCATAAGCAAATGACCTGGCAAGAATCTCATCCTTTGAGAAGAAACCAGACATCAAAGGGAATCCGATGATAGCCAACGTTCCAATCAGGAAGGTCCAATAGGTTGAAGGTAATTTTTTTCTTAATCCACCCATACTTCTGATGTCTTGCTCACCACTCATGGCATGGATGACACTACCAGCACCAAGAAATAACAATGCCTTGAAGAAAGCATGTGTCGTCAAGTGAAATAACGCAGTATCATAAGCTCCTACGCCCAATGCCACGAACATAAGTCCCAACTGAGAAACGGTAGAATAGGCGAGTACTTTCTTTATATCATTTTGCTGTATAGCAATCAGTGCCGCCATTAATGAGGTAACTAAAGCGACCACCAAAATAACTTCCTGCGCTACTTCACTGCTTAGGAAGATGGCGTTGGATCGGATGACCAGATATATACCTGCTGTCACCATCGTTGCCGCGTGTATGAGTGCAGAAACCGGCGTTGGTCCTGCCATAGCATCAGGCAGCCAGGTAAACAAAGGAAGCTGAGCACTTTTACCAACAGCACCTATAAATAATAAAAGAGCGATGGCAGTCAATGTAGAATTGTCCAGCATACTGATATTCGGCAGGATCTGTACGAAGTCAAGTGACTTGAACTGATTCCATATCAAGAACATACCCAGTAAAAAACCAAGGTCACCTATCCTGTTCATGACAAATGCCTTGCGTGCTGCGTAGCCATATTCTTTATTCTTGAACCAAAATCCTATCAATAGGTAAGAACAAAGTCCTACACCCTCCCATCCAAAAAACATAATGAGGTATGATGATCCCATTATCAAGGTCAACATAGAGAAAATGAATAGATTCAAATAAGCAAAAAACTTGTAGAAACCTTCGTCATCATGCATGTAGCCGATGGAATAAATATGTATTATACTTCCTATTCCGGTGATGATCATCATCATCCATACAGAAAGTTGATCTATATAAAAACCAATATTAAGCGTAATTTCATTTAGTGTGATCCAGTTAAACCATACATATTGTATAGGTTGGCCCGTTTCTTTGATCTGCAGAAATAAAGACACAGAAAGGAAAAATGGAATGACTACCATCAAAGTACCGAGAATACCGACGACATTTTTAGGCATTTTTTTTCCTAAAAGTCCATTGATAATAAAACCAATGAGAGGAAGTAGAACTATATATGGTATGGTTTCTGCCATTGCTTTATTATCCTTTCAGTTTATCGAGGTTGCTTATATCCACAGATTTTGTATTTCGATATATCATGATCAAGACCGCAAGTCCCACTGCCGCTTCCGCAGCGGCTACAACCATAATAAAAAACACAAAAATTTGACCCGCAGCATCATTTAGGTAGGTTGAAAAAGCAGCCATAAGCAAGTTTACTGCATTCAACATAAGTTCTACACACATTAACACGACAATCATGTTTCGGCGTATCAAAACACCTACCACTCCTATTGTAAATAAGATTAGACTCAGATATACATAATGATCTACAGGAACTCCATGTATCATAGCATTCGCTTCGTTCATAAGTGTATGTTATTATCTTTTTGATCCTTTTTTCCTACCATCACTGCCCCAACCATTGCTGCGAGGAAAAGGATGGAAGCAATTTCAAAAGGTACAACAAAATCCGTAAACAATACTTTTCCAAGGTTTTTAGTTAGTCCTATATTCGCATCTGCTATTCCCGGCTGAGCAACTAATCCTGCACCTTTCATCGCTCCTACCATTACCACTAACAATAATCCTCCAGAGACTACTCCAATCATCTTGAATCTTGTAGACTTCTGAGGTTCGGTATCTTTATTTAGATTGAGCAGCATTAGTACAAATAAAAAAAGTACCATGATGGCTCCTGCATAGACAATGATATGCACTACCGCCAGAAACTGTGCATTAAGTATAATATATTCACCCGCTAGACAAAACATTGTAAAAATAAGAGCCAAAACGCTATTGATAGGGCTATTAGAACCAACTACTACAATGGCTGAAAGAATGGACAGAACGCCTAAAACATAGAACATGATATCGCTCATCTTACTTTTCCAGGTTTTTATGTTTTTGACGCACAGTTATATCTATTCGATGATTGATGTCCTCCACAAGTTTGTCTTTACCATATATGAAACTATCTCTATCAAATTCTGTATCGACCAATCTATCTGTCAAAAAGATAGCTTCTTTAGGACAAGCTTCTTCGCATAAACCACAGAAGATGCATCTCAGCATATTGATCTCATAGGTGGCTGCATATTTCTCCTCCCTGTATAGATGTCGCTCATCCTTTTTTCTTTCTGCCGCTACCATAGTAATAGCTTCTGCAGGGCACGCTACAGCACAAAGTCCGCATGCTGTGCAATTCTCACGTCCTTCTGCGTCGCGCTTAAGTACATGAAGTCCTCTGTAAACGGCAGCAAAAGGACGTTGTTCCTCCGGCCATTGGACAGTAACAGGCTTTTTAAAAAAATGACCGAGCGTAATACCCATTCCACTGATGATTGCCGGCAAATAAGCCTTTTCCATCAGAGTCATTTTTTTATTGCTGACTTTCTTTGATCTATTAGTTAACAGTTGCATTCTACCGCAATATTAAAAAAATTAATACAATTAGGTGTTAGAAAGTATGAAAATAGTTATAAGTGGTCAGTATGTCAGTGATCAGTGGTCAGTATGTTGGCAGTCAGTAGTCATTAATCGGTAATCAATAATCAGTAATCAGTAATCAGTAATCAGTAATCAGTAATGAACAGTACAATTTAATAAAGAAAGTTCCCCATGACATATGAACTGACTTCCGACCCGTTTGACTACTGAACACTGACACTGACTTCTTACCTCTGACCTTTCTTAAATATTAAGTCAAAAGCAATTTTTTGCAGGAGTTCTGTTTGGAACAAAAATGATAATCCCATCTCTCAAATCAGCGTTAAATGTGAGTAGTAATTATCAAATTATAGTTGCTGATAATTTTGAAGTAAATTGCCTTTGTGTTAAAAATCTTTTTTCTCAGAATCGGTATTACAGTTAACCAGTAGAATTTGCAACTTAAATAAACGAAATGCAGCATACTTAATCCCTGTTATACGCAGAAATATAAGGATGCTCTGCAAAATGCAACTATTCACAAAAGCATTTGGTTAAAAATATCAGACGAAATTAAAGCGTATGGATACATTGCAGTCTTTTCTATTGGGAGAGGAACATTGGACTTTTCTATTTGAGGTAATGCTTAGATGCCTGATAGGATTCATAGCCGTCATCATCGGTATCAAACTTACAGGCAAGAGAGGGGTAAGGCAATTATCTCTTTTTGAGATTGTTATTATATTAACACTTGGATCAGCTGCGGGTGATATCGCATTTTATAAAGAAGTTGGCGTGCTCTCTGCTCTGACTACGATTGCGACAATCGTGGTATTGTACAGAATTGTAACATATCTTCTTTTAAAGTCCCGCGCGGTCGGCAAACTAATAGAAGGCGAACCAATGACTTTTATAGAAGATGGTCGCCTGACTTCTTCAGTTATTAAAAACGAAAATATTTCTTTTGACGAGTTTTATATGGAAATGCGACAGGCAGGAATAGAACATTTAGGGCAGGTCCGAATAGCCATCCTCGAAGTAGATGGAGACGTTAGTGTATTTAAAAATAAAGGAGATGAAATTAAGCCCGGACTTTGTATTCTTCCTGATTCAATAAGAAAATTATACAAGTCATTTCCCCATGATGGACTATACTCATGTGTTAATTGTGGCTTGACCAAAATGTATCAGAAAGGTAAAAGTTGCAAATGCTCTTCCTGCAATCATGATAAATGGAGCGAATCCTCTACCAGAGGTTGTACAAATAAAAAATTTCTGGATGGGGAATAATGAATCGAATCGATAAAACCTCATTTTATAAATTATTAAATAAATATACATATGAACATAGAAGAATTAAAGGAAAGCATCAAAGACAAAGAATTGCGCTTAAGTCAACTAAGAATCATGGACACTAATAAGCTTAGGAGTGACGATCGCGATTTGATCAAGGACTTGGAAAGCGAAATTACAGAATTGAAGGAAAGGCTGGGACAGGAGTGAGGAATGGAGAGTTGAAAATGGAGAATTGAAAATGGGGCGAAGAAGGAAGAGACATTTAAAGGGTTGATAAAGTAAAATTGAGAAATAGACACTATCCCACAAAGTGTGTAAGTTGTTTTTTTGGGCTCCCCTAAGCTTTCATAAAATTGGTTAATCTCTCTCCAAAGATAATAATAAATTGATTGGTTACCACGCCCCAGTTATGAATAGGCATGGACCATTTCCTTGTAGCTTCTCTTATGGCCAGATAAACTGATTTCATAACAGATTCATCAGTTGGAAAAGAAAGCTTGTTTTTTGTATATTTTCTGATTTTTCCATTCAGGTTCTCTATTAAATTAGTTGTATACATAATCTTACGGATTTCTAAGGGGAAGCTGAAAAAAGTCGTTAATTCATCCCAGTTAGTCCTCCATGATTGTACTGAATACGGATACTTATCTTCCCAAGTCATTGCAAAGTCCTTAAATGCTGCCTCTGCTGATTGTTTCGTTGGCGCTCCATATATTTTCTTCATATCAGCTGTAAATGGCTTTCGGTCTTTATATGACACAAATTTGCATGCATTTCTGATCTGATGGACAATGCATATTTGAGTGTTTGATTGTGGGAAAACCGTTTTGATCGTTTCCGTAAAACCATTTAAATTGTCTGTAGCTGTTATGAGTATATCATTTACACCACGTGCTTTCATGTCTGTCAATACACTCATCCAAAAGCTGGAGCTCTCTTTCCACCCTAGCCACAAACCCAACACTTCCTTTATACCATCTTGCCTCAGGCCGATCGCTATATAAATCGTCTTGTTTATTACCTTGGATTGTTCTCTTACCTTAAATACAATTCCATCTAACCAGACAATCAAATAGACATCTTCCAGCGGCCTATTTTGCCATGCTACAATATCCTCTGTTATAGCATTTGTTATTCTTGAAATCGTTGAAGTTGATACTTCTACATTGTATAGATCCCTGATCTGGTTTTCTATATCGCTATTACTCATGCCCTTGAATACAATGAAATGATGATATTTTCTATACCTTCAGCCATTCCTTTTCGCTTTGGAACAAGCATCGGTGAAAAACTACCATCTCTATCTCTTGGTACCTGAATGTTATCCTCTCCAAAACTAGTTTTAATCTTCTTATTACTAAACCCATTTCTTGAGTTTGGTGCACCGGTTTTATCGTGCTTTTCATATCCAAGGTGGCTATCCATTTCGCCCTCTAGTATCTTTTCTATCCCTCGTTTTTGAATCGATGTTAGAAAACTCATCAATTCATCTCCTGTCTTAAATTGCTTTAAAATCTCATCACTGATAAAATCTTTTGAATCCATTTGATTTTTTGTTTTTCGTTATAAATTTATTCATTTTTATAACTTACACACTTTATGGCTTAGTACCGAGAAATAGGTAAATAATCCAAAAATCTATTCAGTTTTTATCCAATCTGATAATTCATTCATGTCTAATTCAGAGAATATCATTATAGAGAGATGTATAGAAAATAGCAGCGCCTCTAGGTTAAATAAACCCAAAGGCGCTAACTTGATTTGGTCTAGACAATAATACCCTCAAGTACTATTTGATCACCATAAACTCATTTACATTAGATGATAGAGTACATAGTGTATCAATTACAGTACCTGAAGTTAAATCGCTTGTTCTGCATAGGTACTTCCCTTTACTAGATTCTATCATAAAGTATATTTTCTTACCATCAGCACTAAACTGGGCATATTCAGGATAGGAGGATGTTTTTAATATTTGTTTCACATCAGAGACTATATTGTAGATTCCAATCGTATTATTAGTCTCGCCTGAACAGTAACTAAAGCTATTCCACCTTGAAGTATTGGCATATCCCTGCCCCCCACTAATGGTTAATTTATTAATTGTATTACTGTTTACATTCACAACCTTTCGATCCGGAGCATTTTGATAAAATAGTGAATTACCATCTGAGGTTATACCTAATACAAAAACATTATTGTCTTCAGTTCCTCCCAATCGAGTATACACATTTAGGTCAAAATCGTATTTAAAAAGTATTTTATAATCCCAATGGATAGAGCCGCCATTAACGCCAAATGTTTCTATAGCGCCATACACATAGCGGCCATCGCTTGATGGGTAAAAGACTTTGGTAAACTGTCCAGTTTCAGTATCCCAACCTTTTTCTGGCTGATTAACGGCAAACGAAGCAGGATCCAATGCCGTATCTAATTTTCTTGTTTTAGGATTATAGCGTACCAGGCTTGCTCTATACTGATCATGATAATCTGCAACGTTGCTGGCTGAAAGGTAAAACACATGACCACTCTTACTCACTTTCTCTGTACCCGCCAAGAAATACGAATAACGGCCCTGCCCTGCGGGTAATAGAGGAAGGTTTTCGTAAGCACCATCAGCGATATTAAACCAGGCTCCATTGGTTTGACGGTTTGTTCCTGGCACATTAAAGTCAGTATGCAGTCCGATAATAGCCACATTGTTATTAATCTCTACATTACTTCTAAGATTAGTAACTGGATAAAGGCCGTTAAGTGTCTTATATGTAGGCTCTCCATTTTTAACCTTCAAAAGTGAGAGTTGTGCCCCCATTTCTAGTTTGTTGTTATCACTGAGTTGTAGAACCATAAATTGCTCTTCAGTCCCTGCAGGTGGTTTAATATCTTGGTCGTCATCCGGTGTACAAGAAGTAAGCATCAGCATTGATGCAAATAATGATACAATTAAGAAAGATCTCATAGTTTATTGATTTTGTTAATAATTTTTTTAATAATTTTTCACTATCGCGTATTCCTATATTTAATTTTAATAGTTATAATTTCTATCTAGAATATCATTACTTAATTCTCAATAAAAATAAATTTAAGTTATTCTTGATACATAACTAATCACACTAACTATAAACAATACTATACTATATCAATAGTATTAGCAGGTATTAGTTCCGCTATTTCTGATTCTTTTCTCATACATGATTTCAATCATAATTTAATATGATTTTTCTCACTAATTATGAGTCCAAATAAATAGTTCTTATATATTTATTGTTGATGGCTTTGTTTTGAAAACGAAATTTGTTTAGATTATTAAGAGATAAAATTGAAAATGGAGAATTGAAAATGGGGCGAAGAGGGAAGCAACTATTAATGTAAAATCCAGACTTAAGCTTAAGCACTAATGCTCATAGCTGATGGCTGATGGCTCTGTTGTGGAAACGATGTAGGCTTTTGAGACTGTTCAGAAAAGTGTGTCAACAAAATGACATATTTGTAAATGAAAAAGGAAGTTAACAAACAATCGAAAAAAGTAGAGCCATTCGATTACGCATCATTTGAAAAGAGGCGATCAATGGATTGTATGAAGGCAAGGGTCTGATTGGAGAAGATGGTATATTCACAAAATTGATGCAGCGCTTTATAAATGCTGCATTGGAAGGTGAAGTTACAGCGCATATTAAGGAGGATAAAAAAGTTGGTCGTCCCAATCGTCGTAATGGTTACACACAAAAAAATTGATACAGATCTAGGAGAAGTGCACATCAGCCCACCACGTGAAAGGACAGGAGAGTTTGAACCTCAAATTGTTGGCAAATGGTCCAGACAATTGGGCGGAGGACTAGATAAGCACATTCTAATGATGTATGCACATGGTAATAGTTACTCGGATATTAAAAGACAAATACGGGAAATATATGGTGTTGACTATAGCGAATCATCTATTAGCGAGGTAACAGAACAGGTGTGGGGCGAGGTAGTGAATTGGCAGCAGCGACCATTATTGTCATTATACTGCGTTTTGTTTTTGGATGGCATGTATTTTACAAGCCGGGAAGGCGGTAAATCTACAAGAAAGGTATTGTATTCAATATACAGCATAGATGCCAATGGTGAACGAGATATACTAGGTATATATATCAAGGAATCTGAAGGGGCTCATGAATGGGGCAGAGTGCTTGAAGATCTGAAAAGGCGGGGCATTGAAGATGTGCTGTTCTGTTGTGTTGATGGACTGAAGGGCTTTTCTGAAAGTATAGAGCAAGTGTTTCCAAAAGCGATCGTACAGAGATGTATAGTCCATATGGTCAGAAGCAGCACCAAATATGTTTCCTACCAATATATAAAATCGGTATGTTCTGATCTTAGAAAAATCTATTCAGCAGTGGATAGATCAGGAGCGGAAATGGCGCTGGAAGCATTTAAAGAAACTTGGAATGCCAAGTATCCGGAAATTGCAAAACAATGGGAAGCAAACTGGACAGAGTTAATGGCATTTATGGATTATGGAAGCGGTATCCGTAAAATGATTTATACAACGAACTCAGTAGAAGCATTACATCGACAGATCAGGAAAGTAACAAAGACCAAAGGTTCCTGGGTAAACGACAAGGCGCTAATTAAGCAACTATATCTAATATTGATGTACGGAAGTAAGAGCTGGAATAAAAAGGTATTAGGGTGGTTAAATATATCAAAGGATTTGAACCAACATTTTGGGAAACGTTTTAGTGAGCATGAACTGGAATAAAACACAGAACTCGTTTTCAACAATTTTAACACCTTGAAAAAGCTTGAAAATCGAATTGGTTATTTTCCGCTTTTTAGGAATTAAAATATTGAAAACCGTGACTATAGAATTTTAAAACTATTTTTATAACATGACACACTTTTTTGAACATTCCCAGGCTTTTCAAAATAAGGACTATAATATGTTATACTTATCTCAGAGAAGGAACTCTATTTGCAATGTTGGACTTTTTGACTACTGACTACTGACTACTGACTACTGACTACTGACTACTGACTACTGACTACTGATTAAGAGATATCAATAGATTTTTAGAAATCTATTTGTTCACAAACTTCAGTCAATAAGCAATAAGATATACAGTAAAACTACCAAAAATTATTTTGGTTGTATCCCATGAAGGTTAGGATCAAATTAAACTTCAACTTTACATTATCAAAAGTAATTAGTTAAAACTTGACTTTTGATGCTCGAATATACTCGAGGCAAATACGGAAAGGGTGATGCTTAATAAATTTTAAAAGGGAACTTCGGTAAAGACCGAAATTCCCTTTTTTCGTTTGGTGAAGTATTAAATTTCTGAAATAAATTTTTATCAAATTAACTCATTTTTTTTGATTATTTAGGCAAATAACACTATTTTTCGTAATGTGTAAATAAATGTGGTACAGATATTGCATATATTATGAAAAGAATTATTGCAACAATTAAAAACACCTTATTTTGAAGCTCTTAGAAAATTACTTTCTATTGATATTCAATTAATTGTGAAAATATTATAAAGCATAGTTCAAAAAAAAAATCAACTAAATAAAATTTCTTATGAAGGAAATCTACACATCCTTGAGAGTTAACAACCAATCGATCCTAACTTTTTTTGTTTGTTTTTTAGCTTTTTCTATCCAGGCAGAAAATATGAAGCCTAGCCAAAAAGCTAAGGCAGAAGATTTAGTAGTTGTCGCAGGACACACCAACACTAATTGTTATGGGGGAGAAGACGGCACTGCTTTTGCTACTATAACCGGTGGAGTTCCTCCTTATATTATCATCTGGAATAATGGTCAGACTACAGATACAATCAAAAACTTAAATGCTGGTTCTTATGTAGTCACAGTTACTGATTTTGAGGGAACTGTTGTCACTGGAGGTGTTGAATTGTTAGATCCACCACTTTTGTATGGCAAGGTGATATTATCGGATTCCATTCTTGATTGTAATACGCAGCAATTAACAGCTACTCAGGATATGGTCGGAGGAGTTCTTCCATATAGTTATGAGTGGACATTTCCATATAATATTATTCAAACAGAACAAACTGTCAACATATATCAACCTGCAAACTATCAATACAAAGTTATTGATGCCAATGGATGCACTTTTTCAGGAGATACAACCATTTTGGCTGTAGGTATACCGATCGTAACCCTCACACTAATCGATACGGTGAGTTGCAACGGCCTTAGCGATGGATCTGCCTCTTCAGTGGTAGTCGGTGGTGAGGCTCCCTATACTTATCATTGGTCCAATGGTCAGACAGGGGATACGCTCGTTAATGTTAAATCCGGTGCTTATCTCGTCACCGTGACTGATGCTGTAGGATGTATCGGGCAGGCTGCTGTATTTATTCCTCAACCTAATACCCTCACACTAACAGTGACAGGTAGTGATATCACATGCTATGGGCAAAGTACAGGTATGGTCTTCACCACTGTAGGTGGCGGAACACCAGGCTATGAATACCTTTGGAATAATAATAGTCCAAACTCCAATCTTTTCAATATAGAAGCAGGTGCTTATACAGTAACAGTGACCGATGCCCATGGGTGCACTGTAACTGGAGGTGTGACGATAACGGAGGGGAATGAAATAAATATATTCACATCCACCTTCCCTGTGACATGCTTTGGAGGCAACAATGGCCAGGCATTGGCATTTGCAACAGGTGGAGCCGGTGTATTTCAATATAATTGGTCTAATGGCGCTACAGGTGCACAAGTAACAGATCTTGAAGCTGGTGTATATACTGTTTTTGTCACTGACTTAAAAAATTGCGTTGAGTCAACAACTGTGAATGTTACTGAGCCTGATAAGCTAATCATTACCCTAAACTCTACCCCAGAAGTTCTTGGAGGCGCTGACGGAACAGTAAGTGTTGTAGCTATCGGAGGCACGCCTCCATATACATATATCTGGAGTACTGGATCTACCACTGATTCAGATGAAGACCTTGTAGCAGGTGAGTATTTCGTAACTGTCACTGATCACAACGGCTGCAGTGCGAATGACTCTATAAATGTAGTACCTAGCAATTGTGCTTTTTCTGCTTCCTTATTAGCTATCAACCCGAGTTGTTTTAATATGAAAGATGGCGCACTATTTCCTATAATAGAGATCCCCGGAGCAGAACCATATTACTATATTTGGTCAGATGATACACATGATGTTATTCTCGACAGCTTAGGAACAGGAACTTATTCAGTGACCATCATTGATAATGCAAATTGTATGATATCGATTAATGGCAGCATTAAAGCACCGGATCCTGTGGATGTCCAATTCCAGATTACTCAACCTTCAGGGCCTGACAATCCTACAGCTACGATTATTTTAGAACCGGGTGGTGGTACTCCTCCTTATAAGGCTACATATAATGGCACAGATTATACCAGTGGCGGTGACATCACTATATCAGGCATTCCATCGGGACCTCATACTATTAGTGTAAAAGACTCGAAAGGGTGTGAGGTAATTGTTCAATTCAATGTTGATCAATTTGATTGTCAGATATCAGCCAACATTACAGACCCTTTAGAACCCCAGTGCAAAGGAAGTAATTCCGGCCAATTGTGTGTGGACTATTTTAATAATTTCGGTCCTGTCACTATTGATTGGTCCAATGGTCAGCACACTGATTGTATCACCAATATTCCTGCAGGCAACTACACGGTCGTGGTAAGAGATACTTTGGGATGCACTGCATCTAAGCAATACTTTCTTGAAGAACCTGATTATATCCAACTATCCAATGTCGTCATCATTCCCGGAAGCAATAACTTTGATGGCTCTATTAAACTTAATGTGATCGGTGGTACTCCTCCATTTACTTATGAATGGAAAAAAGATAATATTCCTTTTGCCACCACAAGAGATCTCACAGGATTAAATGCGGGTAAATATGATTTCAAAGTGACAGATTCTCGTGGCTGTATTGTAAACTTTGAGTCGATCATCATCCAGGTTTCTTCATCAAATGCCGCATTGATAAGCAATGAGTTCAAAATATATCCTAACCCAGCCAATTCAATTCTAACTATAGAAAATAATAAAACAGATGGCAATATTGACAAGGTAATGATGATGAACATGACAGGTGAAAAAAGATCAATCAAAACAAATCTAATCGATAAAGATAAGATCAATCTTGATCTGTCCGGATTCCCCGATGGTCCTTATATCTTATGCATCATTCGTGATAATAAGACTTATTACACTAAGGTTGTAAAGGCGCAATAATAAAATCGGTAAGTAAAAAAAAGCCTGATTTACGAAGTGTAAATCAGGCTTTTTTATTAAGATCAATAAGCTTAGTTTTTACTAAGGATTTTATTGTATTTAGCAGGATCTTGCAGAAGTTTGACTGCATCAATTACCTCTGAATCATTATTTATACTATTGACAATCTTGCCTTTTTGATTGTAAAATCTGGTTACAATATCTTTACTGATGAATCTATTTATCTGATCCTTGTGATTCATTAAGACATTCTTTTTTTCTTTAAGTATCTTGTTTTTTAATGCGGTCAGATCAGGTTGAAGTATTTTGAGGAATTCATCTGATTTGGCATCGGCTTCCAACTCCTTAAGTTCTTTTTCTGAATTGGTTTCGAAAGGGTAATTATTGGACTCAACGAATTTCATAAAATCCTCAAAATCAGTAAATTTAAAATCTTCCGCCTTGGCAATGGTAGGATGTGTCTGGATATATTTCGTAACATAATTAAACACCACATAATTATCCAGTAGCGCCTTGACAGGTGCATCTCCTGAATCCGGAACTATTAAAATATCAGGCGTCACACCACCTCCGTCGAGCACTTTTCTCCCACCTTTCGTCCTAAAGACATGACGTTCGTTGTCAGGTACATCCAACGGTTCACCATTTCTATAACTGACACTCTGAATACATCGTCCACTGGGAATGTAATACTTAGACGTTGTTAATTTCAATTTAGAATTAAAACCTATGTCTTTAGTATTCTGCACTAATCCTTTTCCATATGATCTCTGTCCTATGATCACTCCCCTATCCAGATCTTGAATGGCTCCACTGACGATCTCAGATGCAGACGCTGAATGTTTATTGATCAAGACCACAACCGGCAGAGTTTCGTCCAAGGCAGGTCTTTGGGTTGTAAATGTCTTATCCCAATCCCGCACTTTACCTCTTGTACTTACCACTTCTACACCATTCGGCACAAAAATATTAACGATGTTGATCGCTTCCATCAAAAGTCCACCACCATTATCTCTTAAATCCAGAATAACACCTTTTAAAAGTGGATCTTCCTTTTTCATTGTTTTAATAGCATCTGCAATGTTTTTACCTGCATCCTGAGTAAAAGTGGTCAACGACACATATCCTACATGGTCGCGGATAATGCCGGAATAAGGAGCATTGGACATCTTTATCTCACCACGGTTCATTTTGAAGGATTTAATTTCTTTAACTCCTGGTCTACGCACGTCTATTGTTATTGCTGACCCGGGAACTCCTCTTAGTAACACTCCAAGGTCACTCGAATTTTTTCCTTTTGTACTCTGTCCATCTATGGACACAATGACGTCTCCGGCTTTAAGCCCTGCTTCAAATGCCGGACAACCCTCATATGGTTCGATAATAGTGATTTCATCACCAATGGTCTGCACATTAGCTCCAATGCCTTCATACTTACCTTCTGTGAGATAGCGCCATGTTTCAATTTGGGTTTCACTGAAGTAATTGGTATATGGATCCAATGTTTCTACCATAGCATCTATACCTACTTTCATTAGTTTTGAAGGGTCTATATCATCCACATAATATGTGTTGAGTTCTTTGAATAGATTGGAAAAGATCTCAATATTTTTACTGATCTCAAACAACTTATCATTATTATAAACAGCTGCACCCATGCCAATAAAGCCGGACAGAACAACCGTAAATATGATGAGCGCTTTTTTCATAGATATTATTTTAATGTTTTATAGTCTAATTTAGAACGAAAATATAGTAATAAAAGTAGGTAAATTGAATGGAGATAATTTGCTTTAGATACTTCAAAACATCATTTTTAGCTGAATGTTTGATTATTAACGTCGAAGATCGGTGGTTTTAACTATTTTTTAAAAATTGAAAGTTTCTAACCTGGCAGGAAAAGTAATTTTCTTGGTATTTCGTTTACCATCTACAATAACATGAATAATGCTTATTTGGTCATCGTACACCTCATAGTTAAGCGTATTCTGGACGATTACAGTCTTCGGCAAATTAAGATAAGGTGATTCAAGATAAATGTTGACTGCTTCCCGATCTACTTCGTATCCAATATAAGTTAGCAGCATCTGTTTTTTGTCCACGTGTATTGCTAGATGATCTTTCATATATTGTTTGACCAGTTTTTCCATCTGGGATTCCATAGATTTATTAGAGAAGTCCGCCTTTTGCTTATACGTTTTCTCCAATGCCGATTCAAAATCGTCGGTAAATATCTTACAACTTATTTCAAGGTTTTTGTCAACAGCGTTATAATTGATCTCTGTATTACTGACGTGGAATGGATGCCTCACAGCATTGTCCTCAGCAAAATAATTACCCATACCATACAAAAGAATGAAAAGCATCATTTTCATAAGGAAGCATTTAAGTCGCCGGAATGATCATATTTATTGATGGCATCATAAGCTATAGCATGTGCTTTCATGCGATAATTTCTTCTTTCAAGGAGATTATTGTCCATCGTAGGATACGTTCTGTTGGAAAGGAATACAAATACGAGTTTTTCTTGTGGGTCGGCCCATACGGCAGTTCCAGTGAATCCGATATGGCCGAACGTCTCCCGGGAAGCCTTGGCAGTAACATTCTGAGTCAGACTCCAATCTGTCTGTGGCATATCAAAGCCGAGTCCTCGTCTTGTCCCTCCGGGATGCCTTGTAGTGAATACTTTGATAGTTTCAGGTTTAAGGTAATTAAGCCCTCCATATGTGCCACCATTGATTAGCATCTGCATCAAGGTGGCCAAATGAATAGAATTACTGAAAAGTCCTGCATGACCGGATACACCACCTAACATAGCAGCGGCCATGTCATGTACATCTCCCTGAAGGACTTGCTGTCGGAAATATCTGTCATCTTCTGTTGGTGCTATCTGACTCAATGGGAATTTTTCCAAGGGCTTAAAAGTCATTGTATAAAGGCCCATTGGACGGTAATATGTATCATCAAGAAACTTATTCATAGGCATTCCTGAAACTTCTTCGACTACCTTTCTCAACATTATAAACCCAAGGTCACTATATCTGTAATCAGTACTTTGAAGATTTTGTCCGGTGATGATCTGATCCCAAATACTATTGACATAGTCGCCGCGCATATACATTCTGCTTGCTACTTTAATATTGAAAACATCACTTTTCTTACTATTGTAGAAATAAGAAGATGGACGAGTTCTATTGCCATCATTGACTAGTGTCTCTTTATAAAAAGGTATCCAGGGAAATAAACCTGCCCGATGAGCCATGACATCCCGTATCGCCATAAATTCCTTATTGGAACCTCTTAATTCCGGTAAATAAGTCCCTAGGTATTTATAAACATCTAGCTTCCTGTTTTCATATAGCTTCATAATGCCCATGGTAGTAGCTGCCACTTTCGTCACAGAAGCAAGATCATATAGGGTGCTTTCATTGACGGCCTGAGATTTGTTTGAATACGTATATTTACCAAATTGCTTGCTGTATACTACTTTTCCATCTTTCATCACCAGTAGTTCGCATCCTGGTGAAGCCTGCTTTTTGATCAGATCATTTGCCAATTCATCCAGACGGTTGAGTGTCTCTGAATCCATACCTACACTTTCCGGTTCACCAAAACTGATCCTGGTCGTTGTGGTGATATTAATACCACTTTCAAAAGGATAGGGCAAGGCTGTTACAGGCAATTTGCCCAAGATAGGCAATCCTCCAAAGACTGCTTGAATGCCCAAAGATTGTGAGAGCGCATCGTCATTGTATGCACATAAGACTGAATTTGGTTTTATAAAATTGCTAAGACTATAAGGATTACCATAAACAATGAGTATGACCTTGGTCAAGTCGCTTAGCTTCGCAACAAACTCAGCAGCACCCTTGGCCAATTTAAAATTGTCCTTATTTGAATTGTTCAAAGCTGTCACACCCACTATAACCAGATCCATAGCGTCAAGGTCAGAAAGCAGGTTTTTCTGTTCTTCAGGATTTCCGGCTGTGGAGTAATTGAAATGCTTTGCTTTACAATAAGCATCGACTTGAGTTTGAAAGGGAGCCTTGCCATCGCTACCTATGCTAAGGGTAGCTATTTTCTTTTCGATATTTGCCACCGGAACTAATTGGTCATTGTTCTTGACCATGGTGATGGCTTGTTCTATCATTTTTTGCTTGAGCGTTCTCGCTTCGCCTGTATAAAGATCTGATGCAATATTTTTGTTTGAAATATTAACGGGAGATGTAAGTCCGAATCTATATTTAGCTTCAAGAATTTTTTTCACACTTTCGTTAATTCTTTCTTCGGTAAGGGCGCCACTTTTAAGAGCTGCTTTGATGGCCTTTACTGCTACCTCTACATTTTCAGGTAGCAAAAGTACATCTACACCTGCTAGGAGGGCTTTTACTTCAATTTGTCCGCTTCCAAAGTTCTTGGTGACACCTTTCATATCTAAAGCATCTGTAAATACAAGCCCTTCAAACCCCAATCTTTCCTTTAGCCAACCTGTGATTATTGGTTTTGAGAGGGAAGCAGGTACATTTCTGGTGCTATCAAGTGCCGGGACCACAAGGTGGCCGATCATCACACTTTGTACTCCCTGATTGATCATAACTTTGAACGGATACATTTCCAGTTCTTCCAGTCTTTTTCGATCAAATGGCAGGACAGGAACATCATAATGTGAATCTACATTGGTATCTCCATGACCTGGAAAATGTTTAGCACAAGCCATTACACCCGATGACTGCATCCCCAACATGTACATGTATGCCTTCTGGCTTACTACATATTTATTTTCACTAAATGATCTTGTAGCGATCACAGGATTATTGACATTATTATTTACATCGACATCAGGAGCAAAGTTGATGTGTACTCCTATTCTAGTCAATTCCCTCGCTACTTCCTTGCCAAACTGATAAATGATCCTATTATCCTGTATGGCGCCCATAGTCATCTGCTTCGGGAAATTAACGACGCCCGTTTTAAACCTCATGGCAGGACCCCATTCGGCATCCATAGAGATCATAAGTGGCACGGGAGAAGCAAGTTTTTGGTATTCATTGATCAGCTCGATTTGTTTTTCTGCAGTACCCTGAAAGAAACACAATCCTCCGATCTTATAAGTCGTAATCAGATTCTTAATATAACGTGTATGGTCTGCACCCTTGTCTGAATTGGCTCTAACCATAAAAAGTTGACCAATCTTTTCATCCATGGTCATTTTTTGTAGGACTGAGTCTGCCCATTGAGTTTGAGTTTGAAGCGGCAACTTTATGACGGGAACACCCGATTTTGAAAGGCCGGTTACTACAACGCTAGCGAGTAAAATAGTGCCTAAGGCTATAATCTTATAAAACTGTTGTCTTCCTTTCACTTAATAAGTCTTTTCTGTAAAGTAGGATCCTTCCTGATCGCTTCTTCATGATAAAATTTAGCCTTTTCGGCATTGCCAATATTTGCATATGCACTTCCAAGGTCAAACATATAGAACGCATTCTCTTTATCTGCTTCGTGTGCAGCTATGAAGTATGCCAAGGCATCATTAGGCGCACCTGACATACCTATGGCGACACCTGTCAATCTATTCGTTTCGGGATCTTTAGGGTTTAAAGTTAACGATTTTCTGAGGTATTCAAGTGCTTTGGCTAGATTCCCTTCCTTTTCTCCTGCCGCTTTACCGATCTCTCTGTAAGCAATAGCGAGGTTATTGTTGGCGTCCTTAAAGCCGGAATTATACTTCAAAGCAAGTTCATAATTACCTGCTGCATTGACAAAATCATTCTTATAAGCAAAAGCATTTCCAAGTAATAAATACGCGTTGCTATAAGAAGGATGTAACTCTATGGCCTTCAATAAGTGAGCTTGTGCTTCGTCGAGTAATTGTGATTTAATGACAGCATCTTCTGCCCTTGAAGCACTATCTACAAGTATACCTCCGGCACTGTTCTGCATTTTGGCACTATTAGTAGATACCAGAACATCTGTCGTGAAAAGCGTAAAATTATCCTTCCATGCTGTATTTCTTGCAATCGTCTTCAAGCCCAAAATTAGTATAATCGCTATTAATCCAATGTTTAATTTAGATGTTGGCTTATTTTTAACAACATATTTACATAATAACCAAGCTATTATCAAACTGATACCGATACTTGGAATGAATAGGAAACGCTCTGACATCAATGTTCCTACGGGAAATAATACATTGGACATAGGGAATAATGCGATCAAATAGAATAGTAAACCAAAAACTGCTATTTCTTTTTTTCTAAGTCTGATTATTGACCACACGATCATCGCCCCATATATGAGTACGCCAAGTATGGCCATAAAGTCTGACCAAGTGGTAATGGCAATTTGTTTTGGATAATAATCGCTGGTAAGTGGGTACGGAATGATGGACAGCCAAAGATACCTGACCATGGTCACCGAGATTGTTGCCAATTTCTGACTTAGATCGATAGGAAGATATCCATTTCCAGTCCAGGCTAAAAATGGGTTATTCATTAACTCGACTATGGGGCCATTATTGGGTGGAGAACCAAGGACACTATGTCTGATTAATAAATATACAGCAGCAATAGCTATCAGTGGAATCGAGGATATCACAATTCTGCCTGCGGATTTATCAGAAAAAAACCAGATAGCTAAGGGAGCCAGGGCAATAAATACAATGCCATTTTCTTTGGAAAGCATGGACAAAAACATAAAAAGAGCAGCAACCAGGGTAGGAAGTAATTTATTTACCATCGCCCCTTTCCAAAGAAAATAAGTGCCTGCCAGTCCAAATAGACAACATAACAACTCGTCTCTTCCCTTGATGTTAGCTACCACTTCCGTATGAATGGGATGAACTGTAAAGATGAGCGCGGCGAAAAAAGCAATCAACTGCGCAGAATTGTGTTCTAGTTTATGGGAAAGTATCTTTCTAAGTAAAACAAATAACAACATGCATGTGAGTGCAAAATATAGTAAATTGAATATATGGAAGATGATAGGTTTAAAGCCAAAGATTTGACCTTCTAATGCAAACATAGCCAACGATAATGGCCTGTATCGACCACCTGCTACTAAATGATCCTTTCCGCTTTCCTTAAAAAATCCAAAGAAGGTGTCATTGCCAAATATACCGGGCCAGCCTGCTACTCCTTGCTGTGTAAACTGATTTTCTGATATGACGATAGCATCATCCAATACGTATGTGCCGCCTATACTATTTGCATAGTAAGCTATGGCTATAAAACCAATGAGAAATACCAGCCATGAGTTAGGTAACAATCCTGCCAATTTATTTTCTCCAACAGATACATTGCTCACAGCTGATGCTGCAATTATTTCTTGGTGTTTTTTCTTAACATTTGCCATTCAGAATTACGGAATAATAGGGTTAAATCTTAAATTAAACTTAAATAACACATTTTTCGGTTGGTTGCAAAAATAATTAAATGAATTAAAACGATTTAAAAAAGAATAAAGCGCATTTCAAACGGAACGTGTCCGTAAAGAAATCGCCTCATTGAATGTAATTAACCTATTAAAATTAAGATCATGAACAGATTAATTGTTTTTTGTTGCCTATTGAGCATTCCCTTTATCTCACACGCACAATTTACCGTTTCTCCAAAGGTGGGTATCAACTATATGTGGGTTGGAGACCGTCCGGATGGTATCGATCGATCCACTGCTGATAAAGGATGGCAGGCAGGTGTGGATGTCAGACTGGGAAAACGATTTTACTTCCAGCCCGGTATTTATTATGTCAATACAGGTGCAACTATTAACTCGCTGGAAGATGTAAAAGATATCAAAACAGGTAAGGCTTCCTTCATGAAGATACCTGCGAATGTCGGTTTTAAACTCATCGATACCTGGTTGATCAAGCTGCGAATCCATGGCGGAGGTACAGCAAACAAACTGCTTAATGTAAAAGAAAAAGGTGATCTCGCAAAAGCGGATTTTAATACCTGGAATTATGGTGCAAATGTCGGAGCCGGTATCGATGTGTTGATATTTTCTCTTGATGCCAACTACGAATGGGGACTTACTGATCTATATGCTCAGCAAGCTGGCAGCAAACCTACGATGTTCAGCGTATCGGTCGGAATGAAGTTCTGAGAAAAAGAATGTTGAAATAGAAGAGTCGCGGTCAATGTCATTAACTTAAGTTTCGGTAGTCAAATCTACTTTTTTGAAGAAGAATTTTAAATTTTAATAAAATGTTAGATGTTAGAAGGTAGATTTTAGATGTCCCTTCATCAATCAAATGAATATTTTTTCTATTAAACCTATTAAAGAAAAAATATGAATCAATTGACTAAACTCCATCTAACATCTAACATCAGCCATCTACCTTTGTTTCTTAACTACCGAAACTTGAGTCATTAAGTAAAGGCCATATGTTAATTCAAAATATCTCGGTGCGCTGCACCTTGGAGCAGCCTTAATACCAATTCTAGAAATATTGTGGCGCGCTGCACCTGGAAGAAAAGCAAAGGTGCAGCGCACGGGGATATTTATAGAAATAAAATTGCTAGCCTATCAGGTGCAGCGCACCGAAATATTGTCAGTAATAGATTATTAATTTCAATTGCTTAACTTAATGACATTGGAGTCGCAGAAGTGGCTCTTTTTTTTGTGCGCTTCTGAAAGGAAATTTTTTATCGCAGAGATATACAAAGTTTTGGATTGATTAAACGCCCAATTATTCTGTTAAGGTTCTAGAATATACTTTGATCCGGCATTTTTTTGAGATGCAAAGAGGGATCTGACTATTGTCATGGCGTTCTGATATGTATTTCAATTATTTCTTTTGAGTAGGAGCTTTCCCTAAAACCTTTTCCCAGTTCAACACGTTCAAGATATCTAAATAAAATAGAATGAAACCATTTCTTATAATAATGCTTTTAGCAATGATGAGTCTGAATACTTACGCTCAACTCACTCCAGTAAACTATTCCGACAAGGATCAAAAACTGACCGGCCTGCATGGCACGCCCAAAAAAGAAAAAACAAATAAGGCAGGAATATTGATCCTTCCAGCATGGAAAGGTATTCAAGACCATGAAAAGGAAGTGGCCACAAAGTTATCCGAAATGGGTTACCATACTTTCGTTGCAGATATATATGGCGAGGGAAACTATCCAAAAGACGCTAAAGAGGCGGGTGCACTCTCCAGTTATTACAAGAAAAATATTACAGAATATCAACATCGCATCCAACTTGCATTGGACGAACTAATCAAATCAGGTGCTTCTAAAGATAAAATCGTCATCATTGGATATTGTTTTGGTGGAACCGGTGCTGTTGAGGCTGCTAGAATCAATATGCCAGTAAAAGGTATAGTCTCTTTCCATGGAGGTCTTGGCAGAGATTCAAATAGAGTTGTGACAAACATTTTCCCAAGATTATTGATCTGCCACGGAGCAGATGATCCATATGTAAGTAAAGAAGAAATCTCCCTTTTTCAGGATGAGATGCGCAAGGGGAAAGCAGATTGGCAAATGAATTATTATGCCAATGCTGTACATGCCTTTACAGAAAAAACTGCTGGCGATGACAATTCAAGAGGAGCCGCTTACAACTTCAATGCAGACAAAAGATCATGGGCTGATTTCATGAATTTTCTGCAGAGCGTTTTGTGATTAGAATCAAGGGGACTAAAGCCCTAGATTTAGTTATACACAAGTCCGTTGACTAAAGTCAATGGCAAATTATGTCATTAAGACAGAGGTATTATTTTATGACCTGCTCACTTTGATATACCTTATCTTTTTGCTTTAATTGCACCAGATAAGCACCTTTGGCCCAAGAAGAAGTTGTGAACTGTTGTGATCTTATGACAGCAGCATCCATGATGTTTTGATATACTACAGATCCATTTGTACTAAAGATCTTGACTTCTACTCTACCGGAGATAGAGGCTGGCAATTCAATATTGAAGCCATTTTCTGATGGATTTGGATAGGTATTGATCCTTAAATTATTAACTGATTTTGTTTTAGAAACTTCCTGATAGTAAGCCTTAGATGCATCCAACACATAAAGACCGTTTGTAATGTCCACGACGATTACATTCTGACTTGGCAGTTCTGTATAAGCACTCCAGGCACCATCATAGCCACCATCAATATTGGTAGAATCAGTTTGCCAATGCGTGTCGAAATATCCTCTCAAATGTATCTCTTTTGGATCTGCATAATCATACACCTGTATGCCATCCAGATAGCTCGCCATCACAAATGTATTATTGGGTGCAAGAAATGGGTTGTGCAAAGTTGCCTTGCCTGACTGTGTATAGAATGTATCTATAAGAATCGGATTTGTAAGGTCAGTTACATCAACAGATTTTCCCGGAAGACTTCCAGGAACCTCATCAGTCACAATCAATGTCTTGCCGTCAGGAGTTAAAATACTGCTGTGGTTATATCCTGCGTAAGGATAATTTGTAAATGAACCTATAAGATTCAGTTCTTTATTGTCTTTAAATTCATAGATAAATAGGCCATTATTCCCCTGAGAAGCATATACCGTATCATTTTTTACAAACATATCATGAACATATCCAATTGTATTGTCCAACAACAATTCAGGTTTGACGGGATCCTTACTTAGGTCATATATTTTCATATTACCACCTCTGTACATTCTGGTTCCATCAATAAAAATGGTATGGGCTATCCTAAAAATATCATTACCTGTATAAGCTACATGCACACTGTCAGGAAGGTAAGAAAGGTCTATGATGTCAAAATGATTTGGACCACCATCATCACTAACCTGATAAGCATAATTTTTATAAGTCTTATATTCTCTCCAGATGGCATTTTTAATCTTGCTTGTCACAAAGTCAACAAAGACAGGCTTTGCTGCATCTGTGACATCTATATAAGCTGTGCCATTGGCACAACCTACAATGGCGTACTCTCTGCCATTCTGCGCGTATCCCCAGCATGAGCTATAATGATCGCCAAATTCCTGAGTCTTATCAGCTGGTATAGCCCAGGTACCAAGTAGATCTATATTGACGTGATCATAGTCTTGAGCATTCAAGTTGAAAGCCAATACTACCGTAATAATTATGTTGAACAGTTTCATTTTTTCTTTTTTAAAAGTATAAGATTAACGGATGGCTTGTTCGCTAATGTAATATTTTCCTTTATTGCTTAATTGAACAAAATAAATACCGCTAGCCCAATTTCTTGTTGCAAAAGCATGATTTCTTAACCTATTAACATCAAAAATATTTTGATAAACTAAGTTTCCTGCAGTATTATAAATTTTCACTTCAGCGCTTCCATCCATTTGTTCAGGTAGCTGCAATCTGAAATTATCCATAGCAGGATTTGGAAAAGAAACCATTTTAATAGCATCTTTTAAATCTTTACTTTTTGAGACTTCAGGATAATAAGCCGCAGTCGCATCCAATACAAAGAGGCCATTCTGTCTATCCACAGCTATCATATTTTTGCTGGGAAGTGGCGTGTATACGCTCCAGGTACCGCTATACCCACCGGTAGACCCTGCTGCATCTGATTGCCAATGCGTATCAAAAAATCCTCTCAACTTTATCTCCTTAGGATCAGAATAATCAAATACCTGAACACCGTCTTCATAGCTTGCCATCACAAACGTGTTATTAAATCCTTCAAATGGATTGTGCAGAGTTGCTTTTCCAGACTGCGAATAAAAAGTATCCACCAAAACCGGATTCGCAGGATCAGTTACATCCAGTGATTTGGCAGGCAGCGCACCAGGTACCTCATCCGTAAAAATTAAGGTCTTGCCGTCCGGAGTCAACCAACTACTGTGATTATAACCTACGAATGGATAGTTAGAGAAATTACCTATTTCTATAAATCTATTGTTTTTAAACTCAAGAATCTGAAGCGCTCCATCCCATCCTTTGGAAGCATAGACCGTGTCATTTCTTACAAACATATCATGCACATCGCCCGGATAGTCATCACTTAGAAAACGTAGAAATTTAGGATTAGTAGGATCTTCCTTTAGACTGAATACTGACATTGAAGTATGATTGTGAAGCCCAATGTACATATTCGACCCGTCCATAAAAATAGTATGACCTGTCTTAAAATATTCTTTACTTCCTGAATATACCACGTGAACGCTATCAGGTAAATAAGAGAGATCCACAATATCAAAATGATTATCTCCGCCATCATCACTTACCTGATATGCATAATTTTTATAAGTTTTGTATTCCCTCCACGTTGCATTTTTTACTCTACTTGGAACAAAATCTGAGAAAACAGGACTTTTAGGTTTTGTGATATCAACATATATCGTACCGTTACCACATCCTATAATGGCATACTCTCTTCCGCCCTGCTCATAGCCATAGCAACTACTAAAAACAGTCCCATATTCTGCTTCTTTGTCAGCCGGAACTGTCCATCTACCAAGCAGTTCGATGTTATTTTTTTGGAATTCCTGGGCGTTGAGATTGAAGAAAATTGTAGAAAAAACGAAAAATGTAAATAAACGCATCTTGATATTGTATAAAAATTAAGCGGCTAAATTAGTAATAAAAAGTAAGAAGCTTAAAAAATGATTACTAACGTGTGTATAACTAAATGCACAACAAGTTAAATACTTTAATAATAATTTATAAAAATTTGGATGCGAATATATTAGTTGATTTTTAATTGGCAGATTCCTCCCTTCAGTCGGAATGACAGAATCTTTGATTTGACATAACGTCATTCCGGCGGAGCGAGGAATCTTTGTTCGGTAAGTCTTTTCTTTTTCCCTTTGTGCAATTTATTATACACACATTAAAGACATCTTATAACGATCCATCCGCCTTAAATGCATCATACCACATTTTCCATCCTTTACGATTCTTGATCACGGATTCTAGGTATTCCTCCCAAGCACCTTGATCCTGTTTGAGATCTTTAACGATAGTAGAATGTATTGAGGAAGCCACATCCTCCGGCCCCAGCTTGCCATCACCAAAATGAATAGAGTGTTGAATACCAGTTTGGATGACAGAAAGTACCTCCGCAGTTGAAAGAGAACTGCCAGGAGATTTTATTTTATTTTTTTTGTCTTCTGTACTTCCATTGCGCAATTCTCTGAAAATAGTGACCAGATCAGAAAGTTGCTCAAGTGGAATTTTAAATTTATCCAATCCAAGGTCTTCTTGTATCTGTCTTAGCCGGAAATGTATAATATCTATTTCTTCCTGTAAAGTAGCCGGCATGGACAAATAAACAATGTTAAATCTTCTTCTTAATGCCGCCGATAGGTCATGAACTCCTTTATCCCTGTCATTGGCAGTAGCAATGATATTAAATCCTTTTTGAGCAAATACTTCCTTGTTTAATTCAGGAATTGACATCATTTTTTCTGAAAGTACTGTGATCAGAATATCTTGAACTTCAGTCGGCATCCTTGTCAACTCTTCGATCCGACAGATGACACCGGCCTCCATAGAACGGAGTACAGGACTTTTCACCAATGCCTTTTCTGAGGGCCCGTTCTGAAGTAGTTCTGCGTAATTCCAATGGTATTTTAACTGGTTCTCATCCATGCCGACAGTGCCCTGGATCATGGAAGTAGAGATGCCGGAAATAGCCGCAGACAAATGTTCAGATAGCCATGATTTAGCTGTTCCCGGCAGACCCATTAGCAGCAATCCACGATCTGTAAGTAAGGTTGCGATGCATAGTTCCAGCAATTTTCGGTCGCCAAGATATTTAGGTTCAATAGTAATCTTGTCTGTGAGTTTACCACCCGTGAGATAGAAAATGACAGCTCTTGGAGAAAGTTTCCAACCTGCCGGCTTTTCAAATTTATCATGTTTGGCGAGCACTTCCAATTCCTGTTTGTAGCGGGATTCAGCACTAGGCCTTATATTATTAATGTTATTTTGCATGCAGAATATTAGATTCTATTTGTTTCCTAAATGTAATTAATTCTTCGATCATGTCAATGACCTTTAACTTCTTCAACTCAGGATTCTGTCTTGTTAGATCTCCACAAATCGCGGTCCAGTCGCCCAAATAGGATGTATGAATGCAGTAACAAGCACGGGCAAGAAACTCGGTGATAGCTGATTTATTATAAATTGAGCTCTTCAGATACAAGCCGGTCAAAGTGCCCAGGCTTGAAGTATTTTTTTTGTCTAATGAGACCTCCCCATATAATATCAATTGATAATAAAACCTCCACGGGGATATAGAATTACAACTTAACAGCATTTCTCCAAGTAATTCATTGATAAATTCCGGACCACAATTTGATAAAACCTTTAGCATAGAATTATTCAAAATAAAACCTTCGCCCAATTCCATCTCCGCATCAATGCATGTCATCAATGAATTAATATCTCTTTTATAGGTATAATTAATTAGTAATTCATTGAGGAGAATTGCTTTGTTTTTTAGGGAATCTACATATTCACGAAATTGATCCCTATTCTCATTATTGCTAAAAAATACAAATGGATGTGTAAAAAAAACTTCCGTTGGGATCGTACCTAGCTTTTGGTCCAAAAACAAACTCTTTAATTCCGTTTCTTTCTGAAAATTGAGCGTTTTGATCTTGTCGACAAATCCATAAGTCGATTTGATCATTTCCTTTAAAGCAATAAATTCTGCTGATTCTTCAAACAGGAAAATCAACTGTCTGATTTGACTTTTCAGTTTGGAATTTTCAGCATTGTATAATTGCAGTAACATTGGGTTATCGGTAGATTGGTAGGTTTCTGAAATAATCTGGACAAATAATTTTTTAGTATCGTTAGCTTCCGTTGCCCAACTTTCAATCAACAGCACATTTGCTTGCTCTATTTTGAATGTCCGCATGACGATTAAGTGCAAATTTCTTAGGACGCTGCTTTTATTTTCCCAAGTTTCATGTTTTAAAACATCATTCCACCAGTTCCAATCCTTTTTCATTGAAGATAGCCACCTGGCGCGCTTTCTCAATACTTTTGGGAGCAGTATCATCTGATCGTCCCAAGCATTTTTATTCATTAACACTTGTATGATCATTGATGGGTGCAACAATCTTCGATATTTTATATGCTCAGCAATAAGGAAATGTACAACGTAAGAAACCGAACTTTTTTTCAGCTGTTTAAAATGCTTGGAAATGCTTGGCGAACCAAAAGGAAAATCCTCTTGCGGTGAAGTTTCAATCTCATTGGGATATTTGTCAGGTGACATTGAATAAGTCAATAAGGTGTCTCCTATCAAAAACTTTTCTATAACAGACAATTGATTGAAGACCTGCTCTTCCAGCCCGGCAATGTTTTCAAAAGGTATTTCATGAACCCCTTTAAGCAATGATCTTTCGAAGTTGGCTTTCATAGATTTCAGGGATGATTTCGTGGTGTTAATTAACTAACTGAAGTTTCGACATTGTGATAAACTATAAGGATATCTTTATTACTAAATCTAAGGTAGAAATTAGAAATTAGAAGTCAGAATAAAACTTCGATGGCAGATCCTAGCAAATGAAAGTATTAAAGAAATTAAAATAAGTATATGAACTACATTGATTTAAAGACCTGAACCTTACGAACATAGTATAAGCAATATTATTGCACATCATCCGTTAAAAAACGTTGAGCGCAGGTAAAACTAAGTTCTGGTGTCCTAAAAATTTATTTTGCTAATAATAAATTGTGTCAAATTCCAACTTGCCAATTCAAAACCAAGATTTTGGATGCAAAGTATTACATGTAAGCTTCTATACAACTCATCGTAAAACATTGTTAATCAATAATTTGCAAAAAATAGAAATTGACAAATCAAAGACTCCCCCTTGGCATCACAGAAGCATTTGATCGTGCCTATCAAATGTTCTGACTTCACTTTGGCTCTCATTCTTCGTGCCTTCGTTCCGTTTCACTTCCTTGAAAAGGTCGCTTTTGCACCTTTTCTTCGTCGTTCACCCTCTTGCAGAAGGGGATATTGTGCTAATCGACATTTTACATATCACATTTTACCTTATCAAGTTATTTCTTTAATTTTGGAAACAAAAAATTACACGTAAACAGACCTCTGATCTCTGACCTCTGACCTCTGACTTCTGACTTCTGACTTCTGACTTCTGACTTCTGACTTCTGACTTCTGACTTCTAATTTCTAACTTAAGACTACTATATAATCATGATTTCCTTCTCCTTACTATCGGCTAGCCTCCCCGATTGTTCAGTATAGCTGTCGGTTAACTTTTGAATCTCATCCTCTTTTTTCTTACCCATGTCTTCAGGAAATCCGTCTTTGACAAGTTTTTTGATCTGTTCCATACTATCTCTTCTCACATTTCGCACACTTATTTTAGCATCTTCAGAAAGAGATTTGGCCTGTTTGACAAGACTTACTCTTCTTTCTTCGGTCATCGGGGGAATAGTGAGTCGAACGACTTCACCGTCATTCTGAGGGGTAATACCCAGATTAGCTTCAAAGATTGCGTTTTCAATGTGTTTCAACATCGGTTTTTCCCAAGGTTGGATGACGATTGTTTTAGCATCTGAAATACTGATACTTGCTACCTGATTTAATAAAGTAGGAGCGCCATAGTATTGAACTTTTAGCTCCGAGACCAATGAAGTAGAAGCCTTTCCTGTTCTGACTTTATTTAATTCATGGGCTAGATGCTCCATGGCGTGTTCCATTAATAGCTTAGCATTATCTATTACCTTATTTGCTTCTTCTATGGTCATTATTGTCTTACGTTTTAAAAAATGTAAAAGTATGTTATATGTATGACTTTTTAAAATGACTAAGGCGGAAAAAAAGTTCCATGTGCTTTCTTCATTTAAATTATTTAGTTGATTTACAAATTTATCTAAATTGGTGATTCAAATTAAATAATTGTATGGCACAAAACTTAAATCAAATAGCCATCATCGTAAGGGATTATGATGAGGCCATCAGCTACTATACCTCCAAACTTGGATTCCTGCTTATAGAGGATACTCGTATTAGCGAGTCTAAGCGTTGGGTCGTCATCCGACCAAATGGTGAGTCATCATGCAATATTTTACTGGCTCGTGCTGCTAATGAAGAGCAGATATCGAGAATAGGCAATCAGACTGGGGGCAGGGTTTTCCTTTTTTTATATACAGATGATATTAAAAAAGATTATCAAAACCTTCTTGAAAATCAGGTCAAAATTATCAGAGAATTAGAAGAGCAACCTCACGGTTGGGTATGTGTCTTCCAGGATATATATGGTAATCTGTGGGATCTGATAGAGCGTAAATAATAGCAAACTAAATCCTCTGCCAAAACACTTACTTTTCCGCTATTCCTCTTTTATACACATCCAATGCCCTCAATCTT
Source organism: Candidatus Brachybacter algidus (assembly GCF_016707225.1). Taxonomy (NCBI): domain Bacteria; kingdom Pseudomonadati; phylum Bacteroidota; class Saprospiria; order Saprospirales; family Saprospiraceae; genus Candidatus Brachybacter; species Candidatus Brachybacter algidus. Next base: position 332,901 of record NZ_JADJID010000002.1, on the reverse strand, counting down.
GCTTCCTTGTGATCTACCATCGGCGCAGGATAAAGGTCTGTTCCAAACTCTGGGATCCATTTATTTATATATAAATGTTTTGGATCGAATTTTTTCAACTGCTCTTCCGGATTAAATATTCTGAAATAAGGTGCAGCATCACATCCCGTCCCAGCAGCCCATTGCCAATTGCCATTATTGGCAGACAATTCATAATCAAATAATTTTTTTGCGAAATATGCCTCACCCCATCTCCAGTCAATGAGTAAGTGTTTGCATAGAAATCCTGCGGTAATCATACGAACTCTATTGTGCATATATCCGGTCTCATTTAGTTGACGCATTCCGGCATCCACCATCGGGTATCCGGTCGTTCCTGCAGACCATTTTTTAAATTCGACTTCATCATTCCGCCATTGAATACCATTATATTTCTCTTTAAAATTATGGTCAATGACCTGCGGAAAATGGTAAAGTATCTGCATGAAGAATTCTCTCCATATTAATTCGCTAAGAAACACCTCATTTCCTTTCATTTTATCAACAATTTTTCTGATGCTGACGGTGCCAAAACGAAGATGAGGACTAAGTTTACTCGTATGGTCTAAAGATGGAATATTCCTTTCTATCTTATAATTTTCGAGATCATTTAATTGAAATGATTGTACTTCTTTTTCTGACCTTTTAAATCCTAATTCACTTAAAGTAGGGAATGAAAATTGATGAGAAATAAAATTGAAAGTCTTCAGATCATAATTTATGATTGAATTTTTCTTAAACGCCTCCAGCCACTTATTTTTAAATGGTGTAAAGACTGTATAAGGAGCATTATCCTGTTTAACTACTTCATTTTTTTCAAAAATTACCTGATCTTTATAACCCTTGAAAGTAATATTATTAGAACTTAGTAATTCCAAGATTTCCCTATCTCTTTCTTTTGCATAAGGTTCGTAATCTCTGGCGATGTGAACACTTTTAATATCATACTCTGAGACTAATTTTTTCCAAATATCAACCGGACGTCCCTTCTGAATTAATAGGGCGCTTTTCTGATTATTTAATTCTATGTTAATTTTTTCAAGATTGTCGTAAATAAACGTGATCCGGTGATCATCTTTATCCAATTCGTCAATGATATCGGTGTCGAAAATAAATAAGACTAATACCTTATCCCCCGTTTGATGTGCTTCATAGATGGCTCTGTTATCGTCGAGTCTGAGATCCCTTCTTAACCAAGCAATAGAAATCGATTCCTTTGTATTCATGAGGGCTCTATCTCGTTTACTACCATACCTTTGAATGTCTTACGATGATGGGGAGTAAGACCATATTGAAAACAGGCATTCCTATGTACCTTAGTCAGATAACCTTTATTAGCATGCCAATGATATTCGGGATGGGCTTCGTGAAGTTGTATCATATGATCATCTCTCCATGTCTTGGCTAGAACTGAAGCGGCAGCAATGCTGAGAACCTTGTCGTCACCTTGAATGATGGTCTGATAGGGAATAGTCGTCTGATTTTTAAATCTATTGCCATCGATCAGCAGCAATTTGGGGCTGGATTTTAATTTTTCTATAGCCCTATGCATGGCGAGGTAAGTTGCTTCCAAAATATTGATCTCGTCGATCTCTTCGACAGTAGCCACTCCGATAGCATATTCCACAGCTACATTTTTTATCAGGTAACTTAATTCGTATCTGAGTTTGGTGTCCATCATTTTGGAATCTCTGAGAAATTTCAGCTTGACTTTGGACGGAAGGATCACTGCGGCAGCAACCACAGGCCCTGCTCCGCATCCACGGCCCACTTCATCCACTCCTACTTCCTCTTCTGATGACAGCAGGAATGGATGTTTTAATCTATATTTAAAAGTTGCAGGTTTCTGAGCAACTGCCATTAGAATTTATTTTTGCCAATTAACCAACGTACCACTGAGTTCCTGACTGTTCTTACCGATCATGATCTGAAAATCACCGGATTCCCAATCAAATTTCAGTTCGGAATTATAAAACTTCAGATCTTCAGGTGTGATCTTGAACTCAATGGTTTTAGTTTCACCTGCTTTGATCATCACTTTTTGAAATCCCTTAAGTTCTTTTACCGGACGCGTCACGGTACCGACCATATCTCGAATGTATAATTGCACGATTTCTTTGCCATCTACTTTTCCGGTATTTTTCACTTCAATACTTGCAGTTAGTGTCTGTGCTCCTTTTAATTTATCTGAAGAAACTTTAAGTTTCCCGTATTCGAAAATCGTATAACTCAACCCATAACCAAATGGATACAATGGATCATTGGAAACATCCAGATAATTGGACCTGAATTTTTGGAACCATTTTCCTTCCGGTAGAGGACGGCCTGTATTCTTGTGGTTGTAATAGATAGGGATTTGACCTACATTCTGAGGGAAAGTAGTAGTTAATTTTCCACTAGGATTTACATCACCAAATAATACATCGGGAATAGAATATCCTGCTTCTGAACCACCAAACCATACATCAAGAATAGCAGGGACGTTCGCCTGTTCCCAGTTAAGAGTCAATGGCCTTCCGGCGAAAAGCACCAACACAACAGGTTTGCCCAATTTCATTAACTCCATCAATAAAGTTTTTTGAACATCAGGTATATCCAGATTAGTCCTGCTTGCACTCTCACCACTAAATTCTGCAGTTTCGCCCATTGCAGCAATGATGACGTCCGACGATTTAGCTATTTCTAACGCTTCTGCCATCATTTCATCATCGGTTCTGTTATCTCGCCCAATAGATTTATCGAACATAGTCGCTCTTTCTTCTATGGCGGCATCACCAATCAGGTTCGAACCTTTTGCATATCTGACCACCACATCCTTACCTGCCACTGTTTCCAAACCTTTTCTCAAAGAAGTAGAATTATCACCAACAGCCGCAACAGACCAGGTGCCTGTCATATTTTCCTTTGCATCAGCCATTGGTCCTATCAAAGCAATGGAACCTGATTTTTTAAGTGGAAGAATATTGCCTTCATTTTTAAGTAGGACAAAACTTTCAGCAGCTGTCTTTCTAGCAATATTTCTATTTTCCTGTGTGAAAACTTCTTTTTTCACTCTAGTCACATCGCAATATTTATAAGGATCATCGAACAGTCCCAGTTTATATTTTGCAACCAATACATTCCTGCAAGCCATGTCGATCTCTGCCTTAGTGACTTTGCCTTCTTTCAAAGATTTTTCCAAAGTAGTCAACAATCCTTCACCGACCATATCCATATCTACTCCAGCTTTCAGTGCCAGCGCACTTGCCGTCTGTAAGTCACCCATGCCATGATCGATCATTTCGTTGATACCTGTATAATCTGTAACAACAAATCCTCTGAAGCCCCATTGCTTGCGCAGGACATCAGTAAGTAACCACTTATTACCTGTGGCAGGAATACCATCTACTTCATTAAATGAAGCCATGACACTTCCAACACCGGCATCGATAGCTGCTTTATAGGGAGGGAAATATTCGTTATACATCCGGATACGGCTCATATCCACCGTATTATAATCTCTTCCCGCTTCTGATGCTCCGTATAAGGCAAAATGTTTGACACATGCCATGATTTGATTATTCTTAGTCAGATTGCCCTGATACCCTTTGACCATTGCCGATGCTATCTTACTTCCTAAATATGGGTCTTCTCCACTACCCTCTGATATTCTTCCCCATCTAGCGTCACGACAGAGATCCACCATGGGCGAAAATGTCCAGTTGATACCGGACGCACTTGCTTCTATGGCGGCTATTCTTGCACTTTGTTCGATGGCTGCCATATCCCAGGTGCATGATAAACCAAGAGGAATAGGAAACACCGTTTCATAACCATGAATGACGTCCATACCGAATATCAATGGAATTTTTAGTCTGCTATTTTCAACTGCGACTTTCTGAACATCTCTTATTTTTTCTACAGATTTGATATTGAATAGTCCACCGACTTTTCCTGCTTTAATTTTAGAAGCAATATCTGAGCTATTGGCAGAACCAGTAGTGATATCTCCGGCACTGGGAAGATTAAGTTGACCGAGTTTTTCTTCAAGTGTCATTTTAGCCATAAGTCCGTCAATGAATACTTTCATTCGATCTGGCTTTCCTTGTTGTGCAAATATTGAGCTGCAAATTACCATCAAAAGGCCAAGCATCAATCCATTCAATCTATACATATATGTTTTTTTTAGGATGCTAAATATAGGAAATATCTGATTATTGGTTGGAAAAACTAGGTTTTTGAAATTTTAAATTCACAAATTTAAACTTAATCTCGTTCTTCTAAAAATACTACTCATGAAAACAAAAACTACAACCTTCCTTTTAATTTGTAATTTTCTTTTTTGCTCATCTTTATACATGACTTACGGACAAGGTGGATGGAGTGTCGTGGATGGTGCACCTACTGATGATAGATTTAATGATGTCTCATTTATTAATGATTCCGCAGGATACATTGGGAATGGATATTGGATTTATAAAACGGTAAATAAGGGAGATACATGGCTTCGGCAAAAACAACTGTCAAAACCACTTTACTTCAGAAGTCTGGAATTCTTAGATGATTCTTTGGGTTTCGCTGGAGTTTTGGCAAACCCTGGTACTAAACCGGGTCTCTATATTACACGAAATGGAGGAAACTCATTCGAAAGTATTAATCACAAAGTCGATATAAATCTAAATGGAATATGTGGCCTTGACCATAAAGGCAATACAATAATTGGGGTAGGTATTTATTCCGGACCTTCAGCTTTTATTGTATCAAAAGACCGTGGAGAAACCTGGAAGTCAATAGTGGTCCCATTTGCCAAAGGCTTAGTTGATTGTTTGATATTAAACGATTCAACTTATTTGGTTTCCGGAACCCGTATAAATGAATTAAATAAAAGTACTTCAGTAATTTTAAAAACCAATAATTCCGGTAAAACATGGAGAGTAGTTGCCACAAATACCAAAGCCAGTTCTTACTGCTGGAAGTTATTTATTGATAAAAATGGTTTTGGTATTGGGTCAATTGAATTTGATAAATCATTTTTTGTCACATATGATTTTGGAGATCATTGGGAATTAAAAGAAATAAATGGTTTGAATGCATCCTATGGTAATTTCGGTGGTACTGCTTTTCTCAATGATTCCATTGGTTGGTTAGGAGTGCAATGGGGAAGCAGTTTATTAGAAACTAGAGATGGTGGGCAGAGCTGGAAATGGTTATCTTTTGGAAATAATATAAATCGAATCGTAATCCTCGATGAAAACACTGCTATTGCTGTTGGCGAAACAGTCTATAAGTATAAATCCGCAACTTTAAATACCCAACCGAATATTAAAGAAATTCCTTTTCACACTTTTAAAATTTCCCCGACACCGGCAGATCGGCAGATTACTTTTGAGATGGATCTATTGACCGGAACAGAAATGAGGCTGGATCTACTAAATGAAAGCGGCGCGATTCAAAAATTGCTTTTCAGGGAAGTGCTTTCTCGGGGAAATCATAAATATGTTTTTGATGTCAGTGAATTTTCTTCAGGTGTTTATTATATTTGGATCCGATGTAATGAAGGTCACAGGCTCTTAAAGACGATTATCAGACATTAAATATTTATCATGAAATTTATATTAATTCAATTATTAATTCTATTTTTTTTTAATAAAGAAATATATGCACAGGGAGGTTGGAGATTTGCAGCAGATGCACCAAGTACTAGCAGATTTGATGATATTTATTTTACCAATGATTCTGTTGCATTTATAGGACAGAAAGGCATTATTTACAGATCAGAAGATAGGGGTGAACGTTGGAGTCAGATCGGCTCTTTGCCCAATAACGCCTACATAAGAAGTATTGAATTTATAAATGATTCGATTGGGTTTATTGGATCTATTTATGATGCTGTAGGTGGGACAGGACTATATAAAACAGTAAATGCTGGAATTACTTGGACACGAATTGACAACCAAGTCTCAGGAGGTATGTTCGGCATTTGCGGTCTGGATCATATGGGCAGCACTATTATAGGAGTTGGGATTTATTCTGAACCAGCTAAGTTTTATTTTTCCAAAGATGCAGGTCATACATGGACCAGTAAATCCATTCCTCAAGCAGCAGCGCTTGTAGATTGTCAAATGTTAAATGATTCAACTTATCTTATAGCAGGTAATTCTAATCCTTTAAGAAATGCAAGTATCTACAAAACAATTGATTACGGAAAAACTTGGACAGAAGTTGCCAAATCTGATGCTCCCGCTTCTTATTGCTGGAAATTAAATGTAAATAGCAATGGGTTGGGTATAGGATCTATTGAAGATGGCAAAACAACTTTCATCACACATGATTATGGAGATAGTTGGCAAGAAGTTTTTGTAGTTGAAAACGCAGCAGAAAGCCTTCCTCTCGGAGGCGCAGCATTCCTTAATGACAGTATCGGTTGGGCAGGTGATCAATGGAATGCGGGTCTATGGGAAACAAAAAATGGAGGTAATTCATGGCAATACGTAGAATTTGGATCTTCAATTAACAAGATAAAAATTCTTGACTCAAATACAGCAATAGCTGTAGGTAAATCAGTGTACATCTATAATTTAGAAACAATAGCAACATCAAAAATTGTCGAAAAAACTAATTTTCATACGATGAATATTAACCCAAATCCAGCTTCAAATGAAATAAATATTTCAGTAGATCTTATACAAAACACAGCCATGCGACTCGATCTCATGGATGAGAATGGGACCCTTATCAGGGAATTGTATCGGGCATCCACACCTGTAGGTGGTTGGAAACACTCCTTTAAAATCGGCGATTTAAAATCCGGCATATACTACGTGTGGATGCGCACGAATGAAGGACATTTGGTTAAAAGGGTTAGCGTGCTAGCGAAATAGAAAGCAAATCAGAAGCACTATTTATTTTACAAAAAATATCGTTTTTAAAAATTAATTTACCTTTGCCTTAAATTTAACGGACTATGAAGTTTTTTCTCTCTGGTTCCACACAGCACTAAGGCTGTTTGCGAACTATTTATTTTACACTGCGGTCAGTCTCACTGACCCTATTACTTCATAGTTAAATTTAATAAAAAAATGTCTGAATCAAACTTCACCACAACACTGCGTGATGTTTTTAATGTGGTCCGCCAATCTCTTAAAGGAGAGGAAATGGACTATACAAAAGGTAGTATCCGTCGATCAGTGATACTACTTGCTATTCCGATGATGTTCGAAATGATCATGGAATCTGTTTTTGCATTGGTAGACCTGTATTTTGTTGGTCATCTCGAAGATAGCAGTCATGCGCTGCAGATCGTAGGTTTGACAGAATCTTTCCTAACTATCATTTATTCTCTTGCTATCGGTATGAGTATGGCAGCTACTGCAGTTGTAGCTAGGCGAATTGGTGAAAAGAATCCTGAGGCCGCTGCCAGGGCTGGTGTGCAAGCTATCATCATATCGATTGCTATTACTATAGTACTTAGTATCGTTGGATTTATCAAAGCCAAAGAATTATTATTGATTTTAGGTGCCTCGGAAACATCAGCTATCAAGGGAACAGCCTTTATGCAAATCATGATGAGTGGCAGCATATTCATTATGCTGCTTTTCTTGATCAATGGTATATTCAGAGGTGCAGGAAATGCTGCTATTGCCATGAAGAGCCTTTGGTTGGCGAACATCATCAATATAATATTGTGTCCTATATTTATCAATGGACTTTGGTTTATTCCTGCTATGGGATTGACTGGTGCTGCAATTGCGACGACCATAGGCAGGTCTATAGGAGTGCTCTATCAGTTATACCATTTATTCAGTGGAAAGCATACATTGAAGGTGCGACTAAGCCATTGGTTGCCGGACTGGCCACAGATAGGATCATTGGTCAAAATCGCTTCTCCTGGTATCCTGCAGTTTGTCATTGCTTCCTGTAGCTGGATATTCCTAGCGAAACTAGTCGCAGAGACGGGTGGAGATGCAGGTAGTGCCGGATATCAGACAGCTTTAAGGTTAATGATGGTTTTCATGCTCCCTGCATGGGGGTTAAGCAATGCAGCCGCAACTTTAGTTGGTCAGAATCTTGGTGCAAAACAGGTAGAAAGAGCAGAAAAGTCCGTAGCAATTACCATACGATATAATGTAATCTTTATGGCTATTGTGACCGCATTGTTTCTGACGTGTGGAGAGTTTTTCATTTCTTTTTTTACTACTGACATGGCCGTAATAAATGTAGCCAGGCAATCATTGAATGTGATCTGTCTCGGATATGTATTTTATGGTGTAGGCATGGTAATGATGAATGCATTTAATGGTGCCGGCGATACGGTCACTCCGACCTGGATTAATTTTATTGGATTTTGGTTATTTCAGATACCATTTGCTTATTTCCTTGCCAGAACGTGCGATATGGGTCCAATGGGTGTATTTATTTCCATTCCGGTGTCTGAGACCTTAATCACGATTGCTTCCTTTATTCTTTTCAAAAGAGGAAAATGGAAGGAAATCAAAGTGTAAGTCAATGAATAGTGAAAGATGAATAATGGCGATTATTGTAAGGACCTGATACCTCCATTTAATTGAATGGCTTTCAGTTTAAATTAAAATAATAATTAACAATTAATAAATAACAATGATCTCCATACAGTAAAACCACCAAAAAAATAATTAGCAGAATCCTGTGAGGATTTAAAATAAATATGGCTTCATCTTTACATTATCAAAAAGCACTTAAAGAAAGTGTAAAATTTGGTCCTCCTGATTCACTTCAGGATGAATATTACGGAAAGGGTGATGCTTAATAAATTTTAAAAGGGAATGTCGATAAAGATCGGGATTCCCTTTTTTCATTGTAGGAGGCTGTATCAGAAAGTTTAACAAAGAAAACTCAAAGTTTCACAAAGAAAAATTCAAGGATATCTCTGAGTTTCACTGAGAAGGCTCAGAGATGCACAGAGAATTAAGTATTCAAATTAAAGACAGACTGATCGGTGTAGCATTTGACGGACACTCAAATACCTTTGTGCAAATTAAAAAAAGTAAAACAGTGAAAATCATTCAAAAATGGAAGTAACTTTCATATTGAAATGTGTCCAAAAAATACCTCTGTGAAACTCTGTTATACCTTCCAAATCCCCTTTTCTTGTTTTGTGCAATAACTTGCCGTTGGTTTTAACCAACGGACTCAGATTTCTGCCTTTATCAGACTTTAGTCCTATCCTTCAGCAAGATTAGAGCAAAGAAATAAGAATCATTGAGCGTATTAAAATGAAGTGTTTGCAAAAAAGACAAGATTTGGTTTCAGCCGGATAAAGATTGAGAATTAGCTAAAACTCAAAGCAATTGAACTAGATAAATAAAGATTTTCAAAAAGATAATTCAGTAACACTTTGTATAAAGACTCATGAAAACCTGGGACTAAAGTCCTATCAACATTATGCTCTGATCCGTTGACTGAAGTTAACGGCAAATTATGAAATGTCTTCATCCAACCTGAAATGCAATCCAAACAAAGTAGCATTTGACAATAGTCAAATCTCTCTGTGAATCTCAAAAACTGTAAAAATGCAAGGTGTCTTAAAACAATTAGAGCAACTCTAAAATGGAATAACCACATAAAACCTCCTGTATCTCTGTGATATCTTCCAAATCCCCTTATAATTATCAGATTAGACTCACTTACCAATGAAACTTTAGAAATTATCGATTTCAAAAATTAATTGTACTTTTCAGAAAAATACTCCGCCACATGCGTTTTCTTTCTTTTTTAATGATTTTTATTTTATTTAGCATTAGTAACTATGCTCAAAAGAAGTCGAACATTGTCCTGGAGCCTGTCAAAAAAGGCCTTACAGATGATCAGTTACTTGAAGAAGTGCAAAAAGTAACTTTTAGATACTTTTGGGACTTTGCCGATCCGGTCTCAGGTCTCGCCAGAGAAAGAAGCAACGTAACTGACTACGGCAGTGAAGTTTTAGCAAGTGGAGGCAGTGGCTTCGGTGTCATGGCCATTATAGTCGCGGTTGAGCGAAAATGGATCACAAGAGAAGAAGGAGCAGAGCGATTGCTCAAAATCGTCAATTATATCAGAAAGGCAGATAGTTTTCATGGCATGTTTCCACATTGGTGGGAGAGCCCTTCAGGCAAGGTCCGGCCGTTTGGGAGGAAAGATGATGGCGGCGATATTGTAGAATCTGCCTTTATGTTTCAAGGCTTGCTATGTGTTGCAGAATATTTTGATCAAAACAATTCTGTGGAAAAACAACTGAGAGCGAAGATCAACTGGACTTGGCGTGAGGCTGAATGGAACTGGTATACAAAAGATGGACAAAACGTATTATACTGGCACTGGAGCCCCAATTGTGGCTGGGCGATGGATTTTGAGATCCGAGGTTACAATGAATGTCTGATCACTTATGTTCTGGCGGCGTCCAGTCCGACTTATCCGATCGATCCTCAAGTCTATCACAAAGGATGGGCTATGAGCAATTTCTTTAAAAACGGAAAAGAATTTTATGGACATAAATTGCCCTTGGGCTTTGATTATGGAGGACCTTTATTTTTCTCACATTATTCTTTTATGGGTTTAGATCCTCGTGGATTGAAGGATAGATATGCAGATTATTGGGTTCAAAATCAGAATCATTCATTGATCAACTACGATTATTGTGTGGATAATCCCAAGAAATATAAAGGTTATGGTGCAAATTGTTGGGGGCTAACTGCCGGTGACAACATGGAAGGATATAGTGCACATTCGCCAACCAATGATCTTGGATATATTTCACCCACTGCATCACTGTCTTCTTTTCCTTATACACCAAAGGAATCCATGGCTGCATTGCGTCATTTTTATGAGGATCTAGGAGATAAAATATGGACAAAGTATGGTTTTGCAGATTCATTCAGTCCGCAGACAGGCTATGTTGCAGATTCACATTTAGCTATTGATCAGGGACCAATAATTGTAATGATCGAAAATTATAGGACAGGATTATTATGGAAATTATTTATGAAAAATAAAGACGTCCAAAATGGTTTGACTAAACTTGGTTTCGAGTTTAAAAAATCTGAATAGCCAACATATCACCATAAATCTCGTTCTATTTCTACAAGCAAATTTAATTTTATATGATTTTGAGGCTGACAGTTTTTTTATTTATAATATTTAGTATTCTAAGTTGTAAAAAAGATGATGACCCAATACCCGCAGGTTCTTTTAGTGTCGAATCTGCTACTTTAAATGGAAACAGTGCAAATGGCCAAAGAGGCATAGGTCTGACACCATCTTTCGTATTTAAATTCAATAAAAAAGTTGATATTAAAACTGTAGATGGCAATGTTAGAATTTCTGGGTATAGCAATTCACTTAATATTTCAGTGACTGATTCTACTATCTCAATGACACCTGTTCAACCTTTAAATTATCTTACAAAATATGAGGTTATCATTGGAAGTGAACTGAAAAGTACTGACAACATCACCTTGAATAATGAATTCGATTTTGAATTCTATACCTTGCTTGATCCTTCGGATAAATTCCCAAGAATTAGCGATGAAGGCTTGCTGGATTCAGTTCAACGAAGAACATTTGCCTATTTTTGGGAATTCGGACATCCGGTCTCCGGATTGGCACGTGAGCGCAATTCGTCAGGAGATCTTGTGACAAGTGGAGGAAGCGGTTTCGGCCTTATGACAATACCTGTGGGAATAGAAAGAGGTTTTATCACTAAATCAGAAGGCTTGGAAAGGTCAAAATTAATAGTTGATTTTTTATTAAATAAAACGGATACTTATCATGGTGCGTTTCCACATTGGTTTAGCGGCTCCACAGGAAAAACTATACCATTTAGTGCCAACGATAACGGTGCGGATCTCGTAGAAACTTCTTTTCTGATGGCAGGTCTTTTGACGTTGAGACAATATTTCGATGGGAATAATCCATCTGAAACACAGATACGTGATGACATCAATACCTTATGGTCAAATGTAGAATGGAGTTGGTTCAGAAAAAACAATGAAGATGTGTTATACTGGCATTGGAGCCCAGACAAAGCATGGATCATGAACCTGCAGATCCGAGGCTGGAATGAATGTCTGATTACATATTTGCTTGCTACCAGCAGTCCTACTCATGCTATTCCGACAGAAGTTTATCATAAGGGATGGGCCAGCAATGGAGGCATAAAAAATAACAAACCAGCCTATTCTATCAACCTTCCATTGGGAAATGGAACAGGTGGTCCATTATTTTTCGAGCACTATACATTTCTGGGCATTGATCCGAATGGGTTGAAAGATGATTACGCAGATTATGGTGAACAAACAAAGGCTCATACCCTTATCAACAGGGCATATTGCATAGCAAATCCTAAAAAATACTATGGGTACAGCGCTGAGTGTTGGGGACTCACAGCCGGAGATATTTCAAATGGATATACCGCCAGTTCACCTTCTAATGACGTCAGTGTCATTACGCCCACAGCGGCTATCTCCTCTATGCCATATACTCCGGAAGAAAGCATGCAAGCTATGCGTTTCTTTTATTACAAATTGGGCAATAAACTATGGGGACCTATGGGCTTTTATGATGGATTTTCGCTCCATAATAATTGGTTTGCAAAGTCTACTCTTGCTATTGACCAAGGACCGATAGTAGTCATGATTGAGAATCACAGAACAAAATTGATTTGGGATTTGCTTATGTCTGCTCCCGAAATACAAACAGGAATGCAGTCTTTAGGGTTTACTAGCCCAAGATTTTAATCAGAAGATACAAGTCGGCACAATTGATTGATAATATTCAGAAATATAATTTCTAACATTTTTTAATATTTATTAAATAAAATGAATATTAAAATTGTCTCATCTATGCTATTTTTGGCTTAATTCAAAGTTGGCAATTAAAGCTTTTAAAAGTCCTAATATTGAAGATTGTATTATCTTTTTACTTACCGACTTTTATTCTAATTCTAGTGTGAGTATTCAAGTCATTGAAAAACATAATATTGCCAAATAGTTAAAATATAATTTGTTATATTGAATATAATTAATTTATCTTGGTAAGATTTTTTACCAATAATAATTTATTCAAGTATAAACAATGTCCGTTACACAAGATATTAACATTGAAAATAAAGGCCCAATCCCAACAAACTATGGAGGCCTGACGACACTTGTCACCGTTTTTTTCTTTTGGGGATTTATCGCTTCCGGCAATAGTGTTTTTATACCTTTTTGCAAGCACTATTTTTCATTGGACCAGTTTCAATCTCAGTTAATTGACTTTGCATTTTATACAGCTTATTATATAGGAGCATTAGGCTTATTTGCTTACGGAGCATTCGGAGGACATGACCTCGTAGGCAAATGGGGGTACAAGAAAAGTATCGTATACGGTTTATTATTTTCTGCAGTTGGCGCTGCAGCTATGATCATTGCAGTGAATGCTAATGCTTTTGCAGGTATGCTTGTAGGTTTATTTATTGTTGCATTGGGCTTCTCTGTTCAGCAAACGGCTGCTCAACCATTCGCTTCAGCCTTAGGAGATCCGGCTACAGGTACGTCTAGAATCACCTTGGGAGGAGCGATTAATTCATTTGGTACTACAATAGGACCATTGGTGATCGCTCTCGCATTATTCGGCACCGCTAAAGCTATTTCAGATGAAGAGATTGCGGCATTGGGATTATCAAAGGTTATAATATTGTATTGCTGCGTAGGTGCATTATTTATTGCAGCAGCATCTTTGTTCCATTTCTCAAAAAAAGTACCTGCAGGAATTATAAAGGAACCAACTGAAAAGGCTACAAAGGCTTTTTACGGATTGCTTATAATGTCAGGGTTATTAATAATAATGTTTGTGCCTGTATTTGCGAGCTACAGAAGTGTTGAAGCTAAAGAAGTAGCAAGACTCGAAACGGTCATAGGAGGATATACCAAACAAATTGATTCATTAGGTACTGTTCCTAATCCGACCGCTGCCACGCAAATTGCACAAGTTACTACTCTAAAAAACAATACACAGACAACTCATGATGATCTCAAGGCCCCATTGGAAAGAAATAGAATGTACTGGCTGTTTGGCGCATTGTGCGTAGTGATCATTGGATTACTCACTTTTAATTTGAGTGCTAAAAAAGACGAAAGAGGTTGGGGAGCAATGAAATATCCACAACTTGTGCTGGGCATGCTCGCCATATTCCTATATGTCGGTGTAGAAGTAACCGTAGGAAGTAATCTTGCTGAACTGCTAAAACAAACCTCCTTTGGTGGATATAAATCTTCGCAAGTAGCTCCATTTATATCCATGTATTGGGGTAGCCTTATGATTGGTCGTTGGGCAGGAAGTATTGCTGCTTTCAACTTCTCAAGTATGACTAAAAAGATACTCACCTTCGTGGTACCTCTAGTGGCCTTTGGTGTGGTAATTCTTGCCAACACAATTGCACAGTATGATATGACTCCATTATATTGGTATGTGGTTTGCGTTTTGATACAGATAGTAGCTTTCTATATCAGTGATGAAAAACCTGTGAGAACGATGATACTATTTAGTTCGCTTGCTGTGACAGCAATGTTGATCGGCATATTTTCTACCGGTATTATTGCCGTTTATGCCTTTTTGAGTGCGGGATTGTGTTGTTCTATCATGTGGCCATCTATTTTTGCATTATCTATAGCAGGACTAGGTAAGTATACCTCACAAGGATCTGCATTCTTAGTAATGATGATATTGGGTGGTGGTATTATTCCTCCGATCCAGGGTAAGTTGGCTGACTTCCTGCAGATCAATAACCCAGGAGTGGAAGGCTATGGTATTCACGCTTCATTCTGGGTTGCTGCTTTGTGTTTTGCTTATTTATTATTCTTCTCCTTCAGAGTGAAAACAATATTGAAGCGCCAGGGAATAGATTATGATCAACAAACAGGAATAAGTCATTAAGATTTATTCACAGAAAGAAAATTTAGTATGGTAAATAGTGATGATCTGGCTATAGGCATAGATATTGGGGGAACCAATACAGCTTTTGGCATAGTCAATCGAGCGGGGAAAGTTATCCAGAGAGGATCAATAAAAACCAGCAATCATAAAGAAGTTGAGTCTTACATTGACGAACTGTTTTTAGCTGTTTTACCTGCTATCGAATACGCTGGTGGAATATCTCACATCAAAGGTATCGGAATGGGCGCTCCCAATGGAAACTTTTACAAAGGAACCATTGAATACGCGCCAAACCTCGAATGGAAAGGTGTAATCCCTATGGCTCAAATGATGAAGGATAAGTTCAGCCTTGATGTCGTACTCACCAATGATGCAAATGCTGCAGCTATTGGAGAGATGACTTATGGTGCTGCTAAAAACATGAAGGACTTTATCATGATCACCCTGGGTACAGGTGTTGGAAGTGGTATCGTGGCTAATGGTCAGTTGATATATGGGCACGATGGATTTGCAGGTGAATTAGGTCATAACATCATCATTCCTGATGGAAGATTTCACCCAGGAACAGGCTTGTATGGTAGTCTTGAAATGTATGCAAGTGCGTCTGGTTTGACCAGGACAGCCATAGAATTTGTAGAGAAAAGGTCAGATGAAGAATCCTTATTACAGGCTTACCCTATAGAAGAGATCAGTAGCAAAATTGTCTACGAGTGTGCCATGAAAGGTGATGCTATGTCTAAAGAAGTTTACGCTTATACAGGGAAGATACTAGGAATGGCACTTGCAAACTTTGCAATGTTTACATCTCCAGAAGCAATAATATTGTTTGGAGGACTTGTTAAGGCCGGCGATATCTTGTTAACTCCTACAAAGGAATCCTTCGAACACAATCTACTTCCATTATTCCGTAATAAAATTAAGATTATCGTATCTGAGTTATTTGAAGCTGACGCAGCTATTTTAGGGGCAAGCGCATTAGTGTGGGACAAAGAAAAGTCTTCAGCATTGATGATTTAGTTTAGGCTTGAAAACAAATGTATGAAATTATGAAAAGTAGGAGCAATGCCTATTGACTTATATTAACCATTAATTGAGGCGCATATTTCCTTTTAATTTTTCTTTTGCTTACTTTCGCACTTCCAAAATTAGCTTTGACATGCAAGTCACAAGCATTATAATAGATCTTTATTAAAAGTATTATACATGAATTTGAGAATTTCTTCCGGAGAGTTGTACAGAATGTTACAGGTAGGATTAAATGCTATACCTTCCAAACCGGTTTATCCAATATTGGCGGACTTTTTATTTACTGTCGAAGGAGATAAATTGACCATCACATCTACTGATCTGGACTTTACCATCGTGACAGAAACTTCCATAGTGCCTTCTGAGAATGGCAAGTTTGCTTTCCCGGGCGATATTTTAGTTAGTACACTACGTGAACTTCCGGAACAGCCGATTGAACTGGTGTATGATGAAGAGACATCAGGGCTATCCCTTATCTCAGCCTACGGAACATATAAGTCAAGTTCGAACAATGTAGAGGATTATCCCAATATTAAAGAAATTAGTGGAGAATCTCAGGTTATCATTCCTGCCAATAGATTGATAAAAGCTTTGAATACTTGTGTTTTCGCAGCTGCAACTGATGAAATGAAGACCAACATGCTCGGCCTTTCTGTGACTATACAGCCGGATTCTATAGTAGCAGCCGCTACCGATGCACATAAGTTGGTAAAATATACTTTATTTCATGAAAATGGTGACCATGAAGCTTCATTCGTGATCCCAAAAAAGGTGGTGAGTATCTTGAAACATATTGCCAATGATGACCTTCCGATTACCATCAGCTATGAGAGAAATCAGATTTTATTTGCATATAAAAATTACAAAGTTTACTGCAAACTGATCGATCAGAAATTTCCGAACTATAATGCAGTGATTCCTTTGAATAATGACAAAGAAATCATCATCAATAGATTGGAATTGCTTCAATCGCTTAAACGCATCACAGTATATGGCAACAGAACTACATATCAGACCTCATTCCATGTAGCTGAAAATGAAATGAAGATCGATACACTGGATGCTGACTTCTCTAATGAAGCTAAAGAGGTTTTGAAGTGCCAGTATACGAATGATCCGCTGGAGTTAACTTATAATGCCAAATATCTGATAGATTCACTCAGCAATTTGGATGCACAGGAAGTCAGACTAGCATTGTCCCAACCATCAAGAGCAGCAATTTTGACTCCTAAGGAAGACGAGATCGGTGAGAATATTCTTATGCTTGTCATGCCTGTAATGACCAAAAGGTCAATAGAAGATTAATATCAGAGCCAAATGAATAAGCACATCGGTTTATTTTTTGGTTCATTTAATCCTGTTCATATAGGGCATCTTATCATAGCCAATCATATGGCCAATGAAACTGATCTCGATCAGGTGTGGATGGTCGTCTCGCCGCAGAATCCATTTAAGGATAAAAAAAGTCTTGCAAAGGATCGGGATAGATATAATCTCGTTCACCTTGCTATTGGAGATAATCCAAAGCTATCAGTCAGTGATATTGAATTTTCTATGCCCAAACCTTCTTATACCATCGATACATTAACTTATCTCAAAGAAAAGTATCCTAATAAAATATTTTATCTCATCATGGGTGGAGATAATGTACCGACACTTCCTAAATGGAAGAATAGTGAACTTCTTATCGAAAATTATAAGATATACGTTTATAAAAGGCCTGGTTATGACTTGGGGCCTTTAGCCAGTCATCCTAATATTACTTCTGTAGAGGCTCCACTTTTGGACATATCATCCACCCACATCCGGCAATTGATCAAAGAACGCAAATCTATTCAATATCTGATGCCTGATGCTGCCCGGCTGGAAATAGAAAGGTCCTCTATATATAGTGATCTATAACTTTAAATCAAATATCGGAGCCAAAAGGTTTTTATAAAACCCATATTCTCTCACAACTTAAGGTTGGAAATCAGAAGCTTTCCTGACAAAGAGCAGCGAGGTCGGAAAAATCAGATTGTTGTACCTAACAGATATTTAATAATCAATATTTGGCCTGGCTCGGAGACTTGATGCCTCAATATAATGTTCACATTCCCAAGAGTTTTCTATTACCTTAATCACTTAGTGTACTTTATACAATAATTATGCTTAATGGTCGTTTTTCAGACTTAATAAGCTATAAAGACCAATAAAAAGTTATAAATATTTGTCCAGATTTTAATTGCCAAATATAATATTGCAAGTATCCCATATAAGCAGAATAATCGAATCTGCTTAAAATATCTTCAATAGCTCGCTATCTCTTTATTAGAAATAATTATACATTATAAATAACTGATAGTTAATTTAAAAGATCAATTTATTTTAATTATACTAACACCCTACTTTATAAAATCGACATATACTATATTATCTTAATGTATTTTATTGAATTGGCATGATTTGTATTAATAAATACATTATTTCGTCGATAAAGTTAGTATACAGAATAAAATATATGTCCTCTATTATACTGTATTACAATGTTTTAGACAATAGACCAAATTATATTTGCCGAAAAATGAACTAATGTCGATCAAATGTTATTATCTTTGCATTACAAAAGTAATCACTAAACAAAATTATATTTGTTATGAAAAAGGTAACAACAACTAACACAAACTTATTATTGACCATTTCATTGTCATTAATCGCAATTCTATTGCTTAGTACATCATTCTTAACAGCTCCATCTGAAGTTAAAATGTCAGGTAAAATCATGTATGCAGATCAGACTGCAGTGGACGACGCTGTAATTAGTGTACTAGATATCACTGACAGATCTTTGATCACATCAGAGGTAAGTCAAGTGGATGGCACATTCAAATTTAAAGAACTAAAATCAGGTAAATACTTTATCTCAATTCAATTAATGGATCAACCTGCTAAAATATATGGCCCGATCACAATCGGTGAAAAGAAAGAGCATCTTGTATTGAAAACGGTATATATGCCTAATGCAACTGCTAAAGTTGTAACTAAATCAACTGCTTTCAACAGCTAATCATTGAATGTAAGTACGATATTATTAGATTTTTAATAATCTGATAAGAATAAGAAGCATCCGCAAGGGTGCTTTTTTTTGTTTATGGACATAGCATTCAACAATGCTACATACGACAACTTAGGATCATCCTGAATTCACTATGTTTCAAATTTTATCAATACGTAACTGAAGTCTTGTATTGACCAATACTTTGTCGTATAATATCAAGCTTAAAGTCGTTTGGCTATCCCTCTAAGTTTAGCAGGGTCGTTCACTTCTATTTTGTCGTCATGTGTATAATGCTGAAAATCATAACTTATAAAAAGAGAAGAAAAAAGTCGCAACTTCTCATCTGGCAGAGGGGTGAACGACCATGAAAAGGTGCCAAAGCGACCTTTTCATGGAAGTGAAACGTCACGAAATCTTGAATAATACAAGATGAAGTAAAGTACAGCCGGGGTGTCGATTGGCGTTATAATACCATGTTTATAAAAATAATTTAAGCAAAACTTACTCCATTTATCAACCAATTACATATTAAAGTTTTAGAGAACTGAATGACCCTAGCTAAGCTTAGTGATAGACTTTTATATCCCTGCATTCGATATTAAGATTAACAGAAAACTATTATGGGCACGCATTTATCGGGAATGATATTCCAATATAAAAAGAAAATCATCCTTCCAGTAAACGTGATCATTATTCCTTTAATCCAGACACCCATAGAATTCCAAATTCTATTCAAACGGTCATTCTTTTGACATTCTTTCATCGGAAATATCGATTCATTAATCTAAAATAAAAATGAATTTGTAGTAACCTGTAACCTCGAAAGCGTTGCAGGACAATCATATGTACAAAATAAGAAAAAATTTATATGATTTCATATAGTATTATGTAATACAGAGTACTATATAAAAGACATATCTTTGCACTACAAAGTATTTATTCATTTTTAAATTAAAAATATCATGCAACAAAACAAAAATCTAAACACAGTTAAAATTATTAAATCACTTCTTTTCACAGTGATCGCTTCATTTATTTTTTTATTACCTTTTTATATGGAGGCTCAACAACAAAAATTATCCGGAAGAGTCATGTATGACAATAAAAAGATTGTAGATGATGCAATGGTTAGCGTCCTTGATGCAAGTGACAATTCTGTAGTCGTATCAGAATTGACTGCTATGGATGGTACCTACCATTTTAATAAGTTGAAAGAAGGAAATTATATGATCTCTGTACAAGTTTTTGGCCAACCTTTGAAATTGTATGGTCCGATCACGATAGGTAAACAACCTTCACAAACTGTAATTGATCCTTTTATTCTTGCTACCCCTAAACAAACGACTACGTCGTTCACAATAAATGGAGAAAAGTCATAAACACCTCAAACATATAAATTT
Organism: Candidatus Brachybacter algidus; assembly: GCF_016707225.1. Lineage (NCBI taxonomy): Bacteria > Pseudomonadati > Bacteroidota > Saprospiria > Saprospirales > Saprospiraceae > Candidatus Brachybacter > Candidatus Brachybacter algidus. Next base: position 312,513 of record NZ_JADJID010000002.1, on the reverse strand, counting down.
TTGCTTATTTGATTTAACTAAGAGAGGAGACATTCAAAGGATTGTCTCCTTTTTTTATGTCAGCTAGTAAGGTTGAATACGAGTGGAAACATATAAACAGTTATAGACTACTTCATTTTATAAACAATTTCTATACCTATTGCTAGATACAATAGAAAGCACTAACTTAGCAACTTGATTATTTTTTAATCAACTAAAATATATATTTAGACTTATCTAAAAATGTCCTTATGAGTATCATAGAAATGAAAGTCCCTACTATCGGCGAATCTATTAATGAAGTTACCTTATCGCAATGGCTTAAACCTAATGGTTCAATTATCAATCTGGATGATCCTATCTGTGAATTCGAATCTGACAAGGCGACACTGGAATTTCCTGCAGAAGCAGCCGGTAAACTAATTTACGCAGCAGAAGAAGGTCAAGATCTTAAAATAGGTGATCTGGTAGCCAGAATCGATACTTCATTCGCAGGTAAAGAAGAAAAAGCAGAAACTAAGGAAGCGAAAACTGAAGCTCCTGCAGCTGAAAAACCTGCAGTACTTGCCAAAGCAGTTGAAACGTCAAGTAGTTATGCTGTCGGCAGTCCATCACCTGCGGCTTCAAAAATATTAGCTGAAAAGGGTGTCGATACTGACGCAGTTAAAGGAAGCGGAAAAGATGGACGCATCACTAAAGATGACGCCATAAATGCTGAAAAACCTGCAATTGAAGTTCAAAAAGAACAGGCTGTGAGTGAAAAAGTAACAGCAACGGCTTTCTCGAGAAATGAACGAACAGAGAAGATGAGCAGAATGAGGAAGACGATCGCAAGCCGATTGGTTTCTGCTAAGAATAATACGGCTATGTTGACCACTTTTAATGAAGTGGATCTTACCAACATTAATGCCATGAGGGTTAAGTACCAGGAAGCTTTTGTAGCAAAATATGGCATTAAATTAGGCTATATGTCATTATTTGCAAAAGCCTGCGCTACTGTTTTAATGGAAATGCCTGAGATCAATGCTTGTATCGACGGAGACAATTTCATTTTTCATGACTATGCAGATATATCCATAGCAGTTTCTACGCCAACAGGACTTGTAGTGCCTCCGGTTCATAATGTAGAAAGTCTTCAACTCCATGAGATCGAATTGAAGATCAAAACACTTGCCGACAAAGCCCGTAATAATAAATTAACCCTGGATGAAATGAAGGGTGGAACGTTTACCATCACTAATGGTGGAGTATTCGGCAGTATGATGAGTACACCGATTCTTAATGAACCACAGTCAGCCATATTGGGCATGCATTCTATTATAAATCGACCGGTAGCTATTAATAATCAGGTAGAAATACGACCGATGATGTATCTGGCTATGTCTTATGATCATAGAGTCATCGATGGCAGTTCATCAGTAACATTCTTAGTGAGAGTTAAGAAAATATTAGAAGATCCAATGTTGATGTTTATAGGGTTGGTATAGGTCTATCCGTATTGGCACGAGTTAAAAACTCGCGCCAGCGTTAAAAACTCACGCCAGCGCTGGAAATTCGCGTCAACGTTGATTGAAAACTCGAAGAAAACCTTCAAGGACGATTCGTTATTCAAGCTTACAATATTCTTAACATCAAACCTTTCTCCAAACCGCAATGGGGTTAAACTTCAATAACCTCGGGTGCAACCCGTGGATCATTAATAAGCGATTCCCAACCCTGGAGGGGTTGAACTTCATTTTTAGTAATCTGAAAGTATGATAATAATGCTGAAATTTAAGAAAAAGCCGACTTTGAAAAGCACGAGTTGAAAACTCGCACCACCGTTGGTAAAAACTTACTTTAATATTATTGAAAACTAGCGGCAGCGTATAGAAACTAAATGGCCTGAAAAAATCAATTTCCAGGCCATCTATAATTGTTGAAAGAGGGACGAAAGTATATCTTGCTTTCTATAAAATAAGTTTAAAGATCAATGTGGGTAACATGTTCGATCATTTCTTTAGCTATTAAAGTTTATCACAAATGGACGAAAACTGTAAAATGTATTCTTTATCTCTATAATTATAATTTAAGCGTAATAGTTGTTTACAGCGATCATCGCCTTGTTTACTTTTTCGTAGTCGATGTTGTAATGAACATATTTACCGGTCTTTTCTGTCATCACGACACCACTTTTTCTAAGAATGCGCAAATGTTGTGAAGTAATGGATTGTTCGATTTTCAACGTATTGTAAATCTTGTTTACATTGATATTCTGGTATTTGTCGATGAATTCCAGAATTTTTAGTCTTAAAGGGTGTGCAAGAGCGCGAAGGATTTCTGAGGAAATTTGTAGTTTTTCATTGTCAATTGTAACCTTAGTCTTTTTCATGTAAAATAATATTTTGTAGTGTTTCTTAATAAATCTAATGATGATAAAGAAGTAGTTTGACCTGCTCTTCTTTCATTATTACGACCTTTGTGGTACAAAAATGAAACAAATTTTTTATTTTACAAAAAAAAAGCCATAATTTTTTTGAAATTATGGCATTTATTTTTAAATTAAGGAGCGACTTTAATGTAATTCTTAAATTAAAATTGTTTAAGTATTTGTATATCAAATAGTTACAATGTTTTAAATAATTTAATTTGCAAGCTCTTCAACTAGCCTTGAAATCTGCGCCAAGCGATTTTTATCTAATGAATAGTAGATAAACTTGCCTTGACGATCTGTTATCACCACACCTGACCTCCGCAAAATGGCCAAATGTTGAGAAGCTACAGATTGTTCTAACCTTAATTTAATATAAATATCTGTGACAGTCATATTATCGCCTTCCTCAAGAAGATCGATAATGCGCTGCCTTAATTTGTGATTTACAGCTCGCAATACCAGTACGGCCTTACGCAGAGCTGTATAATCGAGGTGCATTTCGGATTTCCCACCTTTCAGCGAAATAGCATCGTTTTTTTGTTTTCTCATATCATATATGCATTTAGTTTTGGATAATACATACTATATAACCAAAACTGTACCAAACTTTTTTAAATTCAATTATTTTATCATATGAGAACAATATAATTATCTTTTTGTTTGATAAACAAGCGCATACATATATCAAATTGGTTGAAATAAATTTACTTCTAATCTCTGTAAATTATCGCTCAGCTTCATTTAATGCGAAAAACAGACCACATTGTGTAAGTTATTTACAAAATCCTGTTCTTTGGAGTGGTGATATTTGGTGGTTTTAAGTAGAATGGCTCTGAAGTTTCAATTGATTCAAATGAACCCTTTTTAAATTGCTCGAATGCGAGAGGAGCCATCCAGGATGAATTACTCAAGATAGGGTAGAATACATAAGAATATGATCCTAGTTGATCTATGAGTTTCTCGCCTCCATCTCCCAGGCATATCAATCGTTTATGGTGATCAGGAACCAATGTATTTAAATGGAAAGGTAATACCACAGAGGTAGAAGGGACTAACTGATCCAAATGGTCATCGTAGACCTCCATATAGACTTCGTTTCTCCTGGCGTCCAGAGCCGAGCAAAACAGGGCGTCCTTACCTACTTCGTCGGGATACGTTTTTTTTGCCTGTAGCGCAAGAGATTGAAGTCCTGAGACGAATATCAAAGGGATATCCAAAGCAAAACAAAGCCCTTTGGCCACAGACATACCAATCCTTAAACCAGTATAGCTTCCTGGCCCTGGCGAAATCGCTATAGCTGATAATTCATGTAGAGAAATACTTGCTTGACTACAGCATCTTTCGATCATCAGCGTTATTTCTGAAGCCAGTTTCGTTCGATCAGAATTTTCAATAGTGGAAAGAACAAAATCGTTCTTACTCACCGTTACAGAGAATGGAACGGTGGATGTCTCAATAGATAGGATCAACGCTTCCACAGACTAATTACTCTTATATTTAGTCAGTATTTCACCCGGCTTATTAGCAAGGTCGATCACTGTAAAGTAAACCAGTTTTGTTATGTCCTCCACTTTTGTAGTATTGATAAGGTATGTATCATCTGTAGCCTGATGATAGTCTTTGTGGAAACCACCAAAAAAGAAGACGCTTGGTATTCCCAATTCTGCGAAGTTATAATGGTCACTTCTATAATATAATCTCAGTGGGTGATTCAGATCATTGTATGTATAATCCAATTTGTAGTTTACTGACCGACTGTTATTTTCTCTTATCACGAGGTCGAGTAATGGATTTATTTTATCAGAGCCAATGACATAGACATAGTTTTCATTTGCTTCATGATCTTCATCATTCCGACCGATCATGTCTATATTGATTTCTATTTTGGTATCTTTTAAAGGAACAATTGGATTCTCCGTATAGTATTTGGAGCCGATCAATCCTACTTCTTCGCCTGTGCAAAAAAGGAATAGGACACTTCTCTTGAAAACAAATTTATTGTCTTGCAGTGCCTTCATTGCTTTAGCTAACGTTAAAAGCGCTGATGTACCGGTGCCATTATCGTCAGCACCATTGTATATTTCACCATTGATGATGCCGATGTGATCATAATGTGCAGAGACGACTATGTATTCATTTTTAAGCTCAGGGTCTGTACCTTCTATGGAAGCCACTACATTGCGATCTCTGATTTGTGTGCTCGAAGATACCAGATTGACTTTGAAGAAAGACGATATATAATTAGAGGAGATTTTTCCTTTTTGCGCATTACTGATATATTTGTTTATACGTTTGTATTCTCTTGGTAAAAGCATTTGGGCGAGTGCATTTTTATTAATACGGATGACGGGTATTGGATAATTTTGTTTCAACACATCTTTATAAATAATGTTGGTAGCAAGCTGTTCCTTTGTCCTGTATGCAAACCTGGTAGAATCAACAAGTATAAATACTGCTCTGGCACCTTTCTGCACAGCAACTTCAATCTTAGCCTTTAAGTCTTTTGACCATTTGCCTGGTTGATTAGTGCCACTTATGATGTATTTGCCATCTTTTGATGGTTCACCTTCCAGGAACATGACTACTTCATTTCTGACCTGTGCATATTGATAATCATTGTACTTTTCATCCATAATTCCAAAGCCTGCAAACATCAGGTGATCTCCGGATAAATTCGTTGTAGTGCCAAGGTCTGCGATGTTGTAAGTAAAATCTTTACCACTTACCATTTCATATTTGGTACTACCTGATTGATTTAAGATTTGAAAATCACTTTTCTCTCTCATCCATTTTGTGATCACCATTGGCTGGAAGTAGGTTCCTCTGTCACCTTTTGCATTAATATTTTCATATCGCAATTGGCTGGCTATATATTCAGCAGCCTTGAAAGCACCTTTCGTTCCAAAGGCCCTACCTTCAAGAGAGTCGGAGGCTAGAAGCGTGATATGCTTTTTAATATCTGCTTTCGTTATAAACTGAGAATAATGATATACCGATCCATTCTCATAAGAGGCAACAGAAGATTGTGCATTCAATGTAATGGCCAAAAAGAATAAGGCACAACTCAAACTTAACCCTAATCTGCTGAGGATTTTATAATAAAAATTTGAAAAATCTTTCAAACTACATGGTTTATCTCCGGAATGTTATTGAATCTTAATTTTGTCAACTCTAGTAGCATGTCTGCCGCCTTCAAATGAAGCATGATAATAAGCAGATAATATTTTATATGCTTCTTCATCTTCTATAAAGCGGGCGGGAAGTGCTATGATATTGGCATCATTGTGCTTATGGGCCAGACTTCCCAGCTCCTCCTTCCAACATAATGCGCATCTTATACCCTGATGTTTATTGGCAGTGATGGCCACGCCATTGCCACTACCACAGATCAGAATACCCCAGTCTGCAACACCACTTTCCACGTCAATTGCTACAGGATGAGCAAAATCAGGATAGTCAACACTGTCCAATGAGTATGTGCCATGATCGATTACCTCCATATCATGGTCCATGAGAAATCTTAAGACTACATCTTTTAATGTAAAACCTGCATGGTCACAACCTATGGCTACTTTCATCTGGATTTGATTATTTAGTTATTTGTCTAAGATTTGATTCGCCGGTTCATTTGATCCAATTGGCCCCACAATTTTCATTATTTCTGCTTCAAACTTAGGGTCCTTATTCTGTCTGATGATATCCATAAGATCATTAATTGTCTTTTTGGTATCTTCAAAATCACCTTGATGGCCCTGAGATAATTCTGATGGAGTAAGGCTGTTATAATAAATCATCTTTTCACGCATATTTTCAGCGAGTGTCTTCATGTAAGGTTTGGCTCTATCCAGATTACTAGCCTGAGCTACCAGAGCAAGTGCAGGAATGATGGTGCCATCAAATGGGAAGTTCTTGTTTGGGAATACTTTTAATGTATTCTCGGCTAGATCAGCAGCTCGTTTTTTATCTTTTTTGTTGATAAGGTCATAAGCACCGCGCATTTGAATCATCCTCATAGCATTGATAGATGGGGTATAACTCTTATCAACATACAACCTCTTAGTATCAAAATTACCCCACTTAAACTTGTTGATAACATTATTGTACAAACTGTCTGAAGCTACGCGCCCCATGCCGAATACACCAAACTGTCTGTCAGGTTCAGTTCTGATAGGGACTACTCTTAATGCAAGACCTTCGAGCTGCATATATTGACCCAAGCCCATGAATTTAGCAGGGTCAGCTGTCACAGAGAAGTAAACAGGTCGATCGTTAATGTTACTGGCTACGATATCAAGCACAGCAAGATCACCCTTGACAATATAATCACCTTGTTCCTTAACATTAAATGAAACCGGTATTCTATCAAGAATAGAATCGGATGGTGTAAAGTATTTTTTAGAAAGCATTTTTGCCTTATCTATTGGAATATAGATCTTATTAGTTGGCAAGAAAGATTCCTGTTTGCTATTAGATCCTTCCAGAGGATGTGACTCCCCGATGAACTGCAAAACTGACGATGCCGGCAGCTCTTGTTCTGACATTTGGGAAGTAACATAATATACCTGGTTGCGTTTATTGCCTCTATAAGATTCTGGCGGTATTGTCATCTTAATAGCATCAGACTGATTAATCTTTCTTCTTTGTTGGTCTATATACCAATCTACAGCGATGAGTGAAAGGTTGATCACCCGCACATCAGGTCGTATATTTTCTACTTCTTGTGCATACCACAGCGGATACGTATCATTGTCACCGTAGGTAAATATTATAGCATTCTGAGCAACAGAATTGAGGAAGTTACTAGCATAATCTCTGGAAGCATAGATACCCTTTCTTCCCATGTCATCCATGTTTTGAGAGACCATAAGTAACGGAGACAAAAGTCCCAGCACACCGCCCATGGTATAGCCAATCATTCTATTGGCCTTTACCTTATCTGCAATGAATTTACCAATGGCCAATGCCCCCAGACCTATCCAAATACTAAATGTAAAAAATGAACCAACCAGGACATAATCACGCTCTCTAGGTTCGATCGGTGGCTGATTAGAGTACACTATGATACCCAGACCTGTAATCAGGAAAAGTACTGAAAGACCCAGCCAATCTTTGTTACGTTTCTTGTAATGAAAAACACATCCTATAATACCAAGCAAGAATGGTATGAAATAATAAGTGTTCCTCGACTGATTATTTTTTTCAAAAGATGGAAGTAATTCCTGACTGCCAAGTCTGGCTTCATCAATAAAAGATATCCCACTCAACCAGTTTCCTTTAGTTTTGTCAGATGGCATATAACCCTGCTCCCCGTTTTGTTTACCTACGAAGTTCCACATAAAATATCTCCAGTACATCCACCCTACCTGATACCTGATGAAAAACGATAAATTATCTCCCATGGTTGGAGCCCCTTCGTGCCCCATCCATTGTTGGTACAATCTTACTTTTGTCTGATCATCTCCATTACCCATCCGAGGAAAGAACATTTCATCCTGAGCATTATAAACATAATCATATTTATTATCGATGATCTCATATTTGTCACCGACTCTGCCATAACGAGGCTCTGAAGTGAGGTCAATCGGCTTAGCAGCAAAGGATGGTCCGAAAAGTAATGGCCGGTCACCATATTGTTCACGATTCAGATAAGGTACTAGCCTGGCAGGATCTGAAGGGCTGTTCATATTTATTGGTGGATTGGCATTGGCTCTGATCACGGCTACAGTAGTAGTCGAGTAGGCTATAATGATCAACAAAAGACTGACCAGTGCCAACTGAAGATTATGATAGCCATTGGTATGCGATTTTTTAATCCCCCAATATAGCAACCCTCCGATTATAGCAAGGAATGGTATTAGGCCAGAATAGAATGGCAATCCAAGAGTGTTAACTGCAAAAATATCGAGTTTTACAAGTAGATCAGGAAGACCTACTATGATCACTTTTTGTACAATAAAGAGCACAAATAGTCCCGCGCCAATGGCGGTGAAGAATCCCAGCCACTTAAAGTTCTTGTATTTTTTGATATAATAAAAAACTGCAAGCGCAGGAAAAGTAAGTATACTTAGCAAGTGAACGCCTATAGAAAGGCCTGCCATAAACATGGAAAATACGATCCATTTATCACTTTTGCCGGTATCAGGAAGGTAATACCATTTTAATAATGCCCACATGGTAAGTGCCGTAAAGAAGGTAGACATGGCATACACCTCGCCTTCCATAGCCGAAAACCATACAGATACACAGAATGTAGCGCTCAATCCGGCTGCAAGACCGGAAAGTAATAAAGCAATATTTTGATTGCTATTTGTGGATTCGTCGCGACCTACCAATGACAATTTACCTAAATACATGGTACTCCAACAAACAAACATCCCAGCAAAGGCTGTCACCATTCCCGACATAAGATTGACGGCAAAAGCAATATTAGAAGGATCGGAGGACAAAGCATCTCCCATCATAGCAAACATTCTGCCGATAATCAGGAATAATGGAGCTCCCGGCGGGTGCACTACCTGAAGCTTATATGCTCCCAAGATAAATTCACCACAATCCCATAAACTTCCTGTTCTTTCAACCGAAAAGATAAAAACTCCGAACGCTATTGAAAAAGTTAACCAGCCTGCAATATTGAGTGCTCTATTAAAACTATTCATCAGTAAATTTTAGTTGTTTTTAAAGGTGAGAATGCTTTCCTAATTATATTAGGTCAGACTTTGCCTCGAAAAGGCATGGATTAAAACTCTAACTTTTAAGAATTTTACTATTTATCCAGAAAGTGTTCCCAAATGATCTTAAAAATAAACGACAAAGTTAATTGCTTTCCGCTTATAGGCAAATAATCTCTGTTGTATTTATAAGAAGGAAGGTTTATATGGGACGAGAAGATGAATTCGAGGGTCAGAAGATACTACCACCAATCCAGTTAACAATCCACTATTTACTAGCAATATCAATGGGTTCCAATCTATTTGTTGCAATTCTGGCAAAGTCCGGTAGCATTTAAATAGATTGTTTCGATTTGAAATCCTTTGGGGTGCTCAATATCAGGCAACTGGAAATAATCTAAGCAATAAATTTTATCACAATTGGTACAAGTAAAGTGCACGTGCTGATCATGACTATGTTTATGAACCGAACAATCCGAACACAATGCAAAAAGTACAGTACCGTTAAGGTGAACCACCCTATGAATAATACCGGCTGCTTCCATGTCCTTAATAACTCTGTAGATAGTAACTCTATTCTCAACAAATCCTAATGTTTCCTCCACAGTAGGCTGAGAGAGGGCATGGTTCACACTCAGGAATACCTCAAGAACTAACTTCCTTACGTTGGTTTTTTTGAGCCCGTACTGCTCGAGTATTAACAAAGGATCTTTATGGATTACTTCCATTTAAATATTTCAATTACAATGCTAAGATAATTTATTTTGTTGTAACATTATTACATTTAAAATATTGTTATACATTTGCAACATTGTTACAACAACTAAATGTAAAAAAGTTTGAAAGAAACATTTATTAACTCCATTTTATTAACAATAATTTTGATGTTAAGCGCTGATGTTAAGTCTCAAAATTGTGACCATTTAGTTCGCGGTATTATTTTAGATCAGCATGATACCACGATCCTGGCATTTGCTAACATAATTATTGAAGGAACAGGTCAAGGCATTCAAGCTGACAGTTCCGGATATTATGAACTAAAGGGACTTTGTCCGGGAACTTATACTTTTATATGTTCGCATGTAGATTGTGAGCCCATAAAAAGAAGGATCAAAATAGAGGATAAGATCACTGAATGCAATTTTTATCCTGAGCATCACGCCAAAGAACTAGAGCAAGTCATCATTAAATCCAGGACGGGACAGGAATCAACTATTTCAAAAGACCAACTTGACCAAGAGACTTTGGCTTCTTTCAAGACATCAAGTCTTAGCCAGAATCTAACTAACATAGCCGGTATCTCCACTTTAAAAACCGGATCAAATATTGAAAAACCAATCATACATGGGCTCTACGGTTCAAGGATAGCCATCATTCAGCAAAATTCAAAGTTGGAGGATCAACAATGGGGCAATGAGCATGCACCAAATATTGATGTGCTTATGTTTGACAAGATTGAAGTGGTCAAAGGTGCTGCTTCAGTCCGATACGGCGCTAAAGCAATTGGTGGAGCTGTCCTGCTCGAACAAAGTAAACTTTACACTGGAAATAAGTTAAAAGGTAGTTTCATCGGAAATATCCAATCAAACGCTCCAGGAGCTTCTATAGGACTTGTGCTTAAAAAGGGGATCAAAAAATATAGCGGCCTAGGTTGGAAGTTCGCTACAGGTATTCAAAAATTTGGTGACCAATCCGCGCCTGATTATGTGATGTCCAATTCGGGTCTTGAAAATGTCAATGCAAGTTTTTCGATTGGAAAAGATTTAGGGAAATGGACCAATCGAATCACTATTTCTTCCAGATACAACAATTCAGGGCTCTTATTGGCATCACAAGTCAGTAGCTTAAAGGACATTGAGCGTGCGCTAAGTGCAGATATTCCGGCTATCATTAGACCATTTACTTTTGCTATTGACGCTCCAAGGCAACAGACATTGCATTCGGTAGCTATATATAATGGCGGAGTGAGATTGAACGAGGCACACAATTTAAAATATAACATCTCTTATCAGTTCAATAACAGAAAGGAATTCGATGTCAGAAGATCTGGAAGGACGGATATACCTGCCGTCAATATGAATCTACATACCCTAGAAATGGATCTTACTGAAGATCACCGTTGGAATGAACATGTGTCGGGAAGTGTAGGTGTGACTTTCATGTCACAACAGAATATTAATATAGACAACACGCAGCGCAGACCAATTATACCCTATTATTCACTAATCAATCCAGGAATTTTCGTTTTTGAACAAGCCGGATTTAATGATTGGACATTGGAAGGAGGTGCCCGAATGGACTTTCTTGCTTTGAGATCCAAATATTACAATACTCAAAAACAATTAAATGCTCCTGAAAGGCAATTTACAAACGGCTTGTTTAGCGCGGGAGTCTCCAGGTCCATCAAAGATATCATTACAGTCCGGGGAAATGCAGGAATGGGATTCAGGGCGCCGGATGTGAATGAGTTATACAGTGACGGTGTACACCTGAGTGCATCAGCATATGAGGTGGGAGATCCAAACTTGAAGTCTGAAAGATCATTTAAGTTGATAGTAGAGATAGAGAATAGTAAAGACCGCTTATTTCATTACGAATTGAATATATTCAGACAAAGCTTTTCCAATTATATCTATCAGAAAAAAGATGGATTCGTTTCTACCATAGCAGGATTGAAGCTTAAATATATCTATTTACAGGATGATGCATTGTTCCAGGGCTTTGACCTCAATATGGATTTGAATGCAGGAAATTTCATTTCACTGAAGAGCAGAACTTCTTATGTGCATGCCACAAATAAAGCGACTAATAAAGGTATTCCTTTGATCGCTCCATTCAGTACAAATCTGGACGTGTCACTTCATCTTCTGAAAAAGGTTGAAAACTTACCCTTATTTGACCTTATTATCTCAGGTGATTATTCAGCAGCCCAAAAACGATTTGATGAAGATGATCTTTTTAAGGCTCCTCCTGCTTCATATATATTATTCGATGTCGGAATAAGATACTCAGGGAGAACAAGAAATAATTCAATTGAGTTAAAATGCAATAATATTCTAAACCAAACATATTCCAATTATCTCAATAATCTGCGCTACTTTTCACCGCAGGAGGCAGGAAGAAATATTACTGTACAATACTCGTTCAACTTTTAAAAAAAAATACAAAATGACCATTAAACATATTTACATTCTTTCTCTAATGTTTGTTCTTTCATCTCTACTATTGCTATCATGCAGCTATGATGTAGAGCCGGTAAATGAAGAAGAAGTGATCAACGAAATAAAGATTATATTGAAAGATGAGGATAATAAGTCCTACATTTTGTCCTATTCAGATAGTGATGGAGATGGCCCTATTGCGCCCCAGATAACCTCTCAAGAGCTTCCTGCCAATCAAAAGCTAACCGGCAACATCACCTTTGAAAACACACTCAATACACCTGTTCAAAGTATAACCGATGAGATCCTTGAAGAAGGTGACGTTCACCAGTTATTCTATATTTTTTCCGGCAATCCTACGCCTTCAATTATCTATCAGGATTCTGATGTCAATGGAAAGCCTATTGGACTCCAATTTGAAATAATTACAAAAGAGCCATATATTGGAAAATTAAACCTGGTGCTCAGACATCAACCAAATAAAAATGGTTCAAACGTCAATACAGGCGATATTACAAATGCTGGCGGAGAATCAGATGTGGATATTAGTTTTGACGTGGTGGTTAAGTGAGGTGAGGTGGTGAGGAAGTGAGAAAGTGAGGAGGTGAGGAGGTTAAGAGGGCGAGTGGCGAGAAGCGAACAGTTAGAGTGGATATAGCATCTCAATTTGATTTAGATCGATGCGTTATAAATATTTTCTAAAAGTCTTATTATTACTCAATCTAAGGTAGAAATTAGAAGTCAGAAGTCAGAATAAAACTTCGATGGTTGAGCCCAGCAAATGAAATCATTTAAATAAATTGAAGAAAATCAAGAATTGAATTAACTATTTAAAAATCAATATTTTAAGACATTAAATATAAATAATTATATATTTATTCTATTGTTTACCAATGGTATAATCAAATACGAAACTTCAATTACTTATTACCTATTTCTCATTACCCATGTGTAGGCCTGAAATGTCGTATTTTTCCAACAAATTGCGAAAGCTGTTTGCGAAATTATGAGGTGAGGAGGGCGAGTAGCGAGCGGCGAGAAGCGAACAGTTAGAGCGGACATAGCATCCCAATTTGATTTAGATCGATTATTGTAATGAGGATGATTTGGAACGAATCAGTGTCCAAGACAACAAATTACCGATTACTGATTACTAATTGCTGATAGAAACCCTAACAACCTATAGTGTTCAAAATTAAAAAGAGGTACAATCTCCATAGAAATCATACCTCTAATATTTTATAAAAATCTAATATCTAGCGTCTAGTCTCTAGGATCTAGAATCTGAACCCTATTTATCGAAATAATCCTGATCATCAGCTATTTCGTCCATATCCATGCCGGTGACTATATTAGAATCATATTCCGTATCATCATCCATGTCCAATTCCAATTCCAGATCATCCAGGTCATCATCTTTGACGACCGGCGCCTTGCCTGTTGACTTAGTTGATTTTTTCAATATCTTAGTAATGATCTTTGGAGCTTTCACCTCTTTATTCTCTGCTTCTCGGTCAAGACTTTTAGACGCTGCTTCTTTTTCCGCTTTGGCTATTGCTTCAGCCTTCGCTTTCTCTGCATTTTCTATTTCTTTAGCTATTACTGATTTCGTAGCATGTGGCACCAGCATTAATCTTTTTTTATCGATCAATTGACCGGTCACCATGCAGATACCATAGGTCTTATTCTGAATACGGATCAGTGCATTTTCAAGATTGCTCACGAATTGCTGCTGACGGATGACCATATTGTTTAGCATTTCCAATTCGGTATGCACACTTGAATCGTCAAACCAATTCCCGCCTTGTTTCTCACTCGCATTTTCATTCATCTCCATGATTTGCTCTTTCATGAATTCAAGTTCCTGCTTCGCAGTAGCCATTTTTTCATCTATCAGCGCCTTAAACTCCATTAATTCCTCATCGGAATATCGTATGATGGTTGTTGACATAGCTTATTATTTAAATAATGTTTTAAATTTTTAATTTACGGACAATGACAAGAACGCCTTAACACTGCTTAAAGTTCAAATGTTTTTTTATAAAGTTTTAGTCAATTTTTCCTCTTCATGCGTCCAAAAAGGTTCGACTATACATATGAATTCCATGTTCTCTTTGCCTTCATTAATTAGATATTGATCTGTATGTGGCGGGACAAAAATAATGGATCCTGCTTTTATTTCTATGATATTTCTATCTATTATGGCTTTTCCTGCGCCACTCAATACGTAAAAAACTTCAGAGCTTCCTAGTTTATGAGGTAATGAAGATTCCCCAGGAGCTAACTTTCCTTTCGCCAAACTATATTTGATCTCAATAGGATCATTATTGGGATGGATGAGCTCTTTCAGCAGTGTCATATCACCTGCCAAAAACTCGGGACAATCTTCTTCACTTTTTACAAAGAGCATTTTCAAAAAGATTTTGGAACCTTAGATCTTACATTTAGTGCGGATGTCTTTAGGAACACCGTCTTTGTGCAATAATAAAGCCGTGGTTTTTAATTTAAGGAAGTTTTTGGTGACGTAAAGGTAACCCTCCTGATCATTTTTTACACCCCATGAGTTTTTAACTTTATAATATTCTTTACCATTTTGATCTGTATATAGACCTGTGATCTGCATACCATGGTCATCTGTAGTCAGATAATTATCAAACATTTTTTGTCTTTCCTCCTGTGTTGCAGCACCTTCAGGTTGTGGTCCTGCAAAAATATTTGCCTTTTGCTCTTCTGTCATCGTTTCGAATTCCATAGGAAGGTTATAGGCTACCCCATTCTTCCAGGAGAATCCTCTATCACTCACATCAGTTCCCCATGTCACAGAATATCCGTTCTTCACTGCATTATCTACGATAGCAGTAAGATCATTCATAGGAACATTGTACACCTGATCATAACTCCAGTTATCAGGAACCATCAAGGTGGTTTTAGTGTAGAAAGGGCTTGTATTAAAAGATGAAAGTTCTACATAGTCTTCTGCTTTTAGACCAACTACCTGATCAGCAAAAGTCTTAGGTGTATATTCTTTGCCCTCATACATGAACTTAGCAGGAACTTCGCCCAGATATGTATCTACGATTCTTGTAAATGCCGTTTTCCAAACCGGGGTCAACATCTTAACATCGTCTCCTATCAATGGGGTAAGGAAACCCTTCAAAACTGCTTCCAATTCGTTAAAGTTATTCCTTGTAGTACCATAATTCAAACCATTATATACGCTCTGAGGAAGCATACCATATTTGCCATACATATTGATAACGTCATGAGCCGCACCACCCTGGCCATATAGAAGGCCACCATGCATACGCACATAATTTTCCGCCTTATCTATATACTGATTGCGTACAATAAACATTTCTGCAAGATCGATTGGTTTCTTCCCCATACGCACCATTTCCGACTCAAGGAAAGAAACTGTGCTATAACTCCAGCAAGTGCCGGATGAGCCTTGATCTTTGATAGAAGTGGCTTCAATATCGTGAACTTTTGTAAAAGTAAATTTGCTTGTAGCACTTTGGTTGCCTTTAATCTTATTGATAAGGTCATCCTGTGCAGTCATGTGGGTAGATAAGAATGAAAATGCTACAAGGCAAATAATAGAAAAAATGTGCTTCATCAGAAAATGTTTAAAAAGTAAGTTTATTCAATAACTGGCAATCAATAATTTTACTTATTACGAAGTATTGATGCCAAAAATTCGGTGCAATATTAATAAGGATTAATAATAATGTGGTTAGATTTTGAAAATATTATGAAAAGTTTTGCATTTCAACGAAATCTGTGCTTCATAAAGTGTGATACTCATTAGTTTTAAGGAAATGTCAATGACTGGAAAGACCTAGTTGAATTAATGTTAGAGTTTGCATTCCAGTAAAAATCCTCCCCCTCCGGCACCACACAATTTATAATAGCCGCTGCTTTCAGAAAGTTTTTGTTCCCATGTTCGAATCCATGAAAGAGGGATGAATTCCGGCATCCAAACAAGTTGGAAGTAGCTGATCTCAAAAAATGCTTTTCGCAATTCATCTTTGTCAGCTATCAGCATCGCATTGATAGCATTGTGAACCGCAGGATTGAGTGTGGTTTTTATCTTAGAAGCGAATTCCTTATTCTCCATTTTTGACTTAAACAAACTGATATATGGTGCTCCTTGACGTGGTATTCGGGTATCTTTTAAACTGAACAATGCTGACATTTCAGGTTCTATTTCTTTGCGATGGGGAATTCCATCAACGATCTGAAAGGCACTGTCACTATAACTTACTAGTGGATCCAATCCGGAACTGTTCCCATGGAAGTAAGATTCTATGACGGCTAAGTCACTTTTAATGTGTTCTAAGTCGTTATCTTTCTCAACACTATATCTTTTATATATCGCCGCACTATAAGCACCTGAAGATCCTGCACCATAACCTATGGGAATGCTGCTATGAAAGGTCCACCCTGCATCTACATCACGAAGAAAGCTCGTCACATCAATGTTGTTGTAAAATTGGTGAGCATGCTCCTTGAGGTAAGCTGCCAGTGCGAAGAGATCCGTCCCATGATGATTGCCATGATCCTGAATCCAGTTGCCACAATAGTCATAGCTAGGTATGGCCAGTCCTTCTCCACCATATAGCAAGGAATGTTCTCCAAAAAGGAGGATCTTGGAAGGAAATCTGTGCAAATGTGTCAATGGACCGCTTTAAATATGTACATTTCAGAAAACGAAACTAATGTTTTATTGAAAAATGAGAGGGGAAATAATTTGGAGGCGATAGGCGAGAAGCGAACTGCGAGTGGGGAACAGTGAACAGGTAAGTCCTATAACACTCCGATTGATTATATTTTTTTCTGAATCACGCTTGCCTGCCAACAAAGGCAGGGATTTAATGGATTAAGGGATTACACTGAATCGGGTTATATAATCAATGTCATCTGTGCAATCCCTATAATCCGTGATTCTGACAAAAAGATAATAGTTCACGCAAAGGGGAAGAAAGAATCGCAAAGGACGCAAAGAAAAAAAATCTAGCTGACCTTTTATCAAATTGAAACTGACCGATCGGAGTAGCATTTGACTACAGTCAAATCTCTCTGTGTTACTCAAAAAATGTTATATTGAAGTATCATTAAAAAGTTATGCGCCATTCTTAAAAATACATGTCTTCAAAAACCTCTGAGAAACTTTGTGATAAATTTTTTTTTTGATCAATTGAAAAACACGAGGATAGAAGACTCCTAATATTTACATTTCCTTCATAATGCCACCGCCTTCGGGGTTCTGTCTTCCAAATCATTCTTATTTTCTATAATAATGTCAACCTTTTAGGTTTTTTTCAAATAGAGGTCACGAAGAAATAGCAAGGCAGTTTTTCATTAACAGGTAACTGACCGATCGGAGCAGCATTTGACGACAGTCAAATCTCTTTGTGAACCTCAAAAAATGCTATATTAAAGTACCATCTCAAAATTAAGTTCAGCTCCAAAATATTTATGGAATCAAAAGTCTCTGTGAAACTCTGTGATACCATACCCATCAAAGATTATGATCCCCACATAGACACCAAACCTCACCCATTTCCACTTCCTATTAATAATTGTACTTTTGCAACGAATTTGAGGAGGAGGTGTTCTTTTATTCGCATCAGCATCCTGTATTAAACTATTAAGAATGAAGCTCTTTTTCAGACTACTAAGATTTTCAAAACCCTACCATCACTATATCCCGGAATACGTGGTATATGTGGTGTTCTATACAATATTCGGGTTGCTCAACTTTGTGATGATCATTCCTTTGCTCGACTTTTTATTCAAAGATGATCCTATCAATGGCGTAGTTAGTAAACCGGAATTCTCTTTCACTGGTGATTATTTCCAGGGTATATTTAGGTATTATGCCCAAGAATTCAGCGCGGGAGACAATCAGAAATTCATGTTGCTTGTATATATTACCATCATTCTAATTCTGGTGACCTTATTAAAGAACTTCTTTGGATTCATGAGTCAGAAAGTGCTTGCACGCATGCGGGTTAATTTGGTTAAAAAGATCCGCAACAGCCTATTCTCAAAACTGACGAATACTTCACTTAGCTTTTTCCACAAAAAACAAAAAGGTCAATTACTTTCTACCATGAGCAGTGATCTTTCTGAGATAGAAAACACTGTCGTGACTTCTGTGCAGATCCTCTTCCGTGATCCTTTGACCATCATAGCCACTTTCATCACCTTATTTATTATCTCAAAAGAATTAACCTTCTTCACTTTACTTTTCTTCCCTTTGTCAGGATATGTGATCAATACGATCTCAAGAGGTCTAAGAAAACGTTCCGGCGAAAGTCAGACTCTATTAGGAAGCCTGATGTCATATACAGATGAAATGATAACCGGCAATAGAGTCATCAAGATCTTCAATGCTGAGGGATTCGTCCAGAATCAATATCAAAACCTGAACGACAAATACACCAAGGTCATGAAGAAGATCGTGACGAATCGCGAACTTGCTTCACCACTATCTGAGGTTATGGGTGTTACAGTTATCGCTATCATCATAGTATATGGCGGTCATCTAGTCTTATCAAAGGAAGGTGGACTGACCGCTTCCATGTTTCTAGGTTATCTGGGCCTGTATTTTTCTATTCTTAACCCCGCAAAAAATATTGGTCAAGCCATCGCTAATTTACAGAGAGGCCTTGTATCTGGTCAGAGGGTATGGGATCTATTGGATGAGAAGGATGAGATCACCGACAGTCCGAATGCTTTGACTACCTTAAATTTCTCCAAAAATATAGCCTTAAAAAATGTCTCATTTGCTTATCAAAATGAGGTAGAAGTGCTTACAGATTTTAATTTGATCATCGAAAAAGGAAAGACGATTGCCCTTGTCGGAGAAAGTGGCGCAGGCAAATCTACAGTGGCGGATTTGATACCAAGATTCTATGATGTCACTAAGGGCAGCATTGAGATAGATGGTGTAAACATCCGTGAGGTAAAGTTGGACGCACTGCGCAGCCAGATGTCCATGGTGACACAAGAGGCGATACTTTTCAATGATTCTGTATTTAATAATATCGCCTTCGGAGCTGAAAATGTTCCATTGGAATCCGTGGTGGACGCGGCTAAAGTAGCCAATGCTCATGAATTTATATTGTCATTAGAAGAAGGATATGAAACGATGATCGGTGATCGTGGGATGAGACTCAGTGGCGGCCAAAGACAGCGTCTCACCATCGCCAGAGCTATATTGAAAAATGCTCCCATCATCATCATGGACGAAGCGACATCCGCACTCGATACTGAAAGCGAAAGACTCGTCCAGGATGCCATCAACAAACTCACACAAAACAGGACCAGCATCATCATAGCACACAGACTTTCTACTATCCAGCATGCAGACGAAATCATAGTCATGCACAAAGGTCAAATCGTCGAACGCGGCAATCATGATCACCTCATCTTGGAGAATGGATATTATAAGAGGTTGGTGGATATGCAGAAACTTGTGAAAAGTGATCAGTGATCAGAAGTTAGAAATTAGAAATTAGAAATTAGAAAAGTCATATTTCGAAGGAAGAGTTCCATCTGAGCGAAATAGTTAAATAGATATTTTACATTCATTTTGTAAAAATGGATCTTATCAATAACTAAAGTTTCCGAGTTGCCTATTACATTGGTTATCTATAATATAAATATACAAAAATTTATAAATACAAAAATCTAAATTACTGTAAATTTATTAGTTAATATCGTCATTAAATTTCTTATATTTATTCAAATGATTTTATTTGATTGACTCAATCATCGAAGTTTCCCCGCCTCACTTCATTAGTCGGGCAAGCTTCTAACTTCTACCTTAGTATAAGTAATAGCAATAAACTTAAGATTTATTTATATTCCTGAAACTTGAGTTAATATCTAATATCCTTGAAGAATTAATTCCGATTAATAATTCTTGAGTCACCTAATTAATGTAGTATCTCCTTTATAGATTCTGGACTCCCCGGAAATTAAATTTTTGCATTTTGCCATCCATATATATACGCCTGGTGGCATGTCAAAATTATTCAATTTTCCATCCCAACCAATATTATCGTAAGGCTTCGATTGATACATTAAACTTCCCCATCTGTCAAAAACATAGAATTCTTTTACTTCAATTAGTGCCACATTTACATTTAAAAAGTCATTATTATAATCGTTATTGGGGCTAAATATATTTGGTACAAAAATAGCAGCACTTCTACATTCCTTGTTAAGCACATAAATGCTATCGATGGCGATACAGCCGTGATAGCTGCCTTCCAGTCTAATATATCCCGTATCATTTGAATTATAAGTCATTCCAGATGTACCGTCCGGCCAGAGATAATTACCAGGAAAATCAGGCCTAACATTTATTTCAATTTTATCGAATTCACACTTTTCAACGATTTTATCTTCTAATATTTCCGGCCAATCTGAATAAATATCTGATATCGACGCAACAGAAATGGAATCAAAAGCAATGCAATGTTCATTTGAGATTCGAAACTTATAGTTGCCAGCTTTATCTACTCCTAATGTGTTATCAATAAAACCATTATCAAGCCAATAAACTTCATTGATCGAATCAGTCTGCACACTGATCTCTTGTCCGTTAATTTCATCACAAATTAAAGTAGAATCTGGCACATAATATTCTGGTGATTCAAAAATCTCAATGGTCTTTACTAACGAATCTACACAAGAACCAAAATAAATTATCTCTCTTTTTACTTCATAAATACCAACACTTTCAGGGCAAAATATATTATCATTTTGAATACCGTTTATTTTAGTAAAACTTGTATCAAAAACACCCCTATCTTTTACAATTATTGTATCACACTGATTAGAACAAAAGTCACCAATTTCAAAATCTGCCTTAGGTAATTCATATTTTGTCACCATTCCAACAGCATCAATATTACCGGAATCTATAGTATATGCAAATGGCTCCTCCTCATAAATAACGGCGGTATCAATTAATTTAATTTCATCAAATGGCATGATTCTATTTTTAAATATTGTAGATCTGGCAAAATAATTACCACAATAATCCAATAGAAGAGGATTGCTAAATGATGTCGCATCCAGTGAAAATAATTTATCCTCTAAAGCTCGCCTATTTTCATTCGTAATATTTATGCTAGCCCCACCTTCACTATCAGGCCACAATGAAATATTCTCAGGAATAATTTTTTGCCAAATTAGACTAAAATTTTTATCCACTTTTGCTATCAGCGTTATAGAATTAAATATCAATTGCAAGAAAATTTCATCCTCACTATTGACTATGTTCTGGTGAGATTCAATGGTGTGCAACGAGGGTTTATTCTTCAATATTCCGGGCGATTTAAAACTAATTTCATCCTTGTAATTAAAGTCCTTATCCAACATTAAATAAATAAAATTATCATTTGAATCCTCTCTTCCTCTTATCACAAGGAAATCATCTGTTCCGAAATCAAATTGTAACGAGTGCAATCCATCTATGCTAATTCCTTTTACCAGATTCAAAGAAAGATCAAACTTTAATAAGACAGTTTGAAGCAAATTCTGACCATATTCAGGTTCAAAACCATTGAGTAATAAATAAATATGATCGCCAGAATTTCTTATTTCCTGAACATTATAAAAATGGTTATTTAACACAAAGAATTTATTTCGAATTAAATTCAACTCTAAATCTGTTTGTAATAAACCAATATAACCCGAATTGTATGAATTCATTACCATCCATAATTCATCTTTTGCTACATCCAAATGACAGACAGAATAATCACGCAGTTTAAAAGTATCAGTGAATATTAAATTTGTTTGGAAGACTTTGGATAGATAACTATTCCTATTAAATCTGGATATATTGAGGCCCAGGCGAATGTTCTTTGTAGCAAGATTAGTGAAGTTGTCCTGAAATAAATATAAGTTGGAATTATATAGTCTGCCAACGTCTGAAAATTGACCACTTAAAAAATTAAAACCAGAAAATGTCGTGTAGCTTACTGAATGTGGATTGAAGCTATCTAGGGTAAATAATTCAATTACATTTCCATCGCCATTGACTTTATTTCTGGCATAAAAAGGGTTATCATTATATTCATCTTTATAAAGATAATGCGCTGCAGGCGATAACTGTGGTATTCTTAATTGAGCAAAAGCATCGATGCAATTAAATATGCATAATGCAATAATTATAAGTTTCATCATGATTGGTTAGGTTTGTTTTCATAAAAAATGGCGATTAAAATAGGTGGTTTGGCGATTTGGTGATTTGCCTTATCCTATTTTATGTAAAAATAGACTTTTAATTCGAATAAACTATCTTCCTGTCAAAATCATTTATTCCTGATTTACATTTTTTTTAAAAACCCAATCAACTCAGTTGCTTCTTTCATATAAAGCTTATCGCTACTCTTCTGATAACTTTCCAGATACATTTTGGCTGTTTTATATTGTTTCTTATTGTAATGCATCTGACCTAAGCGAAAGAGTACCTGGGGGTTTTTATTGATATGATATGCTTCTTCCAATAACTTGATAGCCTCAGCATCCTGATCCGCGTCATGGAGCAGGATAGCTTTATTCTGAAGGTTACTCTCAAGGTTATTGTCCTTAGCTATTTCTATCGCCTTGTTAAGCGACTCCAGCCCCTTAGTTGGATCATCGGACTTTATATAAGCGTTGGCGAGATAGGTGTAACTTTGCTCATTTATTGATTTATCTTGAATTGCTGTATTCAACCATAGTATACATTCGGGATATTTCTTCAGAAAATAACTGCTATAGCCAAGATATAGATTCCACCTACTCGTATCCGCATTGACCTTCAAGGCAGCATCTCCCAGAGAGAGCACTTTATCATAATCTTTTCCTAGATATGCGACTCTTGCATTAATAAATAGTAGGTCGGTATTGCGCGCATTTTTACTTAATCCAGTATGTGCTATTTCACCTGCCTTTTCAAAATCACCTGCGTTAAAATACAGTTTGGCAAGCATGTTGTATGCTTCCATATCCATATCATTCAATTCAATAGCCATTAATAAATGTCCAATTGCCTCCATCGGAGTTTTTGTTGTGACATATGCATTGGCTAATAATCTATGATAATAACCGTTTTCTTTATCGATTTGGACCAACCGTTGATAGCCCTGGACTGCCTTATCATATAGACCCAATTTACTATTTACGACCGCAAGCTGAATTACTACTGCAGATTGTGTACTATCTTCCTTGTAAGAATCATTCAAATATATAGCAGCGTCTGTATAATTACCCAGATTGTAGTGGCATTGGCCTAGTTTATAAAGAACAATGCTATTGCCCGGGGCACTGCGGTTTAGATTGTACAATATCTCTTTGGCTTTTTCGAATTGAAATACCTGCATTAGGCTGTCTGGGATCGAAGTCGTATCTACTTGTTGATTATTAGCTGCCATCAATGTCCCTGAATTGAGGAGAAGCAAGGATACCATTAATATCAAATTTTTCATATTTCAAAGATACAGCTTAAAAGTAAGTATTTAAACTATTATTTACGTTAATTTAAATTTATGTTTTAAAAATTAGTTAACCTGCCGTACTTTGTTTCCAATATCAAAAAGATAACTCGAGAAAAATGGAACGCAGATGACGCAGATTTTGCTGATATTCATGATCAATTATAATAGAGATTATCAATGTACGAATTTCCCCCTTTGGAGGGGGGTAGGGGGAGGGATCTATGATAAGAAGATTATAATTACTTGATTTACATCATATTAAATTTAGTTATATAAGGGAAAATGGCTAAGCTTTATGTCTTAACTAAAAAAAAATCTTCTTCTTTCTCCGCTACATTTCCCTTCTCATCAACCATCAGATGATTTACTTTCTGTAAGCTTGATAATCTAGCGCGTGACTTACGCTGCACGCAAGCATTTCACATTCCTTGAATATAAGAACCAATCTCACTTCCACAACAGAGCCATCAGCCAGCAGCCATTGGCTATAGGCCCTAAGCTTTAGCCCGGACCCAACATTAATCATTATGCTTCATCATCACCTCATTTTCAATTTCCAATTTTCAATTTCCAATTGTTTCCTATATTCACTTTATCAACCGCACTAAAACCTTTATCTCTATGTTAAAAAAACTAACGTACATTCTGATCCTCGCTCTGATTATTATTCAATTTTTTCCGCCATCAAAAAATGATTCTGGAGATGAGAAAAATAACATTTCAACAAAATATACTGTCCCACAAAAAATAAAGGCAATACTTCAAACAGCTTGCAATGACTGTCATTCCAACCTTACATCATATCCATGGTATACCAACATACAGCCAGTAGGTTGGTGGCTTCAGCATCATGTGAATGAAGGAAAGACCGAACTCAACTTCTCTGAATTCGCAACTTATAGCGATAAAAAAGCCGCCCATAAAATGGAAGAAGTGGCTGAAATGCTCGATAAAGATGAAATGCCATTGCCTTCATATCTATGGATACATCACGATGCAAAATTGAGTGTGGATGATAAAGCGCTATTGAGGGAATGGGCGGTGAAATTGCAACAAGAGATTAAGGGGTAGTTGTTAGGTGTTAATTATTAATTGTTATTTTGGTTGGTAGTGCAAAAATATGAAACTCGGTTATAATTTTTCTGGGTCTATGCTTAGAGGAAAACATAATAATACTAACTAAATTAATTTGTATTACGTCATGAAAAGTATAAATTATGATGATGAAAAACTTACCCGTACTTTTATATTTGATATTTATTCTACAATCCTGCTCCGTTGTCCCAGGCCAATATCTTTCTAAACACGACCCTGGTTTCTATTCTAATAAAGGGGAGGCAAATGTACAGGTGGCAGTCGAACAGTCAGGTATAAGGAATGGAATTGCATTCAATGGAAATATCGCATTTAGTAAACATTTTTTCGCAGGATTAAATACAGGAGTTTATAAGCAAATACTTATTGAGGATAATTTTCAAATGAAAGGAATAGCAATTAGACCTCAACTTGGAATGTTTTTTGACTTTGGAGCAGACGACGCAATGTACATGGAACTTCATATAGGTGTAGGGCAACAATTTAATAATTACTCCTTATTCGATTATACAAATAAGATTAATTACAAAGATAGATCCCGTCCCACTCAGATATTCGGCGGAGCCTTTATGGGCTGCAGAATGGGAAGTAAGAAAATAGGCTTCGACATGGCCTATGAATATAATCATTTCAACAGGCCAACACTAAGGCAATTCAGAGATTTGCCGGGAGGTGAATATGCAGATCCTATTGATGTAAAAGATCCGATAGATTTTATCAATAGTTCGATCAATTTCACCACTTCATTTTATGTGATGAGAAGTGTCAAAAACGTGGATATTTTCTTCAATCCCGGTTTGAATATTGGATATACGGCGGCGTTTTTGAGGCTGGGGGTGATTTGGAAGCTGTAGATAATAATTGTTAGTTGTTAATTATTAATTGTTATTTGGGGTTTAATTACGTCAATGGCACAAGAGGCTTGTCGGAAGGGCTAGTCGAAGTTAAAAACTTCGACTAGCTGCACAGATATAAATGCGCAACAATAATTTAAGAACTTATTCCTATTGGATAATTTATATGCAAATAAAAATTACAATAATTTTTATTTGCTTAGCTATTTTTCAAAATAGTTATGTTATTCATTATTTCCCCATGACTGAAGTCAAAGGCAATTGAACGCGAAGATTTTAGAGTATTTATTGGAGTTGATTTCTAGTCCTTACATCAATCCGCTATCCAATATTAATTATCTTAAAATTTCACATTTGAAAATTCTTTTATTGCTTTCTTCAGTTCCTCAAAAACAATATTACTATCATTGTAAACATCTTTATCCAAAGTGCTTCCCCAAAAATAGGATAAACTATAAATCCGGTTTTTATTCCTTATGAAAACTGATTTACTTTTTGTGTTTTCCATATCATTGTTTTTTATCTGGAAAAGTTTTTCAATGTTTTGCGCTATTTCCTCATTAGCGAAATGAATTTCGTAAAATTCAAAGTCCAAGCCTCTACAACCATTAGAAAAACCTGTATATACTGCTTGTTTTGCTTTTTTAAATTCGTTTATTTCGAAAAATAAATCAAAGTCTTCTATTACATTTTTAGTGTACACTTTGCCTATTCTATACATTTCTTTTCTGGAAGGTTCAAAGTCTATATTCCAATAAAAATGATTTTTTTTATTCACACTCGACAACACTTCCTTTACAATTGAATAGGATTTGTCTGTTCTACCGTGAAAAGAGTAATATGTTATTAATGGTTTTTGACTTCGAAGTCTGCACGTATCTTGACAATTTACTTTCAGACTAAAAAAGATCACAAAGGCCAACATTAAAAGATACGACTTTGAATTCTTCATGGAATATAATTTGGACTGTAATTTAACTTTAAAATGATAAATGTACTCTAACAAATTCTTGAATATTATTCATTGTTAATCATTTTTCCCATGTATAAATCCATAGGCTATTGAACGCGGAAATGATTGAGTTTTATAAGAGTAAAGAACGAAATCCAATATTAATTATCGCAATGCTTAATCGGAGCTTCATTCAATCCCGAACCAAGGGCGGGACTTCCACTGCGCTTCAGCATTCAAAATCCAAAATTCAACATTCAACATTCCCAATATCGCCTGTAGACTAAATCTAGAGCAACTGCCCGCTCTCATTATTCATTATTCACTATTCAATATTCATTGACCTAAACTCTCATCTTACTCCGCTTAATCAAATAACTCTGCAGCACCTGATCAAAACCCTGATTGATATCGGCAGGAACAAAGTCGATCTTATATTGCATGGCTTTCATGCGGAGTTCTTCCTCATATTTGGTCATAAAGGCGGAATATTCTTTCTTTAATTCGTTGGATTGGAGTTTGAGTTTTTCACCGCTTTCAAGGTCTATGAATTCATATGGGCGATTCTCGAATTCGAAGTGTAGTTCTTTGGCTGCGTCCATGACGTGGAATAGGATGACTTCGTGTTTATTGTGCTTTAGGTGCTGGAGTGCGTCGAACATTGGCTCCATCTTGTCCGGATGTTCAAGCATGTCACTGAAGATGATGACCAGTGAACGTTTGTGCACGGCGTCTGCGATCAGGTGCAGGGATTCTGTGGCAGCTGTTTTTTTATTTACCTGTTCGTTGTAGACATATTTATCCAGGGTAGAGAAGATTAGTTGCTGGTGGGCGCTGTTGGACTTAACCTCAGAGTGGAAGGTCAGGCCTTCATCGAAAAGCGTGAGTCCGAAAGCATCCCTTTGTTTTTTTAGTAAATGCGTCAATGCAGCAGCTGCAAGGCATGACCATTGCAGTTTATTCATCTTCACATCCTTGTCAACTTCCTTTCCTGGAAAGTACATAGAAGAGGAAATATCTATCACGATACGGGCTCTGAGGTTGGTCTCCTCTTCATATTTTTTGGTAAAGAACTTATCCGAACGGGCATAGACTTTCCAGTCGATATTACGAATACTCTCTCCCGGCTGGTACAATCGGTGTTCAGCAAATTCCACGGAGAATCCATGAAAAGGGCTCTTGTGCAGACCTATGATGAAGCCTTCCACCACCTTCTGAGCGATGAGTTCAAGGTTGGTGTGTCGTTTAAGATCTACAGAATCGAATAAAGTCATGGTGTTAATGAATAATGAATAATGAAAAATGAAAAATGAAAAATGGGCGAGGAAAAATTCGGTTTCAATACTAACTGCAAGGCTTAACGGTATTTTCAACCTTGAGTTTATTGAAATAAGCTAAGATTTCTTCCTTTGACTTACTTGACAGCTTTTGACTTAGCTTGTCTCTTTGTTGACGCATATATTTAACTGCATCAAATTTTTTTTTATTCTTCTCCAAATCGGTTTATAATTTTAAGTCAACAAATTTAAACATTTAAAACTAAAGGATTTTACTCAATGTATAGTATAGGTCAATCTATAACTTATTCATTTGTTCAATAAAAATCTCTCTGTCCATATTCAAATACCTTAATATTTGTTTTACTATAAATTCAGGTACTGGATCGATATGAGATTGAATGGTTATGGGTCTCAAAAGTTCATTGTTGGTCCACTTTTCATGTCCTCCCCTTCCTTTAGAGTTTTTATCTAAAATTAATCCCTGACTTTTAAGAAAACGACGAAAGTCTTTTAATGGTATATTGGACAACTTAGAAATTGTCATGAATCTGAATTTAGGCGACTAAAGGAAGGCTTACTTTTTGATGATAAGTTTTGACAGAATATTTATTAAATATCTCTGAAACAAATTCATTTTGACCAATTATAGTTTCTATGCCCGGAGTTAATAATTCTGGATGATCCTTAGAATTTGACTTGATTCTCCAACCTAACTGATTCAAAACCTTTGTAAGTGTTTTATTTTCTATAGTGAAATCTATAAAATCCTGAAAAACAACATCAAATGATTTTTTCGCTTCAACCAAATTTTCACCGTAACCTGTCAGGTCCAAATGGGGAGCGTAAATAAAGTGCACCTGTGATTCATCTTTGAAATGAACTAGCAACAAGTTGATTCGAACCTCATCAGAAACTGAACTCACTCTATCTTTAGAAATAACTTTAGCCATAAAAGATTTTAAATACAAATGTAAAGAAAATAAACTTGCCTGACCTTCATTTACTAACGCCAATTTACAAGCAAAAAAAATCCCTTACACTAACGAGTCAATGTAAGGGATTATTTTTTTACTGAATTTCAAACTATAAGTTTGCCTCTATTTTAGAAGCCAACACTTGTCTGGAAGCAGCGCCTACATGTTTTTCTATTACTTCACCATTTTTGATGAAAAGAATAGTAGGAATACTTCTGATACCATATTTGAAAGACACTTCAGGATTATCGTCTACGTTAAGTTTACCGATAGTCGCTTTGCCATCATATTCCTTAGACAGATCTTCTATGATTGGAGCGATAGCCTTACATGGACCACACCATTCTGCCCAAAAGTCAACTACTTTTAAACCGTCATTTCCTAAAGCTTGATCCTGAAAATTGCCATCTGTGAATTCGAATGCCATTTTATTAATTATTTTTTGGTTGTTTTAAATACATTTGTTGAAACATAGGAACATATAAAAGGTTCATGCGGCATATGAAAAAATACATTTCACTGGAGTTATTTTTTGCTTTAATAGCCACAGCGCTTGCATGGATTATCTTTAATCTCAACCCCGACCTTACTTTTCGTGTATACAATGCCGGTATCTTTTCATGGATCAGAAGGGCCTTCAATACATTTTCCTTAGTAGTTGTCCTCCTTTTCTGGGCCATCCTTATATTCTCCTATTTCAGACATCATAGATCTAAAGAACAACCATCATCTATCCTCCGCCTTATTTCAAACATTTTTCAGCCTATTCTTTGGTTATTAGTGCTTTTTTATTGGCTGTGGGGCTTCAGTTATTTTGCATGGAATCCTGAAGAAAAGATGATACAGAATGAATATACATTAAGTAAGGAGGAAATGATGGAATCTTTCCAATTGCATACGATCAAACTTGGGCAATTGAGGGATTCAATTTTAAATATAGATAGTTTGGTCAACGATGGCATCATCACTTCTAAGAAAGACTTGTGGTCAACATCTATCAAAGGAGTTCTAAGGCCTCTTGGCTACAACATTAAAGGGTCATCCTCCATCCTAATGGCTGCTCCCATGGGAATATTATTGAGATTTGGGACAGCCGGATTTTACAACTTTGTCATCTCAAGGCCAACCATTGACCCGGGGCTGCATCCGATCCAGGTTCCATTTACATCCATGCATGAACTGGCGCACACATTTGGTGTGGCGAATGAGGCAAGTGCGAATTTTATTGGTTATATTGCATGTCAAAAATCCGGTGATGCTTTGACAAAATATTCAGCCGAACTGAGTTTCTGGAGAGGCCTTAGGGCTGCATGTTATTACGAGGATTCTATAGCGACCAATACTATTACACAGTTTGTAAGTAAAGATGTCCGTAAGGATATAGTCAATATTAGAAAACAAATGAATAAATATCCAGATCTTATACCTGAACTCAGAGATAAATTTTATGACTTATTTCTGAAAAGTCAGGGAGTAGCCGCAGGGATGGGGAGTTATGATATGTACATACCGATGGTGTTGCAATGGGAGCGGGAGCAAAAAAATAATAAATAATCCTTAAAACTTAACAATTCCTTAATATTGGAATAATACCTTTGCCCTATGATATTTGAATACATACAGGAACTACCCCTTTTACCGGCGGCCTTAATCGTTGGCTGCATTGTTTGCATATGCGTTTTTGAATTTATCAATGGTTTTCATGATACAGCAAATGCAGTAGCGACGGTCATATACACCAATGCCCTCAAACCAATGGTGGCAGTAGCTTGGTCCGGATTGATGAATTTCCTGGGTGTCCTGTTGGGTGGTGTAGGCGTAGCTATGGGTATTGTGAAGTTGCTTCCGCTTAATGACCTGCTCATGCAGTCACTAAATGTAAATATATCTATAGTACTTGCCATATGCCTCTCTGCTATCATCTGGAACTTAGGGACATGGTATCTAGGTATCCCGTGCAGTAGTTCACATACTTTAATAGGTGCTATTCTTGGCGCTGGCTTAGGATTTGCTACGATGTATTCAAGTGATGGAGTAAACTGGGCGAAGGCACAAGATATCGGAGCATCTCTTTTACTATCTCCTGCATTTGGGTTTACACTTGCCATCATGCTCATGTTTGTGCTAAAGAAGATGCTGAAGATGAAGTCATTATTTCAGAGTCCGGTCGGAGATGAAAAGCCGCCTCGTGGTGTCAGAGCTTTGTTGATCACCACTTGTACATTAGTGAGCTTTTTTCATGGAAGTAATGACGGACAGAAAGGAGTTGGACTGATGATGGTAGTGCTTATGGCATTTATTCCTTCACATTATGCATTAAATGAAAATTTCGATCAGTCCAAGGCTATTAATTCACTAAATAGAATTGAAGCCGTAATAGCTAAGGCTGCACCTGACAACATTCTTGAAAAGGAAATGGCCAAAAGTATTCAGATTATCAGCGAATTAAAAACTGATATCGTAAGCAATAATGAAGGTGTCGCTAAAACTAGAAAATTTGAGATCAGAAAAAGGATAGAATCTCTTTCCAAAAGTATAAAAAGGTATGTAGAAGATCCGGAAGTTTTTAGCGATTCCTCCAGTAAATCTATTCTTAAGCACGAAATGTCCACGCTTAGTGGATTTACAGATTTCGCACCTATCTGGGTAATAATTATGATCGCGACTTGTCTCGGTCTTGGCACCATGGTCGGGTGGAAAAGGATCGTAGTCACCATTGGTGAGAAAATCGGAAAAACACATTTAACTTATGCAGAAGGAGCCACTGCGGAACTTATAGCTGCATCTACCATAGGCCTTTCAACTTTCTTCCACCTGCCTGTGAGCACGACTCATGTGTTATCTTCAGGTATAGCAGGTAGTATGGTAGCTTCGGGCGGTATTAAAAACCTACAGAAGAAAACGATGGTAAATATTGCAATTGCGTGGGTATTGACACTTCCTGTATGCGTATTGATGGCTTATTTAATGTTTTTACTTTTTAATTGGATGGGGCAGTGATGGAATTATCGGGTGATCGGATGATTCAGAGGTAGGGACATTACAATTTTCAAATTGATCTTATACGAAACGGAATTATATAATTGACCAATATTTTGCCGTATAATACCGAGCTGAAAGTCGTTTGTTTAAATTTATTTGGACTATTACGAATTTATATTCGGTATTATAATTTTCACTTAGTTGGAGGAAGCAATTTACTTAATGTTGAAGCAGTGTGGCAGGAATTCCAAAGTCAATAGTCAGAAATATTCATGATTAATGTTCAAATGCATTTCGGCTAAAATTCTTAAACATTCACCACTAATTCCGCCTTCTCCTTCGCCAATCCTATTGTTGCAATAGATCCGCTATTAAAATTCAGAAAATCTTTTTCTATGCCATCACAGATTACCCATTACCAGTTGCCGTTCACTCCACCGTTTCCAGCCAGCCCCTCACCACATTCCTCAAATCTTCTGCCCTGTCATTCACTTCTTCCACACTTGAAAACTTAATAACTTTTCTACTATCCGGGAATTTACCGCCAAGTAATCCGCTTGAATCATTTATTCTTGCCCCCGTCGGAAAGACCATCAACACACTATCCTTTTTGTGCAAATTCAATACTACAATGTCTCGCTTATATTCTTTAGGGTCAAATTCCGCCATCTCTCCAGTATAATAAAATGCCGGGGAATTCCACTTGACTTGCTCAGCAATTGTATCATCTACTCCTAGAATAATTGTGCTCAATAATTCGACGACAGCTTTTAATGGGTGGTCGAGAGCAGACATATATGCTTCAATGGATATTTCTTTTTTCATGTGGTTAGTTTTATAAAAATTTTAAGAAAGATATATAATGATATTGATCATTGTGGATAAATTTCAGCGTGAGATAATTGATTTAAACAATTATGGCACTTTATATAAATAAATTACCTTTACATACAAACAAAATATGAAATATGAAAAAATTAATTTTGCTTATTTGCGTCGCACTTACTGCCACGATGACTTACGCTCAGGATGATACAAAATTGCGCTCTAATGAGATAAAGGTTAATGCACTTACTCTTGTGCTAGGTAATCCTGAAATTAGTTACGAACGCTTGCTCAATGAAAATTCAGGCTTGGGAATATCGGTCAATTTCAATATTGACAACAATCAATTATTGCCTTATAATTACATGATCATGCCATACTATCGACTTTATGTAGGTAGTAAAAGAGCTTCAGGGTTCTTCTTTGAGGGAAGCCTGGCGTATTTGAGTGAGGAAGTAGAAAGTTATGTATACCAAGGGAATGGCGGTTATTCATATACAATATCGGATGAAACTGGATTTGGAGTCGGAGTCGCCATAGGAGGTAAATTCCTTATTAAGAAAAGTATTATTTTCGAATTTTTTGGTGGACTTGGTAGAAATTTTAATGCAAATGATGATGGTTCATATGCTTATCCAAGGGTGGGAGTGAGCATAGGAAAGAGGTTTTAAATGATGATTATTCGTTAGAGCAATAGACTTTAACCTTCAAATTTTATAAAAAGATACGAGTCAATTGACTTGTATCTTTTTTCTTTATAGCGCTTTCATCTTATTTCCTCTGGCATCATGAGTGACTTCAGCAAGCCCCAGTACTTCCATCAAAGGCGGAACGTACATACCGAATCTTCCTCTCAGCCCTTTTTTCAAACCATACCATCCACCGACAGGATTTGTTTCTGAGCGGCCCCATGCTTCTACCGTTCCTTCCTTTGCGGGTTTTTGTTCATCCGCACTGCCAAGTTCCATCCAGTCTCCGTGGTCTTTCAACATGGTTTGTAGATCTTCAAGGCATCGCTGATCATACATCAAAGTAGTCTTGCCGACGACACAGACGATGACTTTGCGTCCGTCTTTCTCATCGAGATACATTTCGTATTCAGAGGTCTGTGGTGGTGTTTTTAGTTTCCAGGGATTGTCTTTTGTACCTAAGGTCGACATATTTGATTATTTTAATTTGTGATGGTCCAGGATCGGTTGTAGCCTGTAATATAATGCCTCTTTTTACTTCCAATTATAGCTAGTGTCAATCCACAACCCAATTGAAGAGCACTCAATTTATAGAGATTTTGTCTTGAGACTTTATCTTTTATAACTAACGTATTCAACATTGTGACGCCGGTAGATAACATTAAAATTGATCCGTAAATTGACAATTTTTTCTTTAGGTTTTTACTTTTGAAAGACTTGTAATTCTTGAAATATAGGATGTCGCTTTTAGCTATTTTATTTTGTAAAATATTGTCCCATGATATATCAATGTAATTAACTTCGGTTTCCTTTAGAACATTACTTTTAGAGAAGGTTTGTAAACTCATTCCCAAACTATCCTTTTCAATAGAAGTAATGCTTCCCAATGCTTCAGTATAATTACAACAGCTGTCTTTTTTATATGACTTGACCTTTGAAAGCACGATAAAATAAACCGAGTTTTCTTTAAAAGATTTTATTTGGGAATCTCTTTTAATAGTCAGTTCCTGGCCAAAACTACCAAAAGCAAAAAAACAACTTAACGCAATCAATAGAATTTTCAACATCGAGTAATTTTCTTTATTGATGAGCATGAATTGAGTCCAAATATACTCATATGTATTGAAAAAAATCACTTAATTAAAAATCTGTAAATCACATTTCCTTGCCAAAAGAAAAGCCCCAACTCACATAAGCCCCTGGAATGAAATAGGGTTTGATATAACCGGGTGATAAGCCACATCTAAAGATTCCCTTTCTTTTGTATTTTCTGTAGCCAATATTTAAACTAGGATAGAGCGTATTTGAATCGCTATTTGGAAAAAATATTGGCAAACCTACCACATCATCCTGAGGACTGTCTACGTAGTAATAATAGATATCCAAGCCTAATTCAAAAAACTTTTTATCATTTCCAAACAAGTAATACCCTCCTGCACCAGTCATAATTGAGATTGTATTTATACCGAGATTCGATCCTATATTTGCCTTAAATCCAAAGTTATTATTTTGGACTTTATGGTCCAGGGATAGATTAAAAACCAATCCATTTTTTCCAATTTCGAAGGAGACAGCGTTTCTGCCTGGGACAGAAGGACGGGATTGGCTGTGTAAGTAGAGATTGAAAAAAAGAAAAATTAGAAGGGTGAATACTTTCATTGATAATTATTTTCAGTGTCCTAAAAGTATTGAATTCGACATAATTAATTTGATGAATAATTGAGTTACACTATTATATGAATTTTAAAATGTTTTGAAATAAATTCGATTCCAGAAACTTTTAATAATTAACGATAACGAAGGCCATACTTCCCCTCTTGCAGAGGGGTGGCAAAGCCGGGGTGAGATTCTTTCAAAGATTATATTATGAATTTACAACACTATATATACCTCACAAGATCGAATTAATCTTCAGATACTGCAACAACATGATCGTCTTCGCATCTTTGATCTCCCCCCTTTTGACCATATTCATTGCGTCTTCAAATGCCACCTCCATTACTTCAATATTTTCTCCATCGATGCCGCCACCATCATTCACCTTCATATCTTTTGTATAAGCGCCGATGAAGAAATGCAATATCTCTGTGACGGAACCCGGCGACATGTAAGTTTCAAAAATCTTGCGAACATCTGTTACTTTGTATCCTGTTTCCTCCTCCGTTTCTCTTCTTATACAATCTTCAGGGTTGTCTGCATCCAATAATCCTGCAATTGCTTCTATCATCATTCCAGACGGATTTCCATTGATAAAGGTTGGAAGCCTGAATTGTCGTGTGAGAATGACAGTTTTGTTTTCCTTGTTATATAACATAATGGTGGCGCCATTTCCTCGGTCATATGCTTCTCTTGTTTGAACTACCTTTTCGCCGCTGGCTGTTTCGTACTCAAAAGTGACTTTGTTGAGGATGTACCAATTGTCGGAGAGGATTTCGGTTTTGAGGACTTTAGGATTTTTTGACATGTATTTATTTTAATTTGATATTTATTATTAAGGCCTCCCCCTACCCCCCTCCAAAGGGGGAAAGGCTTCGTAGCATCCCCCTCCAAAGCTAGGGTTTATACACATCTTTTTCGTTTATTTCAAAGTGAAACCTTGGTGACACCCTGAGCTAGGGTTTATAAATAAGTATTTTTTCATTAAAAGCCTTAGCTATAAAAGTAAAATAATCATTTGATTTTAAGTTGATTATACGCAAAATAAATTTTGCAGACACCAGAACGTAGGTTAACCTACGCTCAACGTTCCACATCGAACGATGTACAAATTTAAAGTTATACGAAACGGAATAATATAATTGACCAATATTTTGCCGTATAATACCGAGCTGAAAGTCGTTTGTCCAAATTTAATTGGACTATTACGAATTTCCATTCGGTATTAAAGCTAAGATCGTGAGGTTCGGCGCAGTTTTAACTACGTCGGGGCGTCAACAAAGTTTACTTTGAAATTTATTGTAAAGACCTCCCCAACTGCCCTCCAAAGTGGGAAATCCTCCGTAGCAAATTATTATTCATTATTCATTATTCGCTGATCAGTCACAGTTACCATCAGGAGTGCACACTTGCCCATCAATTATTTCAAGTTTTTGTACGGGATTTTCTTTTGACCATTCAGCAAATGATTGCTCAAGAGTCTGTGAAAAAGCCTCAATAGGTTGTGCGCCTGAGATCCCGTATTTTCTATCGAAAACAAAAAAGGGAACGCCCCTCACACCAAGTTTTTCACCTTCCTGAATATCTTGTTTTACTTTATAAGCATAGTCGTCATTGCTTAAAGATTCCATTACTTCTTCTTCTGTAAGTCCGATTTCTACGCCCATTTTTACGAGGTCATTCGTATCTCCAAAATTCCTGCCATCTGTGAAGTATGATTGAAACAATTTTTCTTCCGCCGCATCGCCCAATCCTTTGCTTTTAGCCATTTGGATCATTCGGTGTGCATTCATCGAGTTGGCTACTTTTGCTATGTCAAAATTGTAGGTAAGACCGGCAGCTTGCGCCATCTGCATAACACCCTCATGCATTTGTGTTGCTTGTTCGACACTAACGCCTTTTCTTTCTGCAAGATATCCATAGACTGTGGTATCGGCACTGATGTCCTCAGGAATCGTTGGATCTAGCTGAAAGCTTTTCCATTCGATGTCTATATTTCCGGAATTGTCAAAGGTCTTTAGAGCTGATTCAAAATGCCGCTTTCCAATGTAACAGAAAGGACACATAATATCACTCCATATTTCCACCTTCATTTTACGTTCTGTCATGTTCTTTTTTTTGAAGATAAACAGGGGAGAAGAATTTTAGTTGAGAGGATGAAAAGATCGGAGTATGATAGTATATGAGTAAAGCAGTATATCAGGATACTTAAGGAAAGTTAAAGGTGTACAAGGTTTTTGATGGATAATAATCTATTCAATAATACTCGGCTTGGGAATAAACTTCAATACCATACAATTGCAGTTTTGAAAACACAAATGCAATTTATTGCAGGCCAAGGCCATCGGCTATCAGCCATAAGCTTTAAGCTTTAAAAATTAATCTAGAATCTTCTCCAATCTGCAATCCCCATTCTTCGAGTCATTTTCAATTTTCAATTCTCCATTTTCAATTCATCTGCTGTTTTGAAAATATAATACCATATTGCGTCTAACAAAGCCATTAGCTATCAGCCATTAGCTATCAGCCATTAGTTATCAGCCATAAGCCATAAGCTTTAAAAAATAATCTAGAATCTTCTCCAATCAACAATGCCCCTTCTCCACCTCATTTTCAATTTTCAATTCTCCATTTTCAATTAAATCAAAGCTTCTTAACCACCTGCATCAAAATCTTCTTCCAAAGCTCCATATTGTCCTTATTGATCACATAGTATTTTGCTTCATTGGACCATTCTTCCAGCGTTTCGTTGATGATCTCATCTTCCTCATCCCATTGCATGCTGTCAGAAGTAAGAGCATTCCAGGCAAAGTCATGCACATGCTCCACCTTAATTTCCTCCTCTAGAAATCTGTTACAAATATGTATTAAAACTTCTCTTGTTATTTTCATTGTTGCAGTTGGATTAGGTACAAGGTCGTTATAAATAGCGAGATTGGAGGAGAAATTTGTAATTTATTAATAAATAAAACATGCCTTAATCTTTTATCTATTCAGGCAACTATTTTTTTTAAATCTACGTTGAAACTCTCACAATGAGTAAAAATGGTAGATGTAAATGTTTCTCCCCAAGAAATTGCTAAAGCAATGAAATTGCGGTATGTGAGTTCCGACAAAAAAGGATATTCGAGGCAGAAGAAAGGTAAAGGCTTTATTTACCTGGATACGAAAGAGGAAGAAATTAAGGATCCGGAAATATTAGATCACATCAAAGGCCTAGTCATCCCACCTGCATGGACGGATGTCTGGATCAGCCCATATCCTAATGGTCACTTGCAAGCGACAGGATACGATGTCAAGGGAAGAAAACAATATCGTTATCATTCTCGATGGTCCAAAGTCAGAAATGACAATAAATTTGGTCGCATTCTGGAATTTGGAAAAAAACTCCCTGCGCTTCGTAAACAAATAATAAAAGACCTTCGAAAAAGGACGCTAACCCGTGAAAAGGTAATTGCAATCGCTCTGAGTGTGATGAATGAAACGGCAATAAGAGCAGGTAATTCTACGTATGAAAAAACCTATGGATCCTATGGATTAACAACATTAAAAAATAAACATGTCTCTATTTCGGGCGCTGAAACTTTCTTCAAATTTGTTGGTAAAAAAGGAGTAAAACAACAAATTAAATTTAAAGACAAGTCTCTTTCTCGTTTGCTGAAGAATGTCAAAGAGTTGCCAGGCCAGGAATTATTTCAATATTATGATGAAAATGGTGAAATAAAAAGATTGGATTCGGGGGATATCAATGACTATCTGAAAACTCATATGCATGAGGAATTTACAAGTAAGGACTTCAGGACATGGGCAGGATGTATCATGGCTCTTGAATTAATGGCTGTGACGGAGGACTTTGATTGTGATAGTGATTGTAAGAAAAACATAATATCCATCATAGATGGTGTGGCTGCAAGACTTGGAAATACGCGTACTGTAAGTAAAAAGTACTACATACACCCGGGCTTAATCACTTCCTATGAAGCCAAAAAATTGGACAAAATCCTAAAACCTTTAAAAACCAAGGAATTAACTAAGGAAATGCATGTGGAGTCAGAAAAGGCGTTTTTGAAATTTTTGAAACAATTAAAATAAAGGATACACAATAAATTGTAAGCGGAAATCGGCAGAAATATTTTATTAATTTAACTTTCTTTTCAGATAGTATCAATAATACGTTACATATTCCAAATTAATTCAAAATTGGTTCCTTATTTTGCATCGTGAAAATTCTTATAATTGAAGACGAAGCGGCATTAGCTAAAAGTATTTCGGATTATCTATCTGAAGAAAACTATATATGCGAATTCGCAGAAACCTTTGCCATGGCATTGGAAAAAGTAGAAAACTATAGTTATGACTGCATATTACTGGATCTAATGTTGCCGGATGGCAGTGGAATGGATATTCTTGAAATGCTAAAAAAGCAAGGAAAAGAAGAAGGGCTGATCATTATTTCTGCCAAAGATGCCCTGGATGATAAAATTAAGGCATTACAAATAGGTGCAGATGACTATCTAACCAAGCCTTTTCATCTACAGGAATTAGCCGCAAGGATTTTCTCTATTATTAGAAGGAAGCAATTCGGAAATAATAATATAATACAGCAGAACGAATTGTATATAGATCTGCTGGCGAAGACCATCCTCATCAATGAAAATCCAATCACACTTACGAAAAAGGAATTCGATCTCCTCATTTACTTCATTGGCAATAAAAACAAAGTCATTTCTAAAAGTACACTTGCCGAGCATTTATCAGGAGATTTTGCCGACATGCTGGACAACCATGACTTTATATATGCGCACATTAAAAACCTCAAAAAGAAATTATCTGAAGGCGGTTGCGGCAATTATTTAAAAACCGTGTATGGCACAGGATACAGATGGGAAGCATGAATAAATTACTAAATAAAACCCTCAAGGCATTTGCAATTTATTCTTTAATTGTTTTTTCAATAAGTATCCCGTTTTATTATTATACAGTAGACAAAATCTGGTTAAATGAATTGGATGAGCACAATCGAATAATTGCCGACCGTACTGCGCAAGAAATGAATAATATTCACCTTTCACAAGATGAATTAGATAAAACTATATTTATTTGGAATAAGCTCCAGGCAGGTTCACGGCTTGAAAAGATGGAATTTAATACTCCTGCTATTGACTCAACTTATACAAGCACAGCAACTAATTTGTATTCTGAAACTGAGGACACTGATAGATTCAGGGGGCTCGCCAAATCTATCACCATTAATAAAATTCCGTATTTATTGACCATTGAAACCAATGTAGAGGAAACAGAAGAAACGGTAGTCGTGATAGCAATGGTCTCTTTGTTGTTTTTCTTTATACTAGTCATTGGCTTTCTTGCGATAAATAGATGGCTATCAACAAAGATTTGGTCACCATTTAATAATACGCTCACAAAATTAAAATCCTTTAAATTAAGCCAAGAAACGAATATCGATTTTGAAAAATCAAGTACAATTGAATTCGAAGAATTAAATGAAGTATTGAATAAATTAATTGATCAAAATATTTCCATCTATAAAACCCAAAAAGAATTTACCGAGAACGCTTCACATGAATTGCAAACACCTTTAGCAATTATTAAAAATAAGCTTGACCTGCTAGTCCAAAAGGAGCCACTTACCGATCGTCAATATAATATCGTGGAAGAAGTCAATGTGGCACTTTCAAGAATTTCTAGAATAAACAAAAATTTGCTGCTGTTGGCTAAAATTGAAAACAACCAGTTTGAGGCACGTGAAGAAGTCAACATAAGTGAACTCGTAGCAAATGCGCTTGAATTTGTTAAGGAACTTAGGGTAGATAAAAACATAGTTATACACACTGCAATGGAAGAGAATGTCACCGTAATAGGTAATCGTGTTTTGACTGAAATTATGATCAATAATTTATTATTCAATGCATTTACACATAATACATTGAACGGAGAGTTAAGTATAGAGTTAAAAAAAGGTTTGTTGTTAATTTCGAATTCGGGAGTTCAGGCATTAGATGAAGGGGATTTATATGCTCGTTTTAAGAAAAATTCACACAATAATAAAGGCAATGGATTAGGGTTGGCAATAATATATGAAATATGTAAAAAACAGAAGAGCTCTATTGAATATACTTTCGCCGACCATCTACATCATTTTAAAATCAGCTTCAAAATATAGTTTTAATTACAAAGTAAATTAGGAGAATTAACTCTTTAAAAGAATAATTAAATGAAAATTTTAGATAGATATTGCACAAGAATTTATTTTATTATTTTGATTCTAACGATTTCATTGAATGAATCATTTTGCTTTACGAGCGTAATAATTGATGGTGATAGTAGTAAAATTCAAATTGAAAAGGGTAAGGATAAATTTAATTTTAAACAATTATCCGTTCCAGCTGGATTAATTTTTTCCGGAATACTCATGAATAGTAACCGCACAGAGTCTATAAAAAACGAGATAGTAGAAGAAAGAAATGAGCATATTCCAAATTTCAAAACCCATGTCGATGATTATTTGCAGTTTTCGCCCATTGCAATATCATATGGTCTGGATGCATTTGGTATAAAGTCAAAAACCGATTTTACCAACCGAACTGTAATTTTGATAAAAGGTGAATTAGTAATGCTTGGCACTGTCTATATTTTAAAGAATTCTATTCACCAGGAGCGCCCGGATATTTCTAATTACCATTCATTTCCTTCAGGCCATACAGCCCAAGCATTCGCAGCAGCAACTTTTCTGAGTGAAGAATATAAATACAAGTTCAAATTGATGCCATATTTATCATATGGCATTGCAGGCAG
This sequence comes from Candidatus Brachybacter algidus, assembly GCF_016707225.1. Classification (NCBI taxonomy): domain Bacteria; kingdom Pseudomonadati; phylum Bacteroidota; class Saprospiria; order Saprospirales; family Saprospiraceae; genus Candidatus Brachybacter; species Candidatus Brachybacter algidus. Next base: position 270,665 of record NZ_JADJID010000002.1, on the reverse strand, counting down.
TGTTGGTGCTTTGAGAATGTTCAATAACAAACATTTTATAAGTGATGTCCTTGTTGGAGCTGGCATAGGATATTTGTCTATGAAGGCAAGTTATTGGACACATCAATATAAATGGGGTAGAAGGGATCCCATTATGAAAGAATTTTAATTACACTATTTCTCTAATTAAATTTTGACATAAAAGAAAATCATGAGTTCTCCAAATAATTCAATATTTCTACAGAATCAATGATCAACTTTGCAACACAATTAATTAATAATTAAAATATTCAAGTTATGTATAAGCACATATTAATGCTAATATTTGTTTCAATCTCATTGTGTTTAAATGCTCAAAAACTAAGTGAGAAAGCCGTTCCGGAAGCTGTAAAAGCCGCGTTTAAAACTAAGTATCCGGCTGTCTCAAAAGTTAAATGGGAGAAAGAAAATCTAAATTATGAAGCGGAATTTGAAGAAAATGAGATCGAAAGTTCAGCTTTATTGGATACATCCGGTAAAATCCTAGAAATAGAAAGTGAAATCAGCCAGAATCAACTTCCGGATGCTATTCAATCGTATTTGAAAAAAAATCATCCCAATGAAAAAATTAAGGAAGTAGCTGAGATCATTGATTTTAATGGTGTCATCACGTACGAAGTTGAATTAAAATCGGGAGACAAAATTTTTGATACTAATGGAAATTTGATTGAATAAAAATAATTAATTTAATGATAAAATATTTCACGCTGACAATGCTGTTTATCCCATTGTCAGTATCTAATATCTATTCCCAAGTATCTTCCATTGCTATCTCCGGGATCATAAAAGATGCGGCAGAAGATAAAGTTTTACCTTATGTAAATGTAGTACTTATGAATGCAAAGGACAGTTCTTTTGTGTCAGGCTCTGTTTCCAATGACCAAGGCAGATTTACAATTGCAAACATTTCCTCCAGTAATTATTATTTAGAGATCTCCTTTGTTGGCTATTTGACGCTAAGAAAGGAAGTTTTTGTCGGCAGTCTGTCAGATTATCTTGATCTGGGTACGATAGAATTAGCTGAAAACATGCAGGTATTGGACGAAGTAATTATTACTGCCAAACAAGATGAAATAAACAATAAATTGGATGTCAGGACTTATTCTACTCAGGATAATATCAGCCAAAGTGGCGGTTCTGTATTGCAATCACTTCAGAATTTGCCCGGTGTCTCTATTGACAATGGAAAGGTATTATTGAGGGGAAATGAAAAGGTATCCGCGCTGATAGATGGCAAACAAACCGCTTTAACCGGCTTTGGTAGCCAATCAGGACTTGATAATCTACCTGCTTCTGCTATTGAAAGAATTGAAATTATTAATAATCCTTCTTCAAAATTTGACGCAAATGGCAATGCAGGTATTATCAATATTATACTAAAGAAGAATAAGAAGGAGGGCTTCAATGGAAAGGTAGGTTTGTCCGGAGGACTTGGAGCATTGTGGTTAAAAAAAGAAAATTTACCTTCGATCAGACCTCAATATCAATACACACCAAAAATTAATCCCTCTCTTTCTTTAAATTACAGAAAAGGTAAGCAGAATTTGTTTATCCAGGTGAACAATCTTTATACACATACGCTCAATAAAAATGAGTTTATAACCAGGAAATATGATAACGGTGATATCACAAAGCAACAATTAAAAAGAAATCGAAATACCAATTTCTTTACAAGCAAAGCCGGTGTTGACTGGAATTTTAATGAAAAAAACACATTGACTGTTTCAGGCTTATTTGGTAGTGAAAAGATTATCGACCGTGGTGACCAACCTTTCTTTAATGAAGATCTAACTTCCAGAAGGAGGCTATGGCAATTTTTGGAAGATGAATTAAAGACGACTGTAATGGCAACTGCGTCATTTCAACACAAATTTAGTCAACCGGGTCGCTTTTTGAATATTGGTTTAAATTATACCTTTCATAGAGAGGACGAAAAGTACTTTTTTAATAATATTTTACAGGACTATACAGGAAAGGATGCTTTTAAATTATTGTCCGACGAACATGTCGCAGATTTAAATGTCGATTATTCCAAACCTTTAAGGTATGGGAAATTAGAAACCGGCCTTAAATTGCGCAGAAGGAATATCCCAACTAATATGCAATTTTTTCCCGGACTTAATTCACCTTTGGATACTAATGCCGGGGGCTGGGCAACTTATAGTGAAATAATCCCCGCGGTATATGGTAATTATTTATTTGAGAATAAAAAGTTTGAAGCTGAAGTAGGGGTAAGACTTGAGTATGTAGATTTGCAGTATGATGTTAATCCTGATCATAATACATATAAAAGTGATGGATATAATTACATTCAACCATTTCCAAATATTCGTCTGGGCTATAAATTAAACGATCAAAATAAATTATCTGTTTCTTTTAACCGAAGAGTGGACAGACCGAATGAGGTCGATATTAGAATTTTTCCAAAGTATGATGACGCCGAAATTATAAAAGTAGGCAATCCTGCCCTAAGACCACAGTTTACGACTGCTTTGGAGTTGGGGTATAAGAGAAATTGGCGAAATGGATATTTGTATTCAGCACTTTATCACAGGACGGGGAAGGGCACCATTACCAGAATATTGAGTTCGGTTTCCGATGATAATATGATTTATGCCATATTTCAGAATGCGGGGAAAAGTTTAAATTCAGGAATTGAAATCATAATGGGTCAGGATATGACGAAAATGTATTCAATGAATTTGAATATAAATGTTTATTACAATCAGATCAATGCATTTAGTGTGAAGAACTTATATCCTGTTCCTAATACTTTTTCTGCCGTGCAACAAAAAGTTTATTCAGGAAATATTAAATTAAATAATCAATTTCATTTCACGAAGAAATTGGATGCTCAGATTTCCCTTGTATATCTTGCTCCTGATATCATTCCACAAGGAAAAATTGGGTCAAGATTTTCGTTGGATGTTGGAATAAAGAAATCTGTTCAGAACGGTAAGGGTGAATTCTTTATCAATGGTACAGATTTATTAAATACTATGAGAATTAAAAAGGAGATCATAGCTGAGAATTTTAATTATAAAAGTGCAGACTATTATGAAACTCAGGTCATAAGAATAGGATATTTGTATAAATTTTAATTGTGAATTTAATACATAGTAATTAGGCAAATTGGCATTGTATTCAACAATCTAATATTCATTAATTTGACTACAATTATCCTTTTCAACAGGAACTTTTTTCCTTTTTTCCTCATTTATTTCTCATGTCTTCAAGTCCTCCCACCAATAACAATTAACAATTAATACCTAACAATTACACATGGATTTATACGCTGGATTTCCCTATTGGCTGGTCAAAAACCCTTTATTTAATCATGTGCATGAACTTGAACAGGACATTTCAATAGATGTCGCCATCATCGGTTCGGGGATCACAGGAGCACTGGTGGCACATGAATTGTGTAGTCATGGCTTTAAATGTGCCATATTCGACAAGAGGTCTATCGGGACGGGAAGTTCTGCGGCGAGTACAGCGCAGCTACAGTACGAGATCGATGTTCCCTTGCACCAGTTATTGAAAAAAGTAACCGAACGCACAGCGGTAACAGCTTACCGAGGCTGCCTACAATCCATCACTGACCTCGAAAATGTCTTTAAAAAAACAAAGGTGGATGCAGAATTCGAGCGCCGTTCCAGTCTTTATGTTGCTTCAGATAAAAAGGGTTTAAAAGAGATCGGAAAAGAATATGATGCGCGCATTAAATATGGCCTTCCTGTAGAATATATGTCTCAGGAGGATCTTAAAGATACCTATAATATAGACCGTAAAGGTGGGCTTTACAACAATGTCTCCGGGCAGCTGGATGCTTACAAAGCCGCTTCAGGTCTCATCCGTCATCATCATGAGAAAAATGGTCTGGATCTTTATCCTTATACCGAAATTGAAAAACATCAAGCTACATCTGATGGGTATGAACTCCTCACTACCTCAGAAAAATATATAAAATGCAAATACCTCATTGTGGCGGCAGGATTTGAGGCGGGTGCTTTTCTTCCAAAAAAAGTAATGAATTTACTCAGCACTTATGCCTTGGTTTCGGAACCAATGCGGAAGGACGAATTGTGGCATGAAGAATCGTTGATTTGGGAGACCGCCCGACCTTATTTTTATCTTCGAACCACAAATGATAATCGCATCATGATCGGTGGGGAGGACATTAAGTTTAAGAATGAAAAATTGAGGGATGCATTGCTTCAGCGTAAAACTGACAAACTCCTTGCTACCTTTAAAACACTATTTGCTGACATCGAATTAAAATGCGAAATGGCTTGGTGTGGCACCTTTAGTGAGACTAAGGACGGGCTTCCTTACATCGGAGAATATCCGGGTTATCCAAACATGCTTTTTGCACTGGGTTATGGCGGCAATGGAATTACTTTTTCTATGATTGCAGCACAGATCATTTTAAATAAATTGAAGGGCAAGGAAGATGAAAGGGAAAAGGTGTATGGATTTGAAAGGAAATGATGGAGTGATGTAATTTGATCACCAAAATATTTTGGTAGCGTAATTAAATACTAAAAGTTGTAAAAGCAAGCTTAAAATTGTTCTTACTCACTTCATGATTAAGTGCAATTATTTAACGATTGAAGTCCATATATTTCCACGTCGAACAAAGTAAATAGTATTGATCCGCCCAATAAATTTTTATATTGTACAATGATCAACACTAACTTATAGACAAACATCCAACTTCAAAAATCGTGTGTAAAACAAATTGCACTAAGCCAAAAAAGAAAATCCCTATAGCATAAAGATTCCTCGCTTCGCTTGGAAAGACGTTAGGTAGATGGGATGGGGGTATAAAATGGGGTGGCTTACTATTCTTAGAAATAGTGATTTATATATAAAGGGTACCACAATCTTAGAAATAAAATAAATGATCAATATATCGACTGATTGATAGGAATTTAGAATAAAATAAAATACCTTTATTGTCGACATTGACATTGCTTCAATTTTAGGTAATTAAAGCTTATGGAAATGCCGTTTTTTTACCCCTTTACCCTTAATTCTAAACTACCACGTACATGAAAAAGTGTTTCCAATTACTTGGCTTATTGCTAGCTTTACTGTTTTTATCCTCTAAATCTGGGGGGGGGGGGGGGGGGGGGGGTGGCCAGCAACCCTTTACTGTTGGTGTAGAGAAGAAGGTTCAATTATTGGCTTGTTTTTTTTTAATTAACGTTTTAAAATAGGAGAATATTTAATATATTAGTGTCTGACAAACAACAATATAAATCAAATAATTCTCCTTGGATAAGCACAAAGTTATAGAAATTTTCTTCTGTTGCCATTTTTGCAAAGTTATCAGTCAGATTTTGATCCAAGCAACACCTTTACTGTTGGAATTGTAGAGAAAGAAGATCGGTTTCCTGATTGGTTACATATGAGCGTTTAATCAGACACAAAACCGACTTTTTGTTCCATTGTTGATGTTTTTGAAAGACAGATGTTTGGTGGAACAGTAATTTATTTTGACCCAGATCGTGGTTGCCCAAAAAGAAAAAAGGGAAAGGGCAAAGGGTTGGCCAAACCAAAAGCACAATGGGCTGTTTTTTTGGTAACCCCCCCCGATTAATAAAGAAAGGGGTGAGTTGTGAACTTCTACCTGTCCAAGCAATTGGCTTGATGAAGCACATTCTCTGCCCAATACATTTGGAGATTGGGCAGCGAATCATGCCGTGATTAAATGGTAGATTTGGTTCCCGCAGGTGGCATAGCACAGGGAACAGAAGTGTTTTTTATTAAATTACTACCATGATGAGTTGCCGGCCGGTTCTGAATATTACGAATGGAGAGCATCTTCTGATGAAGCAGGAGTAACACTTCTTGGAACTATTACAAATGAAACACCTATTATCCCTACCGCGCTTCCTCCACCAAATGGCTATACAGATGGTTTGAATCTTGCAGTTGGTGGTGACAACCTTTTGGTTTTTCAAACAGGTCCCCCCGCCGGCCCTGCAACAAATTATAATGATGCTACACGCAGATTTATAACAGCATTGCTAGCTAACATTGTGACTAATACTACTGTGTATGCAACATGGGATTTGGTTCCGGTAACACTCAATGAAAGTAGTGTCCCACCTGGTTTGGTAAATGGCCAAACCTGCTTTCTTATGTCACCAGGGCCTTTACCTTCGGCTGTGACAAATGGAACCATTGAGCCTGATAACGGAAAATTCAGTGCTTGTGCTTTAGCAAGTGCCTGTTCAGCATCGCAGATGTCAGCCATAATTTACAATACTGCCAATTGGACTTATAACAACAGTGCATTTCCTTTAGGCACTTCCAGTAGCCAATGTTCGTACAATATTTTATCGGCCAATACGATCACTCTTAGTTCAGCAGCCGGTACGAATGCACAAACGGTTTGCATAAATTCTCCAATAACAAATATAACTTATAACACGACTGGTGCTACAGACGCTACCTTTAGTGGATTACCAGCAGGCGTATCCGGCAGTTGGTCAGCCAATGTTGTAACCATTAGTGGTTCACCATCTACGACCGCAGGTTCTCCATTCAGCTATACAGTAACACTTACAGGAGGTTGTGGAACAATTACAGCTACAGGTTCGATTACCGTAACTCCAAACAACACAGTCACCCTTACGTCTGCAGCCGGTACCAATTCGCAAACGGTTTGTATAAATTCTTCGATGACAAATATAACTTACTCTACTACAGGAGCTACGGGGGCTTCATTTAGTGGATTACCGACAGGTGTGTCAGGTAGTTGGGCATCAAATGTGGTTACGATCACCGGTACACCAAGTACTACTGTAGGTTCGCCATTTAGTTATACAGTAACACTTAATGGAGGTTGTGGAACAATTACGGCTACTGGTACAATAACGGTTAATCCGCTTAATACTATTTCGCTAACTTCAGCACTCGGGACGAATAATCAAACGGTGTCGGTAAATACACCTATTACCAATATTACCTATTCAACTGTTGGAGCTACAGGAGCTTCTTTCAGTGGTTTGCCTGCCGGAGTATCAGGTAGCTGGGCTAGCAATGTAGTAACTATCAGTGGTTCGCCATCTACAATTGTTGGTTCACCTTTCAATTATACAGTAACACTTAACGGTGGTTGCGGAACCGTAACTGCTGGAGGAACAATAACTGTAATTGCATGTAGCATTATATTGACATCTGGAGCAGGTACTGATGCACAATTAATTTGCAATGGTTCTGCAATAAATACAATAACCTATTCTACAAACATTGCTACAGGCGCTAACTTTGCAGGTTTGCCTGCCGGAGTATCTGGTAGCTGGGCTGCTAATGTAGTAACCATAAGTGGTACACCCTCAGGTCCCGGAACTTCTAACTATACTGTTACGCTTACTGGCGGAGGTTGTAGTAATGTAGCATCAGGTAGCATAAATGTAAATTCGATTCCTTCTGCATTGGTAATAAGCTCAACCGGTTCAGCATCTTTGTGTACTTCTGGAGCAGTTACATTAACTGCCACTACACAAGCGGTTACCGACCTTTCATTCACTACATCAAATATCGGTACATCTGGCACAAATCAATGGCAATCATTTAAACCAAATATTACCGGGGCTTTGAATGCAATACAAATTAAACCTAATGGTTGCCCTAGTGGAAATATTACTCTGAACATATATAGTGGTGTTGGCACAGGAGGAACATTGTTGAATACTCAGACTGTCACAATAAGTGATTGTAGTGCATTTCTTGGATTTAATATCAGCGCTTTAAACCTAACGGCAGGAAATGATTATACTTTTCAATTAGTAACTGCAAGTAATCTTAGTTTGATTGGGACATATTCCGGCTATGGCTCATACTTTTCGGACGGTTACGGATTAAATCCACCATGGAGACTCATTTTTATAACCACTATGACACCTGCATTGGGAAGTGTTCAGTGGTTTGAAAATAACTTGTTGATACCCGGCGCAACGATGTCATCTTATAGCCCCGCAGCAGTTGGAAATTATACAGCGGAAAATTATAATGGAAGTTGCTATTCAATTCCGTCAAATAACATAGCTGTTACAAATACACCACCTGTAACACCGGTAATAACTGCAGGAGGCCCTACAACATTCTGTATTCCGGGTACAGTAACATTAACGGCGGAAGTAACACCAGTCACTGATCTGTCATTTACTACAGTTAATACCGGTACAGCCGGTATTAATCAATGGCAGAGTTTTGTACCCACAGTCGATGGTATGACGGGGACAATAGAGATCCAATTAAATGGTACAACCAACAATACATATGCATTCAATATTTACAGCGGCATAGGTACATTCGGAAGTCTGGTAAGCACGCAAAGTGTTTTAATAAATGGTCCCGGCGGTTTTTACTCTATAAATATTACACCGGTACATTTAACCCCAGGAAATACATATACATTTCAGCTTTTAGGAGCGTCTAGTCTTAGCCTAACTGCAAATAACGGATCATATGGAACCTATTTTTCAGATGTATATGGATATCCTGCATCTAGGCTAAACTTTAAAACCATCGTTACCCCTTTTATTACCAATATACAATGGCATAATGGTGCAAGTCCCATTGGTGGTGCAAATGCCCTGACATACAATGCTAGTGTTTCAGGTAGCTACACAGCGGAGTCAGGTATAACAGGTTGCAGCTCAACATCCAATCCTATTGTGGTAGCAGCCAACCCTGATAATACAATTACATTAACTTCGACGGCAGGAACAAATGCACAGACTGTATGTCTTAATACCCCAATTACGAATATTACCTATTCAACTACCGGCGCTACAGGTGCCACCTTTAGTGGTTTACCTGGGGGCGTCTCTGGCAGCTGGGTGGCCAATGTGGTGACAATATCAGGGACACCAAATACAACAACGGGTTCACCGTTCGGTTATACCGTCACCTTGACAGGAGGATGTGGAGTTGTAATCGCAACCGGTGGCATAACAGTTAATCCAATACCTGATGTAGTACAACCTGCCAATCAAACTGTATGTAATAATACGTCAACTGCGGCGGTAAATTTTACCGGTTCATTACCTGGTACAACATTTAACTGGACGAATAATACACCTTCCATTAGTCTGGCTTCAAGTGGAAGTGGCAATATTGGGAGCTTTACTGCTACTAATGCAACTAATGCTCCGGTAGTAGCTACTGTTATAGTGACTCCTTCGACAGAAGGTTCAGGACTTGTCAACTTTAATTATACTGGATCAATGCAAACGTGGACTGTGCCTGCAGGAGTTACTCAGTTAACCATAGAAACTTGGGGCGCGCAAGGAGGCCCGGGTAATTATGGTGGTAATGATCCGGGAGGCTTAGGTGGATACGCTAAAGGCGATTTAGCTGTTACCCCGGGACAAATTTTGAATATATATGTAGGTGGAACACCAACTACAACTGGCGGTGGTTGGAATGGAGGAGGTAATGCAGGTGGAACTTTTGGTTTTCGTGGAGCTGGAGGCGGAGCCTCTGATATTCGCTTTGGAGGAACAACTTTAAATAACAGAATACTTGTAGGAGCCGGTGGCGGTGGAAGTAGTGGTGCAACTGCTGTAGCCGGTGGCGGTGGTGGCTTAATCGGCGGAGACGGAGGTTATCCTGGATCTCAGGGATTTGGAGGAACACAAATAGCTGGTGGCCTTGGCTCTCCGGGAGATCCGGAATGTTTGCCGGGCACATTTGGATTGGGAGGCAATAATTCAGGTAATTTCAATTGCTCCGGTGGCGGTGGCGGCTGGTATGGAGGTGGTGCAGGTGCCGGTGGAGGAGGAGGTTCCAGTTATATTGGTGGTGTGACCGGAGGTTCTACGACATCTGGAATGCAGTCAGGCAATGGACTAGTAATCATATCCTATATTGGAACTAATTGCACAGGCACTCCAAAAACCTTCACAATCACTGTCAATCCAACCCCAGTTGGCTCCGCTTCGCCGCAAACAATCTGTGGGGGAACAGCTAGCAATGTGGCATTAAGTTCAACAGTAACCGGTACCACATATACCTGGACGGCAACGATACAAACTGCTCCTTCGGGTGGCACTATCACTGGATTCAGTAATTGTGCTGCAGCCTGTGGCACTTCGATCATTCAGACGCTGACCAATACAGGAACAACATCCGGAGTGGTAAGATATACAGTCACTCCAACAGCCAACGGATGCCCCGGAGCACCATTCACCGTAGATGTAACAGTGGATGTTTGTTGCCCTACGATACCGACGCTGACAACTAATCCAACTCCAGAAGTATGTTCAGGAAGTAACGTAATCCTAACAGCTTCGGGTTTAACAACGATGAATCCTAATAGCTACGGCATCACATTTAAATACTTCAGTGCAGCTCCTGCTGATCCTTATACTGGTGGAACAGACATTGCAACCATTCCAAATGGAAGCCTTACAGGTGGAGGAACAGGAGCCACGACTACTACAAGTATTTTACCAGTCGGTAATAACTTTATATATGCTATTCTTTCACCGACTCCTACTGATGTTAATTGTCGGCCATCGGCGACGGCAAGTATATTAGTTAATCCTGTACCGGTAGTAACAACTGCCGCTACGGCGACTATCTGTAGTGGCACTGCCACCAGTATTGCTTTGATGGCAAGTACAGATCCTGGAACTACCTTTACCTGGATGATAGGTACTATCACGGGTGGAATAACAGGCGCCAGCGCTTGTGCAAGTAGTTGTGGTACTTCCATAGCTCAAACATTGACCAATCCGGGTTCAGCAGCAGGTACTGTACAATATGTTGTTACTCCTGTGTCATCTCTTGGTTGTACGGGTGCACCATACAATATTACAGTAACGGTCAATCCAACACCGAATGCTGTGGCAACGCCGGCTTCACAGACCATCTGTTCTGCAGCTTCGATCAGTACGATTGTATTATCAGGAAACGTATCTGGAACAACTTACGCTTGGACTAGAGACAATGCAGCAAGTGTCACCGGCATCGCATCAAGTGGATCAGGTAACATCTCGGGCTCATTGACCAATACCACAAGTGCTCCTGTCACCGTGACCTTTACGATCACACCAACTGCAAACAGTTGTCCAGGAGCGGCTATCACTGCAACGGTTCTGGTTAATCCAACTCCGAATGCAGTGGCAACACCTGCTTCACAAACGATCTGTTCTGCCGCTTCGATCAGTACGATTGTATTATCTGGCGCTGTAAGTGGAACAACGTATGCTTGGACAAGGGATAATTCCGGCACAGTAACGGGTATTGCTTCATCGGGTTCGGGCAACATCTCAGGCTCTTTAACAAATACAACCAATGCGCCAGTTACCGTGACCTTCACGATCATACCGACAGCAAACAGTTGTCCTGGAGCAGCTATCACAGCAACGGTTCTGGTTAACCCAACACCGAACGCAGTGGCAACGCCAGCCACACAAACCATCTGTTCTGCAGCTTCGATCAGTACAATTGTACTTTCAGGTGCTGTGAGTGGAACAACATATGCCTGGACCAGGGATAATGCAGTTGCAGTAACAGGCATCGCAGCTTCAGGTTCCGGCAACATCTCAGGCTCTTTAACAAATACAACCAATGCGCCAGTGACCGTGACCTTTACGATCATACCGACAGCAAACAGTTGTCCTGGAGCAGCTATCACTGCAACGGTTCTGGTTAACCCAACACCAAATGCAGTTGCAACGCCAGCCACACAAACCATCTGTTCAGCCGCTTCAATAAGCACAATTGTATTATCTGGCGCTGTAAGCGGAACTACTTACGCTTGGACCAGGGATAATGCAGTTGCAGTAACAGGCATCGCAGCTTCAGGTAGCGGAAATATCTCAGGCTCACTGACCAATACAACCAATGCGCCTGTGACAGTGACCTTTACGATCATACCGACAGCAAATAGTTGTCCTGGAGCAGCTATCACTGCAACGGTATTGGTTAATCCAACGCCAAACGCAGTTGCAACGCCGGCATCACAAACCATCTGTTCAGCATCTTCGATCAGTACCATTGTATTGACAGGCGCTGTATCTGGAACGACGTATGCATGGACTCGCAACAATACAGGAACTGTAACAGGCATAGCTGCCAGCGGATCAGGAAACATATCCGGAACACTGACTAATACAACCAATGCGCCTGTGACAGTGACCTTTACGATCATACCGACAGCAAATAGTTGTCCTGGAGCAGCTATCACTGCAACAGTATTGGTTAATCCAACACCAAATGCAGTTGCAACACCGGCAACACAGACCATCTGTTCTGCGACTTCGATCAGTACCATTGTACTGACAGGTGCAGTAAGTGGAACAACCTATGCATGGACACGCAACAATACAGGAACCGTCACAGGCATAGCTGCCAGCGGATCAGGAAACATCTCCGGAATACTGACCAATACAACCAATGCGCCTGTGACCGTAACATTTACGATCATACCGACAGCGAACGGTTGTCCGGGAGCGGCAATCACTGCAACGGTATTGGTTAATCCAACGCCAACAGCGGTAGCGACTCCTGCCACACAGACCATCTGTTCAGAAACTCTTATCACTACCATAACACTGTCGGGTCCGGTAATCGGAACAACTTTCACATGGACACGCAACAATACTGCAACTGTCACCGGTATCGCAGCATCTGGTTCGGGTAATAATATCTTCGGAGCACTTACCAATACCACTTCCGCACCGATCACCGTGACCTTTACGATCACGCCTTCTGCAAATGGTTGTATTGGAACAACCACCACAGCCACCGTCATCGTTAATCCTAAACCTATTGGAACAATATCAATAGCTCCTAATCCGGCTTGTGTTGGTTCTACAGTGCAGCTTTCTGCTTCAGGAGGTAGTACTTACAGTTGGTCAGGTCCTCTGGGATGGACATCCTCTGCACAGAATCCAACTATTTTGTTGACTACTCATCTGCAGGCTGGTAAGTACTTTGTCACTGTATCTAATACTTATGGTTGTTCTGTAGTATTGTCTTCACAACTGAGCGTTAACTATCCACCGATCGCAACCGCTTCTTATGAGCTATCGACCGCTTGTGTAGGTAGTAACCTTCAGTTACATGGCACAGGAGCAGGATCATATGCATGGTCCGGACCTAATGGATTTACAAGCAATCAGCAAAATCCTCAGATACCAAATGTAACTGTAGCCAATAGCGGATTATATATACTGGTGGTAACAAGTCCAAATGGATGTACAGCAACAACAACACTGAACATCACAATTAATAATCCTCCTGCGCTTTCAGCAAATCCAACACTCACACAAACATGTGAAGGATCTAAGATCCAGTTGTTTGCCTCAGGAACAGGAAGTTTTGTTTGGAATGGCCCGGCGACATATACTTCAACAGATCAGAATCCTGTCATCCAGAATATTCCGATCCATATGTCAGGTATTTACACCGTGAATCTTACAGCAAGTACGGGTTGTGTTTCCACAGCTTCTGTGACGGTGAAGGTTTATGACCAGATCCATGCGATCGCAACAGCATCAGAGGATACGATCTGTCAGGGACAGAGCTTACAATTGCATGCTGAAGGTGGTAGTACTTATCTATGGAATGGACCTAATGGATTTAACTCCACAGAGTCAGATCCAAGGATAGACAATATCACACCTGCAGCTTCTGGTAAATACTATGTATATATCAGCAATGAAGGCGGATGCTTTGGTTATGCAGAACTTACCATCGTGGTAAAACCATCAGCAAAATCCTTTGCCTATGCCACACCAAATCCTGTCAACGAAAACAGCCCTGTGCAGTTTATCGCAAGCAGCAATGGAGTAGCTTATTCATGGTCAGGACCGTTAGGATTTACAAGTAACCAACAGAATCCTTTCATCAAGAAAGTAACGCGCTACATGGCAGGTGTCTACACCGTGACCATCACTAATGAAAATGGCTGTCCAAGCATCGTCAAAGTCATCCTAAGAGTATTGTATACAAACAAAGGTGGAAATACAATCGATGGTGATGGCGATGGATTAACTACCAGATCAGAAGTAACGGGCACGGTCTATCCGAACCCAACCAATGACTTGTTGTACTTCGATACACAAAGCTCTGAACCGATAGAATATGTGATCTACGATGTCAATGGCAAGATGCAGGTAGTTCAGAAAACGACCTCAGACAAATACATCTCCACCTCACAACTACCTAGCGGTATCTATCAAATCAGATGGAAATCGAAAGACAGCGAGCAGTGGATCGTGAGTAAGTTTGTGAAGATCAGGTAAGAGTTATCATTAATTTTATTAAAAAAAAGCCACTGCAATTTATTTGCAGTGGCTTTTTTATTCGAAAACCGTGATCTCCTACTTATCAATCCATCTTAAACGATAGTGACATATTAAATAGACTAAAAGTCACCTAAAGAGATATACTCGAAAGAGCATATTGATTTTATCTTATCAGGAGTCAGAAGATTTATTGTTTCAGTGAAGAAAAGGCTAATTACCTTAAGGTTGGTGAAATGTTTGTTGGTAAATTTTCTTTTTATGTGATGCCACATTTTTTCTGCAGGATTGAGTTCAGGGCTGTAAGGCGGTAGGAATAGTAATACAATATTGTCGGGTATTTCTAGCTTTTTTGCTTTGTGGAATGCGCCGTTATCAAGTACAATAATTTTGTACTTTTTTTTATTTTGTTCAGAAAATTGATTGAGGAATATTTGAAAAGTTTCTCCAATGCAATAGGGCATTATTAATAGGAATTGATCTCTGGTCACGGGAGAGAATGCACCGAATAAATAAGTATATTCAAAAACTTGCTGAAAATTACAGACCGGCTGTATTCCTTTAGCTGTCAAACCCCTTCCGTACTTAGTATGCAATCCAAATCTACTTTCATCTTGAAAATATAGATTGATACTGCTATAATGTAATGGCGCAGAAATCGACAGTTCAGCTATTTTGTTCGTGAAGTTTTTTTAAAAGTGATTACGGATTCACCGTCCTTTTTTACATGGCTTTTTCTGGCCACCTTAACCTTGGAACCGAAATTTTTGATCGCATACTTTAGTATTGTGTTGTACTTCAGCTCTTTTTTAAATTCTTTTTCAATCCATTCTTGCAACTCTACATAACCCGCCAGACCATTTTTAGGGTCTCGTAACTTCTGTTCCAACTTAATATGTTCCTCTTTGGTGAAAACGGAAGGCTTACCTGATTTGCCCTTACGACCATTTGACATTAATAATTCAATACCTCCGGTCTTATATGCTGATCTCCAGTCTTGAATACTTTGGCTGCTGACACCTAAACTCTCCATCAAATCACGTTTAGACAAAGCTTTTTCTCCTGATTTCTTCATTAAGATAAGCATTTTAATACGTGGTTGTATCATAGGAATTGCATTCTTTAAATGATTTCTTAGTTCGATCAGGGACTCTTTTACTGGTATGTGTAATGCGTTTGACATATTGATTATGATATTTATTATAGACCAAATATATAACAAATAATCCATAATACCTAATTTGGACTATAATATATTTCATTATCGTATAAAACAAAACGAACTGTAAATAATCGAGATTAAAATCATTCCAATAATAATAAGCCGAAATTCGTTTATAGCATTTTTTATGGACTAGATTTAATTTCTATTCCGCACAACACAAAGATGCCGAAAAGACCATTCCCCTTATTGTCATGATATGAAATCATACAAGTAAGGAGAACGGCAACAATTCGGTTTGATAAAGTTGTAAGTGTGTGTATTTATTATTGGCGTAAGTTTCGTGGCAAATAAATTTCTATGTAACTAATGTTTTGAGCTTGAAAAAAGTTAGAAATCAGAAATTAAAAATTAGAAATTAAAATGGGACTAAGATGAATGTTTCCAGTAAATTAAATCATTTTGATAAATTTTAAAAATGTTAAATTGATTATAATTATCGAAATATTTTAGATTTTATTAAACATAGATGTCGAGACACCCTGATTGTTCATATAACGGAGAATATAAGTACCTGAATTAAGTTCAGAAATATCCAAGTTCATTATTTGCTCCGTTTTTTTAAATGTCTTTAATTGATTTCCTTTCATGTCACAAATAATTATCGTACCCAACCTCGGTTCATCGAAATTTATAGTGATGAATTCGTCGGCAGGATTAGGAAAGAAGTTTATACCATTCGTTTTACCAAGAGATACGGATGCTACCTTGCTCAAACTTGAACTCTGATCATAATCCTGAACTTTTAATCTATAGTAATTCGTGCCAGCATTAGGATGTGCGTCTGTATAAGTGTATTGAGACTGTTCCGACGCCTTTAATTGACCTATTTCATCAAAATTCTTGCCATCGGCACTTCGCTCTATAATATATACCTCGACATTTTTTTCAGCCTCGGATGTCCAAGTCACTTCTACTTCATTTGTTTTATTCAACATAGCAGTGAATGATTTTAATGTCACAGGTAATTGAATATAGCCACCATGTAAGAAAAATGATCCTAATATGTCAGTTCTCAATCCAATTTCTTCTATTCCATTTGCATAACCTCCAAAACCCCAGATGGTTGCTTCAGTTCCTTGACCTCCCGCTGCGGCAGCGCATCCATGGTTGTGGCGACTTATATTTAGATCTATAACACTGGTGACCTCTGGATCTACAGCACCTAATGCCTGACGTTCAGTTACTTTAAGAGGGAGTTGAATAATAACATCTATTGGATTTTTTGTGGAAGTAAACGCATAGTTGCGATCTAGATAATAAATATTTTTTGCATCCTTTCTCACTGGTCCTGAATTAATATACTGACTTGCCGTAAAAGTCCCCAAGTCATTTCCCAAAGCTCTAATCCCACATATCAGGGCACCTGTATTGTCTACCACCGGTACATTTCTATGCAGGTTTCCACTTGTAGGAGTGATTTGAACTGATGCGGTCACGCAGCTTTGTGTGGATATAATCACCGGTTCAAACGCATCATATGCAGCAATCCCAAAATTATCAATTGATGCGGCTGTTTTTCTCACTCTTAGATAAATTGTTTCGTTTGGGATTAGAAAGCCAAAAGATATTGCAGGCATTAATTCTCCCGGAGTCTCATATGTTCCCCCATCTTCATCACAGCCAATGTAGTTGAGGCTTCCACAACTTCCTTTGAATAACTGAAGAGAGTAATCATTTTCCGCATCTGTGGTCCCACCGTAGGCATATAATGCTATTACGACATTACCTGAAGTCGGCACTTTAACACGATACCACACATCTATATTTGTAGATTTCGTATTGCAGGAAGTACCTCCAGGAACAGTACTTGCTGTAGCACTCAACATCGTCCCCACAACCATAGCTGTGGCAAAACTTTTAGTCACAGTAAGTAGTATCGCTCCGCTGCAATCGTCATTGGCGGGAGGAGGTAATATAAAAGACTTCCCTTCCTTCAGTTCATTTGCTGGTTTATGAAGATAAACATTTGCATTAGCATTGAAGCAAAAAGTTGAAACGAACAATATTAAAAAGTAGAAACATTTCATATCAACGAACTTTATTCAGATTAACCTAACAATCTATAAAATGAAAAATATTTTGACAAATATATATGCCATTCTGAAGCAATTTTAAAATAGTACATGAATGAAGCGGATCAGTACATATTAGGTTGATATCTGTACACGAAGAGTTGAAAAGAGATAAATAAAATAGATGAAAATCAAAAATCATCAAGCAGTAAACTATTGGATTGAAACTTATTTTGCTATTTTGGCGAAATATTTCATTTATTCCCCTATCATATTATAAAATAAATATTGGTATTGAGATTTCAATACTGGTTAAAGAATTAGAATATAGTTGAGCATATGGATTCAAGGTTGAATTACATTTTAGTAGATGATGATGAACTTTACAGAGACTATACACATATGCAGCTTGAGCATATTCCTCAACTACATTGTCTGGCTATTTGTGACAATGCCCTTACTGCCAGAGAGCAAATAATTCTATTACAACCTGACTTGTTGGTGCTGGATATAGAGATGGTGGGCCTAAGCGGAATGCAACTGGTCAAAAGTCTCACCAAGGTACCTCTGGTGATCTTTATAACCTCTCACATCAACTTTGCTGTGGATGCTTTCGAACTAGATGCGGTGGATTATTTAGTTAAACCCGTATCTCAGGATCGACTTTTCAGGGCTATAGATAAAGTTAGAAAGTTGATGTCCATTGAGCAAGTCGCAAATGACCTACAGGATTTTGAACAAGAGGCAGATCATTTCTTTATCAAGGATAGGAATCAGCATGTAAGACTAAATTTCGCTGATGTAGTATATATTGAATCTTTGGGCAATTTCGTAACATTCTTCATGAAAAATGGAGATAAAAAAATAGCATTGGTTAGTTTGAATCAACTAGAGATTCAGCTTGCTCATGCTGACTTTGTGCGTATAAGTAGATCCCACATCATCAATAAAAATTTTGTAACCTCCATAGAGAATGAAAAGATCATATATCTCAATAATGTTCCTTTATCAATCGGCAAGACTTATGTATCGACGGTAATCACTTTAATTTTAGGCAACAGCACTATTAAAAGGCAAAAATAAATTTTACTACCGAACTTATTTTAAATGCAAAAAGTACTATTATTTATATTCTTATTAATTATTGTTGGGGCTACTAATGCTCAAAATACACGCTGGGTGGATAGTTTGGACAAGGTGTTTAATAAAATGCCAGATGATGTCAATAAATTAAAGGCCTATGCTGTTTTAACCGATTCACTCAAGACGAAAAATCAAAGAAGAACGCTAGCATTCTGTTTTCAGGCCCTACGTTTGGCAGAGACACTAAATGAAGAAGAATATATCGCATCCAATCTTAGGGATATAGGACAATCTTATTTTCATTTGCACAGCTTTGATAAATCACTTGAGGCTTACTACAAAGCATTACGAATCTATGAGAAGAGAAAAGATTTCCGTGGGATATTAAAAGTGTACGATTATTTAATTCGTATATTTCTAGATACAGATATCACTAAATCAAAGGTATATTTAAATAAAGAGGAAGCGATCCTTAAGAAATATTATAAAGATGACCATGACCTTAATTACAATTTAATTGGTAAAAAAAGCTCCTATTTTTTAACCAAACAAGAGTTCGATTCAGCTTTGATTTACTCCTATAAATGTCTGTATCTGGACAAAAAGGCGGATGTTAAAAACCCAATAATATATTGTCAGGATTACAGTATGATAGGCTTAATGCTAAAAAAACTGGGGAGATATAACGAGGCTCTGATATATTATGACAGCTGCAAAGCCATTCTGGACACAATGCCTAAGGATGATTTTATTAAGATTCTTTACAGTTTTTCGTATAATAATTATGGAAACCTTTATAATGATATGGGTAGATATAAAGATGCTATAAATGCCTTGAATAAAAGTATTCTATATGCAAAAGAGAGTTCAGATAATAGTACCATGGCAAGAGGGTATGATGCTCTTGCCGATTCCTTTGAAAAAATGGGGGACTACAAAAATCAGGCAATAAATCTTCAAAAGTATCATTCTTTGAAAGACAGCCTTTTTACAATAGATAATAAAGTTGTAATGGTCGAACTTGAGTCAGAATATGAAATGGAGAAAAAAAACGCCGACCTCGCAGAGAAAGAGTCTGAAAACTTGACCCAACGAAATCAACGAAATGTTTTGTTGTTTTTGGCAGGTATCATTTTGGCAGTTTTAAGCATTTTAGCGTTTTTTTATAGAGGTATCAAACTTAAAAATAGACAACTAGCCACTCAAAATATCCAAATAAATACGCAGAAAGATCAGTTACAAAATCTCAATACAGTAAAGGATCGATTGTTCGGCATTATTAGTCACGATCTGCGTAGCCCATTGTCAGCATTGAAAACGTATCATATTATGTCTGAAAACGACACAATGGCTATAGATAAAAAAGAAAAATACAAAACTAAAACATGGCAAGCGATCAATAGCATGACCGATATGCTGGACAATTTGCTGATCTGGGCAAACGCTCAAATCAAAGGTGGTTCTCCAGATATTAAATCTTTTTCCCTACGTGAAAGTGTAGGAGATACGATCAGTGAAGTAAAAGCTCAGGCTGATAAAAAGAGTATTGTCATTATTAATAAGGTAGATATTGATCAAATAAATACAGACAATAGCATCATCTCTATAGCAGTTAGGAATCTACTGACCAATGCTATAAAATTCAGTAATCCAGGCGACACGGTGATTATTTCTTCTGCAGTTCAAAATAATAAATTGATGCTTTCAGTCGAAGACCATGGAATAGGTATGACTCCCGAGAAAATTCAGGAATTAAACGCGAATGATATTGAATCTGCTTTGGGCACTGCCGGGGAGATGGGTAGCGGTATGGGCCTATTTCTGATAAAAGAATTGCTAGTTAAGATTGGTGGTAAACTAACTGTTCATAGTGAATCTGGCGTTTATAGTAGATTTACAATAGAAGTTCCGTTGTAGAATTAGCATGAGTCAACATCTTGAGTGGATAAAAAATATTGGAATAATGATTATAGAAACTAATACCACCACTGCCTCCTGCGTAGAACCAATGATTCATATAGGTCACTGTCCTACTCAATCGGGAAATAAAAATTTCAGCGACTTCAACTGATTTCAAAATATACCAGAACTTACATCACCTTCTATAAAACAAAAACTTAAAGGCACTGAGACCTATATGGGAATTCATTCTTGAGTTCTCTAAGTAAACGAACTACTTGTAGAAGAGAAAAAACTATCCACCTGGCACAAGTGTTATCCTTTTTCCTCTTTTGTTAACTCTCAATACTCTTTTTTTGGATGATTTCTATTTGTCCAAAACACACTAAACTAACAATTGTTCGCCTACTTACCCTACCCCTTCTTTTGTAAACCTTTATGTATCAGCCACTAAACAAAGTTTTACAAATTTGTACACTTTTCCACCAACTAAAAATATTAATGTATTGATAATGAACATTTTATAAATATTTTTGGGAAACTTATGAAAATATATCAGATTATTAAATTATTTAATATAAATTTGCGTTCATAAATTTACATTCATCTTTTTATTAAAAACCTATGGCCGAGATTACTACAAAACATTTGAAAACTACGTATTCACAGGAAGAAGCATTCAACTCAAGTTTACTTTATTTTAAAGGCGATAAGTTGGCCGCCCGTGTTTGGATAAATAAGTACGCTCTCAAAGACTCACAAGGAAATCTATACGAAAAAACACCCGCTGATATGCACAAGCGCATCGCAGGTGAACTAGCCAGAATAGAACAAAAATACCCTAATTCACTTACGGAAAAACAAATACTGGAAGTGCTAAAGGACTTCAAATACATTATTCCCCAAGGAAGCCCTATGACCGGAATAGGCAATCCATTCCAGATCGCTTCCCTTTCCAACTGCTTTGTGATAGGCAATGAAGGAGATTCTGATTCGTATGGAGGCATCATGAAAACAGATCAGGAGCAGGTCCAGTTGATGAAGAGACGTGGTGGCGTAGGTCATGACCTTTCACACATCCGTCCTAAAGGTTCTCCGGTAAAGAATTCAGCGCTTACTTCTACAGGTATCGTACCTTTTATGGAGCGTTTTTCTAATTCTACGCGCGAAGTAGCCCAAGATGGTCGAAGAGGTGCTCTTATGCTTTCGATCTCTATAAAACATCCTGATGTAAGTGACTTTATTGACGCCAAACTTGAACAAGGTAAAATAACCGGTGCCAACATCTCTGTTCGTATGGATGACGAATTCATGAATGCGGTACAAAAGGATGGCATATATGTGCATAAATATCCTATTAATAGTGAAAATCCGGTTTACACAAAAGAAGTAAGAGCAAGGGATCTTTGGGATAAGATCGTACACAACGCCTGGAAATCGGCTGAGCCCGGTATCTTGTTTTGGGATACCATCATTAATGAATCACTTCCTGATTGCTATGCTGATCTTGGGTACAAAACAGTATCTACCAATCCTTGTGGTGAGATACCTCTCTGTGCATATGATTCCTGTCGACTGCTGGCAATTAATCTTTTTTCCTACGTAGAAAAACCATTTACGAATAAGGCCAACTTCAATTGGACCTTATTTAAGTCTCACGTAGGCATTGCTCAACGATTGATGGATGATATCATTGATCTTGAATTAGAAAAAATTGATAATATTCTACAAAAAATTGCTGCAGATCCTGAAGATGATGAAGTTAAACGTATAGAATATAACCTATGGAAGTCTATTCGTCATAAAGCAAAAGAAGGCCGTCGCACAGGTATTGGTATCACCGCCGAAGGTGATATGTTGGCCGCACTGGGCTTAAGATATGGAAGTGAAGAAGCTACTGAACTTTCAGTTGAAGTGCACAAGACGTTAGCAATTGAGGCATATCGTGGTTCTGTGTCTTGTGCAAAGGAAAGAGGTGCCTTTGGGATTTACGATGCGGAACGTGAGAAGAATAATCCCTTTATGCTACGTCTCAAGGAGCATGATGCCAAGCTTTACTATGAAATGTTGGAGTATGGCCGTCGTAATATTGCCCTATTGACGATCGCACCTACAGGAACAACCAGCTTAATGTCACAGACGACATCAGGCATAGAGCCGGTATTTCTGCCAGTTTATAAAAGACGCCGTAAGATCAATCCCAATGATAAAGAAGCGAAGGTGGATTTCGTAGACGAATTGGGTGACAGCTGGGAAGAATACAATGTATTTCATCACAAATTTCTTCAATGGATGGAAGTCAATGGATATAAAGATTCAGAAACTTATTCAAATGAAGAGTTGGAGGATATCCTAAGTAAATCACCTTATTATAAGGCGACATCCAATGATGTGAATTATCTGAATAAGGTAAAAATGCAGGGAGCTATTCAGAAATGGGTAGATCATAGTATTTCTGTTACTATTAATCTACCGTCTGAAGTCACCGAAGAACTCGTCGGTGAATGTTACCTGGAGGCATGGAAGTCCGGCTGTAAAGGTGTTACAGTCTATCGTGATGGATCCAGATCAGGCGTCATGGTAGCTGCAGATAACCAAAAAGACACTGGCCAGACAGATGAGATCATAACTGCCTCGCTCACGCGCCCTCAGACCTTGGAAGCTGATGTGGTGAGGTTTCAAAACAATAAAGACCGTTGGATCGCTTTTATCGGCCTGAATGATGGAAAACCATATGAGATCTTCACCGGTATGGCGGATGATGAAGATGGTATCTTGATACCTCGATGGGTGACTAATGGTCTTATCATCAAGAATAAAGAAGCGGATGGTACCAGTAGATATGATTTCCAATATGTGAATACACGTGGGTACAAAACCACGATCGAAGGATTGTCCTATAAATTCAATCCTGAATACTGGAATTATGCCAAATTGATCTCCGGCACCCTCAGACATGGCATGCCTATCGTATCTGTCGTAGATTTGATCAGCAGCCTCCAGCTGGATGAGAATATCAATACCTGGAAGAATGGTGTAGCACGCGCGCTGAAGCGATATATTCCCGATGGCACACAAGCCGGCAAATCAAAATGCAGCAATTGCAGCGGTACCAATCTGCAATATCAAGAAGGATGTCTGACGTGTCTGGACTGTGGCAATTCGAAATGTGGGTAGATAGAAATAAAATCTTAATGAAGCCGGTGAAAGCCGGCTTTTTTATTTGGTGTAAATTATGCTATGTCTGTATTAATGTAGGTATTTTATGTACTTTCTTGAAATATTAAATATATTCAACTATATTGCTTGGTTATTTTGAAAAAATCAATTTTTAGTTCTCACAATAATTTCTAATAAAAATCTATGTTATCCAAGTCTGATTTTAAAATCGCTTCAACGTGTCCAAAAAAATTAATATACAAAAAAGCCTCATACAAAACCAAAAATGATGAGAATGAGTACATGGAAATGCTGGCAAAAGGTGGTCATATTGTTTCCAAATATGCTCAGCTCATGTACCCTGATGCGATAGAAATTAATACTGAATCTTTGGAAAAGGGACATGAAAAAACCAAGCAGCTTCTTGAAGAAAACGAAAATATAATATTATTCGAAGCTACATTTATATCAGATGGGAAAGTCGTTCGTGCAGACATACTTGAAAAAGTTGGAAATGTATTGAACATAATAGAGGTGAAATCAAAATCTCATGACGATGAGGAAGACAAAGCTAAAGCAATAAAGAAACAAAAGGAAAATATAGAAGATGTAACTTATCAAACTTTAGTTGTAAAAGAATTATATCCTGAATATGAAATTCACTCCTTTCTTTTGCTTCCTGATAAGGCTAAAAGAACAACGATTGAAGGGTTGGCAGGTTGGTTTTCGTCGACAGAGATGATCGAAGAGCAATTTGAAATTGATGAATTACCAGCAAGGAATGGGGGCAATATACAAAGGCCAGTAATTGAATTTAAATATGAAAATTATGAAGATAGGCATTTATATATTAATCAACTTAAAGAAAATCACCTTCTAACTTTGTTAAATGTGGATAAAGAGGTTGTTGAGAAAATAGATTTAATCAAAGATAGAGCTTCAAGATTTCATGACATTTTAACAAATGGAATTCAGCCGGTCCATTTTTCTATTAATAAGAGTTGTAAAGAATGTGAATTCAATCTTGGTAGCGAACAAGAAAAGAATGGATTTAGGGATTGTTGGCAAGACCTGACTGATACCTCACCAAATATTTTTGATTTATATCACGGAGGAAGCTTGAAAAGCAAAGCAGGATCTTATCTTGATGAATTAATTGCCAATCGCACAATTTCATTCTGGGACTTTGACGTTGAACGGTTTAGAACAGCTGATGGTAAATATGGGCCAAGGGGTGAGCGACAATTATTGCAATTTAACCAGACAAAAGAAAACGCAGAATACATTCATCCCGGGTTGAAATCCGCATTAGAGTGTCTTGAATATCCTTTGCACTTTATTGATTTTGAAACATACTCTGGTGCAGTTCCACACCACAAAGGAATGAGAGCTTATGAAAAGGTAGCTTTTCAATGGAGTTGCCATACAATAGAAAAACCTGGAGGGGATCCTGTTCATTCAGAATTTTTAAATGATGAATATGATTACCCAAATTTTCGTTTTGCAACTACTCTGATGAATCAGATTGGTGAAGCGGGCACCCCTTTAATGTGGAGTTCTTTTGAAAATACAATACTTAAAGATGTTTTAACCCAAATGAAATTATACAATTATGTAGATGATATTTTGGAGAATTGGTTACTTAGAATCACGAAGGATAAAGACACAAAAAGGGAGGGCAGGTTTGTTGACTTAAATGATCTCACTTTAAAATATTATTTCCACCCTGACATGAAAGGTAAAACTTCCATCAAAAAAGTATTGCCTGCCATCTGGAATAACAATGAATATCTGCATTCAAATCCTTGGTTTAGCAAATACGTTTCAGAATCAGGCCCGAATTCTAATCCATATGACAATCTAGAACCCATTTACAATGCTCTTGAAAATGAAGAAGTCGTCCAGGATGGCACAGGAGCAATGCGTTTTTATCATGAGTATATGTTCGGAACCGATCCACTTGATCTCGACCGGAAAGCCCAACTTAGAAAAATATTACTGCAATACTGCGAATTGGATACAATGGCGATGGTTATAGTGTGGAGGTATTGGATGGATGCCCTTAAATAGGCTACATGGATAACTATTCACTTGTTAATTCCCTCTCACCTCCTCCTGACGACGCTCACCCAATCCCTCTATCCGCATCTCCTTTTTGCATCAGGTAAGCAATCTAGCTCTAATTTAATATATTTTGCTTTCAGGATTAACCCTTGATATAAGTCTTTATTGCAGTAATGATTTTTTTACCTGGATAGTAAGCGTAATATTCGATAAATAAATAAAATACGTCTATTCGTGCATTCGTGGCATCCTTCTTCTAGATTTTAATTCTACGAATTGAAATTAAAATGCCACGAATACACGAATGGTCAACCATTTTTGCCAACTTAATCCATATATTAGGTGTCTCATAAACCCCGATAGGGGTTGAACAACAATAGCTCCGGGTAAAACCCGGGGTGTAAATGAACTACTCTACCAACCCCGGATGGGGTTGAATATTCTTTTCCATTGAGTATAAAGCATCTTATTAAATAGAGAAATTAATTCAAATCTATTCGTGCATTCGTGGCACCCTCATTCATTTCTATTTTAAAAAACTCAGCTGTAAATCACCTCCAGCTAAATCATTTATTGTCTTAGTTTGAAATAACTGGATTAATTGTTTCTTAATTACTTTATAATCACGGTGCATAGCGCATGGATTAATATCTGAGCATACATGCAGGCCAAGAACGCATCTATCCAGCATTTGATCTTCACCCATAGTTCTAAGGATATCTATAATTGCTCTCTTTTTGTCCCGTTCTGTTAAATAAAATCCACCTCCCGGACCCCTGAGAGAAGAAACAATATGCCCATCTCCCGTGGTGAGCTGTTGCATTATTTTTGAAGTATAAGAGCGGGGTGAATTGATAGCCTGAGCAATAGTATCCAACCCTACCTTATGTTCTATGGTCGATTCTTTAGCAATATAAATGACTGCTCGCAAAGCATATTCTGTACTTTTATTGAACATAGAATTAGTATAATTTCAAATGCAGATAAAAAGAAATCTGTTGGATGACCAGTTACGGGCTTATGAATTTTTCATATAAAGTTTATCGTAGACAACCCTTTTTAGAAGGGTTGCCACGATGTCGCACTAAACACTTATTTACTAATCCTGATAAAAAAAGAAAAAACAAGCATTATCAGGATTCCTAACTAACATTTTCGGATCCAAACAAATATTAAAGGACAAATATATCTTTATTTATTAGATTTACATAAGTTTTCCTAGAATATTATTTACTCAAGTTTCGCAGCAAATAAATTTCAATAAAACTATTAATATCTTTTAGGTTAAAATTAGAAGTTAGAAATTAGAATGATACTCCGATGATTGTGTCCAGCAAATGAATCTAGAAGGATAAATTTCAAAAATATTTATATCGTTGATAACTTATAAATTAAGCAACTTATAAATATGAGTTATTTATAAATATTCAAGTTCCATCACACAATACGCAATTTATATATACATTACAAAAACAAATAAATTCAAATGACAGAAATTAAACCTAGAACTCCGTCCTATTCAGAAACTATTAAAACTGAAATTGTATGCCCAAATGATACCAATCCAGTTGGAATATTGATGGGTGGACGGCTAGTGGAATGGATGGATGTCGCGGCTGCAGTTTGTGCCCAAGTCCACACTGAGCAGGTCTGTGTTACCGCCATGATCAATAAAGTTGCATTTCGTAAACCTGCCAAAATCGGTGATGTAATCACGATTAAAGCCAGCATTACCAGAGCTTTTAGGACCTCGATGGAAATAAAAGTTACTGCTGCTGCACGTAATTATCTATCCGGCAACCAATATGACGTCAGTGACGCTTATTTTACTTTTGTAGCATTAAATAAAGATGGTAAAACTACGGAAGTCCCGGGAGTATTGCCTGAAACAGATAGTGAATTAAATGAATACGAACAAGCGTTAGTTAGAAAGAATTCTAATATTTAGAGTTTGCCATATTTCACAACTTCACCGACTTTTGCAGCTATATCATCAGTTTTGACATCAAGCCCTTCTTCCTGGCTTTGCATTCTACCATCAGGACTAAAGATGGTGATTATGTTGGAATGTGAAAAGTCAAGTGGGGAGATCTTTTTATATTTCATGGATAATACATTGGCAAATTCCTGAGTGCTTTTTTCATCCCCACGCAAAAATATCCATTGATCACCTTCCATATTGTTGTCCTTTGCAAAGGAAGTTAATTTTTCAGGAGTATCGGTTTTGGGATCAATAGAAACTAGTACCAAAGAGACTTTTGACAAGTCGGATGGATTGATTTTCTGTTCAATTTTTTTCATATTGGAAACTAAAATTGGACATGCCACTTTGCAACTGGTATAAATCATCACTACTACCAGCGTCTTCCCTTTTAGGTCGTTAAGTTTGATTGTTTCATTATCCTGATTTTGCCAGCTAGTTTGCAGGTTGAAAATAGAATCTGAAGGTAGTGGAGTTTCATCTTTTTTATCTTCTTTACATGATGTAAGAAGAACTAAGCAAGAAGTTAAAAGCAAAAATATCTTTTTCATTGGATTGTTTTTATGATGTCTTTAGCACAGCGGAACCCTAAATTGCTCACCGTGTAATTAGCTTTAAGGCTGGTTCTGAAACCGAAGCGCATGAATGCTGCATAATTCATAAGGTCGGTAGCACTTGTCGCTGATCCGGCACAAAAGAGCCCCTTATTGTCATATGATGACTCCCGAGAATCCCCGGTAGATAATACTGAATTAAAATCATCTGTCCATTCCCATATTAGATCAAACATATCATAGACTCCCCAATAGTTAGGATTATGCTGTTTTACAGGATTGAATTGGCGATCCTTGATCATATAAAGTTTGATAATTCGATCTGAATAGTCTTTTACTTTTCGGGCATCGGCTAATTTTTCATCAGCTCTGGCGGTATATTCCCATTCATCCAAAGTAGGCAAACGTTTGTTTACACTTTCAGAATAAGCTTTTGCGGCAAACCACGATACACTGCAGACAGGAGCATCAGGATTAATATTCAAAGGTAGGATGGTGTCAGAAACCCAATTGATCAGGTAGGATTCGTCAGCAAACAATCTTTTGACCATCGATTTTCTCCATTGAGGATTGGCCTTGACAAAAGTGAGAAATTCACGATTGGTAACGGGGTGTTCATCCATCATAAAAGTTTCGACTTTGACGATAGAAGTATCCGAACCGAAAAATGGTTTGAATGAGCCGCCGGTGATCAATACCATCTTTGTATCGTCTGTAATGGTATGGAGGGTATCTGTTTTCATTTCCATGATTACAGGCTTTTCCTGCACTTCCTTCTGACAAGAATAAAATGATATTAGCAGAGAAAAGAACAAGAAAAGCCTGAATGTCATGATATTATTTAGTTGATATTATAATGAACCGTGTTTGTAAACCTTAGGGTTTTCTTCTCCGGTTACTTTTATTTTACCGATCGCACCTTTATTAAATGCACGGAAAATAGAGTGATCTACGATGTTGTATTCACCAGGTACGTCTACTTTAAATTCTACGATAGCTGAACCACCGGCAGGTATAAGTGTAGTTTGTACATTGTGAGTTACAGCAGAGCCACCTTCCTGATATACATTGTCGAATATTTCACCGATCACGTGGAAAGAAGAAACCAAGTTTGGTCCACCATTACCAACAAATAAACGGATTGTTTCACCGACTTTTGCTTCAAGCATATTAGCTCCTAACATAGATCCTTTTCTACCATTGAACAACACGTAGTCAGGAATCTCTGTGTTACCTTTATCATTGTCGAATTCTTGCAAGCCAGGAGTTCCTGTTTTGTTTTTAGTATAAAATTCACCTTGCATGATGTAGTATTCGTGGTCTACTTTTTTCAAACCACCTGCAGGTTCTACCAATATTAGACCATACATACCGTTTGCGATGTGCATTGGCACTGGCGGTGCAGCGCAGTGATATACATAAAGGCCGGGATTAAGTGCTTTGAAAGAGAAAATTGCCTCTTTACCAGGTGCAGCAAAGCTACCTTCAGCTCCACCACCAGGTCCATTGACTGCATGTAAGTCTATGTTGTGTGGCATTACACTGTTGGATGCATTTTTAAGACGCAATTCGATGTCATCGCCTTCACGTACACGGATAAAGCTACCTGGTACAATATTGTTGAATGTCCAGAACTTATAAGTCGCACTATCTGCAAGAGGTCCTTCGATCTCTGTGCATTCCAGACTCACGATCAATTTTTTTGGACCCCTGTCACCGATTGGTGCCGGTACATTAGGTGCGCCAGTAATTTCTGCATTTTCTGGTGTACCTTCTGCTACCATATCAATGGCAGATTTACCGCTGCCCATAGAGCCGGGATCGCTTTTGCAAGAGAAGAATGTCGTAAGACAGACTACCAGGCAATACATTAAATAGTTTTTCATGTTAAAATTCATTTTTAGCAATTATAAAATTAATATTTCGTTTCAAAAAAAGTGGGTGTTATGTTTAAGCTTAACCATGCCCAATGTTGCAAGTCATTTCCATTAGGTGTATTTTTTAAATAATTAATAGAAGGAGTAGTTGCATAGGCAGAATATCCTCCAGTCATACTCGCAAACTTATTGATTTTATAGGAGAATCCCAAATCGAACTCCTGACCAAGATTAGTATTATATTCAGTAGTATTATTAACTATCGTATTAGGGGAGAAAAATTGATGTATTGCAAGTGAGAATCCAAGTTCCGGCTTCATCTTATAAGCTATCTTAAGATAATTATCAGAAAGTCCTGCTCCTCGATGTCCATTCCCTGCAAAATAATAATCCATAGCTCCATAGAATTTGTGATTGGTGCCAAAGTATGGATTAAAAGATTGATTTTTAGTCTGAGTCTGACCTATTTTGTTACCACTTACATAGTCTGCACCTAGACCTAAATACCATTGATTGTTGACAGTATAGCCGATATAACCTGCAAGTAAATATGCACTGGTAGCAGTCACTATTGAATTGTCATTCACCTGGTAATAAGCAGATATGTTTGCGTTAACTTTTGAATTATTATAAAAGTAATTGGCTCCCATCGTTTGTTGGAAATAGGTTTTCGTACTGTCTGATTTTGAAGCTGCATTTTGGAATCCAAGATTACTCACAAGAAGAGTGACTTTATTATGTTCATTTATTGGCAATTTTGTCCAAATCGTTTGCATCCATTTATAAGGTGTTGCATCCTGAGTGCTGTATAAGTTTCCAGCCGGGTTGCTCAAATTATTGCCATATAATGCTTTATAATTCTGGTTATAAGACGCAAATGCCCTGAATTCGTATTTATTTTTTGCAAAATTAAATGCGATGGCGTCATGCGCCCTTCCTCCTTGTGCCCAGTCTAATGCACCGAACATCCGTTCGTCATCCAATGAAATCACTTGACGACCGATCTGTGTATTCCAATTTGAATTAAGAGAAAGCTTAACCCACGTTTCGAAAAGCGAAAATTGACTACCACTATTTTCTGCCCCTTGTACCAATGGTGATTGTCCCCATACTCCAACACTCTGAGGAGTTATTTTTAACTCAAGCTTATTGTTATAGCTGTAATCCAACGTAAATCTTATCCGATCGCTAATGAGACCTGCCGGTTTCTCTCCAGACTCCAAGGGTCTGAAGGCGCCGTCGCGAAACTCACCTCTGACATGAAACTGCCCCGATAGAGAAAAGGTGTTAAGCTTTGGCATTGTATCCTGGCCATGCAAGTGGATTGCAGGAAATAAAACAACGACCAAAGCAACGAAGAGAAACTCAGTGATCTTTGAAATTGAAAAATGCTTATAATTCATGTTATATAATATTTTACGCAAAGATAAGTAGTTGTTTATAATTAAAGACATTTATATCCGTAATTATTATATGATATTTATCATGTTTTTGAATGGGATGAATATTTATCACTACGAGAACAGATTTTTATATAGTTGGATAGATTGAGCGTGGCTATGAACATTCGTAAAAGCATAGACCGACATACTAGGATAAATTCAAATTGATCTCTTAAATAGTAGGATTTAAAGCGCTATTAATGACCTGATTGCAGTGTGAATAAATATAGAATCCCCTTACCCCCAAAGAAGCAGGGTTATTCACTTCTATTTAATTGATATATAATGTTAATTATCAGTAAAAATAAATAAAGAACAAATAAGTATGAGAACTTCCCCTCTGGCAGAGCTAGGGTTTATACACATCTTTTTTGTATATTTTAAAGTAAACTTTGGTGACACAACGACGTAGGTTAACCTACGTTCGGGTGCGGGCAAAATTCATTTAGCATTTAATAAACTAATAACCTATTAAATCTATTATTTACAATCAAATCGTATTTCTATAAAATTTATTTGTGTATAAACCCTAGCAGGCAGATGCTTGCCCGCTTGAATAGGCGGGGGTGGCGATCAATGTCATTAAGTTAACGTGAATAATGGATAAGAAAAAAGGCTAAATATTATAAAAATAGGAGAATATTTAATATATTAGTGTCTGACAAACAACAATATAAATCAAATAATTCTCCTATGGATAAGCACAAAGTTATAGAAATTTTCATTACTGTTGACGATTTTTGCAAAGGATTTGATGAAATTGAGTGCAAAAGGGCTATTTCAACTGGAAATAAGAAATTCAGAAATAGAAAATCATCATTGTGTCTATCAGAAAAGATGACGATTTACATTTGCTTTCATTTGAGTTCTTATACCAATTTTAAAAGATACTATAATGAATTGGTTTTAGTTCATTGGAGAGATCTGTTTCCTGGATTGGTTACATATGAGCGATTTAATCAGACACAAAACCGACTTTTTGTTCCATTGTTGATGTTTTTGAAAAACAGATGTTTGGGAGCATGCACCGGAATTAGCTTTATTGACTCAACAACCTTAAATGTTTGTCACATAAAAAGAGAAAAGCAGAACAAGGTTTTCAAAGGTTTTGCGACTAAATCTAAAAGCACAATGGGCTGGTTTTTTGGGTTTAAACTTCACCTGATCATTAATGACAAAGGTGAGTTGTTGAACTTCTACCTGTCCAAGGCAAATGTAGATGACAGGAATCAAGACATTCTCTCCGTAATGGTAAAAGAAGTTTTCGGAAAACTCTTCGGCGACAGAGGATATATATCTGACAAACTAGCCCAATTCCTATGGAATGATGGTGTAGACTTGATCTTTAAAAGACGTAAAAACATGAAGTCTATGAACTTATCTGATAACGATAAGGTGCTGCTGAGAAAACGAGCACTAATAGAATGTGTCAATGACGAATTGAAAAACCAATGTAACATACAGCACACCAGACATAGAGCTCTGCAAGGATTTTTGAACAATGCGATTTCTGCTCTATGTGCATATCATTTCTTTCCTAAAAAACCTAGCATTAAATTAAGCACAACCGAACTCTCTAAAGAGGTATATTTGAATGTTGCTTAACCATTATTCACGTTAAGTTAAGTAATTGAAATACATAATCTATTATAGACAATATTTCGGTGCGCTGCACCTTATAGGCTATCAAATTTATTTCCATAAATATCCCTGTGCGCTGCACCTTTGCTTTTCTTCCAGGTGCAGCGCACCACGATATTTATAGAATTCGTATCAAGGTTGCTCCATGGTGCAGCGCACCGAGATATTTTGAATGAACATATGGTCTTAACTTAATGACATTGGGATGGGGACAGCAGCGGTGTTGATTGGCGTCACAATACAATGGTTAAAAAACAAATAAAGCACCACCTATTTAAATTATCTGCGGATTACATATTAATATTTTAGAGAAGTAAATGACATTGTCCTCAAAAGGAGCAAATCTCCTCAATTGAATTTTTCATTTCAATTTTTCCTTTTACCACATTAAGTTAATTTTTCGATTTTGGAAGCAAGGCATTATAAGTGAAATAATTTGTCGAATGCTTTTATTCCCAACCAATCACCTCTTGACGACTATTTCCTAACCCTTCAATGCTCATCTCCACTACATCTCCTGCTTTTAGAAAAACAGGCGACGGCTTGATACCGGCACCGACGCCGGCAGGAGTGCCTGTGCTGATAATATCACCGGGAAGTAAGGTCATAAATTGACTGATGTAAGAGACGAGATATGGCACATCGAAAATCATGTCAGATGTATTTCCATCTTGCATCAAAACGTCATTGACACTCAATTGCATTGAGAGGTTCCCGACATTGGAGATTTCGTCTTTAGTAGCTAGAAATGGCCCAAGTGGTGCGAAGGTATCACAGCTTTTTCCTTTGCAGAACTGGCCTCCTCGCTCTTTTTGAAATGCGCGTTCACTATAATCATTCATTAGACAATACCCTGCTACATGATCTAGCGCACTTTCTTCTGAGACATAAGTAGCTTTTTTGCCGATTATAATGGTGAGTTCTACTTCCCAGTCTGTTTTAAGGCTATTACGCGGAATGATGAGATTGTCATTGGGTCCGCAAAGCGCTGTAGTTGACTTGAAAAAAAGAATGGGTTCAGTCGGAACTGCCGAACCAGTTTCATTCGCATGGTCTTTAAAATTAAGTCCTATGCAAACGATTTTGGAAGGTCTGGCGACAGGTGTTCCCAGGCGAGTATCCTGAGAAATCTCTTTTAAGTCATGGGACTTGCCAGCTATTAGCGATTCCAGTTTAGTTAATCCGTCATTTTCGAAGAATGCCTCGTTATAATCCTCAAAGTATTCAGAGACATCGAGCCAACGGTCATTGTGAATGATTCCTGGTTTTTCGTGTCTTGCTGCGCCGTATCTTATTAGTTTCATTGTGTGTGAGGAGGTTAGAAAGTGAGAAAGTGAGAAAGTGAGAAGGTTAAGAGGTTAAGAGGTTAGAATGGGAGGTAATTTAGTGAATTTCCTGAAAATTCCGGCGCTAAGATATTTTTCAGATCTCCTTCAGCTCCGCCACGACCTTGGTAATCGTTTGCTTGGCATCACCGAAGAGCATGAGACAATTGGGATAGCCGAACAGTTCGTTCTCAATTCCTGCATAACCCTTACCCATGGAACGCTTACAGACGATGACCGTCCTTGCCTTGTCAGCATTGAGGATGGGCATGCCATAGATCGGGCTGTTAGGATTAGTCCTCGCGGCCGGATTCACCACATCATTGGCACCTACGACAAGTACCAGATCCGTATTGGCAAAGTCGTCATTGATCTGATCCATTTCGACCATTTTATCATAAGAGATATTGGCCTCAGCAAGCAATACATTCATATGCCCGGGCATCCTTCCCGCCACCGGATGGATGGCAAATCTAAAGTCTATATTGCGCTTTTCACATTGTTCACTCAGCTCATTCATGATATGCTGAGCCTGAGCTACAGCCATTCCATAACCCGGAACAATAATCACTGAAGAGGCAGAATCGAATAACATTGCTGCTTCCTCGACACCGACTTCGCGAACGACGATCTGCTCTTCCTCTCCACCCTTGACCACAGCTGTCTGTCCAAAACCACCTAATAACACATTCACCAATGATCTGTTCATAGCCTTACACATGATCTTCGTGAGGATGATACCGGAGGCGCCCACCAGAGCTCCAGATATGATCAATACATTATTGTTCAGTACAAACCCTGTCATACACGCCGCCATTCCCGAATAAGAATTAAGCAAGGAAATGACCACGGGCATATCAGCTCCACCGATAGGGATTACCGTCAAAATACCTAACAAAAGAGAGAGTCCAATGAGGATGTATAGATACATTGGTTCCGCCTGATCTAACATTCCGACCACAGCAAAAACTATGGTTGCAAGAAAAAGTACAAGATTGAGTAAATGTTGTCCTGAAAAAGTGATTGCATTGCCTGAAATCCTTCCATTAAGTTTTAAAAAGGCGATCATCGATCCTGTAAACGTGATGCCTCCTATAAATATCCCCAATGCTACACTCGTGCCGGTAATGGAGTCTAGTGAATACGAATAGATCTGAGTATTGAGCCAATAGTCTGCGAAAACCACTGACAAAGAAGCAAGACCACCAAAACCATTGAAGAGGGCGACCATTTCAGGCATCTGTGTCATCTCAACGCGGTTGGCTATGAAAGCTCCAATGGCTGATCCGATCAGGATACAAATAAATATATCCACGAGGCTGATCATTTCTACCTGTGCCAGCGTAGCCAGTATGGCCACAAACATAGCAAGTGCTGAATATAGATTGCCCCGGCGTGCATCCTTCGTCTTGCCAAGCATTTTTATTCCAACGATGAAAAGAATGGAAGCCAACAAATATGCCAACTGTATTAATATATTCATTACTTCTTCTTTTTAAACATTTTCAACATTCTGTCAGTAACCATATATCCACCTACTACATTGATGGTAGCTAGGACGAGTCCAATCATACCCAGCCATTTACTCACAGTAAAATAACCCATTTCATTGCAGGTGAGAATCCCTCCCACGATGGTGATGCCGGATATGGCATTGGAGCCGGACATTAGTGGTGTGTGCAGCGTTGGAGGCACTTTATTGATGAGCTCAAAACCAAGATAACTCGCCAGGACGAGCACAAAAAGGAGCATTATCAA
This sequence comes from Candidatus Brachybacter algidus, assembly GCF_016707225.1. NCBI lineage: Bacteria > Pseudomonadati > Bacteroidota > Saprospiria > Saprospirales > Saprospiraceae > Candidatus Brachybacter > Candidatus Brachybacter algidus. The sequence continues at coordinate 234,351 of NZ_JADJID010000002.1, read as the reverse complement.
TGATTCAGGAGTAATAGTATGCATGGCAGTTATTTTGTAATCTATGATTTTGAAATAATGGAATTTGTAAATTCATGAACCGTGGTGCCTTCATGTGTAATAAGCGAACCTTTGGTCACCCCTTCTTCCATATCCCATTTGAATCCTTCTTTATCGGCCAGATGCAGTAATAGGGTACTGATGTTCGTCGCGAATAGTTGGCTGGCATTAGCGGAAAGTAGCGAAGGAAGATTGGAAAATCCCACGATGATGACGCCATGTCTTGTCACTACTTCATTTATAACTGAAAGTGCACAGTTGCCACCTGACTCCACCGCCATATCGACGATGACGGATCCGGGTCTCATGGACTTTACCATTTCTTCTGTGACAAGCAGGGGAGCCTTCTTGCCGATGACAAGGGCTGTCGTAATGACGATCTGGGCATCTTTTATTTTTGTGTTGATAAGTTCTTTTTGCTTTTGGAGGAATTCGGCACTCACTTCCTTAGCGTAACCACCTTCTACCTTCACCTCTTCAGCGCCTTCCACAGTTAGAAATCTGCCTCCAAGGGATTCTACTTGTTCTTTCGTTTCCGGACGAACATCGGTGACTTCGACTACAGCTCCTAATCTTTTTGCAGTCGCAATAGCTTGCAATCCGGCTACTCCTGCTCCGAATATCAGGACTTTGGCAGGAGTGATCGTTCCGGCAGCTGTCATCAAAAGCGGGAAAATTTTGTTGAGATAATTTGCCCCCAACATCACCGCTTTATAGCCGGCCAGATTGGCTTGAGAACTAAGTGCATCCATTTTCTGTGCTCTTGAAATCCTTGGTACGGCGTCCATAGAAAAGGAAGAAATGCGCTTTTCGTTGAGTTTTACGAGGAATTGCGGGGTGGTATAGGCATACATAAAGGAGATGAGGATGGTTCCCGGTTTTATGTGCAATACTTCCTCTTCAGTGAAAGCGTTGACCTTGAGAACGACCTGATTGTCTGCGGCCAATGCAGCAGAAGTGGCAATATTGGCACCGGATTGTATGTATTCTTCATCAGAAAAGGAAGATAGTGTGCCGGCACCAGTTTCTATCATTACTTCAAAACCCTTCTTGATAAGGTCTTTAACGACAGCTGGAGTGAGTGCCACTCTGTTTTCAAATGCCTTTCTTTCTTTGAGAACTCCTATTTTCATGCAGTTTGGTCAGTTTGGTTGAGGAAGTCAAAATGAATTCCTTCATTGATCCCCATTGATTACATAGTGAGGACATACAAATAATCGACTGATTGAGAAAGAATATACCCGTCACTTCGGTTAAATATCCTGCCTTGTTGGTCTTAACTTTGTAAATATATTGAAAAAGGCTTAAGAATTTACAATTAAATATAATAATTGGTTGTAGAGGTTAAACGCAATTAAATGTATTCGGGCACCGGATATAAGCCTGCATCAATATAAGGAAGCCACTTTCGGGGCAAGTTTTCATGGCTAAGCAAGTGGTTAAAAACAGGTTTGATCTGCGGCCCATGGTTATTTCACGAGAACAGTTAGGAGGGTATAAGCATGTGCAGAAATTGCGACGTCACAACCCGGGGCACTTGGGCGTGAATGATTGTAAAGGATCCTATTAGTGTATAACACCGCAGCTTTTCTATGGAAAAGTATCATTCATCTACTTATTTCAATATTATACCTAAAAACATAGTAACAAAAATAATTTGATGAACACATACAGGTTACTTATCCTTTTGCTTTTAAGCGAAAACTAATTTTTTGGTAAAATATAACTTATGGGACGTCAATATTCGGGTTACATTCAAAGAAGTCCTGATGACAGGGACCACTCAAAAGAGCATCAACAAAAGGCTCAGGCAGATGAAGAGAAGCCTATGCAAGGAGCTCGTCACGAGGCAGTACCGTTTAAAGCTTCAGGAGAAATAGTTCAACGCAAGCCAGCAGACGATAAAAAATTGCCCCCTGACAGTTCCAATGATTCTTCTTTGGGTATTGATGAGAAGATTCTCGTAGATAGTGATGCTATAGGCACTGTAGGAGACTGTACAGATTGGTATATGGTGCGCATCGCCTTTCTCGAACGACAAATTGCTGAGTTTTCTGAAGCATCTACGGCACCTCCCAAATCACTTACGACAGCACTGAAGATAGCCAGAATGCAGACCGCCGGACTTAAAAAGATCAATGGGCAGATGATGCCAGACCTACAGATGGAAGCACTTTTGCAATGGAATGATGATGTGTATAAACCTGCATTGTCTGAAGCTGACAGTGCCATAGACTCTATTGTGCTAGGTCGAATCTACAAAACCCAGCAACAAGTTGAAGCGACTAAAAATGATTTACAAAAGATTGATCCGCAATTACGAGACCTACAGCGGAGTGCTTTCCGAAAAGGGGACGATGATCTGCTTCAACAAATAGCTGATACTTACTTTCTCTATCATGATAGTTTATTGGTTGCCAGCGAATGGGTGAAAGAAGCAACCACTGTTTCCAAAGAAATAGGATTTCTGGGGACAACGCTGCGCGAACAGAAAATACTACATGGGGAGAAGTTTCCTGTCCGTATTGAAGACACAATGGTATTAAGTAGAAATGCCCGTATTGTGAAGGTGCTTGACATTGCTGAAAAGGTCAATCAAGCCTATGCTGCTTTCCAACTGGTAAGTGGCGCACTGGATCTAATGGGTGGCAGTAAGACTGCAAGTGATAAAGGCTCTAAGGGCATTAGTTATGCTACCACTATAGCCAGCGCAGGAGGAACGCTATTAGGCGCTTCGGCTATGTTTTCCCTTTATAATAATTTTTACATAGGTCCTATGACGGGTAAGATTTTGGCACAATTGGAGGTGCTTAAAGATATGATCTCTACTGGTCAGAACCACCCTTTAATACAGATGGGCAAACTCGATTGGGTCAATTGGGATATTGAACCGGGAGGAAGAAAGATGTTTGATTACATGATGCTAGTTATGAAAGCATCCAGTTCTGATCAGATACGCAAACCTACTGGTGACGTGCTGGAATATTTTGATGACAACAGAGGCGATTTTGATGCGGGTGCGATGGGAAAAGATGATATCCCAACAGAAAGTAGTTGGATATTTTGGAGTGAAGTTGATGCATCAAATGCAAAATATTGGATTTATCAGCATCGACAGGATATTTGGGGGATGCTTTATGGGTCATTGCCGGTACCCAGATAATAGAGGGTGAAAAGGAAATAAGATTTTTTCTTAGTATATGAACCGATCTGGCTAACTGATTACAAAATTAGTTAAACTTGAGCGATCACATTAATAAGGTAAGGATAAAAGTAGTTTCCAACGCATTAATACCGAATGGAAATTCGTAATAGTCCATCCCGAAGTTTCGGGATGGCCAAACGACTTTCAGCTCGGTATTATACGGCATATTTTTGGTCAATTTTATATTTCCGTTTCGTATAAGACTAAAATATGCGGTATGCCTAAGTTGGCGCCTTTAGGCGCATAATGTTTGTAACAAATTATGGTCGGGAGGATACTAGCCCCGTAGGTGGCTACCTGTCTTATATGAGCGCTAATAGCAAATACTCTTGAATTTTTTTAAAGAGTTTTCGCATTTCAAAAATTGCGAAATATGATTTTAACTTCGGGACATCCTCATCCATCTACATTCGAAGCAGCACACTAAATACTAAGATTCACTTTCATCGGAGCCGCCCGTTAGAAGTTCGCCTCTCGCCGTTCGCCAACTCCCTATTTCTTCCCCACCAATGCAAATGAAGGCCTCGTGTGGTAAGCATCTCTTTTCCAGAATCTTAGCAAAAAATCAATATCTGGTAAAATTCCTTTAGAGCCGAGAATTTTAAATAAAGGCAATTTGTTTTTACCCTGCTCGATAGCATAATAGCACAATCCGGTAGAAATACTCTTGTCAATTAGCATTTGCATTAAATGTTCTGTACTTCTTTCTTCATCATAATACGGATTGTGATCAACTGCAAAAGCGGAATTAAAACCATGCGCCATTTCGACGCCACTTTCAGGATTAAAATAAACCAGACCTGTGTCACCTGAAGGATTATTTATTTCATTCCAATCCCAACTTATGTCCTCAGAATCTTCATTTGGAACATCTCCTTTACCCAATTTTTTATTAAAAAAATTCATGTAACCCTTTACAAACTTTTCAATGTGATCGAAAGGCATGAACACAATCTCCTGTCCATTGGAATATTCCAAAAACAATTTTCTATGTTCGATCAGTGTTTCCTTCATAAATTCAGTATCGTCATCCAAAAAGGCAACTGCTCTCAGTGCGTCAATGGACTTACGTTCCTTTTTGATGAAATTTTCATTATAGGGCAACTCATATATCGTTCCCGAAAACCACCATTCACCCAACCATTTGACAAGTCCAAGTGAAAAGATCTTATCAACTACTACCAATTCTTTGGCATGATCATAGGATTTTTTGGTCATCTTGAACAACTTTCCGGAGGCAATATGTTCAAAGAAAATATCGTATTCATCCTGACCTTTGTAAAAGAAATTGCCCAAGATCTTTAGTGATATATTATTGAACTCGTGTCTTAGGTCCAGTCGTTTCCCATTGACCTCCGCCGCCCATTCATTTCCTTTGAGGCTCAATAACCTCGTATAACTTGTATGAAGGATAAAATCCCTGGTTTCATTTAAAATAATGTGCCGCGGACTGTCTATTTCAGATTCATTCAGCAGGGTCTCTACACTATCTTCCAATATCTTTTTTGTATCAGTGCTAAACAACCAGGAGCGGAATAATATCTTATCAATGGACAATCTTGATTTGTAATAATTGGAGGCACCCTCTTCGACGGCATAGAAATCCTTAAGTTTATCGTTCTCGGGAGCATATTCCCATGCTTCCTCAAATATATCCATAACCAAAGTTCCTGCTTCCAGGATCACCTCATTTCCCGGAATAATAAATTGTTCTTCCTGAATTGTATTCATAAAATACCATATCAGGAAACAAATGTCCTCGGTATTAATTTCTTCTTCAGCGTAATCATCTGTTATATAAAATGGCAATGGTTTGTCATACAGTTTTGTATGTTTTCTGACAAAGCTGTTCCACAGTTCTGAGCCTGACACGAGATCTTCGAGATAGGAAGTAAGAAAACAGCATAGTTTTATTCGGACTTTTGAAGTAAATAACTTTTCATATTCCTTAAAGAGATCCCCCTTATGAAGCGCTTCCATCACCTTGTTGGACAGATGAAGATAGTAGTGATCCTCCTGATGAATAGTATCATAGGGTTTGATCTCCAGCCAGTCTTTGATGTATATTTTGGTGATGGACATAGTGTGTAAATATTTATATAAGGATATTTGGTCGAGGGTGAAAATAAAAAATTTCTGGGATGTGGGAATGTGTTGATTAAGTATTCCGGAGTATAGGGAATGTATTTGATGGAAATAGACAAGGCAGGAGGGGGAATTATGATGTTTATGAAGGAGAAGACAAATTTTCTTCTTATCAGTCATTTTCAATACGTATTAAATGCAAGTAATGCGACCAACCTATAGATTGCGAAAACAGCGTTTTCGCAATCTAAGATTAAGAATTCGGGGCAAAGGGTGCCACTTTTGTGAGTAAAAGTTATCAGGATTCCGGAGCAAAGGGGGCCGTTCAAATCCGGTTGACTGTCCGCTGCTTTCCTCATGTCGTTCGCTGTTCAAACCTCTCAACAAACGCATATAAAACAAAGGCATCAAGCCTGTTGATCCAAAATAACCCATCTTAAATCCTTTGTGTCACAGATTCTCGTACCGTTCGACTCTCGCCGCTCGCTTCTATATTTTTGCTACATTTACTCACATACAACTCCACACAATGACCGACGGCTTATACGAGTTATTAATTACCAAGGTGGTTTTGGAGAAGCTAGAGGGGCTGGATAAGGTTAAGTTTTATACTATTTTAGATATATTTCATCTCTAATATAATTGTTGTTTAACCAAAAGCAATGTTTGGTATAATCATGAGCAAAAGTGACTTTATCAGCTATAGGTAATGGATAAGTATCATCAGAATTAGTAGCATGTGGTCTAACATGCGCAATATTGCTAAATTTCTTGTTTGGGAAATTTGTATAGCGAATTCCGCCAACAATTCTATTTACAATTTCTCCTCTTTCAATGATGTTCTTAGCTTTAGTCCAAACTTTTTCAACTTGTAATATATCTCTATATGGCATGTTCCAAAACTTAACTTTTCTTAAAACCAATGAGTTATCTACATATTTATAAAATACAAATAAAAATTTATGTTCTAAAATATTTTTAAATTCAGATGTCTCCCAGTTTTCTTTTATGATTTCTTCAAACTTAAAATTAGGGAAAGAAATATTCTCTTTAGGAAAATCATTTTCTTTCAATCTAATTGATTTAACAATAATATCCGCCTTTTCAAACTCCTCAATTTCTTGATCTGGTCCAATTCCCAATATTAATTTTGTCAAACTTGCATAAAAGTTTTTTGCACTTCTATTTAAATTAGCGCCAAGAGTTACTTGAATTTCTTCAATTGACTTGCCATAATATTGCTGAAATTTTTCTACAACAATTTCTTCTAAACTCCTTTTCATTATCTCAGTTTGAGAGGTGATAAGCTTCCCATAGTTTCCACCAGGGTCGTTCGCAATTGTAGCAATAATATGATTTACATATCCTTGTTTTAAGGAAAAAGCCCGTTGTTTAGCCAATTTTTTATTAAAAGGTTGAGTTCTTTCATTTCCTCCTTTTCCTCCTTTTGTACATGCTCCTAAGTATAGAGTATCCCCTTCCTAACAATTCATGCGCATTCCCATCAACTATTTTCTTCTTTATTTTTTCCAATCCCTTTTATTATTTCTAAATCATTTTTAGGAAAATTCCACTCATCGACTAATTTTATTACATAGTCTAATATATCTTGACTAAAATTATGCAAATAAAAGATTAGTAGGAGGTTAGAATTTTTTTTCCAAAAAGTGCTATTGACAAAATCCTGATCAACAATTTCCAAGTAATTTATGATGTTGAGTACTAGTCTCTCTTTCGAGCGATAATGTCTGTTTTTTAATTGTTTTAATGGAGTTGCCTTTAATTCTAAATTTATTTCGCTGAAATCAGCTTCTGAATCAGAATTTGGTTCATATTGAAAGTAGTACTTTTCGAGAATTTGTCCAAAATTGCCCTTGCCAGAATAGTTGTGCTCTAAGATAGATTCGTCACATACTTCGCGTAATGATTTATCTTTAATTTTTTTTGCAAATGATAAGACTGAAGCTTTATCAAGTCTATTATAATTTTGAGGCATTTTTAATTTTTCTTTTAGTGCTAATCCAATTTTTTCAACTACTCCTACCACTAAAGCATTCCCCATAAAAAAGGCTCTCTTTGTATTAGTAACACCTTCTAATTCAGTGTGATTGTCTGGAAACATATTTAGCCTCTCAAGTTCGACAGGTGATAATCGTCTATATCCTTTTTCGGTCAAAACTACGTGTTTAAATCTCGATGGAGATGGGCCTCCCTCGCCAGTAATAATTGTCCGTGAAGGTTTGTTCAAAGGGTCAGGAAAATGCATTCCGCCTTCACTATAATTATATTCAAAGCCACTTGCATTTTTCCTTACTTCTTTTTTGGGGCCCTTTAAATAATGCCATTTTTTTATGTCATTCTCATTTATATAAAAATCTTCAGTAACTTCACCATTTTGTAATACGTCTCCTAAACAAATTGGCTTTCCTTCAATTTTTGGAACAGTTTTGAGAGTTGTCACTGAGCCATTCACCATTAATCCACAATTTTCAAATAAAGATGCTCCGCCTAATGAATTAAAGGATGAAGAAATGTTTACAATATCGTCTTCTAAATTAAAAACGTTTTGTCTACTGAAATTATCCGAATAAACGGGAAGGGCAGAAGCTAATGTTCCTTTTGATATTAACCAATCTAAGGCTAAAGTCTTTTTTAATTGCTTAAAAATTGTTGATTTCTCCAAGTAAGCCAATATGAAAACTCTTTTTCTTCGTTGAGGCATTCCATAATCAGCTGCATTAATAACTCTCCATTCAACAACATAGCCTAAGTCACTTAAGCTTTTGAGAATAATAGCAAAATCTCTTCCTCGTTGTTTTGAAGGAGATATTAATAACCTATCTACATTTTCTAAAAAAATATATTGAGGCTTCTTCTTTTTTCTTCCAATATCCTAACAATTGACCACCAAAGAACACCTTTCTTTCCTATCAGACCCTTTGAATTTTTTAAAGTTGTTGCAACGGAGTAATCTTGACAAGGAAATCCACCCACTAATAAATCATGGTCTGGAATTTGTTTAATATCAACAGTTGAAATGTCTTCATTACTGTGCCCCTCTTTTCCAAAACGTTCTTCATAGACCGCAGAAGCATGTTGTGTTTTAGTTGAAGGCTCCCATTGATTACTCCAAACCACTTCATAAAAGCTGTCAACAGTTTCTTTATAATCAGATAATGGTGATTTTCCTTTCCAACCTTCTAATCCTATACGAAACCCACCGACACCTGCGAACAGCTCCGCTACTTTTATTTTATTTGCCATTTTTATTAATTTTTAGATATTCAACTTTTCTTCTGCTACCCTTAATGTGTCTAAATCCGCATGTTCATTAATTATCATATATGCGAAATGATCACTTAACAGTTCTTTTAGAAGTATTTTTCCTCTATTTGATAATAGATTGCTAATTGCTTTATTTGGTCTTTTGTTGCTGGCCTTTCGTTTCTTTCGATTTTCCCTAACAATGATGTATCAATACCTATACAACTAGCAACTTCTTTTAAGGATTGATTTGATTTCTCTCTTGCCGCTCTAAGTTGCTCTCCAAGAGTACAAATAGTCTTTTTTAATGTCATTTAGGACAAATTATGTCCAAAGATAAAAATAATTTGCGAAAGGACATAATTTGTCCACAAATTTTTTAAAAAATCAATCTTTATGTGTTTTTTCCAATTTTCAAAAGTCAATTGTATGACTTCTTTCTTAAGTTCACATTCCCAGATTATTAAAACTGTCCATCCTAATGCAATTAACAATTCAGATTTTTCTATATCTCTTCGAACATTGTTCTGAAATTTGTTTTTCCAAAATTCAGTATTGGACTTTGGCAAATTGTATTTACAATGAGGACACCTATGCCAGAGGCCTCGTTAACAAAAATTGCAATTTTTTTCGTTGTGAAGCAAATGTCTGGTCTTCCAGGAATATTTTTGGGAGGTAACCTGTAGCCTTTAATTCCCTTTTGCCACAGCCTCTTCCGAATTATAAGTTCAGGTTTAGTGTTTTTGGCTTTAATTCTGTTCATAGTTTTGGAAACATTCAAGTTTGAAGCGGTAGGAGATCTTTTATATCTTTTATACTTTACTTCATTCAAACGAATACAAATTTTGAGAAAAACAGGTTTTTTATAAAACAAAATTTTCAATAATAGTCAAACTTAGAAAATATATTAAAGTTTAATACTAGCTTACTAAATGGAATTCTAATAAATTATTTCCTTCATTAAAAGCATAAGTAACTAATTTAACATTATTCCATTCAGAAGGAATTGATGGTCTTGCTCCTTGGATATATTTTCTTTCAATAATATTTGAGAATGAAGCTAAAGCTTCATGTGTGAAACTATAGCCAATCATAAAAGCTTCTATCATGCTATAATCTGAAAAAGCATATTCATTTTTGACCCAGTCAACATATTTCATTAATTGAATTAAATCGTCAGATGTAACTTGCCCTTTTTTATTTCAATAACTAAATAATGGGAAATTGTAGGCTTTTGATTTATGATATATCTGTATCCAAAAACATCCATTTTGTCCATATAATCAATTGGTTTAAATGGAGAAGCAATAACTTGATGAGACAAATAATCCCAGTTTCCGAAAATTGTTAAAGTCTGATTATCTTGAATACTTAATTGATATATTAATGCCGCTTCAACTGCCATCTCATGACGTATTTGGCCATTCCTTTCTTGTATTGTACTTAAAAATGGTTCAATGCTAAGTGAATAAGAACTATTATTATTAATTTTTGAGGCAATTTCTTGATGGAATTCAACAAAATTGCTTGTTAGAAAGTTTGGGTTATTAGTATTTTCTAAATTTGACAAATTGCGTCTTAAAATTATATTTTTAAAAGCTTGGTTTTCATCATCTGAAAATTTAATAAAGCTTAGCTTATGAAATGCTCTTAATATTTTAAATTGTGAAGGTGATGAAGATAATAATTCATCCATGTCAATTCCATTATTAAAAAAAAATGGAGAGGGTTTAAAAGTGCATATGAACCGATAATGTAAACTATTTATTCCTTCAAATGTAGCTAGAATATTTCCTTCAACATTCTCATAAGTTTGAACGATTGGATTATTTGAAAGGGGATAATTTAGGTATTTACAATCAAGTCCAACATTTGTTAGTATTCCTATTCCATAAATTTTTCTTTTAATAAAAAAATAAACATTATCTCCTTCTCTCATGGAACAATAATCAGCAAAAGTGCCTTCTACGTTTATTCTCCAAATACCATTTGATGGATCTTTTATTCTTGTTGAGTAAACGACTTTTTGAATTGAAGAAATTAATGATTCATTACTATCCAAACTAAAATGATAACCTGCCATTTCAAGAAAATTTGCTATTAACGTATTTAAGCTTGTTTTCAAAACCCTATTCCATTATTATTTTCGAGGAACAAAATTGATTAAAAACCAAATTCAATAATTTTACTCCCCTCCACACTTTCACACCAATACAGCACCTCCCTCTTCGGCCTCCACCCCTCACTCTTCATCTCAACAACACTCATCTTGTCCATAGCGTGCAGTAAACGCATCTTTTCCTAAGTTATTTTCATCATAAATAGGTAGCTGCTGCCAAAATAGGAATAATTTTTCATTTAACATCCTTCTGGATAGCGGTATATAATTTCTCTATATTCTAGACCTTTTAAAGCCGCACAACTTGTTAAGAAATTGTCGCTATTTAAATTCTCAGACCAAATTTTTATAACTATACTTTTTATAACTATTTAATCTATCTTTTCCTTCAATACAGCATTTAATTCATTTCTAGTTTGAATATAATACCACAATTCCGGCTGGGTATTAGAAAATGAACTTAACTTAAAAACGATATCTACATTTAATTTCCTTTCTCCTTTTAAATATTTATACAGGTTGGAGTCTTGCATTTCAAAAACTGTGGCTAATTTTTTTTGCCTTATATTTAAAGTCTTTAAATATAGTTTAACAAAATCAAAAATTTGCATCTCTTTCTTACTACTACTTTCATTGATATAATCTTCCATCTTAAATTTAATTGCTAAAATCTCAAGTTCTATTTTTTCTGCAGCACTTTGTTCTTTAGATTTTTCATTTATATATTCGCGTATTTTATTTAAATTGTCTTTGTTGAAAACCTCATTTTCATTAATTTCAATTGTGTCCCTGCTATTATTTTCCATTGCTATTTATTTTTAGATATTTTTTAATTTAGAGTGCTTTTTGAAATTAATCACCAGCCCTCTTGTAAACCCGGCGAAGTATTTCCATCTCCTTTTAGTATTTTAGCGTAGTAAAGTGGCCCTCTTTGCACCTTGGAATCAGTGGCCCCTTTGACCGGAATATTTAATTGTAAAAGTATGAGCTAAATTATATAATTTGTTGACGAAAATTTGCTTCAATTTCTATTTATTGTAGAAGTTTTCCTTTCTCAAGAAAAGAAAGTTGATCATTTAGTCTATTTTATATCTTAAATTAAATTGACAATCTTATGCCAATAAAAGAAAGCTTGCGGATTAGATTTTTTCAATTTATTGAGTTTACTAAAGCTTGGATTCTCAATTGTCCAATCCTTTATTTGTAAAGGCGCTTCAAATTTTTCAAAACTAATAGCGTCTGAAAGTATCAACTTTGATAGATACGCTGCTTTGGATGCTGAAATAATCGCCTTCTCTATTTGGAAACTTTCTGAAAATATAAATCCCTTGAGCCGTTGTATACCAATTTGTAATTCTTCAAATTTACCAGTCCCCAAAAATCCGCGGCTAACTATGCTCAAAGACGTCTGGAAAATATCTTCTAAAACGTCTTCTATCGAAAGATGAATTCTATCTCGGTAAGAAAGCTCCACAGCTACAAAACTTTTAAATGTTGATTTTATAATTGAAAGGCTTTTTTGATACATCAAACAAATTACCAATGTCGTAAAGTTGTTTAACGATCTCCATACTCATACTATCTTTATTTTTATAGTAAGGGATTCCGGTAGTATTAGGAGCAAATGCAGTGAGCTTATCCCCTAGTAAATCTTCAAGACTTGGCACCTTAACTTTTATCGAGGCTCCTAAAAGTGGTGTAAAAGAAGATTCGACAGGAATCTCAATTAATTCAACATATGTAATCTCCTCATATAATATGTCAAGCAAAACGTACTCTTCGTCTTTACTCGTTTTATGATATGGAACATAGAAGAATTTATAGTGAGCTTTTTCTATATTAGATTGCGATGCCCTTTTCTGAAATTCAAACCTTTTAAAGCCTTGTTCATCCGATAGTTTAGATAAAATTTCATCCAGGCTCTTCAACTTTTTTGGAAGGACAATGTCTATATCGATAGATAAACGCTGAGTTGAATTAAAGTGTAACATTAAAGCCGTTCCTCCCTTAAATACAAAATTTAAATTTTGCATAGCCAATCCTTCTAGTAATAATAAAGCACGAATAACCTTTTCTACCAATATCTTATCAGCATTTCGATTTGCTTTAGACACTAAGTTGATCCAATTTAAGTTTATTTCTTTTTTATCAATCATTACTATTAAAAGGCAATATCTTTAAATACCAATAATTTGGATGTATTGTTCAATATCTTCTCTTTTACCCCTGCGTGAAGCATATCGGAAAAGCTTATTCTTATTTATTGTATATTTTTTAAAAGCTTCTTTAAAAATAACACTTCTTTCTTTCCCTTGAAAAAAGAAAAAAAGTCCTTCATCACAATAAAGATCTACGAGGGCTTTTTCTATAGTAATTGTAGATATTGTATTTACTTTTTGGAGCGGAGATTCCGATACCAATGATTTTACTATTATAGGGTTGTTGATTTCTACTATATATATGGACAATAGTTCTTTCTTTGGATTAAGAAAAACATTTTTATTATGTTCTTTTAAATATAGAAATACTGATTCCTCAACGGTTTTTTCAACTTCTACCATTGTAAAAACTACATTGGATTGATGTTTAGAAAATTCATTGAAAAGTGATGTACTCCATACACAGATTTCGATGAAAGGAAAAATTGAAAGTACGCTGTTATTTAAAACTTTAAGATTATTCTTAATTGCAGGGACAAATATTTGGTTTTTTCCAACCATAAATTTTCCCCTACCAATTCGCTCTAAACTTCCATTTTCAATGGTAATGGAGGGGGGCGGGTTGGGGGGGTTGGCCGCGGCCGCCCCCCGAAAAAAAAAAACCCCCCCCCGCCCCCGCCGCGTGGGTTTTTTTCTCCCAAAAAAACTTTTTTTTTCCCCCCCCCTTTTCTTTCTTTTTCTTTTTTTTTTGATATTTTCACCCCCCCTATTTTAAAAAATCAGACAAGCGAAAAAAAACTCCCCCCCCCCAAAAAAAAGGGATTTTTTTTTTTTTTAAAAAAAATTCCCCCCAAATTTAACCCCCCCCCCCCCCCCTTTCCCTCCCTCCCAAAGCCCAATTCCCTGGGCCTTTTTTCCTCCTCACTATCACAATGATACAACACCTCCCTCTTCGGCCGCACACCTTCACTCTTCATACCTCCTGCACTCATCTTGTCCATAGCGCGTAACAAACGCATTTTTTCCTGAGCGATGGTGGCTTGTTTGATCTTGTCTTCGGCACGGTCGAAGTATTTTATGCCGTCGACATAGGTTTGTTCGGCGACGGCGTAGATGCTGAGGGGATTGTCGGACCAAAGGACGATGTCGGCGTCTTTGCCGGCCTTGAGGCTGCCCATATGGCTATCGAGGTGGAGGAGTTTGGCAGGATTGAGCGTGACGAATTTCCAGGCTTCTTCCTCAGGGACACCTCCGTAAAGGACGGCTTTGCCCGCTTCCTGATTGAGACGGCGGGCCATCTCGGCATCGTCAGAGTTGAAGGCGACGACAAGGCCGACGCTGTGCATGATGGCACCATTGTATGGGATGGCGTCGATGACCTCGTATTTGTAAGCCCACCAGTCGGAAAACGTGGAAGCGCCCACACCATGTGCCTTCATCTTGTCGGCAACCTTGTAACCCTCGAGGATGTGGGTGAAGGTGTTGACGCGAAACTTATATTTATCTGCCACCTTCATGAGCATGTTGATCTCGCCCTGCTGGTAAGAGTGGCACGTGATGAATCTTTTGGCTTGCAAGATCTCTGCGATGGCTTCCAGGTCGAGGTCCTTGCGCATATTTGGATTGGCCTTGCGGTCGGAGATGTACGCCTGCGCACGGGAGAAATAATCCTCGTACACCTGCTCCACACCCATACGACTCTGCGGGTAACGGTTTCGGCCCTGGATGCCCCAGTTGACCTGTTTTACATTTTCTCCAAGGGCAAATTTGATGAAGCCATCTGCATCTTTGATTAAAAGATCCTGCGGCGCAGCACCCCAGCGCAACTTGATCATGGCTGACTGTCCGCCGATGGGATTGGCTGAACCGTGCAACAGCTGGCTGGCTACAACACCACCGCTCAACTGACGGTAGATGTTGACGTCCTCACTGTTGACCACGTCGCCGATGCGCACCTCCGCACTACTCTCCTGGCCGCCTTCGTTGACACCACTCGAAATGGCGATGTGTGAATGTTCGTCGATGACGCCCGAAGTGACGTGTTTGCTGGTGGCGTCGATGACTTTGGCGCCTGCATCAGAAAGGTTTTTTCCGTAACGGACGATCTTGCCGTTATCGATGAGGATATCGGTTTCTTTAAGTATGCCGTCGGCTTCATTGGTCCAGAGGGTGGCATTTTTGAATAGGACTTTTTCAGCAACAGGCAGCTTTTCATTGCCATATCCGACAAACGGATAAAGGACCTTCGTCTCAGGCATGAGGATGAGGCTGTCCGCTTTTTCTTCTTTTTTCTTGTCACGGATCTCTTCGACGAGGGTCATCGTCCAGGTAAAGCTGGCTCCTTCCTGATTCTGACCGATGCCGTAATAGTTTTTGCCATCGAGGCGACCGGAACAAGACCAGTATTTACCGTCGAGGCTGCCCTTCGGATCGAGGGAGAAGTTGATCTTATTGTTGTTGACAGAGATGATGCCCTTGTATTTGAGGGTGTCCTGATAGACTAGATTGATCTCCTTATTGCTCTTGGTGATGTGCACGTTGTACTTATCATTGTCGATAGATGTAGAGAAGAGAAACTTACCATCACGAGTAGAGTCAGGCAGGTTGTACAATTCGTATTTTCTGCCCTGAACGAAGTGGGAAGTCATCTTTGCCTTTTTGTCAAAATAGTTTTTGTCCATGACGAAGAAATTCGCCCATTTACCCGTTTCGATGGTGCCGATCTGTGCGCTTTCACCAATGAGTTCGGCAGGAACAGTCGTCAATGCTGCCAATGCTTTGTCCTTGTCCAGACCATGATCTACTGCGAGTAATAGCTTTTCACGGAATTCCTTGATCTCTTTTAATCCATCTGATGTAATGGCAAATTTGATGCCATTCTGTGACAATATGCCGGGATTGCGTGGAGCCAGGGCAACGTGTTTGATCTGTTCGAGGGAGATCTTATCCAGGTCGAGGATGTCGTCGGACTTGACCACTTCCGGGAAGTTGATGGGAATGATGAGCGGTGTATTGGTGGCTTTAATGGCGTCGATGCGCTGGTATTCGTCACCGGCGGATTTGATGATGTAGGCTTTGTTAAATTCCTTTGCAACTTTGACTGCACGCAGCACTTCCTGCCAGGAATTGACGGCGATGATGCTTTTTAGATTAGCATTGGTGCGCCATGCTTCGATGCTGAGGTTTTTTTCGTCGGTGGCTTTGTCCTGTGCTATTCCATCATAATACAATTGTCTTAAAAGTGCAATGCTTCCCATCTGTGAGGAAGGATATGATTGATTCGTGCTTCCTTTGGAAAATGAAAGTCCCTGAGCCACACGTTCGTCGATGATGAGGTTAGAACTTGGTGTTTTCTCTCCGGTGCTGACCAATACTGCGCTTCCGCGGCTGATACCATCTTTTATCTGTGATAAAGTTACTCCAAATCCTTGTCCACGCAGGTTATTTGCTTCTTTTTCATCGGAAACGAAGTATTCAAAAGCATTCGTCTCAGGGTGAATAGATTCATTCCAATAATAAGCGCCCGGCTTTTCGGAAAGTAGTTTTTGTCCACGACCCTGTTCGGATTTTATTGGTTGCCATGAAGTGACACCGTAATTGCTGTAAAAGTCGATGAAGGAAGAATAGATCCATTTGTCCGAACAGTCGATCTCCTGGCATCCTTGCGGCAGGGCAATGTTTTTACCGACGGCTTTGATGCGGCCTTTCTCCACGAGGATGTCAGTTCCTGTCTGGACATTGCCGGGAGCGACGACGACGGTGGCACGACGGAGCATGACGTTGTTGGGACGGGGGTCGGCAGGGCCATTGTTTGGGAAGGTGGACTGGGCGGATATCGTTGTGATTAAGAGGAAGCAGAGTATTGTATAAAATAAACGAAAATGCATAAGTAGGATTTAGGTGGATGAAGATAGGGAAATAAAAGTTAGTCAGAATCACGGATTTTACGGATTAGATGATTTCACAGATTTTATAATTAATGGAATGAAAATTTGGGTAGAAAAAATCCGTGCCATCCGCGTAATCAAATTAATCCCTGCCTTATTTGGCAGGCAAGCGTGATTCAAAGACAAAGAAGGCCGCGTAATCAAATAATACGTGATTCAGACAAAACATAAAACTTTCCTTATTATTACACCTTGTTCCTATCAATTAAAATTGGTCAATGTACACAACATATATTATAGGTGCCATTATACTCATCCTCTGCACCCTTATTCCATTCCTTCCCTTCCAACATTGGACGGTGAGAGCATTTGATTTTGCGAAGGTGCAGGTCTTGGTTTTACAAGTTATTGTATTTGTGGCAGCGTTTTTTCTGGTGAGTCGTCAAACTGAATTTTATATTCTACAAAGTCTATTATTGATATGTATTATCTATGAGATAAGTATTTTGTATAAATACACACCATTATATAAGTCTGGCGAATCAGCCAAAGGTAGCACCTCTTCCAAAAGCATTACCATTATATCGGCTAATGTGTACCAAATGAACACACAGTTTCAGCGATTCATCGACCTGGTGCAACGTGAAAAACCGGACATTGTACTGACAATGGAGTCCAATAAAGCTTGGGAAAAAGCGCTTGAGGTGATAGAAAAAGATTATCCGCTTCAACAAAAAGTGGCACTGGAAAACACTTACGGAATGCACCTCTATTCAAAAATCAAGTTTAAAAGTTGCAAAACAAACTATTTCGTTGCAGACGATATTCCAAGCATTGAATGTGAATTAATATCTGATGATGGTTTCGAATTCAGATTATTTGGTGTACATCCGCCACCACCCACTCCTACAGAAGAACCAAATAGTAAGGAGCGCGATGGAGAATTACTCTCCGTCGCAAAAGTCATTCGCAAGTTTGAGAAACCAACTATCGTGGTTGGTGACTTTAATAATGTCGCTTGGGCTCGTTCATCCGTTTTATTCAAAAAAACTTCTAAACTCATAGATCCCAGGATGGGGCGTGGTTTGATCTCCACCTTTCATGCTAAATATTGGCTACTTCGTTTTCCAATAGATCAAATGTATCACTCTGCGGATATTCTTGTAGAAGAATTAAAAACCCTTGAGAATTTTAACTCGGATCATTTACCCTTGTATTGCAAATTCCACATAGATCATTTAGATGCCACAAATGAGGATGAAGTGGAAGATTTGGAACAAGGTGAAATGGAGGAAGTGGAGGAATTTATTGAAGAAGGGAAGGAGGAAGAAGGAGATAGAGAGGAAAAAGTTGAAAATTAAAACATCTACTTTGACAATGGATACTCTAGAATGTTTGTGTTTGAAGTTTGTTGTTTAGCAACATGCTGCGATAGACTTTCCTTGTAAATAAAATTTTCATTAATTGATAAAACTATTTCCGTTGAGTAATTCCATTAAATAGAGGGAGAGTTATAGGAATTAATAAAAGAAGTTCATTTACAGTAAATGGCTTTAATAGAAATCTCAAATCAAGACTGTATTTTAATCACAAAGAAATGATTTAAGGGATAAAGGTGTTATAGACACTATAAAAGAAAAACTTAGTCATGAAAAGGCTAAACAGGTTTTACAGATTTTGCAAAAGTAGTGTCAGTAAATAGCGGGGTGGATTAAATCCAATTAGATTTTAATACTTCGAAAAATTTAATGATATCCTTTGCTTATTAAATTGAGAAAAGGAGGCCTGGAAGAATTTTTCATTTGAATTCATATTGAAAAAAACAGCATTTGAAAAAATTAATCATATTCTTATTCATCGTTGCAGCCATCGCAGTGACGATCCTTATAGTACTAAAAGTAACTGTCAATGACCTTAAGAAAGAGGATATCGTTGAAAACCTCAATAAAATAATTGTAGATGGGAGCGATAGTCTTTATTCTTTGACAATTCGCGATTATGAAGTTACCGGCTCATTCAACGGGGCTCGCATCAATGGTGTCGAAGTCACCATCAACCAGGAGATATTTAAAAAGATGCAGGCGAATAACACATTGCCGGAAGTGATCTTCGATGGTAAAGTGGAAAATATCCTGATAGAAGGAATTAATATCTTAAAACTTGTTCAGGATAATAAAGACATTAAAATTAAATCAATTGATCTTGTAGGAGCAGATTTCAATATTTATCAATACAAAAAAACAGTTGAAGACACCACGAAAGCACCCATCATCACAAACCTATATGACAGGATAAAAAAAGATATTAATTCAATAGAAATTGGCAATATCAACATCGTCAAAGGTAAAATGTCGTACGATCCTGCAGGAAAACTAGACAAAAAGAAACCATTCTGGAAATTCGCTGAAATAGATCTGAAGTTTAAGGATCTGCTGGTGGATTCCACATCCGCATCTGACACCACCCGATTCATTTATTCGAAAGAATTCAAGACTGCCATACGTAATTTCAAAGGCATTATGGGCAATGACATGTACACATTCTCTGTCGAAAAATGTGATTATGATCATAAGTCATCCTATCTGGAAATTGCAAATTTAAAAATGACGCCAAATGCTTCTCATGCTGCATTTTACCGTTCAAAAAATCATGCAGTAAGCGAGGCAACAATTGACGTTCCATTTTTGCAGGTCAAGGGAATTCGAAGTGTAGACATAATTAACAAGGGCTTAGTCAAAGCAAAATCTATCTCCATTCGTGGCGCAAAATTTGGCATTTATAAAGACAAATCTTTTGGTGATCCTCCTGATAGCAAAAATGGTTCTTATCCAAATCAAACCATAGTTAACCTTCCATTTGCCTTAGATATCAGAGAATTACTTATAAAAAGTCTACTTTAGTTTATACGGAAAAAGGTTTCAATACCAAAAAGGAAGGAGTGTTGACCTTTGGGAATATCAATGGCACCATGACCAACATCACCAATGTCAAATCACTGGTGAGGCAGAATCCATGGAGCGAACTAAATGCGAAAGCCACTTTCCAAGGTGGCAGTCCTATGACAGCTCGTCTGGCTTTTGATCTAAGAGATGACAAAGGGAGATATGAAGCTGATGCGACATTGACCGGACTAAAGGCGGAACAAATCAACCCGGTAATCAAAAATCTGGGTATGGCTGAAACGGAAAGTTTCAATCTAAAGTCATTAAATTATACTTCCAAAGGTGATGCTAAGACCGCGACAGGTTCTATGGAATTAATATACTCAGATCTTAAAGTAAATATCTTTCAAAAAGATGAAGAAACTAAAAAGCTGGAAGAGAAGAAAGTCATCTCTTTCCTTGCCAATCTAATCAAAGTCCGCACTAATAATCTTAAAGATAAAGATGAGGTCAAGGCGGTGAATATTGTGTCTGAGCGACCATTCTTCAAAGGGTTTTTTGCATTGATTTGGTTCAATATATTTGACTGTACCACAGCAATTGCTTTCAAAGGAAAAGCTCCGGACATCCTCAAAAAAGGAAGAACGCTGGAGGGCATTCCTGGTGGAGGAGTTAAAAAAGCTAGTCCTGAAGAAAAAAAGGCATTAGAAGATAAAGCTGATCAACAGAAAAAGGACGACAAAAAAGATGCTAAAGACAAAGCAGCTACTCAGAAAAAAGTGGATAAGAAAATCAGAAATGATGCAAGTGACAAAGCTAAGGTTGATAAGAAAAAGGCTGAGATGAAATTGAAAGAGGATAGGAAAGCGGAAGAAATGAAAAAGGAGGGGGACAAGAAAGTAGAGAAATAAGGTTATATGTTTTAGATTTCTAAAAAGCTAACTAATTCTTTTTGCTTAAATAAAGGTGCAAATTTAAAATCCTATTTTAAATTTGCACCTTTATTTTTTAGGCATATAGCAAGGCACTTCGTACCTCGCTGGTGTATGTCGCCCTTGCAGGGCTGGAAGCTTTTAACATTACTTTCTAAAAAGTGTCTTCTCAACTTCACCATTTTTATAAACAAATGAACTCTGGATATTACCTAAGGAATCATAGAAATTAACTAGACCATTTGCCATATCATTTCGATATTGAATTTTTTGTTTTAGATTTCCATTTTCATAATATCTATTGCTTACTCCATTTTTCTTTCCCCCAAGATAAATTGTTACGGTTTTCTTTGCACTATTTTCATACCAGTCAGTCACTATTCCATTTGGTTCACCATTTTAAAAACGTCCATAAAACAAACATGACCACCCAAACAACGTCTTCAACGACCTGTGTAATTGCCGGATTCATAATATTCTCTCGGATCAATATTTCTCCCATTTATATAATTTGAGACTAATTAACCTGTTTATAAAACTGGTCCAGGGATCTGCAATTTTTGCCTATACTCCTGTTTCCAAAGCCTCCACGAATAGTAACTGAATAATTACCATCATCAAAAAGCATACGGATCTTTGAAAAAACAACATGCTTTATTAGTTTTTCATTTAAATCAAAAGGTACTATTTTTAGTCACCTCCCTCCGATCCAAAAAAGCCCTACACCTCTCACCCCCACTCTCAAAGTCATTTATATACCATTATCATTGTTTAATAATCCTATAAGCAAAAACAGAAAAAGATCGAGTTAATTTGACTGATTTCGAATATAGATCCCGCCACAAAAAAGCTGGAACTATATGAACCAGGTATCCCAAACTTTCTGGAAATACCGCTGACTGAATGCCATCTTGAGTAAATGAAAAAAGTTTGAATCGGGGGATTTTTGAGAATTGATCTTAAGATTTTGCAAAATAAAAATACAAATCCGAGAGGCAAGAGAATGACCTTCATGCCCTGATCATTAAAAAAAAATACTTATAAAACAAAAGAGGTTGTGAAAAAATGAAATGACGTGTCTAAACATGTGATTGTTTTCTTAAAGGTGAATATCATATAATTACAATTCTTTTTTATTTCATTTATTAATATTAATGAAATAAATAACAACCTAAATACATTGGAATGAAAACGCATTTTTATTGATTCGAAAAAACTCATATTTCACCTATTGAAGTATGCACCCCCATCACATCCCAACCATCCTTCATCGGATAATTCGCTTCACCGGGAATTACAACAATTTTTTTCTCGGAATCAAATCATTTACTGCTTCTGTATTACCTCGGGTTAATTGTGGTGCAGTGCTGAGTTTTATCTCAATGACAGATGTTACATTATTTCCTTTGGTAAGAAGCAGATCAACCTCGGCTCCTTTTGCTGTGCGATAAAAATAAGGCTCTTGATTCTTTGTTTGAGTACTTATTATTTGCTGAATTACAAATCCTTCCCAACTATTGCCGGCCTGTGGATGACCGAGCAGATTAGAGATACTTTCTACTCCAAGTAAATAGTGCAACATACCGGAATCCCTAATATAAACTTTAGGACTTTTGACCAGCCTTTTTCCGGAATTATTATGCCACGGTTTCAGAGTTCGGATCAGCATTGCCTCTTCCAGATAATACAGGGCATTAGCAATAGTTGGGCTGCTGACTCCAAGTGAACGGGATAAAGAGGACATATTTAACAATTGCCCATGGAGATGCGCCAACATACGAAGGAGCCTTTCAATCTGAAGTGCAGGCATAGAAAGACCCAACACAGATAGGTCTCTTGTGGTATAACTCCTTACGAAGTGTCCATACCATTCCATAGCTTCCTGATCACTTTCTGCCAAATAGGCTTCCGGAAATCCTCCACGAAACCATAATTTTTCATAATCAATTCCATTGGTTTCACGCAGAGTCAATGGAAATATTTCCCTATAACGAACTCTTCCCGCCAAAGACTCAGAACTTTGTTGCAATAATACAGGAGACGCTGAGCCCAACAATATGAATCTTCCAGGTCTTCGATCTTGATCTATTAAAGCTCTCAGGATTGGAAATAATTCGGGAATATATTGAACCTCATCAAGAATCACCGTTTTCTGAGTTAATCGGCTTAGGAATAACTCCGGATCACTAAGTTTTGCTCTGTCAGATGGCAACTCAAGGTCTAAATATTCGTATTCCGCAGGATCTTCTGCGGCAATTTGCTTGACAAGTGTCGTTTTTCCAACCTGTCTGGGTCCAAATAGGATGACTGCGGGGGATTTCAGCAAGTCCTTCTTAATTAAATCTAAGGCATTTCTAACTAACATACAATAGTATTAAAGGTGCAAATTTAAAGTAATATTTTAAATTTGCACCTTTAATTATCTAAGATTTCCTCTTTTTACCCATTTGTTACAATAATTAGAATAATGTTTTTCATATTTTAGAACTTTATATACCAACTATTTAATTTATCATGAGAGCCATTAACACTAAAATAGAATATTCTACCATCTGCACCAGAATAGAAGAACTATTGCCCCTTGTTTCCAATGAGACGAGCGAATCCGATAAAAACTATATTGAACTGGATCTACTTTCAGATTTGGTAGCTGACTATGAAGAAAAATATGAAGCCATATCTCCTCCATAACCTCAAAAGGTATTGTCAATCATCAATCTATTAAAAGCGGTTTTCATTTTATTTTATGATTTTTTAATCTGGCCGTTTAGTAATGTAACTTTCCACCCTTTATTAACCTAAAAGGAAGAGAAGAGAAATTCATTACTATTATTATAGGTAGCGAGCCAACTTACATTTTGACTTACAAAAACCCTTTTTGTCATCTACCCAATTTCAAGTTATCCATTTACTTTATAGCTTGATTGGAAAAAACTATTCATCTTTGCAGCCAATAAACAACAACCTATTATGGTAACCATTCCACAGCATATCCTGAACCTCGCACCCTATAAACCCGGCAAGCCTGGAGCAAATATGTTTGGAAATCATCCCCCAGAAAAACAAGTAGTGCTAAGCAGTAATGAAAACAATTTTGGTCCGAGCCCGAAGGCGCAAAAAGCCTTGTCAGAAGCTATTAACACCCTCCATCTTTACCCGGATCCTACTTCTTCCGTGCTAAAAGAAAAACTTTCTTCTAAACTTCAGGTACCTGTGTCAAACCTTCTCTTGAGTAATGGCTCTGACGCAATTTTGTATACAATGTTCAATGCTTTTGTTCAAAAGGATGAAAGTATGCTGACGTCTCATGGCGCCTTTGTCTCCGCAAAAGTAATGGCTAGAATGAATGATGTAAGATGTGTGGAAGTACCGATGCTGAAAGGATATGAGTTTGATTTGGATGGATTCTTGCAGGCAATTGATGAAACAACAAAATTAATTTACATCGTTAACCCCAACAATCCTACAGGTAGGATGATATCTTTGGAAAAGATGGTAGCCTTTCTAGACCGTGTTCCTTCTCATATATTAGTAGTGATAGATGAAGCATATTTTGAGTTCGCCCATAAGATTTCAGATGAATATCCTGATTGTACCAAATTAGATTATCAAAATATAATCGTCTTGCGAACATTTTCCAAGGCATATGGTCTAGCCGGACTAAGATTGGGTTACGCCATAGGCCCGGAATATTTGATTCAGGCATTGACCAAAGTAAAATTGACCTTCGATCCGAATCTCGCAGCGCAGATAGCAGGGTCAGCGGCTTTGGAAGATGAAGATTTTTTACAAAAAACTCTGGACAATAATTCTGAGCAAATGATCAAACTTATGAATGCTTATGCAGAACTTGGCATCAAGGCCATTCCGTCTGTTGCGAACTTCATCGCTTTGGAAATGAAGGATGAAGCAATGGTGGAATATTATTATGAAAATCTGTTGAAAAAAGGGGTATTGACAAGACGCCTTGCTTCATTTGGTTTGCCACATTGTCTCAGAATAAGTATTGGCCTTCCTGAGGAGAATAGTTATATGTTGAGAATGTTGGAAAAAGTGGTTAGTGAATCACAATAAATCCGCAAGATTACCACTTTTAATTTATGTCAGAAATTGTAAAAAAGGAATCTATTTCTTCCATTCTTCAAAAGGTAGAAGCGCGTGTTTTCGTAAAGTTCGAACCTATACTTAGTAGCTTCGGAATTAATAAATACCCAGCACAATTGCTACTACTTGCATTTAAATCTGAGCAAATTCTGGAAATGTATGCTGTTATTAATGACGCAAAAATCCTCATAGAATCATATCCATTTACTGGTTTTAGCGGCACCATCGGACCCAAACTCAAAAATGGTGACAAACAAATTCCCGAAGGAATATATTCGGTGGAATACCTGAATCCCAATAGCAAGTTTTATCTCTCCATAAAGATTAATTATCCAAATGATTTTGACCGGGAAAAAGCAAGTTTGGATGGAAGAGTGGATCTAGGTGGAGATATTTTCATACACGGTAAAAGCAAGACCACCGGCTGCATTCCTGTTGGCGATGAAGCCATGGAGGAAATATTTGTATTGGTATCGAAATTGGATTTGGATAAAGTGAAAGTAATTATTTGTCCACATGATTTCAGAAAAAATGAAAAATACCCTGTGATTCCTCAAATTAATTGGAGTGAGGAATTATATGATAATTTGAAGAAGGAATTGGGTTTATGAAGATTGATCAAATGTTTTTGCCAGACAAAACACATGAAGTTTAATTTTATTACACAACGAAATTTAATTCAATGTTATTCAACTAATTATAATATGAAAAATTAAATAGAACTCTAAAATCGACTATTATTTCTAAAAATTTATTTAGCCACTAATTCCACCAATGATGCTTTGCATCTAACACGAATTTATTCGTGCAAATTCGTGCAATTATCTGCGATGCTGCTAGCGCGGTAGTGGATATAATATTTGTCTTTGGGGCATTTGCCAAAAGAGAGTCTATAATTTAAAGCTGATTTATACGGCAAAATATTGGGCAACTAAATAATTTCGTTTTGTATAACTTCTAATTGTTCTGGATATAAACGAAGATTTGAAATACATATATTATTTCTAAAACTTCAACAACCAAATTATTTACTCAAGTTTCGTCAGTTAAGAAACAAAGGTAGATGTCTGATGTTAGATGTTAGATGGGGTTTAGTCAATTGATTCGTATTTTTTCTTTAATAGGTTTATTAGAAAAAATATCCATGTGATTGATGGAAGGCCATCTAAAATCTACCTTCTAACATCTAACATTCTATTAAAATTTAAAAAAAATCTTCAAAAAGAAAAATTTGACTACCGAAACTTAAGTTATTTACTCAAAAAAATCATCTTCGCCCTCTTTTTTCTTTGTCGTATCTTTTGGTACGGTGATAACATCCGGCCTACTGTATTGGCTGCAATCTGTTATGATAGTTTGTGGTCCTGATGGCACGATATATTTAGCTTTCGGATCAAAGTCCGCTACTTTTTGCATCTCTAACTGACGGATAAATTCAGAGAAAAATGGTCTTGCCATCTTACTTCCCTGTCCATTGGTTAAGCTCAGGAACCTCGTCCACTGGTCATCTCCTCCTACCCATGTCCCCACGACTAGTCCTGGTGTGATACCCATAAACCAACCGTCGACATAATCATTCGTAGTACCTGTCTTGCCACCTATATTGCTCACGACACCTTTAAATCCTGCTGCCCCACGGACAGCATAACGCAACATGTCCACCATGACATAATTGATATCCGGGGAAAGTGCCTGTTTCTCATCAGATGTGTTTTTGTAAATAACCTTTCCGTTTTTATCTTCAATTTTTGTGATAAAGGAAGGTACGATATACGTCCCATTATTGGCAAAGCTGGCATAAGCCCCCGTCATCTCAAACACAGTCAGTTCGGCTGCTCCCAAACAAATAGATGGTTGAGCGGGAATCTTTTTCTTGTCGATACCCATATTATTGACCAGGTCGAGGACATATGAGGTGGATTGCATTTGTTTCATAAGGTATACAGAAACTGAATTCCTCGATTCTTTCAATGCCTCATAAAGCGTCATCGATTGCCCTGAGAATCTTCCTTCTGCATTGCCAGGAGACCAGCTATTGATGAGTCCAAAATGTCCTTCTCCCGGCGAAATAGTATATTGCTGATCCACGACGCGTTGACATGGAGAAACTCCCTGGAAAGCAATGGCAGATGCGTAGACAAAAGGCTTGAACGTCGAGCCCACCTGACGTTTGCTGCGGATGTGATCAAATTTGAAATACTTGTGGTTGATACCTCCCACCCAGACTTTCACTTGCCCCGTCGTCGGTTCGATAGCGATGATGCCTGTCTGTAGGAAACTCCTATGATATCGGATGGAGTCATATGGTGTCATGGTGGTATCCTTCTCAGCCATTGCATTGTAGGCAAAGACCTTCATTTTATATTTTTTACCGAAAGAAGTGCGGACATCATTTCTGAATTTTTGCCATTTCGCAAGGGCAATTTTATAATCAGGATCGTCCATGATCTTCGCATAAATACGCTCTTGATCATCTGTGATCTTATATTTCTTAGCTACTTTTTCAAGACCGTCTTTTTCGGCGGCGCTCCAGATATCGAACTCTATATCAGTGAAATTGATAGAAGGAAACTTGCGCATCATGCCCTCAAGGTCCGGTTCGAAATCATTCTGGCGCATAGTGATATATCTGTCAGAGGAGCGGACGAGGTTTTTCATAGTATTCTCCCGAATCGCCAGCTGCTTGGCGTCGGTATTGTATTTCCATGGATCTTTACCTTTCCATTCTCTCCAATAATTGTTCTGGACGGATTTCATGTGCTTGAGCATTGTCGCTTCTGCGATCTTCTGCATTTCAACATCGATCGAGGTATAGATCTTTAGTCCATCACGATAAATATCATAAAGTGAGCCGTCTGATTTCTGAAGGTCATTGTGTTTAATAATGGAAGCAACTTCTTTTCCTACCTCCATTCTGAAATAAGTAGCATCACCTTCGATGTGAGACTTAGGTTTGAATTTTAATTCGATAGGTTTTTCAATTAGTTTTTCGGCTTTTTTAGCATCCAGAGCTCCATTGGTGACCATTCTTCGGAGGACGGTATTACGTCTGTTAATCGCCTGTTCCTTTCTTCGGACAGGGTTGTACAATGATGGGTTTTTTAACATTCCAACCAAAACGGCAGCTTCGGACTCATTCAACTCTTTGTTTCCTTTGCTAAAGTAAGTCTCTGAAGCTGCTTCTATCCCATATGCGCCATAAATAAAGTTGAATTTATTGAGGTACATGGCGATGATCTCTTCCTTTGTATAACTGCGTTCAAGTTTGATTGCAGTAATCCATTCCTTGAGTTTAATATTTACAAGTGCAAAATTTTTTCTAATGGTGCCCATATTGCTGAAGTCTCTATCCGAATAGAGCAACTTTGCCAATTGTTGGGTGATCGTACTTCCTCCACCGGCGCTCTTATTGGCGAGGACAAGTGTTTTGGCCACAACTCGCGCTACGGCTTCCGCATCCACACCGCTATGTTTGTAAAATCTAACATCTTCTGTAGCTAAAAGTGCTTGAACGACAAAAGGGGAAAGCTGCTCATATGTAACGGGTACGCGGTTTTCGATATATAGCCGACCAAGTGTAGAATTATTTGAAGATAAAATTTGACTTGCAAAATCATACTTCGGATTTTCAAGTTCATCAAATGTTGGCAGGCCGGACAGGGATAGATAAAAAAGATAAAAAATCACCAATGCGACAAAAATGCCTAAGCCGACCCATATCTTTTTGATCACACTATTGATCTTAGAACGATCTTGATCCATATGTAAAACAATTTGTTGTATTCTAATAAACAACGAATGTACAATAATAGTATATGAATGAGAAAATAAGTGGTTTAGATTAGAGGAAATAGGTTCAGTTGTGAGACAATTGACAAGTAGTCGGAAATATCACGAAGCGGAATTATCTTAATTGTTTCAAGCACATTTTCACTAATTCCTTAATGAACAAATTTATCATTTAAATCAAACCAAATCTCGAAACTAGTCCAATTCCTTTCGCTGTACAAATTAAAATGTGCCTCATGCTTCTGCAGTATTTCACTGATGAGCATGAGTCCGACTCCCTGCCCGTAAGGCTTTGTGGAGAAGAAAGGGGAAAATAATTGATCTTTGGTTTCGTCACTGATGCCTGCACCATTATCCCGGACGAAAAACCCTTTTCTGTCAGATAAATAACCGATATGTATTTCTCCATTTTCACCGATTGATTCAATACTATTCTTTAAAATATTCGAAATCACTTGTTCCATTTGAATGGGATCCAGATCCAATAACATTTCATGATCAAGGCCATCAGTGTTAATTGTAATGTTTTTCTCAGTACTAATATTAGTCCAAAGTCTTACTGCATTTCTAAGGTATTTTGCTACTTCGATATTTTGTAAAAATGGAGGAACGATGCGAATGACCTGCGCATAATTTTTCATAAAAGAAGTCAGATTATTATTGCGCTCGATTGCTATTTCCAGACCTGACTTTAATTCCGGATCTGCATCTGCTCCCTCGAAGCCAAATTGGTGCACAGTAGTAAGAATGGAATTGACTGCGCCCATTGAATTATTAACTTCGTGCGCCATCATCCGGATTATTTTTCCATAAGCATCCTTTTCTGAATTGAGTAATTCGGTAGTCAGATCTTCTATTAAGATGAATTTTCGGAGAAATCCTTTGTGGACAATATTGCTTACCTGACAGCGGTATTTTTTATTTCCATCAGCTTTAATGATCAAACTTTGGCCGCTTTCTATCTTTAAAATACCTGAAATGACGGGGTGCATTATTTCTGATAATAATATTCCTATTGGGTTCGACTTTTGGTTCAATAATTGCTTTGCATGTTTATTAAGAATTTCAATTCTTCCGTCAAAGTCAAGAATGATAATGCCAACCGGGCTGATGGATATTAAATTTTCAAGAAATATACTTTGCTCTTCCGCAGTGGTTCGCTCTTGGCCCAAAGTATTGATCATGGAATTATAAATATCTATCAGGTTATTCATTTCTTTGGAACCAGTATGCAGAAATTTTACGCTAAAATCGCGATCCCGAATGGCATTGCTCCCCATGTACATAAGAGAAATGGGCCTGATGAGAGCATTGTATAAAAGATAACTAAAATAAAGGGAGGCGAGAAGTATTACTTCAGAACATAAGAATAGCCATTTCTTGTCAAAAAGTAAGGTATAACACAAGACTATTAATACTACATGGAGCGCAATGATGATGGACCAATACTTAATTCTTAGGCTCATAGGGAATGTGATGTTTGGTAAGACGTCGATATAACGCACTTCGTGTAAGGCTAAGTGATCGGGCAGTTTTACTGATTGAATGATTGTGAAAATCGAGCGCCTTGTGTATCATTTGTTTCTCGAGATCATCCAAACTCACCATACCCACTTCTGGAAGCGTGAACTGGGGTGTGGACTTTTGATTTTGAGATGATGTCTGTTGGAAATCTTTAAAGTTAAGTTCCTTCTTATTAATGTTGATCAATAAAGTGCGTTCGACCATATTTTTCAACTGTCGGATATTGCCCGGGAATGGCTGTTTCTGAAGCCAGTCATATGTCTCCGTCGTGATAAGTGGAATTGTCACTTCATAGATTTCACAGACTTGTTTAATGAAATGATCCGTGAGTAAAGGAATATCTTCTGATCGTTCATTCAATGATGGCATGTGTATTGAGATGAGGTTAATACGGTAGAAAAGATCTTCCCGGAATGTACCATCATAAACCATTTTTTCAAGATTTTTATTGGTAGCACTGATGATACGAACATCTGTTCGTTTAGTCTCACTGCTGCCCAAGACCTCATAAGTTCTCTCTTGTAATACTCTTAATAATTTGACTTGGTTAGACACCGGAAGGTCACCGATTTCATCCAGAAAAATAGTCCCTTTATGTGCCTTTGCAAATCTGCCAATTCTATCCAAATGTGCGTCAGTAAATGCTCCTTTTTTATGCCCGAACATTTCACTTTCAAACAAAGAACTGGATATTCCACCCAAATTTACTTTGACAAACTCATTTCCATTCCGCTTACTCAAAGAATGAATTGCTTCCGCAATAACTTCTTTCCCGGTTCCGCTTTCACCCGTGATCAGCACATTTGCATCTGTAGGCGCAATATGTTTTACAAGATTTAAGATATCCTGAAAGGCTGCACTTTGGCCAATTATGGAATCTATATCATTTCCTTGTATCGATTTATTAACTGAGGATGGTTTGTTTATTTCCAGCAAATTTTGAATCGAAGAAAGCAAATGACTATTATCCCATGGTTTAGCGATAAAATCCATTGCTCCCAGCTTCATCCCTTCCACAGCGAGTTGAACCGTCGCCCATCCGGTCATCAAAATTACTGGTATGTTAGAATTAATTTCTATGATATTTTTTAACAAAAGCAGTCCATCTTTTCCTGAAGTATCAATGTTGAAATTCATGTCCAGGAGCACAAGATCAGCGTTGAAATTATGCAACTTTTCCACAGCATCGGCAGCATTTGTAGCACTATCTATCTGGTAACCTTTCTTTTTCAGAAAAAGGCTTATCCCTGACACGATGGTCCTGTCATCATCAATAATAAGAATACGTGACTGTATTTCTGAACTCATAATTAAAATGTAAAGCGATGTAAATATAATTAACTCAAGTTTCGGCAGTAAAAAAATAATTTAGGTTTTGTTAGTTTAGAACCAAAGGTAGATGGCTGATTTTAGATGTTAGATGGTATTAGGTTAATTGGTTCATAATTTATCTTTTAAAAATACAAAGGCGAGAATTTTGACTTTAATTAAAGACGGCCATCTAAAATCTACCCCGCCATCACTTCGTTCGTCGGACAAGCTTCTTACATCTAACATTTTTATTCAAGCTGGCTTAACAATAAACGAATTTGACTGATGAAACATGAAATTTCTAATCTTCGTGCAATGCAGTAGCAGGATGAATCATAGCCGCTTGCCTACTCGGAAAATAAGCACAAATGAATACTAATATTAAAATTAATACAGTCACCCATACCATCGATTCATAGAATATACTTGGCTGAATATCGACGACTTTCAGAAGTGGAATCTGAATGGTAAATATCAAAGCAAGTGCTATGGCTATAAAAGCAAGCACAAGTGTTTCCATTAAAAAATGCTTCGAAATGTCACTGGAATGAGCTCCCAAAGCTCTCCTAAGGCCGATCTCTGACCTTCTTTTGTTGATATTGAACCACAAAACACCAAATAGACCAAGAGCAATATTAATGCATAGGAATCCACAGATGCTCAACAAGGCTATTATGGGAATCCATTTCGCCCGACTATTCTTCTCTCTTTCGGATTCCAACAACTTGATAATGAAAGAATTGGATTTTGTAACATTTTTGACAATGTCATTGATCGTTTTCTGTTCACCGATGGGTGTACCTGCCTTCATCCTGAGTATGATATTGTACATCCAACCTTGAGTATGTGGTGTGTAGCAGAAAGACATATTTGTTGGTAAGTCAAATTCACCTTTGTATCGATAATCATCCATGATGCCAACAATCTTGCTCTCACCATCCAAAATAATTACACTATCTAGCATATTTTTATTTGGGAAAAAGTTTTTTAGGAATAGTTCGTTGACCACGATTGGTCTATATTTTGACTGGCGATCCGTTTCATTGAACCATCTCCCTTTGATGATATTAATATTCATCACCTCCCCAAATCCCTCATCAGCCTCAGCTATGCGTGATGAAACGTTGAATCCCATATCATCATTGCCTGTGGTCGAGGTATTATTAGAAAATGGAGTGCTGGAATTTGTAAATCCGACACTTTCTACGTTAGGACTAGCTTTAAGTTCATTTTTTAGCTGATCCATGATGGTGGCGACCTCCGCAGAATCTTTGGCCTGTAGTCCTTCAAGACTGATCATCCATCGATCAATAGTCTTGAAACCAAGTGGTTTCTCCAAAATCCTCAATTGATAAATCACAAAAGAAAACGCTGCAAACAAGACAAGATAGGCGAGGAAAATCTCAAGGATCATGAGTGCATTAGATTTTCTTTTGAACCAGATAAGTTTGAAAATATGGCGTATCATATGTTGTTTTGTTTTAGCGCATTTACAATGGATAATTTTGACATTTTTAATGCAGGAAGTAATCCGGAAATGATTCCAAATAAAAGGCTGATGAAAAAGCAGGCTATGAAAAAATTAAAATTGATAACCAGTCTTACATTATTAAGCAATTGACTGTCATTGATCAGGTAAATTGCAACTAAGGCAAAAACTAAACCTAGTAAACCTCCGATGAAAGTCTGAATAATATTTTCAAAGACAAATTGAAATAAAATATTCTTCGTGTTAGCGCCGAATGCTTTTCTAACTCCAATCTCAGAACTTCTATCGAGTATTCGGCTAATGTTGAGATTGATAAGATTCAGCACAGGCAACAAGACAAAAAGTGCAATAAAGCTTGCCATGATTAGAAATAAATTCCTTTTACTTTTTTCAGGGTCCTTTTCGTATAAGGTCTGTTGAGCATACGTCTCACTAAATGTGGCAGAAGGGGCTTCTATTACATTATAATCTTCTGGCTTAAGTATTGGTATCTTTGATATTCTGTAAAGAATTTCCTTTTTCAAATTGTGGATGTTTGAATTATTTTTGATTAGAAAAACTGCCATGAAGCTTCCAAAATAGTCTGAAGGGTCCTTATTCTCTGGAAAAGCAGTGTAAGGAATGTATATGTCGCATCCCACATAATTTGCAGAACTGGTGGGTGTGGCGACAACGCCAATTATCTTGAAATGTTTATCATCCATTTCTATTTCCTTTCCTATTAAATTATCTACAGTGCCGAAATATTTGCGACTCAGCGATTGGGTTATTACTGCTACTAAAGCACCTCTTTTTATTTCGTCCGCATTGTAAGGGCGACCTTCTTTGAACATAAAATCAAAAACTTTCCAGTATCCCTCATCAGAGATGCAAGTTTTAATCGATAATTTAGAATTGTTTATATAAACATCGTAGGTTAAATCCGGAGAAAAAAAAGTGGATTGTTCAGCAGCATTTAGGCCGGTAAAATACTTTTCCAACACATGGTGACTCATGCTACTGTTGCTTATATAACTCGCCTCATTTTGTCTTTTGACCAGATGCGTAGTATCAAATGTGGCGATTCCATTATTGAATAAGGTGTCAATGTCACGAATGGTGTCATTCTGATAATACAACTCGGAGAGCATAGGCATAAATACCAAATCTTCATTTCTACTTAAAGGTGGATTATCTCCAAATTCAGTTTCAATAAATGAAGCTATGAGCATCAGCACCATCAGCGTAAAACTAATACCAAAGAGGCTGATGAAGGTGAAAAACTTTCTTCGGGAGAGTACTTTCAGGGCTAGTTTTATATAGTTTTTTAACATGGCTGTTTATTTGAATTTATTTTTTATTTGAGATTTTAAGTTTCGCACAGGTTTAAAAAAATTAGAAATTAGAAGTTAGAAATTAGAATAGGCCATGGATTGAACCGTTATTTTTACTCATAGACTCTTCCTGTTCAATAATTGATAGTTACTATAATCTTAGCTACAATTTCAGCTCTCAGTAATAATTAATAATTCACAATTATCAGCCTACTTGTTTCCCGTCGAACAACCTCAACAACTTATGCGTCTTGTTGGCCATGTTTTCATCGTGCGTCACCATGACGATGGTCGTTTTTAATTCTTCATTTAAGCGGAGGAGGATGGACATTACTTCATTTCCCATGACGCTGTCAAGGTTACCTGTTGGTTCATCTGCGAGGAGGACTGATGGTTTTCCGACGATAGCTCTGGCGATGGCCACACGTTGTTTTTGGCCTCCGGATAGTTGGCTGGGATAGTGATTGATCCTGTTTTTAAGGTTGACAGATTCAAGTGCTTCCAGGGCCAATTCACGACGTTCTTTTGCTCCTATATTTCTATACAATAATGGTAATTCCACATTGTCCAATACTGAAAGGTCAGGGATCAAATGAAAGGATTGAAAGATAAATCCAAGTTTTTCATTTCTGAATTTTGCAGTTGCCTTTGTGTTATATTCTGAAATTTCATGTTGCCATCGATGATGATGGAACCTTGTGTAGGCTCGTCCAGAAGACCTACAATGTTGAGCAATGTACTTTTACCACAACCGGATGGGCCCATGATGGAGATAAATTCACCTTTTTCGATGTTGAGATCGAGATGATGCAAAGCCGTTGTCTCGATGGTATCGGTACGATATACTTTGGAAACATTATTTAATTTTATCATTTTTGATAATTGTTATTAATTGTTATTTATTAGTTGTTAATTGTTATTTATTTAATAGGAGAATTGTTGATAAAGTCATATCCCGTCAGTTTTCTAAGTTCGTAAAGGCTGACCCAATAATCTCTCAATGCCATGATATAAGCCATCTTCATCTGATCCTTCTCTTGTTGTGCAAGGTTGAGATCAGTAAGGCTTATCTTGCCTAATAAATATCGTTCATTTGAGATATTGTATCGCTCTTCAGACTTTTGTTGAATTTCATTCAAAGAAACTATTCGCTGTTGAGAATGATTCAGGAGGGTAATCTCCGTCTTTATATTGTTGACGAAATCTGCCTCTCCTTGGATATCCATTAATTTGGCCCTTTCCAGTTGATCTTTTGCGATCGAATTTGCTTGTCTGGCTGCCCCAATTTACAATTGGAATGGCCACAGTAAGGCTAAGTTGCTCCTCCACAAAAGGCTGAGTATAGATATCTTTGATCTGCTGTGATCCTCTTGCCCAACCAAAACTGCCGTATAGATTGGCACGGATGCCGTAATTAGTTTTAGTCCTGTACAATGTTTCTTTTTGCTTCCAAAATATTTATTTTATTTCGGAGTAATTGAGGGTAATTTCTTGTTGCCAATGCAATTATTTCTTGATCATTAATTTTGGCAGGTATTAAAACTGCGGGAATTACGAATTTAATTGTCGAGTCCAATTGTGCGCCATTCAGGTAAGAATTTAAACTATTGAATGATGTGACTTCATCATATTGGTATTGTTTTAAAACGATTTCAGAATTTTCTAAACCGGTTTCTATTTGTAACTTTTCTTCTCTGGATATTTTGCCTAATTCGAATTTTTCAACCGCTATTGTATCCAGCCTTATGTGGGATATTTTGTTAGTGACAGCAATCTGCTTGGCTGTCTGCGCGATGAGAACGTCGAAATATAATTGTACAATATTGCTTTTGATATTCTCCGTTTCGAATTTGTAAGTGGAAATAGCTGCATTTAATTCTAATGGTTGAATTAATTTATCCCATTTATATGGATTAAAACCAAGTACTGGAATATTGATTCCCAGACGGATCGGTATACCATTATACGAATTAAAATCTGTGCTGAAGTCATCAAATCTCCTTAATTCAGACAGCGCAAAGAATGTACCTCCAGTCCATGGAATTGCTTGCTCCAATTGCAGGCCGACTAATGAGTTATTTTGCGAAATAGACTGAAAAGCGATTGAACCATTAGGCTGAACGATCTGTACGGAAGTCTTTGAATAATTGGGAACCTGAAAATTTAAAGAAACTTGTGGTTTCATACCGGCCTTATATAAGAGGAAGTTCGAAGTAGCAATATTTTTACCTATTGTATTAATTTTTGCTGCATTGGTTCTTTCAAAATAACTATTGATCACCTCCTCGAGCGTCATCGTATTTTGGCCAATTACAATAGAATTAATTGACAGAAAAATAATTATTAATTTAATTGATTTATTCATCTTAATTCTTTTTATTTAAAATGAATTCATTCATATTTTTGTATTCTTCGGTTTCAGAAATAATGATCTTTTCACCAGTCTTTGCACCCGATAAGATCTCGACATAATCTGAGCTACTCAATCCCTTTTCTATTGTTCTTTTCACAGCTTTATCTCCTTGTACGATGAAGACATCTTGTGTCTTAGCGCCATTGAATGCTTCACCATTTTGAATGCGAAGTACATTGGATTTTTTATCAGATACTATGAATATTTCTACCTTAAGATTAGGTTTCAATAGTTTGGAATCTGTCTTATCTAATTCAACCAGGAATTTTATAGTATTATTTTCAACCGCCGGAAGTACGGAGCTAATAGTGCCAGTCAGAGTCGTATTGTTTATCCGAACATTTACTATGGCACCTACTTTAATGTGATCACTATTGCGGTCAGAGCTTGAAGCTTCTATTCTGAATGATTTCAAATCGGCTATTTTAACCAAAGGTTCTCCAACATTGACCGTCTTGCCGATGTCTTCGTTGATCCAGGTGATGACACCATCAGAAGGCGCGTAAACGGAGGTTTCATTTAATTTTTTTCTCAATTCTGCGAGACGTTTTGCTTGAATTTGAAATTCTAATTCAAGGTTCTTCTTATCAGGAACATTCGCTTGTTGCTTGAATTTTAATTCATTGAGTAAAATTTTCTTCTCAATGGCAGCTTGTTTTAAATTTAATTCTGCTTTTTCAACTTCTTCATTGGTGGCGCCTCCTACCTTATTGAGTTTCTTTTGATCTTTGATCTCAGCTTCCAGTTCAGATAGTTGAAGGCCTTTGAGTTGCTGCTTTAGATCAATATCCACCAGGTCTTTGTCGAATTCGAGTTTTAGCCTATTGATGCTGTTTCGTTTGAGATCTAGTTCGTCTTTTAATTTTTCGTATTCAAGTATTGTGTAGGCTCGATCGAGTTCCATGATCAGTGAGCCGATTCTGACTTCATCGCCACGCTTGAGTTTTACATTTTTTATTTCTGTATTGACCGGGGCATTGATGACACGTTCGTAGGAGGGAATGACTAAACCTGTTGCCGAAATGGTATTTTGGATATCTCCCATTTCTACTGTTGAGATGAGGAATTTGCCTTCGTCAGCTTTTCTTTTTAGTTGATTGCGAAGCACAAAAAATAATATGGCTGCTAATAAAATGACGGCCACCCATTTCATTAGGTTTTTATTCTTTTTCTTTTGTTGGTCAGACTTGCTTATCACTGTATCCATTGGTGGAATGTATTTGATAAATTAGTTATCAAGGTCTGTGCCACAAAATAAATATCAGATAGTCAATAGATTATATATTTAAAATTATATAATAGTGTGCGATATCGGACAGGGAGTGTGCGGATATGTTTAATAGGTCCCGAGGGTGTACAAATTGGAAATTGGTGGCAGTTTATAGATAGTTTGGCTATTATTTCTGACAGAAAAAAATACAGACTTAATGGCACTTAATTCCTTAATGCTTTAAATTAATCTAAATTAACAAAACTTAGATTTTAAGAATTTAAAGAACCTTTCAAAAGCATCAAAATGGATTAATTCTACTTCTTCCCCAACCTCTTCATTCCCTTCACAGCATCTTTATCTGCCTCGATAACTGATATCGCATAACCACCAGCCGGAACAGACTTCAATGTCAATTTAGTCTTGCTATCTACGACACCTTTCTGAATGGAATAGGCTTGCGGATTAGTTTTGTAATTGGTCTCCGGAGTGTCGGAATAAACGGTTGCAATATACGTTTTGCCGGCATCCAGGAAGTCAAATGTGAGTTGGCTGGTGTGGCCATCATTTCCGGCTACATTACCGACAAACCAGTTGCCTTTGCCCTTGGCTTTTCTTGCGATTGTAATGAATTGGCCTGGCTCAGCTTCAAGGTATTTGGTTTCATCCCAGTCGATAGCGACGTCTTTGATAAACTGAAATGCATCAGGAAAACGCTCGTAATTTTCAGGTAAGTCGGCAGCCATTTGAAGTGGGCTGTACATCGTCACATACAAGGCAAGTTGGTTGGCTATGGTACTGTTGACCCAAGATTTATTGTTTGGATTCAGTTTTGAAATATCCATTTCGAAGATGCCCGGCGTATAATCCATCGGACCACCCAACAATCGTGTAAATGGCAGTATAGTCACATGGTTAGGTTTGCTCCCACCAAAAGCCTGATATTCCGTGCCTCTTGCAGATTCATTGCCAATGAGATTGGGCCAGGTACGGCAGATGCCTGTAGGCCGGACTGCTTCATGTGCATTGACCATAATTTTGTATTCGGCAGCTTTTTCTATGGCATATTGATAGTGATTGTTGGTCCATTGACTGTAGTGATATTCTCCAATAGGCAGGATATCACCGACATAACCGCTTTTGACCGCATTATAACCGTGTTCTTTCATAAAGGTGTATGCCGTATCAAGATATCGTTCATAATTACGCACAGAAGAAGAGGACTCATGATGCATGACCATCTTAACATTTTTGCTCTTTGCATATGCCTGTATTTCGTCTACATTAAAATCCGGATATGGCGTAACGAAATCAAATACGTGGTCTTTCGCATTGCCAAACCAATCCTCCCAACCAATATTCCATCCTTCTACCAGGACTGCATCGAAACCATTTTTGGACGCGAAATCTATGTATTTTTTTACTTTTTCAGTATTTGCGCCGTGTTTACCATGAGGCTTTAACTTTGTATAGTCTGTCACTCCCAACTTTATACTCGGAGCATCATAAGTATATGACCACTCGCTTTTGCCTGTGATCATTTCCCACCAAACGCCGATGTATTTAACAGGTTTGATCCACGAAGGATCTTTAATTTTACAAGGGTCATTGAGATTGAGCGTCATCTTTGAAGCAAGAATGTCTCGTGCATCATCACTTACCATGATGGTGCGCCATGGTGACTGACAAGGTGTCTGCATGTGTCCTTTGGTGCCGTTTGCATCCGGGGTGAGCCAGGTTTCGAAGACCATGTTTTTATCATCCAGGTTCAAGTGCATACATGCATAATTGATCAAAGCGGCTTCATGCAGATTGAGATATAATCCATCAGCTGTCTTCATCATCAGCGAAGTTTGCACTCCGGTAGGTGAAAAAGAAGTCTGTGAGGCATTTGGCGTAAAAGCCTTGGACATCTGTCCTCGTATCTCAGACAATTTTGAAGTCGTAAAATCATATTCCTGACTGTCATAATCGCCGGGAATCCAAAAGGCAGTGTGGTCTCCTGCCATCGCAAACTGTGTGTGTTCTTCCTTGATGGTAAAATACGTGAGGTTTTTCTGAAGCGGAAATTCATATCTGAATCCGACACCTTCATCAAAAGCTCTGAATCGGAGAATTATGGTTCTGTCAGTGGTGGTTTGACGAAGTGTTAGAGCCATTTCGTTATAGTGATTGCGAATGTCTTTGGTCTCTCCCCATACCGGCTGCCACGTTTCATCAAAGCTCGATTTGACTGTATTGACGATCTCAAAATTGCTCAGAAGTGAGTTTTTCTCTTTTTCTCCGTTGTCTTTTTTTACTTCCGTGCTGAATTCATTTTTTCCGACATTACCCATGAGTTCGAGACCCAAAGTACTCGTTTTGATGACGGCTTTGTTTTTATAACTTACTTCATATGATGGCACACCATTGCTAAGTAATTTAAAATTCATACTTACTTGTCCGGAAGGAGAAGATAATGTCTGACTATTTAAGGTTACAAAAAGACACAGAAGGAAAAACAGAGAAAAAACACTTTTCATTATACATTGATTTTGGAAGTTTAAAAATAACCTTTTCTATAATTGCAGGGGATTTAGTTTTTATCCATTGATAATGGAAGATGTTATCCATTATCAATGGATAACTTAAAAGCAAAGTCCGGCTTTATATAAATGAACAGTGATATTCAAGAATTAATGAAGTCGCAACTATGGTGGGTTCTGGCGTCCTTTTGAATTTCTCTTCAAAAATTAATAAACCTGAAAGGTTGGCATTTTTATAGTTTAAGGGTGATCTGGAGAACAGAACCCCGAAGGCGGTGACATTTTGATGTAAAAATTGAATCTTAATATTCGAGCAGCGCTTTAGTTTTCAGGAAGGGTGGAATATCATATTTCCATATTCCATAGTTGATTTATTTGACAGGATGATACATCTCATAGTCCGCAACCAAATCAGACAAAAGATTTAATTCTATAAACCCTTTTGAATCGTGATTTTCGATGTTATTAGAATCTTGTAAAAGCTTTTCCATTCTTTCTACAGTGGTGTTGTATTCTTGTTCGAATTGTATCATAATTGATTTAGGTTTGCAAAAATAATTCTGCAGGTATTTGGAAAAACACCTTTAATTTTTTCGC
The DNA here is from genome assembly GCF_016707225.1 of Candidatus Brachybacter algidus. Taxonomy (NCBI): domain Bacteria; kingdom Pseudomonadati; phylum Bacteroidota; class Saprospiria; order Saprospirales; family Saprospiraceae; genus Candidatus Brachybacter; species Candidatus Brachybacter algidus. Next base: position 193,504 of record NZ_JADJID010000002.1, on the reverse strand, counting down.
CATTTTCAGTGTGATTTCTCTGCGTCCGGACAAGATTGAAGATACATATCCTTTGCTGCCAATAACGGATTCAAGGTCTTTGTTTTTTAGACCTCGTTCCGCCATTTTTTCCTTTATGACTTCAAGAATGTCAACTTGCGGAAGCGGATAATACCGCTCATCATAATCCTTTACCAAAAGTATCAGCAACTCAAGTTCATTTCCCTCGAGCGTGTCAGGCTCCGCCTGGAAAATATCCATTAACCTTGCACTTGCTTTATTATAATCTTCTTCCGTTTTTAGGACTTTCCATTTCATAGCCTATTTATTTATCCGGAGAATACCGCTCATCAAATTTTCTTACGAGTTGGGTCTTGTCTATTCGAAAAAAATGAAAGTATTTCAATATTATCTCCTTGAATTCTGTAATACATCGTATTATATTTAAAAATAACAACTCTGTATATATCCTTAATTTCGGATTTTGGGAAAACATTTGGGTTAATTGATATTAACTGGATAGTTGATTCAATCTTAAAGGCAAGTTTTCGAAGTTCTTTGTCTGAAAAATTCTCTTTTAGATAAGTTATTGTTGCCGCAAGTTCTGCCAATGCATTGTTCGTCCAATAAATTCTATATCCAATTTTCATACAGATTTCTTACGTCAGCATGTGGCATTATTTTTCCGTCTTCAGCATCTGATATGCCTTTCTCTATTGATTCTTGCTCATTAGTTGATATAGAACTCCACCAGTCTTTGGTTTCTTCTTGTCTTAATTTTACAAGTTTTTCAATTATCGCCTTGTCCTCCAATGTTGTTAACCACTGAATAAGTTCTATTTTTTTTTCCAATATTTGAGCATTCATTTATAAAATCTATTTAATAAAGCTAAAGATACAACCTTTTTATGCTGATAAATGTTTTTGCGGCTTTGGCACTAATTTACCTACTTAAACCTCACCCCATTCTCCTTACACAACAACATCGCCAGATCCCTCCCCGTCTTGATCGCGATCGGGAGTCCACCACCGGGTTGATTCCAGTGACTGCAGAGAAACATATTATCGAGGCCGGGAACTCGTAGTTTTACAGGCGAAGGAGCTAAAAGGTTTTTGCCGGCAAGCCAGCCCTGAGTGCTGCCTTTCCAATTGCCTGTGTAACGATGGAATGTCGCAGGAGTGGAAAGATCCATAACTTCTATATCTTCCGGCAGCAAGTCAAGTTTTTTACAAACTATTGCTGCACATTTATTCAGGAATTCTGATTTCAATGCACGATAATCGGTCCGGTTTTTTTTTCGATGATCGATCCAATAATCGGCCTTAGAAGTATAAAAATTAGTTACCAAACAGGTTTTTCCGGGAGGTGCCATTGTCGGGTCGTAGCTATAATTGTGGATCTCAAATCGCTCATACACTGTTCCATCTGGCGAGACAAGATTTTCTTCCAAAGGAAAACGACTAAAATGTGATCTTCCCGTCAGATCTTTATTGACACCAAAAGAAGCCTGAATAGAGGAGAAAAATGGCTGTAACTTCTTTAGATTCTTTAGATCAAGTTGAAGTGGCGTGGCAAACTTTCCCGCCAACAATTCGAATATCGTATGGTGCCAGTCACCGGCAGAAATCAAATAATCAGATTCATAGATTACATTATTACGAACAATAATGCTGGTGACAGATTTATCATCAGTCACAACTTTCAAAACAGGCGTTTTGTAATGTATTTTTCCGCCCGTTTCCAAATACCTTTTTTCAATACGTTGCGCAAATGCAAGCGAACCGCCCATGGGATATCCGGCACTTTCGAGATCATAACTCGCCATGGGCACAGCGATGACCATAATATCGACTTCGTCGTTGTCGTAAAGTAATTGGAAAACTTCCTTAAGAAATGGGCTTTTAAGTTTGTCTGCAAACGTAAAATTGGTCTGACCCTTGTATTTCATAAAAAGAAACAACAATTCGAGATATTTCGCTCTTGCCATATTGCGCTTCAATTTATTCCACCAACCATCGTCATGGTCTATCGGAGGAAGATCAAATTTTTGCAAAGTTCTAACCAAACCTGTGAATTCTTTGATCATCTTTTCATCCTCGGGAGCCAGGTCGATCATATATTCCTCTAACTGCTCAAGATTATTGTACAGATAAAAAGAGTTTTCGCCATACTTATTGAGGTGATCTTTTACCTCCAGCTTTATGCGATATTGATGATTGACCACTACCAACTCATCCATGTCAATCACCTCCGACCACATTTGATAAAAGGCACTACCAGGGCCGGTTCCAAGTATCCAATGCGCACATCCATCAAAGGTATAATCCCCGATCTGCCAGGAAGTGCACAATCCTCCGGGAATATTGTGTTTTTCAAAGATCTGTGTCTCAAAACCATTTTTCTGCAAATAACAACCTACCGATAATCCTGCGATTCCGGCACCGATAATATTTACTGTTTTATTAATTGGCTTCCGCACGAAATCCTTTTACTCCTAAAATAATGTTGTGGAAGATTTCCCCCTTCCCCTCTTTTAGAGGGGTGGCCAAGGGCCGGGGTGTCTTTGACTTATTATTTAAAGACCTCACACCCTCTTCCTAGAAAACCTCAACGCCTTCAACATCCAAGTGGGAAGCGCCTTCTCCGGATCTCTGTCTTTCAGATTTAGATACCACCCAATCTTTTTGAGAATCGGAATTTTATGTGTTTCCACAAATTCTATTAATGTTCCATCGGGATCTTCTACATACGAAAAGTGCCCTGCAGCCGCTCCCATATCGAAGGAATCGCTGCTATCCACCGTAAATGGATATCCAAATTGCTCACACAATTGCTTCATCTCCGGCATTCCCTGGATATCAAAACATAAATGTATGTATCCAAGATCTCCCCAAAAACGTTTGGCATAAATCTTCTCCGGTTCATAATCCAGCGCTTGCACAAGTTCTATAGATGAAGCGCCTAAAAGTTTTGAAAACGGACCTTTCCGAGGACTTTCGTGTGTCAAGACCACTCTTTTGAACTTCTTTTCTCCACCAGGCATATTTTTCCACTCCGTATCCATGACTTCCGTTTCACCGGTTACCTTGTCGTATCCGAGTAAAGTCCTGTAGTACATTTTGGATTTTTCAATGTCACTCACACCAATAACCACACCGCAACATCCACCGAAGTCGCTGTCACCACCACCAAACCAGTCATCTTGTTCTACTACCTCAAAATGATTTCCATAAGGATCACGCACATAGAAATGTTGTTTGCCATTCACCGATTTTGTGATCTCAGAAAGCAGCGTTCCACCACAATCTATCATGTGAGTAAAGGCCTTTTTAATATTGGAAGTTTTGATCTTCGCCATGAAGATGCCCAAGTCGCCAAGTTGAATTTCAAACTTGGGTGCTTGTGGCGTTCTGCTTGTATATTGCCAAATCTCAAATCCCCCGCCACCACGAAGATTCATGGCGAGAATAGCGTGTCTATCATGTGGTTTACCACCAGTATAAGGTAACATCAACTTAGCCGTAGCTGCCTCCTCAAAGACAGGAATATCCATGCCGAATGCCTTATTGTACCAGTTCCATGCTTCATGAACATCCGAAACTCCGATACCTATTTGCTGAATTCCACTAATTATTGGCTTCACCCTTGTTATTTTAATATTTATAAAACAGACTTTGTGTGACTAGTTAGTAGCAGAAGACAATTTTGGAACTCCATAGATCTCATCTGCCTGTGTCTTGTAAATCCCCGCTTCGAGTTTGTCTTTGATGATGCTAAATGCTGTTAAAGTTTCATCGATGTCGGCTATCGTGTGGACAGCAGTCGGTATCAACCTCAAAATGATCATGCCTCTCGGGATGACCGGATATGCCACCATTGAACAGAATATATGATAATTCTCTCTTAGATCACGCACTAGAACCATTGCTTCTTCAATGGTTCCTTTCAGATATACAGGTGTTACACAAGAATCGGTATCGCCTATATTAAAACCTCTTTCTTTAAGGCCCGCCTGTAGATAATCTACATTAACCCATAGTTTATCTTTCAACTCAGCACTGTCGCGGATCATATCAAGACGCTTCAGGTTACCGACAACTAATGGCATAGGCATTGCTTTCGCAAATATCTGGGAACGAATATTGAATCTCAAATATTTAACTACGTGTTTATCACTTGCTATGAAAGCTCCGATGCTACCCATACTCTTCGCAAAAGTTGCAAAATAAATATCTATTTCATCCTGAACACCTTGCTCTACACCTGCACCTGCGCCATTTTTACCCAAAGTACCAAAGCCATGTGCATCGTCTACAAACATTCTGAATTGAAATTCCTTTTTCAATTCGACGATCTCTTTCAACTTGCCCTGATCTCCTCTCATGCCGAATACACCTTCAGTGATCACCAAGATGCTACCTCCTGAAACATCAGTTAGATTTTTGGCTCTTTTAAGATTGGTGCGCAGACTCTCGATATTGTTATGGTCGAAAGCAAAACGTTTGCCTAGGTGCAATCTTACTCCATCTACAATGCAAGCATGACTTTCAGAGTCATAAACTATGACGTCATGACGCGTCACCAGGCAGTCGATAGCTGAAACAACACCCTGATAACCGTAGTTAAGAAGAATTGAAGATTCTTTATCCACGAAATCCGCAAGCTCCTGCTCTAGTTGTTCATGTTGAGCCGTGTTTCCGCTCATCATGCGCGCACCCATTGGGTATGCCATGCCCCAGTCCTCAGCTGCTTTCGAATCTGCGGCTCTTACTTCAGGGTGATTGGCTAGTCCTAAATAGTTATTGATACTCCAGTTGATCACCTCATGACCATTGAATTGCATTCTTGGCCCCAGTTCACCTTCCAGTTTAGGAAACATATAATATCCATCTGCTTCTTCAGACCATTTACCTAAATGGCCTTGATCAGAAGCTTTTAATCTTTCAAATAAATCCATGTGTTATTTATATTAATCCGCAAAGGTGGTAAAAAAAGAGGAAATATGTAAAATAAAAGTGGAGAGGCATTGTAATATTAATAGTTGATTTATTAAAAGATTTCAGCTTTTAATTTAAATATCTTACCGCAACAAAATTATTTATACACTTTTAACCTCAATAATGTGAGTTTCACCCTCGGAAATAGTGCACCAAATTGCAATTGTCACAACACTACATTAAAATAAGTGTTAGACAAATTATTAAACAACTGAACAACAAAAATATTAGAAGTATGAGGATATTATTTACACTAATTTTTGCTATTTTCTTAACAACATTTTCAAGTGCTCAATATTCTATCACCGGCACAGGTGCAGGTAATACGTATACACAGGATTTTGATGCATTTAGGGGCACGGCAGCCACTTTACCAAGCAATTGGGTTGTTGCCACAGCATCTTATAACACTACTTATCCAATTGTAACTGCAGGTTCATCTACACCAAGTACTAGTCAAGCGAATGGGAATAATTGTTACGCCGGAAGGGCAAGTACCAGCAGTAGCGATTATTCAATTTTACAGAAACAAGCTACTTCAGGGTCTACTTCCTTTACATTTAGTGGGGTTAATAATACCGCTTCTATATTAGATGGATTTGTGATTGCGTGGAATGTAGAACAATTTACATTGGCTGGTAGGGCCACTACAGTGGACTTTACTTATAGAATAAATGCAGCTACCTATGGTTCTACAGGAATTACAGGAACAACGCTGTTCACTGCACCTACAGGCACAACTGCACCTGCATTTATTTTGACATCTACACCCCGGTCTATAACTATAACAGGTTTATCTATTCCCGCATCAGCTACAGTAGATTTTAGGTTTACCATTGCAAACGGAGCTGGTTCCGGCAACAATGCCCATATCGGCATCGATGACTTTACCCTCTACGCCACTTCAGCTGCAGTAATTGCCCCCTCTATTACAAGTGCATTGACAGCAAGCGGTACCTGCGGTAACCCATTTAATTATACCATCACCGCCACCAACTCACCTACGAGCTACAATGCCATTAACCTGCCGGCAGGATTAAGTGTCAATACCAGTACAGGGGCTATCACTGGTTCGCCTACTGCTACGGGCATATTCAATGTTGATATTACTGCTACCAATGCCGCAGGGTCCGATACAAAAACATTGGTATTGACCATTAATCCAACTATTTCTTTCGCGGTATCAAGTGATAACATATCTGAAAATGGAGGCAGCTATGTACTTACGCTTAATGGTTGCGGCACCGGCACTTACGGAGTAAATGTCAGCGTAACAGGTGGAACTGCTCCTTTATCGGATTATACCTTTGTTTCTCCTACCACAGTATCATTCAGCGGCAGCGGAATTCAAGTAATTAATATCCCCATCGTAAATAATGCAGTTGTAGATGGCAACAGAACCATTACGTTTGGATTAAGCAGCTTTACAGGAAGTGCTGTAGTTGGCAGCAATGCTAGCTTTAGTCTTACAATTGTAGATGATGAAATTCCGGCACCGGTTATAACACATACTGCCATTCCAAACACAACAAGTACTTCGGCGCAGGTTGGTACTGCCAGTGTGACCAATTCACCAAGTAGCGTGATAGTAACTTACCGCCGAAATGGTGGTGGATGGGGCACCGTTAATGCAACATTGGTAAGTGGTACGAATTACACCTTTACAATACCAGGGATGCCTCAAGGTAGCACCGTACAATATTATATAACCGCTACTAATAGTGGTGGAACAGATTTAAAGCCTAGCCCTACTACTTATTATTCTTATACGGTAGGTTGTGCACCACCTGCGGCTGGAACAAAAATAATAGCTTTTCAAGGATTCGAATTTCCGGAAACCGGCTATACAGGTATTTCGGTGCCAAACCAAAGTGCTACACCAACGGGGCTGCAAAACTATTTGCCACACCCTTCATTGGTTGAAATGAATTATTACTTAAGAGGAACAAATGGAGATCAGTTTCCCGCCAATAGAAACTCTTGTGGCTGCATGGCAGAAACTTTTGTAACAGGACCACCACCATCTGCCTTTTACGATAATGGAGTAAATGGTGCTTTAAATTCTGGCACCATTTGTAGAAACTTTAGTGGCAGCCAACGGGGCGTATATAAAGTAGGGTCTGGACCAAGTACAGATAATCCAACGAACGCCGGAGCAACAGGCTTTACGCGAAATGGCAGTTATGCTTATGTGCAACAATCAAGAAATGATGGCGGTGATGGTCCAATCAGTAAAATTTATTTTGATGCCATTCAAATACCTGATTATGCTAATGCCACCAACGTTAAAATAAGGGTGTATGTATCTTCGATCTCAACCAATATGAGCAGTAATAACGGTGCCGATGCAGAAGATTTTGTCAGGGCTTTTGCAAGATACGGCGCTACAGCAGCGAGTACTACTATCGTGAATGATGTGACCAGTTCTTCTGATTGGTTTAACGCAAGTAGTAATAGTCAGGTAACTACTACTGTTACCGGAACTTTATCCAACAGCGAACGCTGGGATTATTTAGGCAATATGTACAATACATCTGGCACTGTAACAGGAACGACCACCAAAAACATGATTGAACTAAGCATTCCTGCGGGTAATGAATATGTGCGATTAATGATTGATATTTTAAATGACGATGGAGCCAATAATGAACTTTGGGCAATTGATGATATACAAATAATAGCGGATTACACAACAACGGCAAGCGCAGCAACAATTACAAGCCAACCATCTGATATCGTTTGTGGATCTGGAGCAAGTAGTTTTACTGTGGCAGCTACAGGTACTGCATTGACTTACCTATGGTATTACAATGACGGTATCGCATCTCCATGGACAGCAGCTGTTGATGGTGCTAACTTTACCGGATCTACTGCTACCACATTAAATATATTGAACACGGCTACTTTCGCAGGATACAAATTTTATTGCGCAGTTACCGAAAGTGCATCTTGCACTATAAGCACCGCCACAGTTCAATTATATAAAAACCAGGTGATATTAAATAGTGCGACACTTACAGCCGTTAATAAATGTGACAACTCAGACGGTTTTACGTATTATGAAGACCCAACTCAACCGAACAAATATATTTTTGCTATAAAATGGGCTCCGGATGGTACACTAAGCACTGCCAATGCATTGACAAAAGCAGCCGCTACAGCCACTATTACCATAGACCCGGCAGGATATACTAAGCAAGAAGATGCGGTAAATAACACTGCCAACTATAGCATGAGCCGCTATTGGAATGTAAATGCAATGGGCAATTCAATTGACGAACCGGTAAATGTTCGCTTTTATTTTACCGATGCGGAATATTCAGCCATGGATGCAGATAAGATCGCTTTTATTAATGCCAACCCTTCTATGCGTTTTGATGCAGGCAAATTATGGTTTAAAACCGTTGGCGTAAACTTTGATCCTGCTACACACATTAGTGCGGCAGCCATTACAGGAAGTCCTAAACAACTTATGGGCACGACACTATTTCAAGATGGTGTTAAATATGTAGAGTTTGCCGGAGTAACTTCATTCTCAGGCGGCACGGCAGCCACTGGTGTACGTCCTATGCCAGGCTTAACAGTCTTACCTGTTCAGTTAATTACGTTTAATGGCAGAATTGGCAATGACAATACCGTTCATTTAAAATGGAAAGTAGCTTCAGAATTAAATATGCGTTCTTATATTGTTGAAAAATCGATTGACGGAAAATTATTTACCGCTTTCAAGGAAGTAACAGCACTTAATACCAGCAATGGAAATACGGATTATCAAGCGATTGATAATAATTTTACCGGTAATGCAGTGGCATATTATCGTCTACAGATGGTAAATATCGATGGTTCTGTGAGTTTCAGCAATATCATTGTATTTAAGAATGGTAAATCCGTACAACAATCCATTGAAATAGCACCGAATCCGGCCAATGATTTTATTCAAGTAAAAGGAATAGGTGCGGGTACTAATTATCAAATAACTAATGCTTTTGGTGAATTGATACTATCCGGTGTAGGAACAAGTTTAATTGAAGTAATAGATATCGGCAAATTTGAAAAAGGTATTTATTTCATAAAATCTGTTGATAAGAAGGTCAATAAGTTTGTTAAAATGTAATAGCCCATCTTAGAGGTAAAAGAAGCTACAATGGCGACTTTTGATTGATTTTAAAAAAGGCAATTCTTCACATAGGATTGCCTTTTTTTGCTTTTATACGATAAAATATTCTGTGAACAATACCCTGATAGGCTTTTCAGCGCATATTTGAGTATCGGTTAACACTTCAATAGTTTCTTTTTACCTTGTGATAAAATATAATAAGAATGCTGCTCATAGAAAGCCCTCACAATGAACGTTTTAAAAAACTGCTGAAACTCTCGACAGATAATAAGTTTCGCCGCAAAAGCAAACTTTTTATAATCGAAGGCTTGAAGGAAATTCGTGCTGCGCTGGAGCATAATTATGAATTGGAAGAGGTTTACATCGATGATAAATATAAGACTGCATTTCCGGAAAAAGAATTTGATCAGGTTTCGGTAACAATTTTGAAACATGACTTATTCTCAAGGCTGGTTTATAGGGAAGATGCCAGTTATATACTTGCAGTTTTAAAAGAACCTGTTTTAGATCTTTCTCAGATACAACTTCCGGAAAATCCACTCATCATCATCCTTGAAAATATTGAAAAACCCGGCAATCTTGGTGCGCTCTTGAGAACATGTGATGCGGTAGGTGCGGATGCGGTAATTTTAAGTCAAGACCATCATAATTTCTTTCACCCCAATGTCATCCGTTCGAGCGTGGGCACGGTATTTTCTAATCAGATAGCCTATGCAGGGGCTGAGGAAATTAAATTATGGTGCAAGGAAAATAATATCAAAGTATATGCCGCAGCATTACAAACGGATAAGTTTTATACTGACATGGATTACACCTCAGGAACAGCATTTGTGTTTGGTGCAGAGGATACTGGTTTGACAAAATTCTGGAGAGAAGCTGCAGATCGCATTATCAAGATTCCTATGTTGGGGCACAATGATTCGTTGAATGTGTCAGTGAGTGCTGCAGTGTTGTTGTATGAAGTGGTGAGGCAACGCGGACAATGATTAATGAACAATTCTGGTGCTAAACGAAAATTTTCTTCCCGATATGGGAATTTGTTTTAACTTTGTTTTGTTATGAGAATATTATCAAAATCCACCTTAAGAGATTTTTGGGAACAACATCCCGACTCAAGACCGAGTTTAGAATTTTGGTATGACGTTGTTGATGGGATTAATTTTAATAATTCTAATGAAGTGATTAGTTATTTTAATACGGCAGATGTGATAGGAAACGGGAGAATAGTGTTTAACATTTGTAGAAATAAATATAGACTGATCGTTAAATTTGAATACGAACGAAAATTTGCTTTTGTTAGATTTATAGGAAACCATAAGGCCTATGATAAAATTAAAAACATTGAAAACATTTGAAATGCAGTTAGCTGAAATAAATAAAATACAAATAAAACCAATCACGAATCAATCTGAGTTTAAGGAGGCAAACAAAATAATTGATTTGTTAATTGACGCCAATCTTATCGAGGATAAAAAAGTAAGGAAAAGGTCATTGGATATCCTTGAAGCCGTTTCAATTCTTGCAAACGAATACGAGAAAAAACATTTCCCTATTCCTAAACCCAATCCAATTGAAGCGATCAAAGAAAGAATGGAGCAACTATCACTTTCTCAAAAGGATGTTGCAGTTTATTTTGGTGGAGAAAACAGGGTTTCGGAAGTACTTTCAGGAAAACGACGTCTTACATTGAACATGATTCGGTCATTGAACAAAAACCTGAATATTTCAACAGATGTATTGATTGGAGTTTAAACTAACCCGTCGTCTCTTCTGTTTTCCTATCCAATGTAAAATAATGGATCATCGCCAACATTAAGGAAACGACCAACATAACCAGAGTCGGCAATTTTGGTTGATTAAGTAAATACTCAAACAACAAAGTTACAATAGAAAAAACCAGAAAATTCCGGGCCCAATAATTGGCAATTGGATGATTTATTAATCTATTATTTTTCTGAAACTCGTTCTTTGAAAATGGCTTTTTATTCAATAAATAGACAACTCCTACGATGGCAAACGACAGCACCAGTGCATGCAAGGTGGAATAAATTTGATCCTTGTAAAAGATTCTAATTATTAATTCCCCTATAGTTCCCGCCATGAACACTCTCGCCCAATAAATAACAAATGGTCTATTTAACATGGTAAATTAATTGTTAGTTTTTAATTATTAATTGTTACTCTCAGCGTAATTAATTGAAGTTAACAAAATTATTCAAATTATTAGACAAATTCCAATTTGAGCGCATTACCGATTGCCGATTACTAATTACCGATGGGCCTTCATTCAACCTTAAACGTTCTCCTCATATTCCTCAATAAACTCCTTATAAAAAGCAGCTGACGAAAGTACTTCTTTATTTCCCACCATGATCAACCGTTCCTTCGCCCGCGTCAATGCCACGTTCATCTTGCGGTCGATACCTTCCTTATTTTGTGAAACAATAGCTTGCAATTGTCCCGGACTCGAGACCACCATTGAGAGAATGATGATGTCTTTCGCTCCTCCCTGAAACCTTTCCACTGTATCCACTGTGATATCCAACTTGAATGGAAGTGTGTCCAAAAGGTTTGAAATGTTGACAATTTGCGCCCTGAATGGAGTGATGATGCCGATAGATGCAGCCTCCAGATTTCTGCCCGATTTAGTGTATAAATCATACAGATCCAGCAAGATATTTTTGATCAATTCTGCTTCTATATCATTCATTTTATGAAATCCAAGACTTGACTGACTCGCCGGTAAATACAAGACCCGTTTGGTTGAAAGCGCCGACATATGACCCGACTGGCCACCATCTGTTGTCTCAAGCAAATATTCTACCTCCAATTGTTTTGGTAATAAAGTCGTCAATTGTCCCTGATAAAAATGCTTAGCAGGAAAAGCCATGATGTCCTCATGCATCCTACCCTGTTGATGTAACAATCCATATGCCCAGTCCCATCCCTGGTCAACTGCCCTCAGATACAATCGCTCAAAAAGTGAATGTGACAGATCATATATTCCGGCATCATTCATCTCCTCATCTGTTACTTCCGACCATTTTTTATGTTGTGTCACCACGGCGGGCAATTGTTTATGATCACCAATCATGATGAATCGATCTACCCTTGTTAGAATCTCCAGAATCGCCGGATCCAGGATCTGGGAAGCTTCATCGATCAAGGCCCATTCAAAGGACAAAAGTTGAAACAACTCCGACTTTCCAAGTAGAGAAGACGCAGTACCGATAATGATCTTTTTGCTTTTAAGCAGATCCAACAAGTCTTTTCTATTGTGAATATCGGCAAGACATACATCCAGCAACTTATCCATATAAGCAGGATCCGTCCCAAATCTCGAGCCTATCCTAATATAAGAATCCTTATGACTACCACCCAGAGATTCGATTGCTTCACACAATTCATCCACCGCCCTATTCGTGTACGCCAGCACCAGTAATGGTTTCTCGACATTTGAAGTCAGAATATGAATCATGTTTTTGATCATAAAACTTGTCTTTCCAGTGCCCGGTGGACCCCAAAGCAGAAAATAATCCTGACAGGAAAGCGCCTTTTCGATCAGCGATCTGTGGTATGGAGCCATGTCGTATCCAAGTAATTCGATCTCTCGTTCCGGCCTGCGAGGTGGTAAGACACCCATCAACAGATCTTTTCGGAAACTATCAGCCGCTGCCCAACAAATCATGCTTTTAAATTGTCCGCCAAATCCTGAATCTATGACATCCTTTTCTATGTTCCAAAAATCGGAAGTATAAAACAAATCTGTTCTGTTCTGTTTAGCCCTTAGCCGCATGATCACTGTCTGTTCATTGTTGGCGATCAATGTGCCCTTAAATATTTGTCGGCCCTCCCACAAGAAGCTTCCTTCCTCGTCCGTCGCATACAATACGATGATATCCCCGACACGGAAATCTGCCAATATATCCGTGCGCTCCGACTTTTGTAGTGCCACCATGGTTTCTGTCTCTGTGATAGATACCTCTTGAGCTTTCAGAAATCCCAACATATTGTGGTTTTCTATTTTAGAAGTGGGATTATTAAGCCATAATGCAGCCTGCCCATTGGTATGACTATCTCTAAGAAATCCTGATTTACTGCCAAAATATTCCCGGGCGATGAAGCCGGAATAAGCTTTGAGATATTTTAATTGCAAAGGACTCAAAGTCTCAAGCGTTAAATTTAGCCTGTTCAGATCACTCGATGTAAAACCGCTCAATCCCATTTTGGATAAATGATCTGCCAGACCGAAAACACCTGTCGGATCTTCACCATTGGCATCTATGAGGCTGATTCGGTACTCTGTGGAAAGGACCTGATTGCGAACCAATAGCGCACCTAATTGCTCAGATCTCAGTGGTGGCGCGAATCTTAAGCTGTCCTGTGCCAATGCCGAATACAGGATGTATGCCTTTGTTTCCTTATCTGTTTTAAAGTCCTTTTTGACCAGAAGATCGTACAAAAGCGTTTGAATATAATGGCTGATGTTCAATCCGTATGAATTAGGACGAAAAGTTTTTCCACTTTTTAATTCAATAATTGCTCTATTTTCATCATCATCAATGAAAAGGTCAAGACGACCTTGAAATCCATATTTTGGACTACAATAACTTGGCTCTATCAAGGTTTTGGACAATTTTAATTTGTCAAATTCTCTTGCCCGAAATACAAATTGTTGTAGATTAATGAAATGAATGCCGGCCTTTTGAGCCATTTGTTTGACCTCGTCATTGCTTCGTGCAGCGAGATATAAAGGACTTATCTTGAAGATATTTGGCAATATATCATTAAAAGTAACTTCTGGATTTACGACCAATTCATCCAGGAAATAATTGGCACAAAGCCCAATGAATAAAGATTCTGAAGTTGATTTTGGTGTGAATTTCTTCAAAAAATGCAACTTCGCATTCGACCCGTCATAGCTGTAACACTCCGCCACCGCCGTCACATCTAATAGAAAATCCGGAATCAGAATGACCATTTCCGGCACATAATCCCCTTTGATAACCTTGACATTGATCAATCCGACATCGCATGGAAGATTGAAATAAGGCATTTCTTGCTTCAAATGCTCAAGTAATGACTCTTGATACATGGGATCGATGATGACCTTCTTTTCTTCGCCGGGATCATGTTCGTTGAGGCCCATGAAAAATCCTTGTTCCAATGACAATGATGACACCGAAAAGCTGATATATGGAACGAATTCCGTGTGTTGTCTTGGGGTTTTTGTATGTTTAAAAGCAAATATTTGTTCTTCCGTCAGCGCCTCACTTTTCACATTGAAAATGCTGTCACAAAGCAAACTCAAGATTCCAACCCTTACTTTTAATTGGATTCCGGAATCCATTTCCATACCTGCATTTCCTTGACTCAAGAAATTAATCCTGTAAAAATGAAATGCCTGCACCAACCGTCCTTCCAACTTCAAATGACTGGAGACAAAGGCCACCTGAGAAAAAATGGTGTTGAACGGGATCTTAAAAGCATCCGTCACGAAGCTCATGAGGTTTTTGTAGAGCGCATCTAATGCGGCATTTTTTTGATTAAAATCGATGTCGCCATCTCCATAAATATTGGTGATGTATTGTTCGATGGAATCATGTGAAAATTGGTCATTCATAGTTGTGAAATTAGGGGTTTTATTTGAAATAATTGATTTTGTGTTAGGGTTAGTTAGGGTTGATTAGGGTTGGCCTTTCGACCAACCCTGGAGGGAGACGCTCTTTCAGAGCTTTAGGTACGTTTAGCCCTGAAAGGGCGTTTCCCCATAACGTTGGTCGAAAGGCCAACGCTCCTAAATTACCAACACTAATAGATTCCCATCAATCCCACACGTATCTTTCTTCATAATCCATTTTATATTTTTTCATATATCCACGGAATTCATTTTGAAAGTCCTGGTGTTGATGGTGTATTCTTTGATTTTCTATGTATTTGATCACAGAATTAATTGAAGTTGGATTGACAGAAAATGCACCGTATCCATTTTGCCAATAAAATCCTTTCAGTTCATCGTGTTGTTTTTTGTACCACCCGGATGAAACAGATTTTACCTTAGAAACTAATTCTGCCAGAGCAATATTTCTAGACAATTTACATAAAATGTGAACATGATCCAAATATCCACCGACTCTCATCGGTTGGCAACCATGATCATTACATAATGCTCCCAAATAACAAAATAAAATGTCTTCATATTCTTCCTGAATCCACGGTGTCCTGTATTTCGTACTAAATACAATGTGTACATAATTTTTTACAAGTGATTGTCCCATAATTTAAAATTTAAATAGTGATTAAAATTACCTCCAAACACCTGAAACATACAGCTCTGAAAGAGCGTTTCCCCTACAGCATTGGTCGAAAGGCCAATGATGAAATGGTTACCCCCCATCGTTGGTCGAAAGGCCAATGATGATTAATCATATCCACATGTTCATATTTTCAGGTGTTTGAACGGCGTTTGAATCCATAAATATAACCCCATTATTCCACATATCCAAATATGAGGGGGGATCCCCAATGGGTCATGACCCATTGTACGCCCGATGGGCGGGTCCTCCCATCACCCCCCGCACAATTTATAATTCACCATTTACCATTAATTATTACCTTTACACATTAAACATTTTTTATATGTCAAATAAGATCAAAGTTGCCATTTTATCCGGCGGAGATTCGGAAGAACGCGTAGTTTCAGAGAAAAGTGCCTCCGTCGTCCTAAAGTATTTGCCGGAAGATAAATATGATGCACGCATCATCGACATTTTGGGTGCAAAATGGACAGATCTGATCACTGGTGCGGCAATTGATAAAAATGACTTTAGCTTTAATCTGCACGATGAACCGTGGAAAGCGGACGTCGTATTTTGTGCTATTCACGGAGCACCCATGGAAAATGGCGTAATTCAGGGTTATTTCGATATTTTGGACATCCCTTATACATGTTGTGATGGCTTTGTATCGGCACTTACGATGAGTAAATACCTGACCAAACAAGTGTTGAAAGATCGTGGAGTACCCATGGCAAAAGAAGTGTTTTTAAACAAAAAAGAGTATGAAAAGGGTATTGACCTGACTAAAATAATTGAAAAATTACAATTGCCACTTTTCGTAAAACCAAATGCTCATGGCTCAAGCTTCGGTGTCCGAAAAGTAAAAAGACCGGAGGACCTTACATCGGCAATAGATTATGCCTTTCAATTTGATGACAATATCCTTTTGGAAGCATTCATGGATGGCCGTGAATTTGGCAATGGCGTCATGCGTGTCAAAGGTGAAATCGTCGTGCTGCCAGTCACAGAGATCATTCCCGAAAATGAATTTTTCGATTTTGAAGCTAAATATGAAGGGGCATCTCTGGAAGTTACTCCTGCCGAAATCAGCCCGGAACTAACAAAACAAGCACAACAACTCACTTCAAAAATATATACTGCCCTTGATTGTAAGGGTTTCATCCGCGTAGATTACATCCTCATCGGAGAGACCTTCCACCTCATTGAGGCCAATACAGTCCCCGGACTTTCCGAAGCCAGCATCATTCCACAACAAGCCGTAGCATACGGTTGGACGCTAGCTCAGTTTTTTGATTATGCCGTGGCGGAGGCTTTGGCGGAGAAGTTGAGGTAGTGCACCAGTTAAGAGTTCACCTGTATAATAGTTAGGTAGTGCAGCAATGGAGAGGGCATCAGTTTGCCATAACGGAAATGATGATCGAATTTTATGCATTTAGAAGTCAAGTTCTGTGTATTAGTACCAACTTACTTTCTATTCTCCTATTCGCGCCCTTTGCGTGCCCTATCTTTGCGGCTTTGCGAGAACCCCTAAATATCAAAATAGCATTCACTCAAAATCCAAATCGCATGCTCTCATCTTTCGTCCTTCATTTTTCATTCCAATAAGTCTTACCTTCGCCCTAATATTCTTACTAAACCAACATGAACTACCAAGATAGGCTTTACCAACAAAAAGAAAAAGCGTTATACCGCTCACTGAGCCTGTCAGACCCATCATTAGTCGACCTTCAGTCGAATGATTACCTTGGCTACGCCCGACTAATGGAAGTAGGAAAAATTGCTGCACACCTTACTATCAAAGGCGCTACCGGATCAAGACTCATCAGTGGAAATAATACACAACACGAGACAACAGAAAAGCTATTAAGCCAATATTTCAATGCCGAAGGAGCATTGCTATTCAGTTCAGGTTATCAGGCCAATATCGGTGTATTGTCCTGCATCGCGCATCGTGGAGACGTATTTATTTATGACGAATATATACACGCTTCTATGCACGACGGCATGCGTCTGAGTCATGCAGAGCGTCACTCTTTCCGACATAATGACCTGAATGACCTCGAAGAAAAATTGAAAAAACATTCCGGATCAGGGCGTATTATCGTCGCTGTAGAGTCTTTATATTCTATGACTGGTACTGTAATCGACATAGATGAGTTGTTAGTCTTGAATGCAAAGTATGATTTTACTTTGGTGCTCGATGAAGCGCATGCAGTGGGTGTCTCGGGCAGAGATTATAAAGGTGTGGGGTATGAGAAAGCACATGAATTCCAAAATCTCATCCGCATTATTACCTTTGGAAAGGCATTTGGATATGCAGGTGCAGCGGTGTTAGCAACAGAGTTAATACGGGAATATCTCATTAATTTTTCAAGACCATTCATTTATACCACTGCCATCCCCATAAATGATGCCGCCACCATCTCTCAACTCATTGACTATCATTCCAACAATCATAAACCAAATGAGGAATTAGACAAACTCATCAAATATTATTTATCGCAAGTTACATCTTTCAATAGCAATTTGACCATTACTTCTAATCAAGGCCCCGTGCAGTTTCTTACTATTGGAGATGCCCCAACCACCATTGGACTTGAAAAAAACCTTTTATTCAAAGGCCTCCAGGTCAAAGCCATCCGCCCACCAACTGTTCCTGCCGGTCATGCTGGACTCCGCATCAGCCTTCATGCCTACAACACTTCGGAAGAATTCGATATTTTGTTTAAAACATTAAATAATGTAAGCTGAAATGAGAAATATGAAACCATATGGATGTCCCACTTTGGAGGAGGCTCAGAGGGTGGATATTTCAATATCTGAATTTCAATTAATTAAGACTAGTAATTAAATGATACCAATGAAATTAAATCTGGGCATACAATCCCTCCACTTCGAAACCCCCCTTGGTAACACGCTCTCTGCCCTATATGAACATTATACATCAGGCATTCCTGCCTTTTCATTCGACCCGGTTCACCAACTGCTCACCTCTCCATTTCCTTATTCCAACGAAGAAATACACAAAGTATTAGGCTCTCCCCTCAGGGCGCTGTCATTCGCCGACCGCTCCACCTTGCTGACTTTATTGGCCTTGAAAAATATAGACAACGCTGCCCTTGCCGACGGATTAAGATCAATGATATCTATTGGTTCCTCACGCGGTGCATCGGGCCTCATGGAGCAAAGCGTGGAATACTTGCAGCAGAATGGAAAGGTACAGGCATATTCCTCACCCATGACTACACTGGGCAATATTGCATCCTTCGTGGCTCAGACTCTAGGATTAGAAGGATTTCAGGTAGAACACAGCATGACCTGTAGCACTTCTTCACAGTCCATCCTTAATGCAGCAGCATGGATCAATTCCGGGATGGCTGACCGTGTCATCGCAGGTGCAGTAGATACGCCATTGACACCGCACAATCTGGCACAGATGAAGGCTCTCAAAATATATTCAAAAGCTACAGAAAACACCAATTACCCTGTCAGAAGTCTCGACCTCGACAAGACTTCCAGTGGCCTCATTCTCGGAGAAGCCGCAATCACCGCCGTCCTTGAAAAAGTAAATGAACATAGTAAGATCCGCATCCTGAGTGCGGGTTTTGCGACAGAACCACAGAAACATCCTGTCGCCGTCGATTCAGAAGGTATTGGATTGCAAAACTCCATGCGTATGGCGTTGAAAAGCGCCGGTCTTGGCTCAGTCGACGTCATCATCTGCCATGCTACGGGCACGATGGAAGGTGACAAAGCAGAAGTTAGAGCCATCGACCATGTTTTCGACAAGCGCCCACTAATCACCTCCACCAAATGGCTGACCGGCCATACCTTTGGCGCTTCAGGCATGCATGGCATTTTGCTTGCTGCTTTGATGTTTGGCAAACAAGAATTCATTACAGCACCATTTCTATCGGATCCTCATATAATAAAAACACCAATTCGAAATATCATGATTAATACGTTGGGATTTGGTGGACAAGCGGTGAGTTTAGTGCTGGAGAAAATTTGAAGTTAGAAGGCAGAAATTATAATTGCCTAACTTCGTAACTTCCGTGGAAAAGAAATACTCATCAAAAGACAAAACCCTTTTCCTCCCCCTACCCCCTCAAACGCAGGGTCATCCAGTTCTCTAACCCTTTAATATGTAACTCGTTGATAAATTAAATACGTGGTGCTTAAATTAACACCCCTCTGCCAGAGCTAGGGTTTATACATAAGTATTCTTTCAATAAAAGGCTTAATTAGAAAATTAATATAATTGTTTGTTTGTTATTGATTTACTTATAAGCAAAATTAATTTTGCAGACACCCGAACGTAGGTTAACCTACGCTCAACACTTCATAGCGAATGATGTACAAAATTTAAAGTAAAAACTTAGATCGTGAGGCTCGGCGTAGGTTAACCTACGTCGCTGTGTCACCAAAGTTTACTTTGAACTTAACAAAAAAGATGTGTATAAGCCCTAGCATCAGAGGAGTGCAGGGGGAGGCCCCTTCATATTTCCAAAAATCCTCCTTATCTTTATATCCTCTACCTCCAAAACAAATGAGACAAATTATAACATATTCCTTCTTCCTCCTTCTCCTCTCCTGCGCCAAAGAAGACACCACATCCAAGCCTTATAACGTCAATGGGAGAGTCATCAACAATTCCGGCATCGGCATGGAAGGCGTCAGCATAGCTTATGGTGATGCCAAATCGGTCACAACAGATGCCCAGGGTTATTGGATGATCAATGATTTAATCGATGAAAATACATTTACACCAGCATTAAATAATTTTACATTTAACCCAACAAATATTAAAGTCTCGGCATCCATCAATGGCGTGCTTTTCATCGGAACTGAAAAACCAAGTACTGTTGAAACACAGATCTTTAACTGGTTCAATGCACAACAATTACCAAATGGATTACTGGAGAGTGTTGAAAATGGAAATATTGTCTCCTTGTACGACAATGCATTAGCAGCATTGGTATTCCTGACGAAAAATGATATTGCCAAAGCGGAAAAAATATTTGATTTTTTTAATTCCAGGATTGAATCGGAACTCAAAAAAGGAGTTGGCGGATTTTCACAATTAAGAGATCGAGCGGGTGTTCCGAATGGACACCGCTGGATGGGTGATAATGCATGGTTACTCATAGCGCTGAATAATTACAAACAGAAAACTACAAATACCAAATACGATGAACTTGCATCTGCACTAGGCACTTGGTTGCAAGCTCTCCAAGATACAGATGGTGGGCTCTTTTCAGGATATGATGCGAGCAACAATTTATTGAATTACAAAGTGACGGAGGGCAACATTGATGCCTTCAATGCCATCACCGGATACACCGACTTTCATCGTAACCTGTTGAACTACCTCAAACTAAATCGTTGGGACGCTATCGACAAAAACCTCGTCTCCTGGCCCGAAAACCCTAAATATCTATATGCCCTTGATGTACATGCTTGGTCTTATTGCATGTTTGAAGGTTACCCTGTTTCTGCCTTGATTACCGCACAACGATTTCTTACCGCAAAAACTGCCACTAATGGTGCGCAAATAACAGGTTATTGTTTTGATGAAGACATTGACACCGTTTGGCCGGAGGGTACAGGTCAGATGGCAGTCGCTTTTGGGATTGCAGGTATGTTCTCTGAAAAGGCTTATTATTTAACGGAAATAGAGAAGGTCCTTATTCAGAGTACTAATTATTCGAATGCATCAGGTTTCCCTTACGCCAGCAATCCCGGCACATCCTATGGTGCTGATATACTTTGGTCAGGAGCAGATACAAAAATTGCCATATCTGGTGGTGCTTGGTATTTATTTGCGATGAAGGGTTTTAATCCATTTGAGGTGGGGAGGGGGAAGAATATCCCTCAGGCTGATATGTTTTGGAAAAATTGATCGTTCCTTTTATCCAATTTGGGGAACATCGTGGTTACCGTATTCATGAAATTGTCCTAATATTTGCTCATGATCGTGGAAATTGAAAATGACGGAGCTGGCGGCAGCAGGCAAAAGCACGGTCGTGCTTTTCTCATCAATAAAAAAGACTAAATATTCGAATCGTATATTAATATAGCCTAAAGTACGAATGCATGAAGTATAAACCACAAAAAATTATTATATTTATGAAATGTACTTATTTCTATTTTGATAAGATACTCTAAAAATAAACATGGAAGAATTTAATAAAGCAAGAGAATATTTAATTGAGAAGGGTGTAGAGAGCCCGGTTGTGGGAATAGTCCTGGGATCAGGATTGAATAATTTGATGAAACATGTGGATGTAAAGTTAACAATACCTTATGCTGATATCCCAGGTTTTCCGATTTCAACAGTGGAATTTCACAAGGGCAACCTCGTCTTTGGCACTATCGGTGATAAAAACGTCCTCATTATGCATGGAAGGATGCATGCCTATGAAGGATATTCCTTGCAGGAAATTGTTTTTCCGATAAGAGTAATGAAGCTCTTAGGCATTCAAAAGCTTTTCTTATCAAATGCTGTAGGCGGCATTAATCTCAATTTTAAAAAAGGAGATTTGATTCTAATTGATGATCATATAAATTTGCTTTATGGTAATCCTTTGACAGGAAGAAATTTTGATGAGCTAGGCCCTCGATTTCCTGATATGAGTGAACCCTATGATGTAGCGCTGAAAAAATTATTTCTGGAAAAAGCAGTGGAGATTGGAATCGCATTAAAGAAAGGTATTTATGCCGCAGTTCATGGTCCGAACCTCGAAACAAAAGCCGAATATCGTCATCTCAAAATCATCGGCGCTGACATGGTGGGAATGTCTACCGTGCCCGAGGTGATTGCAGCTAATCATATGTCGCTGCCATGCATTGCTATTTCTGTAATTACAGATGAATGTGATCCTGAAAATCTAAAAGCGGTGAACATTGCAGAAATAATTGAGACCGCCGGAAAGGCTGATCTTAAGCTTTCAAAATTATTCGTAGAAGTAATAAAAACATTTTAGCAATAGATAGTTAGAGATTTTAACTACTGAGGTTTTTATATTATTTAGGAGTAATATATTATTCGCTAATACGATTGTTTGATTCCAGTATTGGCAGTTAATTATTAAGCATTCACAATTTATGTTTTGGGAAAAGAAATAGAAAGAAAATACCTTGTAAATCATACCAATTGGGACAAAACAGACAAGCCGCCAGGACAAGTCTATCGTCAAGGATATCTGGCAATAGAATCAAATAAAACAATCCGGGTGCGACAAACACCGGATAAGGGATATTTGACCATAAAGGGAATTTCTGCAGGTGCAACCCGTCAAGAATACGAATACGAAATTCCATTAGATGACGCGAGAGAATTGTTAGATAATTTTTCAATTTCTGAACTCTCAAAAATTAGATACATAATTAATTTTGACAATAAAATTTGGGAAGTTGACGAGTTTTTAGGGCAAAATTCCGGACTAATTTTAGCAGAAATCGAATTGAAGAGCGAAGAAGAAATGTATGATATTCCTGATTGGCAGGGTATGGAAGTTACGAATGATCAAAGGTATTACAATGCTAATTTGACAATAAATCCTTATAAGGATTGGAAAGAGAATAGTTAATTTCACCCATTATTTCCGATATTTAATGTTTCTATACTAATTGGAAGTAGAAATGTCTACTTGGAGATTATTTTCATCCCAATGTTTAATGTTTGGTGTTTGTCAAAAAGTTACTATAATTTATTTTCAAAACTAAGCTTTTTCGAAATGGTCAAACCGATTTCCTTTGAGTATATATATCACTCAGTCTGAATTAGGCGGTTAGAATTAGCGCCATAATTTATAAAGATCTCTATCTTTGAAACTCTCTTAAACTTCAAATTATAGCAAAACTGTTTTCATTGTAATTACTTTAGATCTTTTAGAACGCTCATATAATTTATAAAATTAACTACATGAAATTTTTATTTTTATTTCTAATAATAAGTTTAAATCTTCCTGCACAAGAAATAGTCGGGAAATGGGAAGTAATTGGATATGAGGATGACCTTGTTTATTATAATAAAACAAAAGATTCAATTAATTTTAAAAATCCAACTTCAGAAGAGCAAATGGCTTCATTTAAAAGTATAGCGGAGATCTTGATCTTTTCGGTTTTATATGAGTTTAATGATCAGGGAATTTTCATAATGAAGACTACCATGAGTGGCGAAATAAAATCCGATTATGTTATTGATAAAACTAAAAATACAATAAATTTTGTTGACGAAAATGGTAACGATGATAGTTGGAAATATAAATTTGTTCATGATAATCTTTTAATAAATATTATTTCCGAGGAAGGTTTTATGGAGCTGGAACTTCGAAGAAAATAGAAAAAAACTGCATATAAAATTGGGTATAAAAAAAGCAGCACTTTCGCACTGCTTTTTATATCCAAACCATTCGTGTGCCCTACGAAAAAGTATTATTTATTCAATAAAGATCTTGTTGACAAGCTCTTCACCAGAGTTGTTTTTTACAAGTAAGATATACATCCCTTTCGGTATATTAATGGTATTAAATTCCATGTTATTCTGGCCTTCATTAATTTGGGTCGTGTAATTAGATTGCAACTTGCCCATCATGTCAAACAATTCAATAGTGACCATCTGATTTGATGAAGATGTTAGCCTAAAGGAAATAGGACGATCCGAAGTATTAACTGTTACTAAATTCTCCATACTTAGATTTACACCTTTGTTGTTTAAGAAAATGACTTGACTATATGCAAATGCAGCTGATACGTCTTCCATTCTCAATCTATAATACCATTCATTTGATCCGTTCAAATCATCATCTTTAAATGTATAATTACCTCCCAAAGAATTATTAAGAGGAGTAACATAGCCTATTGGAGTAAAGTCTTTACCGTCACGACTTCGTTCTAATCTAAAGTGCTTCATATTAGACTCTTTTTTACTTGTCCATTTCAGAATATTGAAACTCTTATGCTGCTCTCCGTTAAAACTAATCAACTCTAAAGGAAGAGGAACTGCTGCCTTGAAAATCACTGAGAAGTCCTCTACCTGGCCATCACTTGGATTATAGCAAGGTCCACTAATCCCGGAGATGTTAGAGATAATTCTCATCCTGAGCAGCTTATTATTTACAGGACTAGGGGGTGTTGTAAATGTAAATGTGTAAAATCCGCAATACCCTCCACCCGGACTCAGGGCTGTTTCTGTGAGAACATCAAACACCCCATTATTATTGTAATCAATATACATTCTGACGCTTTCAAAAATTGGCCCGGCAGAGCAATTTCCCAAACCTATACCTATGTCATAAGAAGTATTTGTCTGTAATGAAACAATATTGGTACAAGATCTGTCTACATATCTGCTGCCATCCTGAGCTGCAGTTCCCGAAGCACTGTACATATCAGCAAGTGAAACCCCTTGTATACCGACACTTCCTGGCGTTCCTGTAGGCAAAGGACAAGATCCTGTGGCAAGTGGCGGAGGTGCGGAGACAATTATAGCATTTGGTACAGAATAAGTGCTGGTGCCATTGGCGACAATTGTTGCGGAAAATGTACCTGTCGAACTGTAGGTGACATTAGGTTTCTGCGCAGTACTCGTGGATGGTGACCCGCTCGTAAAAGTCCATGTCCGTGCATTGCTATTAGTTGACTTGTCTTCGAACTGGACAGTACCATTATTGCACAGCGCTGTAGGATTGGCTATAAAGGAAGCGCTGATTGGTCCAGTGCAATTAGCAAGACATGCTCTGGTGAGCAGGTGTGCGTTGATGTTTGTCACTGAAAGTGCTGACCACTTATTTGATCCATTCACAGAGGGAGCCATAATGAATGGGGCTCCTATCGTATCATGACCTGCACCAAAATTATGCCCAACTTCATGCGCCATCAAAGATCGTAAGCCCGCCGCATCAGGTGTAAAGTCTTGTAAGACGCTAAACCTATTGCCCGTACACATAGCTGCAACTCCTGCCAAACCAATGGTGCTTCCATCAAAATCTCTATTTGTCCAGAATGTACCCAAATCATGCACTACACCAAAACCACCGGCTAAACTCCAAGTGGCAAAAGCATCATACACCGTGTTGATAGCTGTTGATATAGTATTCGGTGATAGTGGGTCATTATTAAAAGTAGTACTGACATATTGTGTTACGATTTGAAAAGTGATATTATCTGAAAACTCATGTAGGTAATTGAATGCTACATTATTCATCACGGCAATATTGTGATTCTGCACAGCGGTGATTGAGCTACTATATTTATCGAACATACTGGCATCGCTGGCTATAGCGATTTCGACCACACTACATAGATTTACAAAACGTTCTTCTATTCCATCAACTTCCGGTGCTGCATTGATTAGGTCATCTGAAGCACATGTCTTAGTTGCATCGTGAATAACATCCTTGGAATTGTAAAATATAAGATCTTCTGATGTAGCATTTCTGTCAAATGCAGTCGCCTGTTCAATAAAATATTCTTCTCCTCCTAATTTTATCATGGCGACAAAATAATCATGATCTATAGTAATAGTAATATGGCCACTACTGCCTTTCAGCACACCATCATATGTTCTTACCGAAAGGTCTTTTAAAATCTTCGTTTTATCATTTGAGGCGACAGTCACGAAATAGTCTTTTGAAATCAAGGAATTTTCATATAACATAAATTCCATTTGACGCCCCTCTACGCTGATCTTAAGCATTGGGTCATCTTGAATTAGTGCTCCATAAATAGAAGAAATATCGGCAACTGTCGTGTTCGATGCGCGAAATTTTTCTGTAATACCTTGCCGCACTGAGGGATTAGTAGGACTAAAAACCAGTGAGTTTTGGGCCTGAAAGGCCGTTAAATTTAAAAAAAAGAGGGTCGCTATAAGTAGAGAATTACTTTGCATGAGGAGTTAGTTTATAAAGTAAATAAATGCAAAGAGTGATGCCGGCTAATATAAAATGGCTCTATTGGTTAATATGTAAAGAATTAAGTATTAATCCAATGCAAACAAATAGAATGCAAAAATAGAATAAAATGTTCATAAATGATCGGTTTTTGTTAATTTTTTAGTCTCTTTAACTTATCTGATCAACGCATAAAATAATTTTTCCAGTTAAAAAAGCATATTAAATATGGTTTAAGCTTAATTGAAAAAATACTTTTTTGTATTGAATTGGCGTAAATGTAGTTTGAATTGTCTTATTTAAAAGTGGCCATACAACACACTAAATGCATTTTGAATAAACATTAAGTATCGCTTAAAATATTAAGTTTGCAGGATGACTACAGTAAAATTTGCATCATTTTAAATACCCGTATTAATCAATAGAAAATAACTTCACCCCTCTTTTACCATATCATACCTTTTTATAAAATATTTCAGACCAATTACTTATAATTCAAAAAAAGGCCACTCCTTTTTTATCAGAAGTGGCCACAGTATTACCAAAAAAATAATGACTATATCTTTATAAACTTCTTAATTCCTACACCATCTTTATTTTTAATTTTAACTACGTAGGAGCCGCTGCTTAACTTAGATAAATTGATCTCTTTCTCAAGTGATTCAGATGATCCTGTCCAAACTACAATTCCATTCATATTCGTGATCTCAATTTGATCAATATTTGTGGCTCTATTGGACATTTGTATTTTCATAGAGCTTATTACCGGATTGGGGTAAACTTCAAATGGATGTACATTCAATTCTTTTGCACTTAAGGTAGGTAGCAATACAGCATCGATGACGTGCACCACACCATTGTCTGCTTCGATATCAGCTACGGTAACCTTGGCATTGTTTATAAATACACCATTTCCATTAATTGTAACAGTAACGTCTTTTCCATTAAGCGTTGTGATGACCTGACCATCAGACAAATCTGTTGATAGTGCCTTCGCACCTACTACATGGTAAGTCAAAATAGCCGTCAATGTTGGAATATCATTCAGCAAGGCAGCCACAGTTCCCGGAGGAAGTGCATCAAAAGCTGCATCTGTTGGAGCAAAAACTGTAAACGGTCCATCTCCTGATAAAGGACCAGCCAATCCTGCCGCGATCACCGCAGCCTCAAGCGTGTTATGGTCCGGTGAATTCACGATGATGTCTACCACTGTGTTGGAGGGCGGTAGCAATACAGCATCGATGACGTGCACCACACCATTGTCCGCTTCAATATCAGCTACGGTAACCTTGGCATTATTTATAAATACACCATTTCCATTAATTGTAACTGTAACGTCTTTTCCATTTAGCGTTGTGATCACCTGGCCATCAGACAAATCTGTTGATAGCGCCTTCGCACCAACTACATGATATGTCAATATAGCCGTCAATGTTGGAATATCATTCAGCAAGGCAGCGACAGTTCCCGGAGGAAGCGCATCGAATGCTGCATCTGTTGGAGCAAATACTGTAAATGGTCCATCTCCTGATAAAGCATCTGCCAGGCCTGCCGCGATCACCGCAGCCTCTAGCGTATTATGGTCCGGTGAATTCACGATGATATCTACCACTGTGTTGGAGGGCGGTAGTAATACAGCATCGATGACGTGCACCACACCATTGTCCGCTTCAATATCAGCTACGGTAACCTTGGCATTATTTATAAATACACCATTTCCATTAATTGTAACAGTAACGTCTTTTCCATTTAGCGTTGTGATCACCTGGCCATCAGACAAATCTGTTGATAACGCCTTCGCACCAACCACATGATATGTCAAAATAGCTGTCAATGTTGGAATATCATTCAGCAAGGCTGCTACTGTTCCCGGAGGAAGTGCATCAAATGCAGCGTCAGTAGGAGCAAATACTGTAAATGGTCCATCTCCCGATAAAGGACCTGCCAAACCTGCCGCGATCACCGCAGCCTCTAGCGTATTATGGTCAGGTGAATTCACGATGATGTCCACTACTGTGTTGGAGGGCGGTAGCAATACAGCATCAATTACATGCACCACACCATTGTCCGCTTCTATATCAGCTACGGTAACCTTGGCATTATTTATAAATACACCATCGCCATTGATAGTAACTTTTACATCTTTTCCATTAAGCGTTGTGATAACCTGACCGTCAGACAAATCTGTTGATAACGCCTTAGCACCCACTACATGATATGTCAATATAGCCGTCAATGTTGGAATATCATTCAGCAAAGCAGCTACTGTTCCCGGAGGAAGCGCATCAAATGCTGCATCTGTTGGAGCAAATACGGTAAATGGTCCATCTCCCGATAAAGCATCAGCCAAACCTGCCGCGATCACCGCAGCCTCAAGCGTATTATGGTCAGGTGAATTCACGATGATGTCCACTACTGTGTTGGAGGGCGGTAGTAATACAGCATCGATTACATGCACCACACCATTGTCCGCTTCGATATCAGCTACGGTAACCTTGGCATTATTTATAAATACACCATCGCCATTGATAGTAACTTTTACATCTTTTCCATTAAGCGTTGTGATGACCTGACCATCAGACAAATCTGTTGATAGTGCCTTCGCACCAACTACATGATATGTCAATATAGCCGTCAATGTTGGAATATCATTCAGTAAAGCTGCTATTGTTCCAGGAGGAAGTGCATCAAATGCTGCATCTGTTGGCGCAAAAACTGTAAACGGTCCATCTCCTGATAAAGGACCAGCCAATCCTGCCGCGATCACCGCAGCCTCTAGCGTATTATGGTCCGGTGAATTCACGATGATGTCTACCACTGTGTTGGAGGGCGGTAGCAATACAGCATCGATGACGTGCACCACACCATTGTCCGCTTCAATATCAGCTACGGTAACCTTGGCATTGTTTATAAATACACCATTTCCATTAATTGTAACAGTAACGTCTTTTCCATTTAGCGTTGTGATGACCTGACCATCAGACAAATCTGTTGATAGTGCCTTCGCACCCACTACATGATATGTCAATATAGCTGTCAATGTTGGTATATCATTCAGCAAAGCTGCTACTGTTCCCGCAGGAAGTGCATCAAATGCTGCATCTGTTGGCGCAAAAACTGTAAACGGTCCATCTCCTGATAAAGCATCTGCCAGGCCTGCCGCGATCACCGCAGCCTCGAGTGTATTATGATCAGGCGAGTTCACGATAATGTCTACTACGGTTTGTGATTGTAGTAAACTTAGGGAACTCATAAATAACATGATAAATAGTAATTTCAATCTCATGATTAATTTTTTTGTGATTAATTAATTATTTGCAATACTTTAGTTCGTATAATTGTAAAAGTGAGATTAAACTTTAAAGGGTTGCCTGGGGACCCCAAAAAAATGTAATTAATTTTTCATTAAAAAATATTGAGAGTACCAGGCAACCTTTTTACAATAAGCTGCACTATGTAAGTGGAGGGTGAAATGGATAGTTATAAAATAAAGCAATGTATACACAATGACCGTGTAGCTCAAAAAGAGTTATATGATTTGTACAAGACAAATATGTTTGTCTTGTGTATGAGGTATTTCTCTGAGCAGGAAGAGGCAAAAGATGCACTTCAGGATGGTTTTATAAAAGTTTTCAGAGATCTTTATCAATTCGATGCTTCAAAAGGAGCCTTAGGAAGTTGGATCAGAAGAGTAATGGTAAATACCTGTTTGGAGAAATTAAGAAAAAATAAAGTTAATTTCCAGCCGATTGATGACATAAAGAATATGGTTGGATATGAATCAAGTATTTTGTCAGACTTAATGATCAAAGATCTTACTAAATTGATACAATTATTGCCAATAGGCTACAGAACGGTATTTAATTTATATGTGGTGGAAGGATATACTCACAATGAAATATCAGAACAATTAAAAATCAGTGAAAATACCTCAAAAACACAATTGATGAAAGCAAAGAATATGTTGCGCAATAAAATAGAGGCAGCCTTTAAATGAATTTGATGGAAGATAATGATAATTTAGAAAAATATTTCCGTGACAAATTCAATCAGGATATAAAACCTGATGATTGGAATATACCGGATGACGATGTGTGGCAACACATAGACGCAAATATACCTAAAAAAGAACGTAGGAGAATTTGGGCATTTTTGCCATTTATACTAGCAGGTTTAGCAATTTTGTCCGCTGTTGCTTTGGGTTTGGATAATTACAATAAAAATAATAGAATTAATGAATTACAACGTGAATTAGAAAGGTGTGGAAACAATGACAATGAAGTAGACAAATCTATTGGAAGTTTAACGCCTTCGCCAAAAGAACAAAATTTAGATAATAGAAAAGAACAACAGAATCAAGTTTTAATTGAAAATAACGTTTCACCTCAAAATGAAAAGCCAAATAATAGTAAATTAAATTCTAAAGTAAATTTTAATAATAATCCTAATAATAAATTAGAATCTAACCGTTTTTCTGAAAGATCTGCATCCGGTATAATGGTGTCAACAGAAAGGCAGGAACGGATAGAAAACGAGTTCGCAGTTGTGAATTCGTCTGACAAGATTCAGCAAAATGCTGCAATTAATACCAAGTCAAACACCCAAAACAGCATAAATCCCTTACCCAAAGATGTTGTAAATACGGCATCCTCTAGAGATCCTTCTTCATCTGAAAGAACTCCTCTAAATTCGGAAAACATCAATATAAACCCTGGCGAAAGAGCAAATCAATTGCCAGTTTTACCTAGTTTAAATTCATATGTAATTTCTAGTATTGATCCGGCTAATAATTTAATTACTCCGGAAAATGTCTTGATTGTGGGTCAACAAGAAAGTAAAGATATTTTCAAAAAAGAAGCAAGCACAAGAAATAAGGTTTGGATAGGTCCAGTGGTGGGTTATAATGTATGGAATGATCGAATTAGTGGAGAATATATTGACCCATTGACAGAATTATTAATTAATGAAAAAACATCAAATTCATTAAGTTTTGGATTGACTTTTGGCAAACAAATCAGCCCAAAAATCGTGTTAAATGCATCAGTTAATTATTATTCAAGAAAGCGCAACTCAACATATGACATCAATCTTCCCTACTCTACGGTCGATGAGATAAGTGCCGGTGATGATTTTGAAAATCATTTTCAGCATAGTTTGCCAACCTCCCTTGGAAATATAAGTACGGAATTAATATTGGCAAGAAGCAAAAACAGCTCAGTCCAAAATAATGAAAATGTAAATCTTGATCTATCCCTCGAGAATATCATGAAGGTGATATCCATTCCATTAACTGCACAATTTTTTGTTAAGGAAGCGGGCAATGGACTATATTTTCAAACAGGTATTCTCAATGAGTTTATCCTAAAAAATGAAATTGCGGATATATCTACTCTTAGTCATCACTCTTTTGTACATGATAAATCTATCTCTATTAGCTATCAACCAAACCAGGTAAATAAATTCAATATGCGCTTACTTGCAGGGTTAGGTTACCAACAAGAGTTAACCCGTAGTATTTCTCTCGCTCTTTTTGCAAACTATGGCTATGCCTTGACTAACACTTTCAAAAGGAATACCTATCAACACAAAATAGATCAAATTGGAATGGGTATTGGACTTTATAAAACTTTGTAGATCCTCTTTTACTTTCATGCATTGCGCCTCAAGCCTCGATCAATCCGGCACGTTAAAAATAAACCCCACGCTAAAAATATTCTCCACGCTTAATTCCGGATCTTCCTTCAAATACTTCCTGATCTTAGTGATGAAGACATCAAGGCTACGACCATAGAAATAATCATTCTTGCCCCAGAGCGCGATGAGCATATCTTCCCGCTTAATTACCTTGTTTCTATTGACAGAAAGATAGCGAAGGATCTCACTTTCCTTAACGGTAATCCGACGCATGACACCATTCAAACTCAAGGATTGATTATAAAAATCAAATTCATATATACCGATAGTGTTCGGTCCATTCCTGTCCTCATTGTTAAATTCCGGTATCCGACGCATGACCGCACGGATCTTCCAAAGTAACTCTTCTTCGTCGAAAGGCTTTGTAATGTAATCATCTGCTCCAAGATCATATCCTTTTAGTTTGTCCTCCTTCTGTGAACGGGCAGTGATAAAGATGATCGGAATTTTCTTGTCAACAAGTCGGATCATATTAGCAAGGGAATAACCATCCATCTTAGGCATCATCACATCCAGCAGACAAAGATCAAATGGACTTCCATGAAAAGCCTTTAATGCCATTTCGCCATCCTTGCATAGTTTGACATCAAATCCTTCTGCATCGAGGTAATCGACCAAGAGAAAACCAAGATTTAAATCGTCCTCGGCGAGTAATATTTTGAACCTTTCCTTAGACATAGGGCAAGGTAATTGTGAAAGTCGTGCCTTCTCCTTTTTTACTTTGTAACTCAATATTGCCATCATGCATTTGGATGATCTTTTGCACATAAGCAAGGCCAAGGCCGAAACCTTTTACATCATGAATATCACCGGTCGGAACGCGGAAAAACTTTTCAAATACCTTTTTCTGATATTCTTTATCGATACCAATGCCCTTATCAGAAACAATTACCACTAAGTTTGTCCCCGCATTGTAGGTACGAACCGACAATTCAAGTTTATTCCCTGAGTATTTAATAGCATTGTCCACGAGATTACACAGTGAATTAGTCAAATGATTTTTATCTCCCATGATCTCAAAATGTTCAGCATCAAGCTGAATATTTACATTGCCATCATTGTGCTCGATCTGAAGACCCATACATTTTAATGAATGGCTGATCAACTCATGAAGATCGAGTTCTTTCTTTTGAAGTGGAATCTCACCACGTTCCAGAGCAGTCATGCTTAATACCTGTTCCACTTGAAGCCTAAGTTTATCATTTTCTTCCAGGATTATTCCGGAATAATGTTTAATTTTTTCCTCTCGTGCGACATTATTCTCCCGCAACATCATTCTTCCAGCGAGGGCGATATTGGTCAGGGGTGTTTTGAATTCATGGGTCATATTGTTCAAAAAATCCGTGGTATGCTCCGAAATTTTTTTCTCTTTAAGCAAGGACATAATGGTGCGCCAGGACATCACCAATACCAATAAAATTAATAAGACAGAAGTAATAAAAGGCACACCCATTTCGGCGCGGATAAATTGAGCTTTGTCAGGAAGGACGAGTTTCAGTTCCATTTTGTCCCCTCCACCTTCTGCAGGAAGACAAGTTTGATAGCACCCTGCTTCCTCTTCATTGGTGTTTTTGATCGTTCCAATTTTTAAATCTTCTACAGGTTTTTCACTTTTACTACTAACATTGGGAATTTGAAGACTATTTGCAGCGGATAACGTTTTTAATTCAAAATAATAATCAATATGGAAATTATATATTTTTAAGAAATGATTAAATAATGAATCAATTTTTTTTGTTTCATTTTCACTTCCCATCAGAGAAAAATTCTTAATCGTGGCGGTATCATTACTTAGCGCTAGTGCTGTTCTATCGAGCACCATATTGGCCTTTTCATTAAATAATTGTTCCTTGATTTGAGCTGTATTTAGCAGATAATTGACTTGAATAGCAAGCACAAGCAGCAACGCTATTGACGACAGGGTGACGAAGATATATGTACGATCTATTTTCATTAAGGAATCAAAATTACGCAATTATATATGAGCGGACTTTTTTTTAACAAGTGACTAACAGGATAATAACTGCTGGGTAACAGCATAGCCTGCCGGGCTCACATATCTTTGTCAAATCAAAAGAAGCTCTGAATATTAATTCATATTCTGTACCAAATTTGATCCAAATAATTTTTTCACAAACTAAAACAAATGTCTATGTACGCGCAAATTTGTTTCTTTTTATTTCTAATGTTTATCTCTTTCAAAAACAATGGTGACAACACAAATATTAAAAAAGTCGATGAAAGCAACCTAAAAGTAGCTTCAAAAGACGGTTGTCAAGCTAATTCAACTGCGTTTAGTATTTCCAACTTACTAAATAAAAATCAATGTGTTGCTGTTTCTAAAGCTTCTTGTGCAACTGTCGCTAAATGTTCAGTATCTGAAACTTGCAACTCTGCAATATCTTTGGAAATACCCGGCAAAAACCCAATGTCTTGCTCATCAAAATTGGCACAAAAGTCTTGTTCTGGCAAGAAAGATGAAATTAAATGCGCTGGAAAAATTGTTCAAAATAGCGATGCTGTTCAGGTAGTCGCTACTAAATAATTGATGTAGTAATACCAGAAAGAAAGTGCTAGTCGGTATGTTATTTTAGAATTGATCCATAGTATTCCGTTGCTCACAGACAACCCCTAATGTTGGGGATTTTGGAACACGTGCTATTTATGAAGACAAAGATGGCTTTATTTGGATTAACAATACACGATTTCGATACGACAAAGTAACCAATAATGGCAATAGCATATCCTTTAAGAAGGAAAATGGAATTAGGTATATTAACGAAAAAAATGAAAGGGAATTTCCGTTTTTTCTATCTATAACACAAGATAATGAAGGTAACTTCTGGTTGGCTACATATGAGAATGGTGTTTGGAAATATAATGGAAAAGAACTTATTCATTACCCTATTAAAGATGGCGAAACTAATGTATATCTTTTCACAATTTCCAATGACAAACAAGGAGTTCTTTGGTTTGGGACACATAATGCAGGAGTTTATAAATTTAATGGTAGTTCGTTTGACAAATTCTTAAAATAAATTCATGAATAAAAAAAACAATAACTTGGTATACTTAATATTCTTAATGGCACTAACCTTTTCATGCGTTGAAAAGAAATCTTCCGAAAAGGAAGTAACTAAAGCTCATTTTTCAAGAACTCCCAAAGCCGACATTTTAAAATTTACTTCTGGAATACGTGCTATCTTTCAAGACAGCAAAGGCAATTATTGGTTTGGAAGTCATAATGAAGGCATAAGCTATTATGATGGAAAAACATTTCAATACTTTACAACTAAGGAGGGGCTAAGTGATAATCAAATCCGTTCAATAGAAGAAGATAAAAATGGAAATATCTGGTTTGGAACTGCACACGGAATAAGTAGATATAATGGAGTAGATTTTTCTAATTATTCATATAAAACTGACGTCCCAAAATTGGAATGGAATGAAACCAGTGGAGATTTATGGTTTAATGCAGGTGAAAAAGACGGAATAAATCGCTTTGATGGAGAAAAAATGAACTATTTAATTTTTCCAAAACCCAAAACAAACGACCCCAATAATTCATATGGTGTAACTGATATATCGGAAGGAACCGACGGTAAGGTGTGGATAGCCACTTACAATGCATTATTTATGTATGATGGAAAAAATACGAAAAGTTTTGACCATGAAAAACTGGAATTAAAAGAGAATGAAAACTTGCATATAAGAAGTGTTTTGGCAGATTCAAAAGGGCGGATTTGGATAGGTAATAATGGAATTGGTGTTTTACTAATGGAGAACGAGAAAGCAATAAATTTTTCTGATAAGAATGGGCTTATTAACATTTTTAGTAGTAAAAATGGAAATCTTTCTCCTGCCGGAACACTTGAACATGTTTTTGTAATTGAAGAAGATTCAGAAGGGAATATTTGGTTTGGTGATAGAGATACAGGCGCTTGGAAATATGACGGCAAAAATATGACTAACTATACAATCGACAGCAGACTTTCGAAACCAATGATTTGGTCAATATATAAAGACAATAGAAATAATTTACTCTTTGGGATGGCAAGCGGTGGAGTATATATATTCAACGGAAAATCATTTGATAAAAAGTTTTAAAAGAAAACGAACGCACAACAATATATAATAAATGGGCGGAATATTAGTAAAATCAAGAGTTTGGGAACTCATCAAACTTTGTTAGCTAACTGAAAGTTACGAGCTCCGAAATCGCTTACCTTTCATATTCAAAATCTTAGCGAAGGTTGCTCAACCTGAATGGATGTTAGAGAGAAAAGGCGACAAGGTGAGAAAATGAATATGCGGAAAAATATACAGAAATTATCAAGTTTTTTAGACCAGCGATTTCTAAAAGTAGATTTCACTGGTTTTTTTCGAAATAAATAATCATTTTAATTATCGAATAAAATAATATCAATGCAATTTAAATACATAATTACACTCATATTTTGTTTGAATATATTCCTCGCGTGCAATACTTCCCGAAAGACTATGGTTGCTAGTTCGGTACCCGAACCCGATGAAAAAAAAGAAACCACTGCTGTGAAGCAATTATCAAAACCTGAGGAAAAGCCAACCGAGCCGGCACCCACCATCCTTTCGGGAATGAGCATCCTAAGCCCGGCTGCCAATCAAGGCTTACCTACTTTCGTCATTCCTTATGAGGTTGTTTCTGCGCCGGGTGAAAAACAATTGATGGCCATGCAGGAAAAGTATCAGGGCATCACAATTGAAACTCTTCGTCTCGGTCATGAATTATTCAATGTAACCTGCACAGGCTGTCATGAACAAAAAAGTATTTATGCAAGAACCGAAGAAAGCTGGCATATTATAGTAGATGATATGGCGATGCTTGCAGAGTTAAATGATATAGAAAAGGATGCTGTCATGAAATATGTACTTTCTGTAAAGGCCACCCAAAATTCAACGAAAATAGATGAATAGAATTGGAATAAAGGGTCAATTCTTACACTATGTTTTATTTATATTTCCTGCTCGAGGCATAAATTTATTATCCTGATTCTGCGAATCAAGAATTTTATTGCGCCGGATACACGAATGGTTTTTGTGGAAAGCTGATGCTTTAATTTTTAAGCGAATATTACAAAAGATTAGCCAAAATTTTTAGGATGTATTTAAATGGTATGTGATTATTCGTGCATTATCTCCGATGCTGCTTGCGCGGTCG
Organism: Candidatus Brachybacter algidus; assembly: GCF_016707225.1. NCBI lineage: Bacteria > Pseudomonadati > Bacteroidota > Saprospiria > Saprospirales > Saprospiraceae > Candidatus Brachybacter > Candidatus Brachybacter algidus. The sequence goes on along the minus strand of NZ_JADJID010000002.1, from coordinate 156,325 downwards.
TGGTATTATTCTACATTTTAGTCTTCTTTTTAATTTAATTCAAGTTTGAATAGAGTAATTTGCGTACTCTTTCGTCTGCAATACAATATATGAAGGAAAATGAATATTGTAACCGTATCTCCAATGGCTGATACAAAGCCATTTAACCTCACCGATACGATCAAAAGGTATGGTAGTCAACTGTTTGGGTTTATCAAAAGTAAAGTTGGACTCGTGGAAGATGCTGAAGATATCCTCCAGGATGTGTGGTATCAATATAGCAACCTTGCAAATCCTGAAGAGATCCTAAGTGTTAGTGGTTGGTTATACCGTGTGGCTAAAAACAGAATTATCGACAGGTCGCGAAAACAAAAGAATTTATTGTTGGATGATTTGGTTTACGAAGGAGAGGAAGGTGAGCTGTCATTAAAAGATGTTTTACTTTCAAACGATACGGATGACGTTGAAATATTTATGTTTCAAGAAGAATTCTGGAATACATTACAAATTGCCCTAGAAGAATTACCTGAAAACCAACGAAGGGTTTTCATTCAAAATGAATTGGAAGATAAAACACTCAGAGAAATTGCCGAGGAAGAGGGCGTACCGATCAAGACGATCGTAAGTAGAAAGGGTTACGCAGTAAAATATTTGCGTAAGAAATTGGATCCTTTATATCAAGATATAATTTAAAAAATCATGAATCGAGAAATGTTGTATAATAAAGGTAAAAGAAAGTTTGTTTTCTTTTTATTAATGCTGGCGATGATATTTATTATCAGTGCGGTAGTGATGTTTTTATGGAATGCAATTATTCCGGATATCACCGGTTGGAAGGCGATCAACTATTGGCAATCATTAGGATTGCTTGTTTTATTTAAATTGCTATGTGGTCGTTTTGGTGGTCACAAGCATCATGGGGGGAGAAACCATTTTATGATGCATAAATTTAGGGAGAAATTTGCAAATACCACTCCGGAAGAAAGAGAAGCTTTAAAGGAGGAGTGGAGGAATAGGTGCGGAGGCTGGCATGGCCGAAAAGATAATTAAGCTTTTGGAATATTTGAAATTATAGAACTAAGTTTTTGAGGGGTATTAAACCATTAAGAAACTAAGAGAGATTAAGATGTTATTGAAAAATTAATTAACGAAACTCCTTGACAAACCTCAAACCCCAAACAACAATCATTGTATGAAATGCAGTATTGAAGTTGATACTAGTATTTACAATTATTAAACCATTAAGGAATTAAGGTGTATTAAGCTATTTAATTAAAAAATAAAACATAACTCTTTGTCAAACCCCAAACTCCAAACCCCAAACTTGGTATGAAAAGTAGTATTTAAGTTGCCCTTTGTGTCAATTAATAAAGGCATTATGATGTATTAAGTTATTTAATTGCACGCCCATAATATTTCAAAAGACTTTTACAAATTTACCCGAAACGTTCGCTATGCTCAATAAATATGAGTACCCCGAATTTCCCCCTTTTGGAGGGGGGTAGGGGGAGGTTAATTCGAAAAGAGAAATATTAACTTATATTAATTACAACTTCCTGAAATTAATTAAACACTATAACTTTTGATCAAGCTTCAAATATTTTTAAAAAAATATTTGCCCTTTTTTAAAGTAAAACTCCATCTTCTCCGTCCTCTATTTAAAGGCCTTTATTTTATTAATTAAATAATTTAAACAAATTAAAAATGAAAAACAATATAAATTTTATGCTTCCTAAGATAGCCGGTATGACTTTGCTGGCTGGAGTTGGCGCAATGGTTCTTTTTCTACTTTTCAAAGTATTAATGGTCGCATTGGTGGTATCAGTTGTTGTAGTTGCAGTCAAATCTGCTAAGATGCTATTCCATCAGGCACAAGAAAGGATCGGAAACTATGATGATGAATTCGGTGGCCAATTGGACTACAACAATTACGATCGTCAAAGATCATTTGCTCCCTACAGAAAAGAACTTGCCATAATTCCGATTAGAAAATGAATAATGAATAGTGAATAATGAATAATTAGAGCTGAGGGTATCTCCCGTTCTTTCCTCAGGCTTAATTAAATAGAAATATTATGAATTGAGCAGTATTTCCCCCTTTGGAGGGGTGAACAACGAAGAAAAGGTGCCTAAGCGACCTTTTCGAGGAAGTGAAACGTAACGAAGTCTCGACGAATGCTGGAGCAAAGCGGAAGTCCCACACCAGATTCGGGAAGAGACAAAGTGAAGTCAGAACATTTGAGAGGTACGAACAAAATGCTTCTGCGTTAGGGGGAGGCTCGTTTCCACGAAATAATTATTTAAATACCTAAATCACCCAAACCATTTAATAACAATCTAAAAACATTAAACATGTATAATAGACAAGCAAAATTTCATTGTGATAATATGTCTCAGGGCAATCACGAAGCATGGACATCTTTCAGAAAACATTTTGGAGACAATATGTCAGAAAAAATGAACCGCCGTTTTCAGAGCGGAATGGGAAAAAGATTTAGTAACAGAAAATCTGTGAATATCATCGAAACAGCTGACGCATATATCCTCAAACTTTATGCTGCAGGTCTCAGAAAAGACCTGTTTACCATCTCGATCGAAGAAGATGTATTGAACATCAGTTACCAGCCGGAAGCGGCTACCGAGGACAAATTCATATACGAAGAGTACCGACCCACAGCATTTGAACGCGCTTTCAAGCTTAATGACAAGGTGCTCAAAGATCAGATTGGAGCAGCATACACCGATGGTGTACTTGAAGTCACATTGCCCAAAGATCCTGAGGCACACAAGCCCGGGCAGAGCATTGAGATCAGATAGTTCTGATTAGTTAATCCTGGAAAAGCCACTCTCTAAAGGAGTGGCTTTTTTTGTTTAATTATGGTGATTTATAATTCTACTTCGTTTAATTAACAATTGAAATACAGCATCTAATTCATGAAATATCGGTTGTCAGCACTTTGTATGCCTATCAAATTTATCTATAGTTTTCATTTGAAGGTTGCTCCAAGGTTCAGCGTGCCTAGATCTATTAAATAAACAAATAGACTTAACTAAATCGCAATGATTTGAAATTTCCTGTTAATTCATGATAACCCATTTAGTTTTTCTCCAAAAAACTGATTCTAATTAGTCACAACCGCGTAATCAGCATCGAAAATAATGGCACGAATTCTCAAAAATAAATTCGTGTTAGATGCGAAGCATCATTCGTGCAATTCGTGGCAAAAAGTCTTTTGCTAGGGTATAAAATTCTGGAATTGATATAAAAATTTTAATTGTTTTTTCTGTGGTAAACTGCAATTATTTCACCACCGAGATTTTCCTCACCATACGCTCTTTTCCATTTTTACTTATCACACTCAATATGTAAATTCCAGCGGCACAATTTTCAGGTAATATCACCTCGTTTTGTCCATTTTCTAATTTTGTCCGCAGCACCACTTTTCCGTGGATATCCGAGATACTTGCATCTCCAATTTCTGATAACACCACATATATCCTGCCATCAGATGGATTTGGATAGATGGTCATATTTCCCGAGAAGGTCGGCTCAAAGGAGGCAGCTGTCCCTTCACAAGGCGGGAAAACATCATTGGAATCAGGAGTCACCGTGATGCCATAAATATAGAGTGTATTGACTAATAAATCGGCATTCGAACTGCTTGTTCCATCCCCATTTGTCATGGCTATCGCACCTGTTTTTTTCGTCATATTAAAATACATCGCAGTATTGACCCCGGCATCTCCTCCATTGTGTCCCCAAAGTACATCTCCATTGCTCGCCTTGGCAGAATAGAATATAATTCCTTGTGCTGGTTCCACAAGAGTTTGCTGTCTAAGCATGTAATCCACCGTCGTACTGTCTAATACCCTCGACCCCTCATAAGTGCCATGCTGCAGATACATGGTCATAAATCGGGACAGATCCGTACTTGTCGTTCTCAACTGTCCATCCGGATAATCCGGGTATCCATACAAGCCTGCATACCAATACGCTGACCCATCCCAGCCGTAAGGTCTTGCGATCCTTGTCGTATCACTGATTCCTGATAGCAAAAAAGAGGTGCTTGTCATACACAACTTTTGAAATATAGCGGTATCACAATAATGGCTAAAATCATCACCGGTAATAGTTTCGACAAGGTAAGCTGCCAATGTTGAGCCAATATTACTGTAGTTATATTGAGTGCCCGGTCGGTATGTATAAAAGTTGCCCGCCTTATAATAGGTAGCCCCATGAGTAAAATATTTTTGCATAAAACTGGACAATGAAATGGGTGAATCGCCAAGTACATACAATGAGCCCAAGGTATTCCATTCGTCCTGAATAGCGGAAGTGTGGGTGAGGAGCATTCTCGCCGTAATGCTGTCATTTTTAAAGGACGGCGTTCTCACGCTGAATGGTAAATAATGGTTGACGTCTATATCGAGATCTATTTTTTGCTTTTCCCAAAGCTGCATGATTGCTGTGGCGATCATCGTTTTGGAAACAGATGCCTGCATGAAGATGGTCTGATCATCTATAGGTTTATCGGTGGTGATATTTGCTAAGCCAAGATTTTTATGATAAATCAATTTTCCATCTTTTACTGCCGCGAACGATGCGCCCGGCATTTTACCATTCTTCATCTTGGTGATTAAAGATGCATCTGTGGGTTGTGCAATAATTAGAGTCCCATTAATTGCCAAAAGTAGTATTAGCAGGAATAATGTCTTTGCTGGTTTGTTGTTTAAATAAGTCATCATATTAATTTAATTAATTTGTTTTTGATATTTAAATATAAGGAGGGAAGATTTAGGGGAAAAAGATTTTATGTGAAATAGGGTGGATTCTCGACGAAATTGGAAATAATGGATTGTGATTCGCATAATTAACCAGGCGAGATATACAGGGCGATGTAATTTTTACCTTACAGACAATTCTTAACTATGAAGTTTTCCAAATTTAAAGGTTTGAAGGAGCGGCATAATTTCTTAATGATTATCAATGATAGTTGATCTCTAATATTAAAGAGATATGTTTATAATTATCTCTTTAATTTATTTCTTATTAATCTATAGTAAAACATGGAGTTCAGTTTATAAAAGCCTCCCCCTACCCCCCTCCAAAGGGGGAAATCATAGCAACATTATCTACGTTTTAAATTATATATTTCGGGTCACAATACAAGGTGAAACTAGAATTATTTATCCGAGCCGATTTTTCTGAATCCATTCCGAAACTTCACTTCGAAAAGTATTACCGATCGTAATTTCCTGACCAATTATTTTTACAAAATTTCCTTCGACTTCCTCGATAAAATTTGAATTAACAATATAGGATTTATTAATACGTTTGAATTCAGAATGTGGCGCGAGTTGAGCTTCCAGGTTTTTCATTTTGGTATAAACAATGATCTTCATTGTTGTAGTCCAGACCATGACATAATCTTTTAATCCCTGCACAAAACACAATTCATCCAAGTGGATTTTTATGTATTTTCCATTGGATTTAAGAAATACGGTCTTTTCAACCGTCGATGGTGATTGATTGGAAATTGGAATATTGGTCGGAAGTTGTGAAATGAATTTTTGAATAGCTTGTAAAAAGCGGGGAAAGGAAAACGGCTTCAGCAAATAATCTACGACATTTAAATCAAATCCTTCTAATGCGTATTCGGCATATGCGGTAGTGAAAACAACCCTGGGTTTATCACTTAAATTTTTCAAAAAATCTATGCCTGATATTTCGGGCATATTAATATCCAATAAGATCAGATCCGGTTTTTCTTTTTGCAGGAAATTAAATGCTTCGATGACGTTTTTGCATTTGCCGGCTACTTCAAGTTCGGGTATTTTTGTGATATAAGTTTCCACGACATCTTGTGCCAGCGGTTCATCATCGACGATCAGTACGCGGTAGGTCATTTAATTAAGTTGAATTTTTATATCAATGGTGAAATATTCGGCTTCATTATTAATTTTCACAACATGTTTTTCAAGAAACAACAAAGTCAGCCGTTTCTGAAGATTCATTAGACCGATTCCACCTGAAACATTTTCTGATGAAACAGCAGTCGTCGGATTGTATTTATTCTTCGAAATGATGGTAAGTATATTTTGTGAAATAGTAAACTCAAAACTAATAAAATAGCGATCAGCTATATAACGAGTTCCATATTTGAATGCATTCTCAATGACAGGCAGCCAAAGTAATGGCGGAATACTGCAAGGTTTGTCTGTCTCAATATTAAAATGTAAGTCACTCGGATCTTCTATGCGCAACAGTTCCAGGTCGATATAGGCCAACATCAGTTCCTTTTCTTTTTCGAAATCATTATATGCAGTTTTGGTATCGTAAAGTAGATAACGCAGTAGTGACGACAGTTTCAGAATAGATTCCGGAGTATGTTCAGATTGTTTTAGCGCGAGTGCATAAAGATTGTTAAGTGTATTGAAGAGAAAATGAGGATTTAGTTGGCTTTTCAGGAAATTCAATTCCAATTCTGTCTGTTTTTGTTTTACGATTTCAATTTCTTTTTCCTTATTTTCATAATCCCGCGTGTACCAAGCCATCGTAAAGATCACCAGCCACATGATGAATCCAAAAAAATAGGTGGACATTTCAGAGATAATCACATCGAAAGTCCATTTGTCAGAAATATTTCCGGAGATAAAACTCACGTCCTGAATGTGTTCCACAGGAATGTAGTTTAGGCCCCATTTGAGTACCAAAACATAGGACAAAGAGATGAGCGAAACATGCAGTAGAAATGCCCCTGTGTATATTATGTATTTTCTTTTTTGCAGCAATTTTGGCACGATCAATAAATTGTTGATATACGTAAGCGCCAACATGAGGGATGTCGTAATGCTAAGAAACAGGAAATAAATAGGCGCAAAATCCTTCTGATTGTTGCTGTTAAGAACAACCCAAAGCGTGAATAACCAGAAAATAACATTACGTGTTATTCTGCTTTTTAGAATTCTTGCGATATTATTTACAAAAGAGGTATTCATGATAAGGTAAAACAATACTTATTCGACATTATTAGAAAATCGTTTAGATGAAGTAAATTAAAATCAAGACGACATTGTATTTTTTAAAGGTAAAGTAAATATGGTGAGGAGGAGGAAAAATGTGGTTTTTAAAATATGGACTTGAAAGTTGTATTTAATAAGTTAGTAAGATAATAGAAAGTTGAAATAAGCGCACAGATTAAATTTCCGTTTTTTGTAAACTAAATGGCAAATATTTCCGTTTTACGTAAACAATGTTTAGCTTTGGATGATGAAAATTATCGCAACGTCCACAGGAGAACAATATTTGATAGAAGTCATTCCATTGGAAATTACAGATTACAAAGCAATAACTAAGGGACGATACTTTTTTAATTGGAAATCTGAAAAGGGGAAAGAAGTGTTTAAGTTGCGAATAATCGAAACCAATGAATTTTTAGGATTGATTTCGATTGAACGCATCCCGGAAGAATGGAGAATTCATATCAGGCTATTAACTGTTTCAATAGAAAATATGGGAAAGCATAAGAAATATGAAAGAATTGTAGGAAATTTATTAACCCATGTTGCGAAAATTGCAGTTTTAGAATTTGGCGAATTAGCATGCATATCACTTAGGCCAAAGAGTAGCATTGCCCGGCATTATGTAGAGCGATACTGTATGAATATCACAGGAATGACCTTAAGCATGGAGGTGGAGGAAATTTTAAATCTTATAAATGAATATGATAATGACTAATAAAATAAATGAGGATGAAGCTGAATATGGAGTCGATTCAAGATACATCTCTGTAAAGGAAAGAAATGAGGAAGCGGCTAATCTAATGGAAGCACGTTTGAATCGAATGAAGAATTTGCCAAAAGAGCAAATTGTTAAAGCAAAACTTGTGCAATTGAAGTTGAAAATGGATGCATATATCAGCAATCTAGTATTCGATAATCAGCGGTATTTTTCTAAATTCCTGGCAACATATGTTGATACTATTTATGATAAACGTAGCTCATTTGCAAAAGACATTGATGTAACTGCTGTAAGTTTAAGTCAGGTAATTAATACTCACCGCGAACCTTCAGAGCTATTTATTTTAAAATTAATGGTACACTCTGAAGGAACATACATGAGTGTGTGCAAATTTCAGAAAGAAGTCTGGTATCAGATTTATTTTAATGAAAAAATATGTGATACAATGGCAAGGCAGGATGAATGGAGACCTAGACTTTCAAAACAAATAAAGTTTGTTGAAATCAATTAAAATCTTTAAACTAAGAGTTTCTTTAACTTTTGGTTTTCCTGAAGCCACTCACCATTATGTTTATAAAATAAATTGGTATACCCAATCCAATGATTAATAATATAGCGCCAATCTGTATATTTGCTGTGAATATTAATTCATCTACCCTTCCTATGCTTCCAGGGTATGCGACATAAGTTTCCTTTAAATATAAATTCTTTGGAACATATGTTACGCACCATAAACAAATCATACCTCCAATAAATATAATTGAATGCATCAATGTTAGAAATTTAATCAATGATTTATTTAATATTTTAAGTACAAACCAATAACCGAATCCCTGAATTAAAAACGCTATCAAGGTGAAAAGTTCTAGTTGAAATATTGAAATCACGTAGTAATTGGGTCCCATCCGCAGATCAATATATTTGGAGCCGGTTTCTGTTAAAAAGTAAAATGCAATTAGGAAACATACAGATAAAATCCAGAAAAGATGGTATACTTTTAATTTATTCAATATTGAAAATAATTGAAGATGATAGTTCAAATAGAAGGATGTAGTTCGAAGATAAGTAATTTATAACATTTTCTATCAAAGTTGATCTTATTGATGATTGTTGAATAATTGAAAAAACAATATATTGCCCTTTCTTGTATTAACCACTATTTAGACAACTTCTACATAATAAAATAAGTATATTATTTTTGTATTATGATGATTGTAGTATATAAATTTGTTTGTTTTAAAATTAAAGCCAGTGAAACCAACAGATATTTCGGATCCCGAATATTTTCATAAAGTAGTCGACTGCCAATACGCTTGTCCGGCCCATACGCCCGTGCCAGAGTACATACGGTTGATCGCTGAAGGAAAATATACTGAGGCTTATATGGTCAATTGGGTATCAAATGTCTTCCCGGGTATCCTTGGAAGGACCTGCGATCGACCATGTGAACCAGCGTGCCGTCGCGGCCGTATTGAAGAAGAGCCTGTGGCGATCTGTCGATTAAAACGCGTCGCAGCAGACAATAAAGACGATGTCCGCCAATATACCAACCTTGAGATAGCTCCATCCAATGGCAAAAAAATAGCCCTCATAGGAGGAGGTCCGGCGTCACTAACTGTAGCCAGAGACCTTGCACCGCTTGGTTATGAGATACATTTATTTGATGACCAAAAGATGGGCGGCGGCATGATGCGCAGCCAAATACCTTCTTTCCGTCTACCCGAAACTGTACTGAACGAAGAAGTTGGTTACATACTCGATCTGGGTATTCACACGCATTTTCAGACTTTTGTCGGTAGTATGAAAACCGAAGTATTGGCGCATGGTTATGATGCTGTATTCGTCGGAACCGGCGCTCCGAAAGGTAAAGAACTTGAGAGCTTACCGGGTCGTAAGGATGCCGGCGAACATGTACACATTGGTATCAACTGGCTGGCTAGTGTCGCCTTCGAACACAATAATAAAATTGGAAAAAAAGTACTCGTCATCGGTGGTGGAAATACTGCGATGGACTGCTGCAGAACTGCCAGAAGACTTGGCGGAGAAGACGTTAGAGTCGTGGTGCGAAGTCCGTTTGAGGAAATGAAAGCATCCCCTTGGGAGATTGAAGATGCACAGCATGAAGATATTCCCTTTTACAATTTGCATTCGCCAAAGTCAATCATCACTGAAAATGGTCAGCTGAAAGGCATGGAGTTCGATGTGGTTAGCGCTGAATACATTGATGGAAAACGTAAATTAAATTCTACAGGCGAAGTCGTCTTTATGGAAGCAGATGATATCCTATTGGCTATTGGCCAGGAGAACAGCTTTACATGGATAGAACGCGACCTTGGTATCGATTTTGATGAATGGGGTATGCCTGTGTTGAATAAAGAAACATATCAATCGACTCTGCCACATGTGTTTTTTGGCGGTGATGCTTCATTCGGACCAAAAAATGTCATTACGGCGGTGGCTCAGGGACACGATGCCGCACTTTCTATAGACCTATATTGTTCGAGTTTGGATGTTAGTAAGCGACCTGCACCTATCGTAGAGACCATGCGTCAGAAAATGGGTATCCACGAATGGGCGTATAGTAATCAAACAGTCAACGACCTAAGATACAAGGTGCCACATGCTGATAAAACGAAGGCATTAGCAGACAGATTGATGGAAGTAGAACTTGGTTTTACGCCTGAATCTGCCTACAAAGAAGCCCATCGATGTCTCAATTGCGATGTGCAAACGGTTTTTACCGACTCCAAATGCATCGAATGTGATGCTTGCGTAGATATTTGCCCTACTTCCTGTATCACATTTACTACTAATGGAGAAGAAATGGATCTTAGACAAAGATTGAACGCCCCTTCCAATGACCTAAGTCAGGATCTTTATGTGTCCGGAGTATTACCCACTATGAGGGTTATGGTCAAAGATGAAGATGTGTGTCTTCACTGTGGACTGTGTGCCGAACGCTGTCCTACCGATGCATGGGATATGCAAAAGTATTTGTATAACACTGCTAAAGCTTGTAATTTTTAATGTCACAAATCAAAGTTAATGATCTGGTGATCCGGTTTGCCAATGTAAATGGTACTGGATCTGCGAGCGCCAATGGCCTGTTTGCAAAAGCCGTATATAAAATGGGTGTGCCCGTCACTCCGAAAAACATCTTCCCGTCCAACATTCAAGGGTTGCCGACCTGGTACGAAGTGCGTGTCAGTGAAAAAAACTACTTGGGCCGACGTGCAGGGATTGATATCATGGTAGCTATCAATGCTCAGAGTTTCATGAACGACCTGAACTCAGTGAGTGCGGGTGGCTATTTCGTCTATGACAATTCCGGGTATATTAATACGGATGATTTTCGACAGGATATCAACTATGTAGGAATACCGATGATCAATCTTAGTGTAGCCAGCTTTAACAATCCGAGAATTCACCTTTTGATGAAAAATGTGATTTACATCGGTGCAATAGCTGCTATGTTGAACATTGATTTGTCAGTATTCGAAGAACTTGTAAAAGAGCAATTTAAAAAGAAGGAAAAACTGATTCCGGGCAATATTCAAGCCTTGAGTCTAGGGTACGATTATGCAAAAGCAAATTATAGCTGCCCGATAGATTTTACCATCGAACATCGTGATCTGATCGGGGACAGAATCCTCGCTGAAGGAAATGATGCCTGTGGGCTCGGCGCAGTATATGCCGGAGCTACTGTAGGTTCGTGGTATCCGATCACGCCTTCTACAAGTGTCATGAGTTCTTTTGAAAAGTGGTGTAAAAAACTTCGCGTCGATCCGGAGACGGGTAGAAATAACTTTGCCATCGTACAGGCAGAGGATGAACTCGCAGCCATCGGAATGGTAGTGGGTGCTAATTGGAATGGGGCACGTGCATTTACGGCGACCAGTGGTCCCGGCGTTTCACTTATGACAGAATTTCTTGGGCTGGCTTATTTTGCCGAAATACCTGTAGTGCTGATAGATGTTCAACGAAGTGGACCTTCTACCGGAATGCCGACCAGAAGCCAACAATCGGATCTATTTGCGGCAGCTTATGCCTCACACGGTGATACGAAACACATACTTTTATTTCCTTCGACTCCAACTGAATGTTTTGACATGACGGCGATGTCATTCGACTTGGCTGAGCGTTTTCAAACGCCGGTCATCATCATGACTGACCTCGATCTTGGCATGAATGATCATCTATGTTATCCTTTCAAATGGGATGACAGTAGGAGATTTGATCGGGGTAAAGTATTGACAGCGGAAGCTCTGGACCAACTAAATGAATTCGGAAGATATCTGGATGTGGATGGAGACGGCGTCACATACAGGACACTTCCCGGTACCCATCCTGACAAAGGAGCATTTTTCACCAGAGGAAGTTCTAAGGATGAATTCGCAAGATATACGGAAGACGGCCAGGCTTATGTTAGAAACATGAAAAGACTGGAGAAAAAATGGGATACCATAAAGTCAAATGTTCCCACATCAGACATTTCTTTAGACCCGGATTTCAATAAAGCCATACTTTACTTTGGCACAACAATTTATTCAGCAGAAGAAGCTCTTGATATTTTAAAAGAACACGATCTTCATTATAATTGGATCCGAATCAAAAGTTTTCCATTCGGACCGGAAGTGATTGACTTCATTAATCGACATGAGGAGATTTTTGTCATAGAACAAAACAGAGACGCTCAGATGAGAAGTTTATTGATCAATGAACTGGAAGTAGCACCCTCAAAATTGAAAAAAGTGCTGAATTATGATGGCATGGCTATCACAGCCGAACAAATATCTATGTCCATTAAAGAAGCAACTATTTTTATGGATCATTCAACCCCTGAAATGTTTTAAACCGATCGAAAAATGACATATATAAAACCTGCTTTCAGGCATCCATCAGCTCAGCCCAATGCCATCGGATATTATAAAAAAGATTATGAAGGGGCACTGTCTACTTTGTGTGCAGGGTGTGGTCATGATAGTATAAACGGAGCCATCGTACAGGCTTGTTTTGAATTGGCCATCGAGCCTCATCGAATAGCGAAGTTGTCCGGCATCGGTTGTTCATCAAAGTCTCCGACATATTTCATGAGCAAATCTCATGGCTTTAATACCGTGCATGGACGTATGCCGAGTGTGGCTACCGGAGCACAATTGGCGAACAAGGATCTTATTTATCTAGGTGTAAGTGGTGACGGAGACACGGTTTCTATCGGTATGGGACAGTTTGCCCATGCCATCCGCAGGAATCTTAACATGCTGTACATTGTCATGAACAATGGTTGTTATGGATTGACCAAAGGTCAGGACAGTGCCACCGCTGATGCCGGATCTATTAGTAAGGGAGGAAATAGCAATCCGTTTCAGGCTATAGACATAGCATCCTTGGGCATGGAACTGGGAGCCACTTATGTAGCGCGCAGTTTCAGTGGTGACAAGGCACAGTTGATCCCGCTTATCAAGGCAGGACTTGCTCACAAAGGATTTGCGTTGATAGATGTCATCTCTCCATGTGTGACCTTCAATAACAATGCCGGATCTACCAAATCTTATGATTATACCCGAGAGCACATAGAAGCGACCGGTTCGATCGACCTCGTACCTATGAAGTCAGAGATCGTACATGATCAGCCGACAGGCACTACTCAGTCCATTACCCTTCATGATGATGATGAGATCGCCGTTCATAAGTTACATAGGGAGTGGGATCCTACAGACAAACAATCCGCTTCTGCCAGAATGAATAGAGCAAAAGCTGATGGCGAGATCCTGACAGGACTGATCTATGTTTCAAATGAATACAATGACCTTGTCGGCATGTTGAATATGAGTGAAAGGCCGATGAATGATCTGACGGAGAAGGAGCTTTGTCCGGGGCAGAAAGTGCTGGATGAGATAAATGCGGGGTTCAGGTGATAGTTAATTTTTAGGACTCAAAAACATGGGCAACTAGAATTTTCATATATTTAGCCAATAATATTTTTTATGATCATAGGAGTTTTAAAGGAAGACGAACCGGAATCGCGGGTTTCGCTCTTACCTGAACACATTGCAAGTATTGTTAAATCATCAATCGAAGTACTTGTAGAATCTGATGCCGGCATTCGGGCATTTGCCAACAATGCAGCATATGAAAAGGAGGGCGCCAAAATAGCGTCCAAAGCAGATATCTTAGTCAAGGCAGATATCCTACTTTCCATCCACGACCAAAGTTTTATAGAATATCCCGGCATTAAAGGTAAAGTGCTGATCGGAATGTATGCTGCCTTGACCAATCGGGAACATATGTTTACACTGGCCCAAAAAGGAGCTACTGTCTTTAGCATGGAGATGTTGCCAAGGACTACACGTGCTCAGAGCATGGATATCCTTAGCTCTCAAGCGAATATCGCCGGATATAAAGCGGTTTTGCTGGCAGCGGCACGACTTCCTAAGTATTTTCCCATGTTTATGACGGCTGCAGGGACTATTGCTCCTGCCAAAGTATTGATACTTGGTGCCGGAGTAGCAGGATTACAGGCGATTGCTACAGCCAGGAGATTAGGAGCAGTCGTCGAAGTATTTGACACCAGACCTGCCGTGAAGGAAGAGGTGCAAAGCTTGGGGGCAAAATTCATCGTGGTGGAAGGTGCGGCTGACGCATCTCAAGCCGGCGGATATGCCGTCACGCAGACAGAAGAGTTTCTTCAAGGCCAAAAAGCAAGGATCAAAGAAAGTGCCATCAAGGCCGACGTCATCATTACCACAGCACAGATCCCCGGAAAACCTGCACCTAAACTGATCACGACAGATATGTTGGATGAGATGAAACCTGGTTCAGTCATCATCGATCTGGCAGCATTGACCGGTGGAAATACGGATAAAACAGAGAATAATCAGACCGTTATATACAATCATGTCACCATCATCGGAGATTCCTCGTTACAAAACATTATGCCTTCAGATGCCAGTAAGCTGTATGGTAAGAATATCCTGAATTTCCTCAAACTGATCACCACTGCCGACGGACAGCTGCATCTTAATTTCGAAGATGACCTGGTAAAAGGCTCATGTGTTGCCCATGACAATCTAATAATAAACGATAGATTAAAATAATCAAATGACATTTTTAGAATTTATTAATCACCATCAGCAGATCATCTACATCGTCATTCTGATGATTTTTGTCGGAATAGTCATCATCGGCAGGGTGCCAAGTGTGCTCCATACGCCCTTGATGAGCGGCGCCAATGCCATCCATGGTGTGGTCGTCATCGGATCTATCATCGTCATCGGTAAGGCTGCACCTGACAATTATTTTGCATTGGGGCTTGGTTTCCTGGCGGTGGTCTTGGGGACACTCAATGTCGTCGGTGGATTTGTGGTCACCGACCGGATGCTTGAAATGTTCAAGAATAAAAAATCTAAGTAATTGAAATTGATCAACCTCTGTACTAGTAAGATATGCTGTTAGTTCCTATTTATATTGTCTCTTCCGTCTCCTTTATCCTTGGTTTAAAAATGCTCTCACATCCGGCAACCGCAAGAAACGGAAACCTGGCTGCCGCAGCAGGGATGGCGCTGGCTATATTTGCTACCATCTTCATGTACATAGACCCCGAAACTGGTCAGGGATTAAACAATTATGGCTGGATATTTTCAGGATTGATCCTGGGAAGCATCGTCGGTACTTTGGCTGCAAAGCGTGTCCAGATGACGGCTATGCCCGAGATGGTCAGTTTGTTTAACGGTATGGGAGGTGCCTGTGCGGCTTTGATCTCCCTAATAGAATATCAACATTTATCACACCTCGACATCACCTCGATATCCGGTCAAAAGGGTATGATCTTGATCATTGTACTCGGATTGATCATAGGTTCGGTCTCTTTTGCCGGAAGTATGATCGCTTATGGTAAACTCAACGGTAAGATCGGAGACTTTTCATTTAAAGGGCAAAATATCCTGAGCATTATCCTATTGTTAATCATCATTGGCCTGGCAGTGAGCCTGGTGATGGATCCCGGGCAGCCAATGTTATTCTATGTCATATTTGTTTTATCACTTTTATATGGCGCATTTTTTGTGTTTCCGATCGGAGGAGCAGATATGCCTGTAGTAATTTCGTTGCTCAACTCCTTTACGGGCGTCGCAGCAGCTTTCGGTGGTTTTCTGTATGACAATAAAGTAATGTTGACGGGAGGTATTCTGGTGGGTGCAGCCGGTACACTATTGACCATATTGATGTGCAAGGCGATGAATAGGTCACTGCTCAATGTATTGATTGGTAATTTCGGAGGTAATGCCTCAAGCAGTGGTGGTACAAGTGAAATGGGAAGTTATAAGGAAGTTTCGCTTTCTGATGCGGCTGTACAAATGGCCTACGCGAATCGCGTCATCATAGTTCCGGGTTATGGCCTCGCTGTAGCTCAGGCGCAACACGTATGTCATGAACTGGAGGGCATCCTGGAGGAACGTGGCGTGGAAGTGACCTATGCCATTCATCCGGTGGCTGGTCGTATGCCGGGTCACATGAACGTATTGCTTGCTGAGGCCGATGTCTCTTACGACAAACTCGAAGAAATGGAAAAGGCCAATGATGATTTCCCCAAGACGGATGTCGTCCTCATTCTTGGTGCCAATGACGTAGTCAATCCGGCAGCAAAAACAGACCCGACTTCACCTATTTATGGAATGCCTATCCTCGAAGTGGAAAAGGCCAAAAGTGTCATCGTCAACAAACGGAGCATGAAGCCCGGATATGCCGGTATAGAAAATGCGTTATTCTTCCAACCTAAAACGTCTATGTTATTTGGCGATGCGAAGAAAGTGCTGCAGGAATTGGTGGCAGAGTTGAAGACGATATAGGAAGCGCTTTGGGTTGTTGGCGCTTTAGCGCATTAGCTGATTACGAATAATATAATATTTGGTGCAAAATGGTGCACTTCTCTTGTCTTTAGTCTTTGGGTCGCTGCGCTTTTGTCTTTAGCAAGTTACGTAATAAATCATCCTCTGTGCAAACTGGTGCACTCTATACTGGTTAACTGGTGCACTTCTCTTGTCTTTGGTCTTTGGGTCGCTGCGCTTTTGTCTTTAGCAAGTTACGTAATAAATCATCCTCTGTGCAAACTGGTTAACTAACATACTATTCCATTTTAAAGAGCTAGAGTGAAATGTAGACAGGTAGCCCCCAATGGGGCATGTTCTCCTCATCGTTGGGTTTTTACAAACAGGTAGGACCTATGGCCCATAGCGATGTGATTAAGTAACACCTTTGGTTTCATTTATATAATCTCCGATGATGATCCTTTGCCACTTTTTGCCCCTTTAGGGGTTATCTGTTTGTAACTATAATATAAAGGGTTACACTTGCCCCTTTAGGGGTTACCTATCGATTGGTTTTTATTTTGAGTTCGCATACATTTTAAAAATAAATCTTTTATATCTTTTTAGGTAGCCCCGAATGGGGCATGTTTTCATCACCGTTGGGTTTTTACAAACAGTTTGGACCTATGGCCCATGGCGCTGTGATTAAGCAGCATCTTTATTTTTTTATTTAAATTCTCTAGTGAAGATACTTTGCCCCTTTAGGGGTTACCTGTTTGTAACTATAGTGCAAAAGTCTCTACATGCCCCTTTAGGGGCTATCTAAAGATTTATAGATAAATGAAAATACTTTTATTTATCTTTATCAATTAAATCAAATCCCTATGCCCAACACCTATACACAAGTATACGTTCATTTCGTATTTGCAGTAAAGTATCGTAAATCAGTTATTTCCAAAGAATGGAAAGAAGAAATGCACCGATATATAACCGGAATTGTTCAAAACAATAAACATAAAATGTTGGCGATAAATAGTGTCGCTGATCATCTTCATATGTTGGTTGGTTTGCACACAGAGCAATCTTTATCTAAATTGATGGAATTAGTAAAAGGTGATAGCTCCGAGTTTATAAACAAAAAGAAATTTACCGCATTTTATTTTCAATGGCAAGGAGGATATGGTGCTTTTTCAAATAGTAAATCGCAAATAGATGGGGTTATAAAGTATATCGCAAATCAGGAGAAGCATCATGCTAAAAAGACTTTTTTGGAAGAATATATGGAGTTACTGGATAAATATAATATTGATTATGATAAGTGGTATATATTTAAAGAGCTAGAGTGAAATGCAGACAGGTAGCCCCCAATGGGGCATGTTCTCCTCATCGTTGGGTTTTTACAAACAGGTAGGACCTATGGCCCATAGCGATGTGATTAAGAAACACCTTTGGTTTCATTTATATAATCTCCGATGATGATCCTTTGCCACTTTTTGCCCCTTTAGGGGTTATCTGTTTGTAACTATAATACAAAGACTTACACATGCCCCTTTAGGGGTTACCTATCGACTAGGTTTTAATTTGAGTGATCATTCATTTCAAACATAGATCTTCTATAACTTTTTAGGTAGCCCCCAATGGGGCATGTTCTCCTCATCGTTGGGTTTTTACAAACAGGTAGAACCTATGGCCCATAGCGCTGTGATTAAGCAGCATCTTTATTTTTTTATTTAAATTCTCTAGTGAAGATTCTTTGCCCCTTTAGGGGTTATCTGTTTGTAACTATAATATAAAGGGTTACACTTGCCCCTTTAGGGGTTACCTATCGATTAGTTTTAATTTGAGTTCGCTTCACTTTAGTCTTTAGCAAGTCACGTAATTAATCATACTCTGTGCAAACTGGTTAACTATCTACTGGTAAACTGGTTAACTATTCTAACACCTGCATCTTCGCAAACTTCAGCATGATCCTCCGATCCGCATCATCGAATGATGAGAAATGAACTGTCGCTACCTTATTCTCTGTGGAGCCGTCGATGTTTTTTATGACTCCTTTGCCGAATCTCGGATGCAGAACCTTGGCGCCGATGACGAAGGCTGCTACCGGACTTGCTATCACATCAAATGATGCCGCTGCCGGAGGTGGTGCCGCCTTTTTGACAAATGAGCCGAGTACAGATGCACGCGGAGCACTTTCATTCATCAGGTTTTTAGCTTTGTGCAGTGGACTGCTGAGATTCTCCTCACCAACTTCATCCAGGAAGCGGCTCGGACTATTATATACGACCTTGCCATATTGGTAGCGACTGGTTGCATAAGTAAGGGTCAACATCTTACGGGCACGTGTGATAGCTACATAGAATAAACGACGCTCCTCATCGATCTCCGCTTCAGACTTCAGAGATAGAAAAGATGGAAACAATTGTTCTTCCAGGCCAACGACAAATACACTGTCGAATTCTAATCCTTTTGCAGAGTGCACAGACATTAGATTGACGTGGTCATTGCTGTCTTCCTTCTGATCGAAATCCGTTATTAATGAAATGCTTTGAAGATAATCCACCATGGATGTGCCTCTTTCCAGGATCACTTCACCGTCTTCATCCAGCAACTCTTCATCATTCTCAACGAATTCTTTTATACCATCCAGGAGAGAATTGACATTTTCCAATCTGCCCATTCCTTCGATTGTGTTATCTGCCTTTAAGGCAATAGCAAGACCTGACTTCTGGAAGATCATATTGGCTGTTTGATCTGCGGGATGTTGTTCCGAATAATGATTCAAGGCGACGATCATCTTCTTAAATTCTGAGATGGTGCTCTGAGCTTTTGCCGGCAATATATTATCATCTATTGCATCCCAGAATGTTTTTTCATTTTCAGATGCATAAGCAAATAAACGGTCGATAGAAGTATCACCAACGCCTCGTTTAGGAAAGTTGACGATCCTTCGGAATCCTTCTTCATCCTTTGGATTGACCACGAGACGGAAGTAGGCTATCAGATCTTTGATCTCTTTTCTTTGATAGAAAGACATTCCACCATAGATCTTGTAAGGAATATTGGCACGGCGCAATTGCTCTTCAAAACCTCGACTTTGCGCATTCGTTCTGTACAAAATGGCGATCTCCGCATTGGGTATGTGATTGCGGTTTTTATGTTCGAATATGGCATCAACGACCTTACGACTTTCTTCCGCATCTGAGAGTGCGCGAACCATCCCTATCTTTGAAGAGTCCGGTTGTGAAGTCCAGATCTCCTTCTTTATTTGCTTTAAGTTGTTGGTGATGACATTATTGGCGGCGTTGACGATGAATTTACCAGATCGATAATTTTGCTCCAACTTGAAAGTCTGCAAGTTTGCAAAGTCTTTTCCGAAGTCGAGAATGTTGTCAATAGTAGCTCCCCGGAAGGCATAGATCGATTGTGCATCATCGCCCACAATACAAATGTTCTCTCCACTACCCGGATATTTTACCAGTTTTTTAAGAATGGCGTATTGGAGGAAATTGGTATCCTGAAACTCATCCACTAGTAAATACTGAAATTTCTGCTGATATTTCTCCAGGACATTATCAGGATTGCGGTGAAATAGTACGAAAATATTGTACAATAAATCATCGAAATCCATAGCTCCTGCAGCCTTACAGCGTTGTGCATATCGTTCGTATATCTTGCCAATGTGCGGCACGTTGTTTATTTTATCCTGACTAGTCAGTTCTGCGTCTTTTTGATACCCTGCCGGGCTGATGAGCAGACTTTTGGCCGATGATATCCGGTTGCGGATCATGTTGGAGCTGTACAATTTTCCATCCAGATTCATCTCAGATACGATATGGCTTATGAGCGACTTGCTGTCGTCTGTATCATAGATGGTGAATGATGATGGAAAGCCAATTTTGTCCGCTTCTATCCTTAGTATTTTGGCAAAAACAGAGTGAAAAGTTCCTGCCCAAACACGATTGCCTTTAGGCCCAACGACTTTTTCTAATCGTTCCTTCATCTCTCTGGCGGCCTTATTGGTAAAAGTGAGTGTCAGAATATTGTAAGGGGCGATACCTTGTTCGATCATATAGGCGATGCGATAGGTGAGTACACGAGTCTTACCAGAACCTGGCCCGGCGATGACCATTACCGGTCCCTGATAAGTAGTTACTGCCTGGTGCTGAACTTCATTCAGTTCTGTCAGGAAAGAAATTTGACTCATTGAGCAGTATTTTCTGCCACCAATTCGTCCCAATACTCTACCGCTCTTCGTGTGTGTGGAATACATATCGACCCTCCCACAACAATTGCGACAGAAAGGATCTCAAAAAATTGTTCTACCGTCAGCTTTTCTTCAAAGCATCGTTGAACGTGATATTTAATACAGTCATCACATCGTAGCACCATAGATGCCACAAGTCCGAGCATTTCTTTGGTAGAGACATCGAGTGCATCTGCCTGATAGGTTTGATTGTCGAGGCTCCAAAATCTTTTAATAACCTTGTTGTCCTGAGCTAGGATTCGGTCATTCATGCGTTGGCGGTAGTCGTTAAACTCTTGTATAGAAGACATAATTATTCGATATTTATTAATGTAATTGTTGGGTAATCAGGTATTTACCATGCTGTTGACATACAATATTTATTATTATCGTATATCATTTTTAGAAATACAAAAGTAGGAAAAAGTTAGAGAAGATAAAAGCTGTTAGTCAAAAGTTATAAATGACTGGTTTTCTCCATCTCCTTCAAATGCAGATAAATGGTTCATTTTATGAATTTAATTAGTTGGTCCAATATTGCATTTATGTATTAAAACCCTATCTTTGAGCAGATTGTATAAAAAGCAAGAGTAATAATTGATAAAATAAGCCGAAATTCATGACTATTAAATACATTTTATTGGTATGCTGTGTGCTACTTACAAGTTCAGTATTCGGCCAAAGCCAGGTGCTTTTTAATATTCACCACAAGCTTGCCTCTGAGCAGTTTGAATTAGAAAAGATTGCCGACAATAATATAAATACACCATTTCAGTTGACAAGATTGGAATACTATATCTCAGAAATATCTTTGATTCATGATGGTGGGCAAGAAACTCTAGTCAGCGATCTGTACATTCTTGTAAATGCTTCAGATGCTACCAATATAGACCTTGGTGCTTTTAATATCGCAAACCTTGAAAAAATTAAATTCCATATTGGGGTCGATCCCGGACATAACAATGCTGATCCAGCCAGTTATAAAGATGATCATCCTCTAGCTCCAAAAGACCCTGCTATGCATTGGGGTTGGGCCTCAGGATATAACTTTATTGCCCTGGAGGGTTTAGGAGGACAGGATCAGGATAAGATTTTTCAGATCCATGCCTTGGGCAATGAAAACTATCATGAAATCGTCTTGAATACAGAAACCTCCGCAATAAATGGGCAGATCTCAGTAGACATCAATGCAGATTATACCCGTGCATTGGAAGACCTGGATGCCAGTACTGGTATGATATACCACGGCACTGCAAAATTTGCAAAAGATTTAATAAGCAATTTTAAGGATATGGTATTTTCCTCTGCCACAGTTCCTGCTTCTAATCTTGGCGCAGGAAAAGAAGTTCCGATGGTTATATATCCTAATCCATCATTAGACGGAATTGTACATCTTCGAACTCATTTTTTGCCAACTGAAAGTTTGAAATTAATGATCATTGATCAAAAGGGGCAAAATGTTTTGGAGCAAGATTTGAATATTTTTTCTGCAGATATCAATCTCAATGGCAGACCGGCAGGGCCTTATTTCATTAGTATATATAAAGATGGAAAGCTGTCCGGCACTAAAAAAATCATGCTCAATTAAGGCATTTATGAAGAGCCTTCTTTATTTGCTTGTCCTTGTCATCGCAATCGTTTCATGCCAAAAAGAAGATGTAGCTAAAGATATTGTTTATCCCGTATTGATGGAGATCCCGCAAGGTTTTCCCAATATCATCCAACCAAAGGATAATGAATACAATCAAGATAGGTGGTTATTGGGCAAAAGACTATTTTATGATAAAGTAATGTCAAAGGATAGCACGTTAAGCTGCGCATCTTGTCATAATTCAGCGATGGCATTTAGTGACGATCTTAATTTTAGTGCCGGTACATCAGGTAATTTTACTACCATGAACGCGCCGACACTTACCAATGTAGCATATCAACCATATTATACGAGCGCAGGGGGGGTGGCCACTCTAGAGATGCATGTCCTGGTGCCAATTCAAGAACATGTAGAATTTGATTTTAATATTTTACTTATTGCTGATAGAATGAGATCTGATGCTACCTATGTGTCAATGGCTCAAAAAGCATACGGTAGAATTCCGGACCCATTTGTCATTACTAGAGCTTTGGCGTGTTTTGAAAGAAGTCTTATCAGCGGCAATAGCGATTATGACAAATATTACTTTCAGTCAGATCCGAATGCTTTAAGTAAGGAAGCAAAGAAGGGGATGGATTTGTTTTTCAGCAATCGGACTAATTGCTCTGATTGTCATGGCGGTTTTAATTTTACAAATTATACCTTTGAGAATAATGGCCTATATCAGGAATATGAGAATGTAGGTCGTTACAAATTGACAGGAAATGACGATGACATTGCCTTATTCAAAGTTCCCACATTACGCAATATAGCATATACTGGACCGTATATGCATGACGGGTCACTGAATACACTAGAGGATGTCCTGAATCACTATAACAGTGGAGGAAAAGATCATCTCCACAAAAGCGAATTGATCCGCCCATTGGGTCTTTCAACACAAGAAAAAAATGAACTTAAGGCCTTCCTAGTTTCATTATCAGATCATACTTTTATAACAAATCCAATATTTAAATCACTATAAAGTCATGGAAATAATATCAGTAGAGGACGTTAGGACACTTGTTCATACATTTTACGAAAAGGTACAATCGGATGAGTTGATAGGTCCAATATTTAATTCACGGATAGAAGGTCGATGGCCGGAGCACTTGGAAAAGATGGTGCGTTTTTGGCAAACAGTCCTACTCAATGAACATACATACCAAGGGTCGCCTTTTGCACCTCATGCAGATCTCCCGTTAGAAAAGGAGCATTTTGAGCGGTGGCTGGCCCTTTTTTATGAAAATATTGACGTTCATTTTACTGGAGAAAAAGTTATTGAGGCTAAATGGCGGGCAGAAAAAATGGCTGAAATGTTTCAATATAAGATTGATTATTATAGAAATAAGCCAAGCAAATCTATAATTTAAACACCTCTGAAGTAATATTATTCAAAGAAATAAGATTCCATTTCAATACGAATAAAAAAACATTTAGTATTTTTAATATATATAATAATTATAAACAAGGATATAACATGTTGATAGTTAGCTGCTTACAATAACCAATTCGCACTATGCACTTTTTACACTATTAATATCATTTTTGATTTTTCCTCATTGCGGTCACTTATTGAATCTATAGAAACACATCAATCACACAAGCGAATAGAGCAAATCTATTGTACCTTTTTTACAATAGAAGAATCCATTCAATGTGTTATTTAGATAAGAGTAGTAAATTATTATTGATTTTTTGATTGCAGGTTTTATATTTGAAGAGGAAGGCAAAAAACTTAATCATGCCTTAATATTCAATAAAATATCATATGTACAGCCAAAGTGTGCACAAAAAGGCGACATATTTTATTTTTTTAAAACGTGTAATAAAGAAAAAGAAATGTTTTTTAAAATAATTACAATTTAATTATTGTAAAGGGAGAAAAATATCTTTAATTTGCAACACTTAACTAAATAGGATTAGAATTTAACAAATTTCAATCGACCTTTAAAATTGATTGCTTTGTTAACTTTCATAATTCTGTCATTTTTCCACACTTACAATTTCATCTCTTAATAGATCGGATATCAGAGGAGACTCATTATCCAAAAACAACCTTATTAATTTTTTAAATTGTATGTATATGAAGTCTGTTCTCCATAATGGAAAAACTTTCAAAACCTTGGCGCTTTTTTTATTATGCGCTCTTTTATATTCCTCCTCATATGGTCAGGAATTTAACATTAAGACCTTAAAGCCTGTCACCAGAGCCGTTTTGAACAAACAAGGTGAAAGTGCAGTGTTTTCGACTTTTAGTTTGTTTTCAAAACTAGAGTCAAAGGGCAATCTTGACCCGGCGGTTATTTCCAATTATACAAATGTGTCCTTAAAAAAGGATGTTTTAAAACAAATCGTTTCCGAAAAGAATCAAGCTCTGGAGTTGACTTTACCATTTAATAATACAATGGTTAAACTTCTGTTATTAAAGGTTGATGTTCTCGCAGAAGGGTTTGTTACATATTCCAGTGAGTCTGGTGACCAACCTGTTAATTACAGTCCCGGTGTTTTCTACAGGGGTATCATAGATGGCGACAATAACTCTTTAGTGGCATTGAGCTTTTTTAATGACGAAGTGATAGGTATGGCATCATCTGAATCCTTGGGTAATATTACTTTAAACAGAGAAGAAAAGTCAGATCGCTATCTTATCTATTCTGATAAAGACCTTTTGGTTCATAATCCAAATATATGTAATACAGAAGAACCAGAAAACTATCAAGAGGAAGTAGAAAAATATCTGAACGATATCGTAGAAAGAGATGACAAGTGTGTTAAGCTATATATAGAATGTGACTATGCACTCTTTGTTAACAAAGGTTCTGTGGCGAATGTAAATAATTATATCTCTGCAGTCTACAATAATGTGGCTGCCTTGTATTCCAATGAAAATATCCTAACGCAGATATCCAGCACGTTTGTTTGGACATCACAGGATCCATATAGCACAACCAGTAGTTACAGTGCCTTAAATAAATTCAGAACCGACAGACCAACATTTGTTGGTGATCTTGCGCATTTAGCTGCTTTGGGTGGTAACAATATCGGAGGTATCGCCTGGGTAAACTCACTTTGCTCTTCTTTTAAGTATGCTTATAGCAATATCCAGGCAACCTATCAGAATGTGCCTACGTATTCATGGACAGTAGAAGTAATGACACATGAAATAGGCCATAATCTAGGTTCGCCACATACCCATAGCTGCACGTGGCCTGGAGGGGCTATAGATAATTGCTATCCTGTAGAAGGTAGTTGCAGTGCAGGACCTGCACCGACGGGAGGAGGAACGATCATGAGCTATTGTCACTTGACCAGTTATGGAATTAATTTTAACAACGGGTTCGGTACATTACCGGGCAATCTTATAAGAAGCAAGGTTAGCGCTGCTGCCTGCCTTGGTACTTGTTCTACCGGTGGTGGCACCCCATGTGAAGCTCCACAAAACCTAACAGCGAGTAACATCACTAATAATTCTGCTTTGATCAGCTGGAATAATGCCTTGACTGCTACTGCTTATCAAATGGAATATAAACCTTCCGGAGGAACGTGGATCACGCTGCCTCCTCAGCCAACCACATCAAAGCTATTAACGAACCTTGTGTCCGGGACGACCTATCAGGTGCATGTTAAAACTATATGCACTAATGAAAATTCTGATTATGGTACAATAATCAGCTTTACTACAGGTAATGCTTGTGACATACCACAGGGTTTGCTGGCGGAGAATATTACTACCAATTCAGCTCGCGTAAAATGGACGGCTGTCAGTGGTGCTACTTCTTATAGCTTGCGTTACAAATTAACTTCTAATCCGAATTGGAATACTTTTACTATCAATGCGACTTCTGTTGATTTTTCAGGGTTGCAGGAAAGTACTTCTTATGATGTATCTGTAAGGGCTAACTGTGGATCTATATCCAGCAACTTTACTTCAACAGTGACATTTGTAACCTTAGGCAATTCCGGTGGTGATGACCCATACTGTGCTTCAAGCGGAGATGATGCAAGTAATGAATGGATCAACTATGTAAATTTGAATACCATAAGTAATGAAAGTGGCTCAAATGGTGGATATGGCGACTTTCTCAAGAAGCGCACTACTCTTAATGCAAATGAACTTTATACCTTAATAGTACAAGCTGGAATGATTGTCCCGTACAAAGAGTTTTGGACGGTATGGATCGATTACAATCAAGATGGTTATTTTCAGGAAGCCAGTGAAAAGATACTGAATTTTACAACCATAGATACTGAACCAATTAAACTTAAATTCTATGTACCTAATACGGCATTGAATGGCAAGACGTGGATGAGAATTCAGATGAAACGCAACGGCTATGCTACTTCTTGTGAGGAATTTGAATTCGGTGAAGTAGAAGATTATGGTATAACTATTGTCAACCCTAATGGTCTTATTAGCGAATCAACTAATAGTGTTAAAGAAATTAAGGCATATCCAAATCCTTTTAATCAAAATGTCAATGTGCAATTTATAGCTTCTGCTTTTGTAGATGTAAACATCGCGGTATATGACCTACAGGGAAATAAATTAATTAATAAGGATGTCTTTTCTGTGAAAGGAAAAAATGACATTGCTCTTGAAGGAGGAAGTGATCTAACAGATGGCGTCTATATTGTAAAAATAAAAGGAGAGCAGATTAATGAAACAATCAGATTAGTTAAATTCTCTTCTGGTAATTAAATATTAGTTTGAAGTAAAAAGGGGATTTGCTTACAGTAAATCCCCTTTTTTATTCCAGTTAACTAAAAAAAATCAATTAATTGACCAGCATTGTGCCGTATAAAGCTTTGCTGACATGCCTTTATTCAATTGTGATGTCAATTCAATCTAATGTCCTGATGGAATATTACTATCTTGAAGTTCTCGTTTAATAAAAACCTTGAATGTGCAGTCACAATCATCTTTTTCCTCCTTTTCGTGATAGGTTCTGGAGATAAGCGACCACTCTTCCCAATTGACCTCAGGAAAGAAAGTATCTCCTTCAGGTGTCATATGGACCTCAGTATAGTATAGCTTATCCCAAAGATGAATGGTTTGCTTGTAGATCTCTCCTCCACCTATAATGAAACATTCTTCAGGCGAATTTTCTGAAGCAAGTTCCAAAGCTTCATTAATACTATGTACTACAAATGCGCCACTCACCACATAAAATGGATCTCTTGAAATAATAATATTAAGTCTCTTAGGTAATGGTCTACCTATAGATTCAAAGCAATTTCTACCCATGATGATGGGAGCGTTCATCGTGGTTTTCTTAAAATATTTGAAGTCAGATGAGAGATACCAAGGAATATCTCCATCCAAGCCAATCACGCCATTCTCAGCTACTGCAACTATAGAAGATATGATCATTTTTTTGCCATTTTAGGTGGACCAAGAAGATTCTTGGCTTTCATTTCTTTTTCACGTGCTAGCCGGAAAGGTGCTTCGATTTTACCGGTGAGATATTTCTCTACTATCAATGAGGCAATCGGTGCAGAAGATTGTGCACCAAAGCCGGCGTTTTCAATAAGTATGGCAATAGCAATTTTAGGATTCTCCTTAGGAGCAAATGCCATGAATACCGCATGGTCTTCATAGGGTGGATTCTGTGATGTACCCGTCTTTCCACACAAAACGATTCCCGGAATCGGCGTACTCCATCCACACCATTTACTGGCTACCGCCATCTCCATTCCATCTATGACTGGAGTGAAATATTTAGCATCTACACCTGACTGATGCTTGACCCTGAAAGTTTCAGGAATTAGATATTCCTTGTTTTTAAACCCTTTGATCAAATGTGGTATATAATAGTATCCCTTATTGGCTATAATAGCGGCAAGGTTAGCGATCTGCAATGTGGACATCTGAATCTCTCCCTGGCCGATGCCTATAAACATCATATAAGTAGACCGCCATCCTTTTCCGTAGATTTTTTCATAATATTCTGCTGTAGGAATATTGCCTCGGGTCTCATGTAACATGTCGGTACCCAGCTTGTGACCTAACCCAAAATCGAAAAGATGTTCGTCTAATTCTCTCAACCCTATTGAAGGCTTTGTAAATCCATATTTGTCCACTGCGTCTCTGAGGACATTGATAAAATAAGTATTGCAGGAATACTGTAGTGCATGTGAGACATTAATAGGTGCAGGGTGATGGTGACACTTGATCCTGCCTCCTCGGTAATAATATGCACCTCCGCATGCGATGGATCTGTTGGGAGTCAGCACGCCCATCTGCATTGCAGCCAGGCCTATGACAGTTTTAAAGATAGAACCCGGAGGATACTTAGCCTGAGCTATGCGGTTATAAAGTGGTTTATCATAATCTTTGAGCATGGCAGCAAATGCTGTGCCTCGGCTTTGATTAATAGTAAGGAGATTAGGATCATATGATGGTGAACTGACCGCAGCTAAAATCTCACCTGTCTTTGGTTCGATGGCTACTACAGAGCCTCGTTTTCCTTTCATGATATCTTCTGCATAAGCCTGTAAGTCTAAGTCAATGGAAGAAATCATGTCAAAACCCGATATAGATATAGAGTCAAGAGTTCCATCTCTGTAAGGACCCACCGGCCGACCGAGATTGTCTTTAAGGACATATTGTATGCCCTTTTTTCCCATTAGGAATCGTTCATATTGGCCCTCTAGTCCTGATATGCCTACATAATCTCCAAGACCATAAAGTCCCTTCGAATTATCGATCTGTTTTTGGTCAACCTCTCTGATGTAACCTAACACATTGGCTCCGCTATGATGTGGATAACCACGAGCTATACGCAACTGAGGAAAGAACCCGGGAAATTCCCAAAGTGATTCCTGCAACTGAGCATAGGTAACTGGAGAAAGTTTTTTAATAAAAGGAAAAGGGACTGACCTTGAGAATCTTTTACTCGCCCAATCTTTTTTAAGATTGGCGATAAAAGTTGAAGTATCAATGCCTAAAATATTGCAAAACTTGGCCGTATCCATCTTGGGGTCAATGGAATTATAGGTCACCATAAGATCATACATAGGATCATTATTCACCAATAATTTGCCATTTCTATCATAAATGAGACCGCGGGCAGGATAAACTACATGTTTTTCAATAGCTGT
Source organism: Candidatus Brachybacter algidus (assembly GCF_016707225.1). Classification (NCBI taxonomy): domain Bacteria; kingdom Pseudomonadati; phylum Bacteroidota; class Saprospiria; order Saprospirales; family Saprospiraceae; genus Candidatus Brachybacter; species Candidatus Brachybacter algidus. The sequence continues at coordinate 126,821 of NZ_JADJID010000002.1, read as the reverse complement.
AGCATCTGCCCTAATCCTGAAGGATGGATCGAACAGTTGGATTTGAGCAGCTTTGAGCAGCAAGACAAAGGCCGATAAAGCAAAAACCAGCTGAATCGTCAAAATTCTGCTATCTACTTTAATGATCATCGTTTATTCCTTTGGATTGAATAAGTACATATAGATAAGTATGAATACCATAGAAACAACAAAACTGAGGAATGTTTTAAGAAGTATCTCTACAATGAATACAAATGTGAATGCCTGGACAGAAAAAAGAAAGAATAGGTGGACTAGCATCAATATTGAAGAATACATGATGAACCACGTGCTGCCATACTCTCTCATAGTAGGTGATGCTTCCACACTATAGCCACCTCTGGGCTCTACCAAAGACAAAACATAAGGCCGCAGAAATGCGATCAAAACTGTCGCCGAAGCGTGGACTCCCGGTGAATTGTAAAAAACATCAAGTAATATCCCAAGTGTGAATCCAAAAAGAAGAATAAGCGCATTGGGCGTCCTGAGTGGTAATAAAAGAATAATAATAGGGTATATGATCACATTCGTATTGTCCAGAATGGGATAGTTTATAGTAAAGCTGGCCAAGACAAAAGCCTGGAGCAGGAATACTACCAGAAAACGTATTATATTCTTAACGATCAAACTGCCCATATCAATTCACTATTGCTTTCGTGAGCGAATCCAGTTGAGGTCTTGATTTATCAAGAATGACATATACATACCCCAGCCTGTTAAAGTTTGTAACTAGCTTAACTTTCAAATCATAAAAGCTACTTCCGGATTCATATCCAACTTTTTCTACCGTTCCAATAAAAATACCTTTAGGAAAAATCGAACTGAATCCGCTGGTAATTACGCTATCTCCTTTGATTATATCGGCGTGTTTCGGTATGTCTTTAAGGTGCATGTACTCTGTAGAGACGTTATCCCAAACGAGCGATCCAAAATAGCCATTCCTTCTGATAGAAGCACTTATTTTAGTCTGAGAACTTAGTATTGATGCTACACTGGCATAGTCTCTTGAAGTCTGTCTTACCACACCCACTATGCCTGTTTCATTGATGACACCCATACCGGGTAGTACTCCCAGGGCAGAGCCTTTATTTATAGTGACGTAATTGTCTATCTGATTGATGGAATTGGCCACGACCAATGCTGAAATGTAAGAATATCTCTGCTGATATACTGTATCCACCAGGGAGTCTCTTTTAAAAGAGGCGTCAATAGTAGCAAAACGCAGTTCGGCACGCAGTCTGGCATTGTCTTTAGCTATACTGTCAGCTACCGACGAAAGTCTGTAATAGCGGCCAAGTTTATTGTAATTTTCAAGGAGAATTCCAGAATAAAATCCACTCGAATTAATAAATATATCCTTCTGACCAGTATTATACCTGATAATCAGAAAAAAAGAGACCATTTCCAGGAATACGAAGAGTATGGTAGTTCCAAACCTTGCAAAAAACTGAAATAAATTCTGCATACATCAGTGTTTCGACTTGGCGGGTATTTATATACTTTTTCTATCTATAAGGAAGGAGAACTTGTCAGTATTTTTCAATGCAATACCGGTTCCTTTTACTACAGCCCTTAAGGGATCTTCTGCTACATGTACATTCAACTTCGTCTTTTGAGCAATACGTTTGTCCAGACCTCTCAACAAGGCTCCTCCACCTGTCAAGTACAACCCTCTTCGGAAAATATCTGAAGCCAGTTCCGGAGGAGTTGTTTCCAATGCTTTTATTACAGCTTCCTCTATTTTCGAAATAGATTTGTCCAAAGCATGTGCGATCTCCTGGTAAGAAACTGAGATCTGTTTAGGAATACCTGTCATTAGATCTCTACCGTTTACAAAATAATCATCCGGTGGTGTATCCAGGACCTGAAGTGCAGATCCAACGTGTATTTTGATTTGTTCTGCTGTTCTTTCACCGATAAGTATATTGTGTTGACGCTTCATATACTGCATGATGTCCGAAGTAAATTCGTCTCCTGCGATACGGATTGATTGATCACAAACAATGCCAGAAAGTGCGATCACGGCGATCTCTGTAGTACCTCCCCCAATATCAATGATCATATTACCGACAGGTTCCTGTACATCAAGACCTATACCCAAGGCTGCTGCCATTGGTTCGTGAATAAGGTATGTTTCTTTAGAATCGACATGGTCGGCAGAGTCAAATACTGCTCTTTTCTCCACTTCGGTAATTCCGGAAGGAATGCAGATGACCATCTTCAGGTGACCAAAAAAGGTTCTTCTGTTTTCAATCATGCTGATCATCCCCTCGATCATACTTTCAGCAGCTTGAAAATCAGCGATCACACCATCCTTTAAGGGACGAATCGTTTTTATATTTTCGTGTGTCTTTTCATGCATCTGCATCGCCTTAGTCCCCACTGCTATTGTCTCACCCGTCTTGCGGTTGATGGCTACAATAGACGGTTCGTCTACTACGATTTGATCGTTTTGTATAATGAGGGTATTGGCTGTACCTAAGTCAATAGCCAATTCCTGTGTAAAAAATTTAAATAACTTCATTCGCCGAAAGCTTTGTGCTTCTAATACTTGTTGTAAAAGCACGCAAAAGTACAGCTAATTGTTTACTTCTCAAAAATTTATTGTTAAGTTATGAAGAATAGTAGTTTTCTGCTATCTTATTAAGCCAACAAATCAAAAAGTCTAACTAATATGTTTGTATTCAATATGTTATTATGTGAAGAACTAAAATATAATTTGGAAATTTCCTAAATTGAATTTTTCATTATTCCTGGGAATAATAAAGTGTTGACACAAATAGAAATTATGCATTTATTAAACTATGCTGTCACCCTCAAATATTAACACTCAGGTTATCTATTGTCCTTACTTCTCCTCTCGCTTCTCCTTCTTCTCCTTACTCCCAAAGATCCTCTCCAAAAAGGTTTTCTTACCATCTTCTTTCAACGTACTTAGGTTGATCGTATTATCAATGGTAGGTCTTAAAGCATTGAAAAATGCGTTGCGCAGCACAAAACTTATCGCTCTCCAGGTATTTACATTTGGATCAGAAAATTTTCCATTTATAGGCAGTTTCGTCGCCAGAGTCTCTGTTTTTTGATTTTGCACGATCTCAAGGCCACTTCCTATCAGAGTCTCCCAAATGATTTGCCCCAGATTTCCCTCCTCTTTGTTCCACTGCACGACATCAAGATCTTTAATAGTAGGTTTGACATAACCACCAAAAGAACCATTCTTAGCTGCAAATTCTGTATAAAGACTAAAAGTCCCCTTTTTCACATCGAAATTTCCATATGCTTGCAGCACATCATTGAGCAGAGCCAGATTTACATCTGTAAATTTAGCACTGAGATCGAAAGTCGGCACCTTGCTAAGCCCATCGAAATCCACAGTCAGATACAGTTTACCTTCATATGCATCCGCTGTGCTAACCAATTGAGCAGGTAATACTTTAGCGCTTTTGTTGACGTTACTTAGGTTCGTGGCCAACATGTCGATATTCTTAATTGAGGCGTCGACTTTAGGTGTAGAATATTTATCTATGAAATGAACCCTACCATCTTTAATTTCAAAATGGTTGACAGTAAGTGGCATAAGGTCTTTGACCAATTGTCTGAAATCTGCAGTATCCTGTTTGATGTCTTCTCCTTTGTGTTTTCCATTGACAAAGTTCAAATCAGGCGACTCTACATATATCTCTCCCACTACTCTACCCTTCAAAAGAGCCTTCCATTGAACAGAGAGATCTATCACCGGAGTTTTAAAAAACGGAATAGAATCTATCTTCTTCCCAACTTTTTCGGTTTTTAATATTTTCAGATCTTTTATGACATATGCACCACGGTATAATGAAAGGTCGATATCTTCTACATGTCCGTAATAAGATTCCAGCCCTGCGAGTTTATTATTTACATATTTCAATACGACATAGGGTAGGATCAGTCTAATGATGACCAATAGAGAAACGATTATTAACAAAGTGTTTATGATACGACGCCTTTTTAAAGGATGAATTCGAGACTTTGTTGACCTGCTTTTATTATAACCTCCGAAGATGTTGAAGCCTCTCATTTTCGATCTTTTAGTCATTTTCCTTGGTTTATTCAGTGTAGTCAAGTAGTTTAGCTCTTTAATCCTTTTTAAAAAGAGGGGTCTATTTATTTAAATATGTTTTTCTAATAAAGCGGAAATATTAAAGAATATATAATTAAATGCTTATTTCAGCCCTAATAGTTCCAACTTGTTTCCAATTATAAAGGACTTCATTTCTGCATCCAATTGATTGAATTCCGATTTCAATGCCTTTTTAATAAATACTCCTGAACGTAGCAAATGGATCTCATCGCACGTATCACTAAGTGTAGAAAAGATGTGGGAGGAAATTAATATGGTCTTGCCTAATGATCTCAATTGCTGAATAATGCCGGTAATGATCATGTTGGATTGTATGTCAACTCCGTTAAATGGTTCATCCAATATCAATATGCTATTCTCCTGTAAGAGAATCGCGGTAAATGCTAGTTTTTTCTGCATTCCTGTAGAATAAATGGATGCGTAATCATCCAACGGAAGTTCAAAAATATTCTTTGAGTCAAAATTAATATCTTCTTTTCCTCTGGCGATGCAGCACAACTGAAGGTATTCCCGACCGGTGATCTTTGAGAAAAAATAAGGATTCGTTTGTAAATAACCCAAATGTTCTTTTAATTTTTCATGATCAGAGGTAATCCTGCCATCATAACCCTCTAATCCGGCGATACAATTAAAAAGTGTCGTCTTCCCTGCACCATTCTCTCCAACGATACCATATACTTTTCCTTCCTCAAATAAAATATTGATATCATTTAAAACCGTTTTGGATCCAAAAGATTTTGAAAGATTTTGAATGTGCATCATAATAGTATTTGATTAAGGCAAGTGATGGATCTTTTGTAAAATATGGGGAATGTATATAACAATAATAGCGGGATGAAAAGACTAATTACCAATAAAATAGTCTGTGGTAAGGAGACAGCATCGGGAAAGGAGGCATACTTTGCCAAAATAATTACGATTAGATAGATATATCCAATGAGTTGAATAGCCAAAATTATTGGTAAATAATTTACATTAATTATTGCACAAATAATACAAACTGGTATGGTCAGAATAGACGCTTGGAATAATGCAATAAATATTTTCTTTCTTAAAAACCGGGCCGGCGATTCTTTAAAAATCCAGACAAAATACCGCTCTTCGACATTGAAGTAATAACTGAATACAACCATAAACGTTAGCCCTAACGCGAAAACACCAAGATTAAAATTGTGTACCTGAAGTGCTTGAAACAACAAAAAAAGAATCAATGGAAAAACAAGTATAGTGGACCTGAATCCAACAATAAATTCAAATGGCTTCTTATAAAATGGTGTGGGAATTCGTATGTTTAAATTATTTCTAAATTTAATTTTGGCAGAAATACCTGATAAAAATATTAGAACAATTGTGGCAAGATAGCTTGATTTTAATAATAAAAATATTGCGAAAGGTGCAGTTATTATAAGGTTTTCAAGGATTCGAAGTTTTAAGTAATTATTTCTTTCAAAGCAACTTTCTAAAAAGTTATTTCTTGAAATATTGCTGAATTTAGAAATTAAATTAATTGCAAAAAATATATAAATTACAGCAGCGTAGTTTGTCTTTTCAAATAACATAATTGAAAATATAACAAATACTAAGCCTACCAGCAAGTACCCCAGAATAGGATGTACTCCTAATGCAAGCAGTTGCCTATCGAGCATGCGCACTTGTAATTTCAAATAAAATGTATTCATATTATTCTGTGGGTAAAGGCAAGCCATGCTGCCTTAGAAAACTCAATTTGTCCCAATACCCTCTTTGAAATATAATCTTATCCTCTTTGATCTGAAAAAAGCCACACCCACGCAAACCAAGTGGATCCCTCCATTCAAGAATGGCCCAGTCTTTATCTTCAAAAATATTTTCAATGATACATACCATTTCCGCGAGTTTGAATTCGGCTTGGAACATCTCAAAAATAGCTTCTTTTCCTACCACCGCATCTGAATTGATCTGATGATTGATAGCTTTGTCATGATAGAATTCTGCCATCTTTTTTGCATCAGCTGTATTGAATATTTCTACCCAATTTTTGATCAGTTCTTTTGGACTCATTTTTTTTAAACATTTAATTATTGGTTCAAAATTGAATTCTTTTAATTAAACTATCATTAAGATTTAGCCAAAATGAATCAAAAAGCAGACGAATTAGAGATTATTGGGAATTTTTAAACTTGAATTTTAATAAATTTTACGATTTTTACACTATGCCATTTGAACTGATCTTAGCAAATATAAACAGACATATCGATCTCAATGATTCTGAAAAGGATATTTTTCTATCTTGTCTAGAGTCAAGAAAGATTAAAAAGAAACACTTTTGGATCCACGAAGGTCATATATCTTCGGCAACAGCCTTTGTAAACTCAGGTTGTATGCGCGCCTATACCATCGACAACAATGGATTTGAACATATTCTACAATTTGCTCCGCGTGATTGGTGGATCGCAGATATGTATAGCTTCATCACTCAAAAGCCGGGTTATCTCAACATTGATGCATTGGAAGACAGTGAACTGGTCATACTGAGTAAAGAAAACCTTGAAAGGCTTTACATAGAAGTCCCTAAGTTCGAAAGATTCTTCCGCATCATCACTGAAAAGTCCCTTGTGGCCAATCGTCAGCGCATCATTGAAAACTTGAGCCTTAGCGCATCTCAACGATATGCCATTTTCTGCAATACCTATCCGACCATCATCAATTCCATTCCACAGAAACAAATCGCCGCATACATTGGTGTCACACCTGAATTTCTTAGTAAGATGCGGAGTGAGTTTCTTAGAAGATAGGTAATAGATAATAGATCCTAGACGCTAGATTCTAGAAGTCAGAGGTCCACGCTGCAATGTGTGCAGAATTATAAAAAGTCTACTGTAGGGACAGGTCGCGACCTGTCCCTACAGTAGACTTTTTATAATTTAGGTCAAACTTAACTTTTAACCATGTCTCAACTGACTGGAAATAGCTCAAAACTTTGATCTGGCAGCACTTTCATCTCGTCTATTATTCATTCTTCACTTTTCATTTTTCATTAATAAACATAACCTACCTTATCTACTTTTCTTAATGTACCATATTGGAGATGACTCTTTGGCCATCGTATCTTTGTATCAACAAAAATAATCAAAATGGAAAGAAAGGATTTTTTGAAACTGGGATTATTCGGAACTGGCATCTTCGCCACCTCGGCTACCGGCATCAGTGCTTTGGCCAACAACATCGATGACATCTCCGGTCTTAAACCAATGCTTTTAGATCATTTAGGTTTTAATCATTTACCAAACACTAATTCTAAAATTATGGCAAATACAGTTTTGCACAAAGCAGACACCAGAGGTGTCGCTGACCACGGCTGGTTGAACAGTAAACATACCTTCAGCTTTGCCAATTACTACAATCCTGAAAGAATGCACTTTGGAGTGCTTCGAGTACTCAATGATGACACGGTATCCGGTGGCATGGGTTTCGGCACACATCCACATGACAATATGGAAATCATTAGCATTCCACTATCAGGAGATCTTGAACACAAAGACAGCATGGGCAATGTAGCTGTGATCCGCAATGGCGACATCCAGGTCTTGAGTGCCGGCACCGGTATCAAGCACAGCGAATACAATAAAAATCAGGAAGCAGAAGTGAAATTCCTACAGATATGGGTTTTTCCAAATAAACAGAATGTGACGCCACGTTATGATCAGATCACATTGAATCTGGAAGATCGTAAGAACAAATTACAACAAATACTTTCTCCGAATGTAGATGATGCAGGAGTGTGGATCCATCAGGATGCATGGTTCCATTTGGCTGATTTTGACAAAGGCACAAGCACGACTTATCAGTTTAAAAAATCAGGCAACGGATTATACATCTTTAACTTAAAGGGGGATTTGATTGTTAATGAACAATTGATCAATACCCGGGACGGTCTTGGCATCTGGGACACTGATTCGATCACAATTACAGCAGAAAGCGATGCAGAATTCCTGATGATGGAGGTGCCGATGGCGGTGTAAAAGCTATGATGATATCTTTTCCCCCTTTGGAGGGGGGTAGGGGGAGGCTATCTGAATTATAAAGCAATTAATTAAAAGTTTAAAAAAATTAAAATCAAAAAAATTATGAGTAAAAGTAAATGGGTTTTAGACCCGACACATAGCGAGATCCAATTTAAGGTTAAGCACTTAATGATCACAAATGTGACCGGAAGTTTCAATAGCTTTAATGTGGAAGCTGAGACTATTGACGATAATTTTACAGAAGCTAAGATCAGCTTCTCCGCGGATGTGGACAGCATCTCTACCAATAATGAGCAAAGAGACGGGCACTTGAAAAGTGCTGACTTCTTCGATGTGGCAAGCTATCCAAAAATCTCTTTTGAAGCAACGAATGCTGTCAATCTTGAGAGAGACGGTAACTATGATCTGGTTGGTGATCTAACGATAAAAGATGTAACAAAGAGCATCAAACTGAATATCGAATTCGCTGGTGTGACTAAAGATCCTTATGGAAATACCAAAGCCGGATTTGCTATCAGTGGTAAGATCCATAGATCCGACTTCGGTCTTACCTGGAATGCCGCTTTGGAAACAGGTGGCGTGATGGTTAGTGAAGATGTGAGAATTCTTGGAGAAATTCAACTTGTAAAGCAAGCTTAATAATATAAGGGTAAGCTGCTTGTCAAAAGACATCATGTAGCATTCCCGATCTTTGCCGGTCATTCATACTGTACATATAAAATATGTGATAGAGAGATGGCCGGCATTTTTATAATTCAAAGTGAACTTTGGTGACACAACGACGTAGGTTAACCTAGGTTCTGGTGTCTGCAAAATTAATTTTGCATTTAACGAATTAATAATCAATTAAACTAAACATACATGGACTTAAATAAAATCGCAAATACTCAACATCCTATCGCAGACCTGATGAAGCAACGTTGGAGTCCACGATCTTTCAGTGCCAAACAGGTCAATCAGGCACAGATAGATTCAATGCTGGAAGCAGCCAGATGGGCGCCTAGTTGTGCCAATGAACAACCATGGAAATATTATTATGGAGTTAAAGGAACTCCCGGTTTTGACAAAATACTATCGTTGCTAGCAGGAGGAAATCAACTGTGGGCCAAAAATGCTTCCGTTTTATTTATTGCAGCGATAAGAAAAACCAATGAAGTCAAAGGGGATAATAATAACTGGGCAGAACATGACCTAGGTCTAGCCAATATGCAACTATTCTTGCAGGCTACTGCATTGGGAATCTATGCACATCCCATGGCAGGATTTGATAAGGAAAAAACAATTCTTGAACTAGGGTTGGGAGAAGATATCAAGCCCATCTGCGCCATAGCAATTGGTTATCTCGATGATGCAGACAAACTGGAAGAGCCTTTCCGAAGCAGAGAAAAAACTATCAGAACAAGGAAGACGATTGAAGAGTTTGCGACAGTAATATAATTCACTCACCTTTATTCCCTCAAAAGCTAAGGTTTATACACATCTTTTTTGTATAATTCAAAGTAAACTTTGATGACACCCCGACGTAGGTTAACCTACGCCGAACCTTCACAATCATAGTTTTAACTTTAAATTATTATACTTCATTTGCTATGAACGCTGAGCGTAGGTTAATTTACGTTCTGATGTCCGCAAAATTAATTTTGCACATAATTAGCAAATAACCTATTAGGTATATTATTTACAATCAAATAGTTTGTCTATAGAAATTATTTATGTATTAAGCCTAGCTCAAAAGAGGGAAATTAGTGCCAGGTCGTAAAATCAACTTTTACAATTTCGCCATCATTTATTTCGATTATTAATTCATGGAATAAGAAACCAATACTTCCTCCTTCTCCTAGATGATAGTTCCACTTTGCGAAAGAATCTAATTTAGTATCTGGTGGTCCAAGAATTAATTTAAGGTAATTCGTGTCTTTTCCTTCCAATAATTTCTTTTCTCTTAAATCATCCTTCATAAGCCACCGTTCATTTGGCTTAGATTTCCACAATTCAGCATTAAATTTAATTGGTTTATCGTACGTAAAAAAAAGAGCATAGTAACAAAACCCACACATTAAAATATAGATGGCCAAAATGCCGAAGATAGATATTAGGAGTTTTTTCTTCCATTTTTTATCCTTAATTATCACATAAAATAGAATTATTAAGAACAATAAAATTGGCAGGAAATAGGATAGAAATATTAATAGATTTTTCATTCAAAAATCAAATCGTGAAGCAATTATAATTTATTTACAATCCACGCTGTGATACACCAAACCATCATATTGAATACTTGATTTGTCACTGATAAAAGCTGAATCACCCACTGCTTCTTCATTACCGGTGCCGGTGATGAGCAAATTCCCCCTTACCTTCAGGTTCATATTTCTGATACTAAACTGATCTCCTGTATGGAATCTGTAAATCAACGTGACGATATCTCCTTCAATATTTCCATTGACGGTTCCTAGATTTGGCTCTTTACCGCTATTTTTAATAACCATTGACCCCGAAACTTGCTTAGATCCAGTCACGATAAAATTGATGTCAAAAGTATCATTGCCACTTGAATACTGATAGCAATATCTACCTTGTGCAAGTGAACTTTCCTTTCCACTGAGATCGGTTCCAGGAAGTGAGACCGCCATTGGGTCTTTTGGTTCTTTATTTTGTGAAGAATTTTTACATGAAAGTATGATCAGCGGTGTAAGAAATAATATAAGTCGAATCTTCATATAAATTGTATTAAATAAAACTGCCCTAGACTATTAAATAATTTAATAGTCTAGGGCAGTTAATTGTGATTATTGTTGATTTTTAGAAACCAAATGCCACGCCCAAATTAGCATTGATTAATCTGTTTTTGTTATCAAATGCTTCTGATTTATAGGTATCCAAAAAGCCATTTGTATAGCCTAGATCAAAATTCAACCACATCCTATCTTTAAGACGATAATTAAATCCTAAACCTACAAGCAAACCTACGTCAAAACCTTCCACCTGATCTTTAAAATCTATGGTATTGCTGCCTTGTTTTGTTTTTGCACCTGCTAAAAAAGCCAAAGATGGACCTGCAAATAATTTAGGTCTAAATGCTTGACCCCATTCACCAAAGAAATACTGCAGCTTTAAAGGCACTCTTACGTAAGCAACATTAGCATCAGCATCTGTACCGTCTATCTTGTATCCTTCCACAGAATATAGTAGTCCAAGTCCCAAACCCCAATGCTCCATAAGGCTATAATTGTAAATTAGTCCAACATTAAAGCCGGGTTTGGCACTTAAACCCTCGGCATCACCGGAAAGCCAAGAATGATTATAACCCACTGTTGGACCAAGGGAATGTCTGCTTTCTTCTTGAGCAAAAGCCATCGTTGACATTGCCATAAAAAATAAAATCACTAAATTTTTCATTTCATTTGTTTTTAAAAGTTTATAAAATAAAAGTCCTTACTAGATCTTTACCTTATTAATAAGAAATTTATTTTTGTTTTTTGTTGATCAAAGCATAATGTTGTCGATCAATCGAACACCACCCCACCAAATAGCTATAAGAATAACGGTAGGAATATGTTCAGAATATTCATCCAGATCCTCTAAAGTTTCAGCATCACAGATTTTAAAGTATTCTAGTTTTGTATCGTATTTTTCAAGTTCTTCTAAGGAATCAGATATGATAGTAGATATTTCAATGCCATTTTTTAATGCTTCTTTCGCCAAAAATAACGTCTTATAAATAACAGCGGCATCATTCCTCTGATAAGTCGTAAGCCTAACGTTCCTGCTACTTCTGGCCAGGCCGGAATCTTCCCTATCGATTTGAACAGCTCTTAAGGTGACTGGCAATCCGAGAGAAGTAATCATTTTACCTACCAACAATTGTTGTTGATAATCTTTTAGCCCCATATAAATTCTATCGGGACTAACTGCCTTCAAAAGTAAATAAACTATCTGCATCACCCCTTTGAAATGTCCGGGACGAAACTCGCCTTCAAGCTTTTCATCAAGACCTTCCAGATCAGGATTGATTTCTTCCGTCTCCCCATACATTTCCTCTACATCAGGTAGAAATAAAATATCGCATTTACACTCCTCTAACATCTCTGTGTCCACAGCGACATTGCGCGGATATTTTTTAAAATCTTCTACATCATTGAATTGGGTTGGATTGACGAAAATGCTGCAAACAGTGTAGTCATTTTCTTGTTGGCTATGGCTTATCAAGGCTATGTGACCTTGATGAAGTGCACCCATTGTGGGCACAAAACCGATGGTGGCGCCTTCTGCTCTAAGTGATTGAATGTATTCGGCTAATTCTTTTTTGCTAGTTATTACTCTCAATCTTATCGTTTTTTCCGTAATTATTTGAAGCGATCTAAACTTCAAATAAATGAATTAAGCTTTGATAGCCTTTTGCTTATAAACAGGAACCGTGCTACATGGTTCCCCAAACATGATAGAATTCGCAAAATTGACCAATCGAGAAGTAATAAGTGAATATGCTGCAGGTGGTATTGGGTGGTCACTACAGCCCTTTATGATCATCTTTTTGTCTTTATAAGAAGAAATATCCAAATTGTTGATGGCTTCACTCCATTTATATCGGATATATTCCTGCTCATCCATGTTGAGTACATTCAACGCAATGGGTGTTGCATAGGTCGCTACAAGCATATATGCCCACATCGGAATGATGGCGTCTGTAGAGCAATAAACGATGAGATCCTTTCCTTCAAATTGAGACCAGTCAAAGGCTTTAAGCGCTTCCCGAAAATCTTTCTCTTTAAGAATAAGCCCATGAAATAAATAATCTTTAAGGTCGAATGCTGCAAAATTCATCACAGGGGCATATTGTTCCATGTCAAGAGTGATGAGTGGACTATTTGCTATTTTATTGATTAATTCTGATTCCATACTTAGTTTTTACTCAAGTTATAACACTCAATAGTAGTTCTGGTTTACTCCTCTTCGCTCTGACCAATGGTTTCGGCTGGCGCTTCAAACTCTTTAAGCTTAGGAAGGTCTTTCAGATCATTGAGTCCGAAGTGCTCCAAGAACGTATCTCCTGCTGCATAAAGTAACGGACGACCTACGTCTTCGCTCCTTCCTACGATCTTCACGAGGGATTTTTCCAATAGCTTTTGCAGCGCATAATCACTGTTTACACCACGGATACTTTCTATGACGGCCTTGGTGACCGGTTGCTTATACACGACAACTGATAATGTTTCTAACGAAGCTGTGGACAATTTTTTCTTGCTGAGGTTGCTCTGAATGTGACTGATGATGGGATCAAACTCTTTTTTTGTCAGCATTTGATATCCACCGGCTATCTCCTGAATGGTAAATACTGACCCTCCTTCCATGTACCGCTTGTTGAGGATAGCGACCCTATGCCGGATTGTATCTTCATCTATTTTCTCCCCATGCAACTGACTGATCATCTCAGCTATAAAATCAACCTTCACCGGTGTTGCTGATGTAAAAATAATGACTTCAATATGTTGCTCGATTAGTATCAATTACTTAGGTTAAGGTAGTAAGGAAACAAAGGTAGATTGCTGATGGTAGATGGTAGATGGTACTTAGTTAATTGATTCATATTTTTTCTTTTATTGGTTTAAATGGCAAAATTTTCGTTTGGTTGATGGATCCCACACGTATGGGACTAAAATCTTCCTTCACCATCAAAATTTTATTAAAATTCAAATTATTCAATCATAGAAAAGAAATTAACTAACGAAATTTGAGTCAATTATGCAAACCAGTTTATTTCATTAAAAAAAGCCTTTGTTTTCTCAAAATCAGGTTGCAATGGTCTATCCTGATCCAGAAAAGAAACATGTTTTCTATATGCCTTGAGATATGCTCTCAACTTAGAACTGATGGGGTAATCTTTCATTTCCACCGCTTGCGCTGCTGCTTGCCACTCAATGGCCAACACTGTTGCTACATTATTTACAATTTGCCAAACTTTTACTCCGGCATTGGCAGCCATACTTACGTGATCTTCCTGACCATTGCTGGATATGATGCTATCCACACTGGATGGTGATGCCAATTGTTTATTCATACTGACGATCGAAGCAGCAGTGTATTGTGCGATCATAAAACCTGATTGAAGACCTGGTTTTGTTGTCAAGAAAGGTTCCAGTCCTCTTAATCCTGATATCAACAAATACAATCTTCTTTCAGAAATGCTACCCAATTCTGCAGCAGCAAGACAGAGATAGTCACTTGCAAAAGCAAGAGGTTGAGCATGAAAATTACCGCCGGATATGACCATATCCTCTTCTACAAAAATATTGGGATTGTCTGTTACGCTATTCCGCTCATTTGCGATCACTTGGCCTATATGGTTCAATGCATTCATCGTGGCTCCGTGCACTTGTGGAATACATCGGAATGAATATGGATCCTGCACATCTACTTTTGGTTCTGACATGTGTGCACTGTCGTGCAATAATTCTCTGATAAATGTGGCGATCTCCGGTTGACCATTGCCGGGACGGACGCTATGTATCGCCTCATGGAATGGTTCCAATCTGCAATTAAATCCTTCTATAGACATAGCTGCTGTCACATTTGCTGCACGCAAAAGCTGTCTTGTCCTGACATAAGATGCCTGAAGATATGCGAGAGAAAATTGTGTGCCATTGATCAGCGCAAGGCCTTCTTTCGCTTTAAGTACATATGGAGATAGGTTTTTATGCCTTAAATATTCCGCTGAATCCATTATAGAATCATTTGAATATACAGCACCTTCTCCGATGAGCGGAAGTGAAAGGTGGGCCAGGGGAGCCAAATCTCCACTAGCACCGAGTGAACCTTGTTCATACATAACCGGTATCACATCGTCATTAAACATATTGATCAGTCGTTGGACCAGTTCTTTGCTGACACCTGAATAACCGTACGACAGACTTCTAACTTTAAGGAATAATATAAGTCTGGCAATAGATATAGGTACTTTGGCCCCGGCGCCACAGGCATGAGATCGAATCAAATTGACTTGAAGATCTTCAATATCTTCGTCATTTATTCCGACATTTCGGAGACTTCCAAAGCCTGTGTTTATGCCATACATAATGGTATCTGTGGAAGAAATTTTGTGTTGAAGGTATTGGAAGCTGCTGTCTATGGCAGCCCAGCTATTGTCTGAGATGGATATGTTACAATTTCCATCGAGTATGTCTATAATTTGATGGTCCTCTAAGTCGGAAATGGAGGCATCTATGGATATTTTCATTTTTAATACTTCAATGATTAAGTCGCTACTTGGACTGTCGCAAATATAAATCTTCTTTTATTAAACTTAACGATTTGGTTAAAAAGCCGTTAAACTCATGTATAATTGGATCTGAGGAAACTAAACTATTTCAAAAAAAGTTAAATTTGATAATTCATTGAATAAATACGTGTATAAATGTTAAAAAACATCGTTTAATATCTCAATGAAACTTATTTTTGAAAAATTTTTTATTAAACCAAAATTGAAATGATGATTAAAAGTCTGTTGTTTACATTGGCATTTGCCTTGATCTCAACATTTTCTGTTCAGGCTCAAAGAGTAGCTGTCGTAGATATAGCAAGGATATTGGAAAACATGCCGGAATATAAAACAGCACAGAAGCAACTAGATGAGTTGAGTGCCACCTGGAGACAAGAAGTAAATTCTGAAATGGATAAGATCAAAGGTATGTATAATAAGTACCAGGCAGAACTACCACTTTTGAATGAGGAGATGAAGAAAAAGCGAGAAGAGGAGATCACTTCTAAAGAAAAACAAGTCCGGGATCTTCAAAAAGAAAGATTTGGAACAGAAGGTACTTTGTTTGTAAAAAGAGAAGAACTAGTCAAACCTATTCAGGATAAAGTGTATAAGGCTATCGATGATTATGCTAAAGAGCGTGGTTATGACCTCGTCTTAGACAAAAGCAGTGCTGCCGGCATTCTCTTCGTAGGTGATGCCATCGACAAGACTGACGATGTCTTCAAGAAGATCAAGTAACTAAAGTTTCGGGCTTAGAAGTGAGCTTAAAAGAAAGGTTACTATTCTATATAAAATTAGAAGTTAGAAGTTAGAAATTAGAATGAAACTTCGATTGTAATGTCCTGTAAATGAAAATATTACAATAATTTTAGACAATTCAATGGTATAAATATTATTCGATTTATCTTTAATTTGTATGTCATTGATAATCAAAAAGATAGCTGTTACTTTTATCAAATAATAATTCTTTTTTCGACCTCTTACTTATGACTTCTGATGTCTGACCTCTAGCATCTAGTCTTTATTGTCTAGCATCTAGAATCTAGAATATTTTACCCATTTGTCTATATAAAAGGGATTGCTTACTTTTGCACAAAATTTACCAAACTAATAATCAAAAATGAATCGTATATTTTTTATTTGCCTTGTAATCATAGGCCTTGCATCAACTAATACTCAGGCTCAAAAAGTAGCCTTTATCAATTCTGCTTTGCTAATGCAGGACTTACCTGAAATAAAGGTAGCTGATTCTAACCTGAATGCTTTTCAAACGCAATTGCAGAAAAAAGGCGAACAAATGGTTACTGCCCTTCAGACTAAATATCAGGAAGTTGCGAAAAAACAACAAGCCGGCGAGATCGCTCCAAAACAATTAGAAGAAGAATCTGCTAAATTAAAAGAAGAGGAAGCTAAGATTGGCCAGTTTGAGCAGGACATGAATAAACAAATCTCTGATAAGAGACAAGCTCTATATCAACCTATTCTTGACAGAATCAATACACTGATCAATGAAGTAGCAAAAGCAAAAGGTTACGACTTCGTTTTTGATTCAAGCACAGGTGTTTTACTATTTGCTGAAGAACAATACGACATCACTGCTGACGTGAAAACGAAACTTGCTACTACGCCAACAGCTCCGTCTACATCTACTCCGACGAAGCCAGCACCGGCAGGTGACAAAAAATAGTCAATCTATAGGAATTTTTGACTCTGGATATGGTGGATTGACCGTATTCAAAGAGATCAAGAAATTACTTCCGAATTACGATTTTATTTACTTGGGAGATAATGCGCGTGCGCCTTATGGCAATCGCTCATTTGAAACCGTCTATGAGTACACGCTACAATGTGTAGAGTGGTTCTTTGCCCAAGGATGCCCATTAGTTATTCTCGCCTGCAATACGGCCTCTGCAAAGGCTTTGAGGTCTATTCAACAGCGAGATCTGGTGGCCAGATATCATGATAAAAGAGTACTTGGTGTCATTAGACCTACGGCGGAGATCATTGGCGATCTTACTAATACGAAAACTATTGGCATCCTGGGTACCAAAGGTACTACCACATCTATGTCTTATCCAATCGAGATCGGTCATTTCTTTCCTGATATCAATGTGGTGCAGCAGGCATGTCCGATGTGGGTCCCATTCATAGAAAACGGCAAATATCACGGTCATGAAATGGATGAATTCATCAGGGACGATCTTGATTCTTTATTTGCTCAATCAACTGACATTGATACAATTCTGCTTGCCTGCACACATTATCCGCTGATTCAGGATAAGATCCGTCAATATCTTCCACAGAATATACGTCTAATTACTCAAGGCGAAATTGTTGCCGCCAGCCTTGTTGAATACCTTTCGAGACAACATTGGCTTGATGAAAAGATCACCAAATCAGGTAATACAAGATTCTACACCACAGGAGTTGCGGATGATTTTGAAACGCATGGTGAAGTCTTTTTTGGCAGTAAGGTAAAGGCTGAGCATGTGAATTTGTGATGTTAAAATCTGAATCCAAGTTTGAATGGAAACAGATTTGATTGAAGTGCCACCAATAAACCACTTTGAATATAAATATTTAATTTATTATTTATTTTATAATTAACCCCTAAGCCAAATTCGACTCTGGCATTGCCATGTCCGCCGGCATACTGATTCCAAATATGGTCATAACCAATTTTTAGCACCATTATTGGACTGATCCTTTTCTTCAAAGGCCAGTATTCCAGATTGCCAAAGACAGAGACTCCATGAATTCCTTCAAAGTTTAAATATCCTGCGCCGGCTCCTGCGAAGAAATGGTCGTAGGCTGTGACGCCGTTTATAAAGTTTACTTCGAACCCATTCTGGTCTTCATCCAAATTGTATCCCATCCAATTCGGTCCCGGATCGATTATTAAAGTTCTAAACATAAAAAGATCGTAGCCAACTTCGATTTTCTTCGAGTAAGCGATGTTTTTTTGGCCAAATGCATTGATATAGCCCAATAGAAACAGTAATAAAATGATTGTCGTTTTCATGCAGCGTATTCTTAATAATGAAGGTAAATCTACTTTGAATAAACGACATAAATCTTTTGTTGGGTGGTGCCATAGAAATTATTCCTGTCCTAAACCTTTGTGGGGTGGGTAATTAAAAGCTAGGAATATGCTGATAAAAAAAGTTGAACTGTAGGGATAGGTCGTGACCTGTCCTTGCAGTTCAACTTTTTTTATACAAGTAATTAATCTAATCTTTGAAAACAACCATTCTTTATTCAACCCCTACCGGGGTTGGGAGAGATTTGATTCGTAACCCCGGGTTTCACCCCGAGCTATTATTGTTCAACCCATATCAAGGTTGTATTTGGAACATGTTGGGATGTTGAAGTTGATCACAAAATAATTTTAACATCTAATTTCTTCTATAAACTATACAATTGCTTGTTAATCAAACAATTGCAATACGAATAAATCAAAGACCCCCCTGCCCCCAAAAGGGAGGTCATTCAGTTCTCTAAAATTTTAATATGTAACTCGTTGATAAATTAAATATGTGTTGCTTAAATTATTTTCATAAACATGGTATTATGACGCCAATCAACACCCCGGCTGCCGCCACCCCCGCCTATTCACGCGGGCAAGCATCTGCCAGAGGGGAAGTTGCGACTTTTTTCATCTTCTTTTTAAAACATTGATATTTAACATTATACACATAACGATAAAAAAGAAGCGAATGGCCCTACCCCTGTCCCCTCAAAAGAGGTAAATCTCCGCAACTACATTTTACTTTTTACATTGTAAATTATACTCACTAGGTTAACGTTGTGATTTTGGCAGAAATCCATTACAGGTGAATTACTTTCTAACATCTAGTCTCTGATTTCTGACCTCTGACCTCTAGTATCTATCGTCTATCGTCTGACTTCTTCATCGCCGAATCCACCTTCTGTCTCGAATCGATCTGATTAATGGTTTTTACATTTTGCTCAAAAGTCTTGTCGATGGTCGCTTTAGTATTGCGCATCAGGGTGCCTGCGCCTTTATCGATAGACTCTACAAGTGGATATATTAAAGATTGATCCAAATTGTCCCTTTTCAAAACCTTTAACCCTACAAGTCGGCCGCTAACAAAACTACACAACAACAATACAAATAAAGAAAGTATCAATCCGCCGGAGATCTTGGTGGCCAGTTTCATGGAGTGTGATGAAACCCAGGATTCTATTTTACGGGAAAGAAAGCGATATAAAAAAAATACGATGCCGAGGACAAGGATGAATCCAAACACAAAATAAACAAGCGTAATATCAGTAAAGGTGTTTTCCATAAATAGAAAAACGATGGGAAAGAGTTTCAATGCAAGTAATATCGAGCCTAAAAACAATAGGATCTTAAGCGCTACACCAAAGACACCATTGCTATAGCCCGCATAAAAGCCAAGCGTCAATAAAATAATTAAAAGGATATCTATGATCACTTTCTGTGCTTTTATAGTTGTTTTGGTCCGTTACCTACTTTGTCCGGAATGTAAGAACCTTCTGAACAATAACGCAGCAATTCATTTTTTATGAAGGCCTGAACTACTTCTTTGTGCAAATCCGGGTATAACAAATGTACATTAGGTCCTGCATCCAGTGTAAAATAAAGCGGTATTTTATTTGTTCGCCTAAATTCATGCACCTTTTCTATAACGGAGACGGTCCCGGGTCTGAGCAATAAATAGGGTGGATTGGAAAGCATCATGAGACCATGGAGACTGTATGCTTCTTTCTCAAGTATGTCTCCGAAGAGTTCTATATCACCGGCTTTTAAAGCTGCCAGCATTTGCTTCATTCTCCCTTGCACTGTCATATAACGCGTCTCACTATAAGGATTGTCGTCCATGAGTTTATGTCCGGCAGTGGAAGAGACCCCTTTTTCTTCTTTGCTTATGATAAGGATGTCATCATGAAATGTCGCAAAAATCGGGTGTAAATGATGTCCCCATCCAACCGCATAAAGGTCTGATGATTCCTGTGCTTCCTGCGTTTCACCCCAGATGGCAGCTTTCGAATAAATGGACCGGCAGGCACTTCCAGAACCAAGTCTGGCGAGATATGATGCCTTTTGGTCAAATTGTTTATCATCAGAAAGCGTACCAAACAATTCATCTTCTAATGAACAAAGGCATAATGCCAGTGCACTCATCGCTGCTGCAGATGAAGCTATTCCTGCAGAATGTGGAAAACTATTGGAAGAAAATATCGTCAATTCGATCTGTGAAAGAAATGGATAGATAGGTAGCAGTGAGGTCAGATATCGCTCTATTTTATCTGAAAATGGCTTATTATGTTGATTGTGAAATAAAAAATCAACTGAAACACCAGGTTTATCTGTCATCTTAGGACCGTATTCCAGCGTAGTCTCCGTATAAGCCGCATCCAGCGTAAAGCTTATGGAAGGGTTACAAGGCAATTGCTGGCCATACTTACCCCAATATTTGATCAGGGCTATATTGGATGGGCTGCGCCATTCGATCTTGCCGGAACGGACCTTATTGGGGGTAACCAATAGATTTGGATTATTATAATCTACCATGAAAAGGAAATCTTGTATTGAAGGTCGAAAGATAAGAAAGTTTTAAAGTATAACAGTAGATAGAATTGCAGGGACATGGCTTGCCTTTGTCCGTGAAACAAAATGATACCAAGTTGTTAAGTTCTGAAAAGCCATGGTTTGCCTTTAACCATATATATTATATGCAATATGCTTATTTCAATAAAATAATTGACCAGCGGCTATTCCTCTTTGTATATCTCTGTTATCAACCAGATTCAATCAATTACACATATTATTTTTTCTCTTTATAGCCCTATTGTATTTTTATGGTGGTAAAATATTCACAATCAACACTTAATTAATAATTATTTATTCTTTTATTTTGAGATTTCAGAAAAATAAGTACCTTTGCACTCCATTATTAAAAAGGGTATAAAAACATACAGCTCATGAACTCAATGACAATAAAAGGCACTCCACGAACTGACGTTGGAAAAAAAGCAACTAAAGCCGTCCGCGCTTCTGCTGGTATTCCATGCGTACTTTACGGTTCTAAAGAGGTCATCCACTTTCAAACAACAGAAAGTGAATTGCGTCATTTGGTATTTACTGGCGATTTTAAAGTTGCTGAATTGGATATCGAAGGCAAAAAAGTTAGATCAATTCTTAAAGCGATCCAATTCCATCCGGTAAAGGACAATATCGTTCATGTTGATTTCCTTGAATTGGTAGCTGGACAAGCAGTTAAATTGGAGATTCCACTTAAACCACGAGGCAGCAGCCCGGGTGTTAAATTAGGTGGTAAATTAATCCAATCTGTTCGTAAAGTGAAGGTTAAAACAACTCCTGAGAAGATGGTTGATGAACTATTCGTAGACATCAGCGGACTTGAACTAGGTCAGTCACTTAGAATAAAAGATATCATCGCAGTAGATGGCATTGATATCCAACAAAATGCAAGTATTCCTGTAGTTAGCATCGAGATCCCTCGTGCGCTTAGAAGTGCTGCTGCGAAAGAGTAATTCTTTCCAATTTTATTAGACTAAATTTATAAGTATCATACAAGTGTTCGATTTTGCGGTCGGACACTTTTTTTATGTGGAAGTTTGATATGTGAAAAGGAATTATTTCATGAAAAAACCGGACTCAATTTAGTTTTGGAATATCTTACAGGAATTGGAATTATATAATTGGCCAATAATTTGCCATATAATACCGAGCTTTACAATACCGAGCTGGGTTTCGTTTTGGGATGCGATAGTAGGACAATTAGGAAATACTATTCGGTATGAAAGTCGTTTATTAAAGCTGTATAACAAATTGCACCAAGGAAAAAAGAAAAGACTTAATGAATAAAGATTCCTCGCTTCGCTCGGAAAGACACTAAAGTTTATGGGATATGGGTAAAAAATGGGCGGCTGCGCCGCCCCATTTTTTACCCCCTCCAAACAAAGGTTTTGTCATTCCGACTGGAAGGAGGAATCTGCCAAATAAAAGTTTTATGTCATCAAGGCTTGATCTTAATTTATTGCATAGCTTATACTAAAAGGAATTATATAATTAGTCTTATTTATATTTGCGTTTCGTATAACAATTCATGATATAACTACTCTGTATAGTTGTTGACACAAAACACCCATCCTTCCACCAAATCATTCTAATTTCTGACTTCTAATTTCTAATTTTAAAACTTATAACTAAACATCAACATAAAATACCGATTCAGCACATTCGAACTCACATCCTCATAATATGTCTCTGAAAAATTACGTACGATGGCCGTATTATTATTCAAAAGATCAAACGCCTGAAGCCTTACCTCAGCAGCATTTCTCTTCAAAAATTTATAGCCGATTCCAGCATTCCATAGCGCATAACTGGTATTGACATCGCTCGATAATCCCCGGTTGTAGTAATATGTGGCGTCCGTATTCAAGACAAAATGCTCGAAGAAGATCCAGTTGATCTTGGCAGAAGTGTTTTGATTGAAATAAGAATTATCTGAATTGAAGTTGATATCATTCTTCACATCACTATAACTCAACTGTGTAGAAAGTGTAAAGTCAAGATTCTGACTAAAATTACTCGAGATAGTAACTCCACCGCCATAGTTGGCCGTCTTAGAATTATTAATTTGCTGGTTGATTCGACTTGGCGCACTTGTATAAGAGGCATTTAGGTTAAAGTTGACATTAGATTTGATCACATACACAGGTAGACCGTAACTTAAAAACCCTCTTCCATTATAATATCCATCTAAATTTATAGGATAAGAGTATTGTGCACCCGCCGGAAGCACACCGTAACCTGAGATTGTGGTATCCACTCTCGAATAAATGACTTGGTTTCCAATATAATTTTGAGTGGCAGATCCACCGCCACCTATGAAGAAATTGGAACCAGTCTTACTATCAATCAAAGAATATCTCATAAATAATCGATGGCTTGTGCTTTGATCCAAATTTGGATTTCCGGAAGTAAGACTTAAAGTATTCGTGTTATCTACGACACTTTGAAGTTGATTTACAGAAGGTTCTTGTGTTCCGGATCGGTAGAACAGTCTCATGCTTTTTGATTTTGATATATTCCATCTAATTGAAGCCTCTGGAAGCAAATTTTCAAAATGCTTACTCACTGCTGCTTCTGTAGGATAGGTTCTATCACTTTTAAGAAGGCTGTATTGATATCCAAGGCTGGCAGAAAAGTTAAACTCTTTTCTTTTAAATCTGTAGTCCAACTTCGGTCTATGACTTGTGTAATCATTGTCTGTAACATTCGACAAATTCTGTTCAATATTGCCTTCATTTGGGCTTTGATCATTACTTACATCATATGTCTTCTTTTCAATGTCATTATTTTTGATGGTGTAATTGTAACTGACCACAAGTGAGTTTTCTTTGTCAAGCGGCTCTATAAAGTTCACTTCACCTACATATGATCGATTATAATTATTGCTCTCTACTAATTGTTGATCCAACATTATCAATGTTGCAGAATCTATTGTTGTGGTCATCAATATTTGATTAGTAGTCGGCAAACTGCTTGAATAAGCCTGATTTATTCTTGCAGAAAATGACCTGCCATTTCTATTCAATCGCAATCGATACATCAACTCATTATTGAATGTTGTATTCATCCCATCACTATTGATCCTCGTATCATTGCTACTCTTCAATGCTTCCGATATGAATATCTGGCCATTGGTCAAATAGTTTGATTTACTATACCCATAATTATAAGTAGGTGTATAAATGATGGATTGAAATGAATCTATGTCATAGGTAATCTTTGCATTTAACTTTAAAGAGGTACCATTCTTGTTAGCATTATATACTTCATTGTATTTCTGATCAAATGTATATTGTCTAAAAGTGGATTGTACAAGATCTGTTTCGTTCATGCTGCCAAAAGCACTTCCCTGAAATGTGACCTTATTCGCCCATTTATCAGAATAATTTATGCCTAATGCATGTGTTGTAACGATTCCTCCTGAACTACTGGTTTGAAACGGATTGCCACTATTGCCGCCTCTTGGACCTCCGCCGCTTCCACCCCTTCCTCCACCACCGGTAGTTTGCATAGCTGCGACATCATCATTCGCAAAATTCTGTTCATTTATATTGTTAGTTTGACCGATAATCGTCAATCTTTGTGACTTATTGAAACTGTTATAAACACCACCGGCTTTGTATTTGTCATCCGGTGCATAGCCCCCAAAGACCCTGCCGAACTTTCCTTGTCTAAAGTCTGGTTTGGTGATGATGTTAATTGTTTTCTCTTCATTTCCATCTGATATTCCGGTAAATTGTGCTTGATCACTTGCTTTGTCAAAGACCTGAATCTTATCAATCATATTTGCCGGTAAGTTTTTTAACGTTGCCGATGGATCACTCCCAAAAAACACAGCGCCGTCGACCAAAACTCTTTTTACGTCCTCTCCTTGCGCTTGCAACTTGCCATCAACCTTTGTAATACCCGGCATCTTCGTCACCAGATCTTCCGCATTGGCATCAGGGTTAACTTTGAAGGAATTAGCCCTGATTTCTGAGGTGTCGCCTTTTTGTGTCACCGGAGGTGTTCTTCCAATTATTTCAACACCTTCCAGCGTAATTCCATCACCCGCCATGAGGATTGTAATATTTGTCTGAGGATTAATACCCAGCTCGACGACCCGTTTGTATGTTTTATAACCGACAAATGTTGATTGAATTAGGTAAGAACCAGGCTTGATATCACCTATTTTATATGCTCCATCCGCATTGGTACTTACCACTGCGATAGTAATAGAATCCGGTAATGATTTTATCGCCACGTTGGCGCCTATCAATGCACTGCTATCTGATCTATCCTTTACGACACCTGACAGTTGAATATTTTGTGCTCTTAGTACTATAGATAAAACCAGCAAACCGGTTATTAAAAGAATATTTCTCAAAGGAATTTTTTTTAATTTGATGCAAAGGAAAGCATTACTTCAATCTTTCCATGTTTTAGAAGTGTTAAGAGATATTTTCCCTCACAATTATTTGTTATTTTTTCTTAACACGGCTGTTTGCAATACAAGTGAGAGGATATGTGCTTGCAAGCCATTGCTCCTATACATATAACTATAGCGCAGAATTAGCGTATTGAAGAGTATTTTACGTGTAGCAAAAATGTAAGGATTATATTTGAAACCCATTCCAATTAAATAACTCTGAAATCCTGACAAGTCATAATCCGATGTGTAGTATACCTCTGTTTTAGCATGTTGTTGAAATGGTGCAAAATATTTCGACGCCTTTTGAGTATTGATCCTGAAGTTTGGAAGTATAGAGAAAAATGGGTTAATTTTAATCATTGATTCATGTTCAAATGAGAGCGCCCTTATGCCAAAATCATCTGTGTATACTTGAATTCCATTTTTTAAAATGTATTTGGAATTAATAGCCGTATTCAATTTTATGGCTAGTGCTGCTTTATGTCTTACCGATGGTAATTGTTCCACTGTCACTCCATTATCTGTGAAATAAACCCTATGAAATGGTGTCGACAAAAGCCCCTGCTGATAAGCTAATTCAGGAAAAATTCCCAATATATTACGCTTGTTAATTGTCTGTGTAAATCCTGTTTTTAAATTAAATGAATGTCGCTTTGGTGAGTCAAACCATTCTCTGTCGCGGAGTTCAGAGGGATAAATAAGTTTGACCGGTTTAAAATGTTCCGGATTAATGCGGCCCCATCTCAGATCGTCATTAAAATATTGAAAATTTACAAACCAATATCGCTCCTTTTCCTTATTGCTTTTATTGATGCCCAACTTATATCCTTGTGAAAAATAATCACTTTCGATCGAGTAAGATAAGCCGCCATTTATCCCAAGGCCACTTTGTGTTTTTCGTTCATAACTCATATCCGTATAATATCTGGAATCTCTACTGGATGCTGAGGAAACGACATAGTCGATCTTGTCCGTTGAAGCCGAAGAAATGATGTCTGCACCGAGATTTATCTTGAATGCATTTGATCCATTCGTTTTGACGATACTTACTGATGGACCGAATACTGTTAGTTTTTCTGTGCCAATACCACCTGTCACTGCTGAGTTATTTCCATCTTGCAGATAATGGTTATATACGAGTTCTATCTCTGTTTTCCTGACCTTCGTTCCAACAGAATCTATTAATACCTGCGCCTTCACACACAATTGTGAGAGGACTAAAGCTGCAAGTATTAAATGTCTTTTGATCATATTAGAAAAGTAGCGTTTTGGGATTTAAGTGTTTTAGTTAAAAGCAATATCTTATTAATTGATTGATTATAAATAAAAGAAAGTGTATTTATCATTGACTCCCCCTTGGCCCCATCAGACGAGGGGGAAAATCTACTATTCGACAATTTGCATCATTTTTTATCATAATAATCTGCGTCATCTTCGTTCCCTTTTTCTCAAGTTATATTTTTGATTTTGGAAGCAAAGCATTATCGGTGAACTGACTTCTGACTTCTGACTTCTGACTTCTAATTTCAACCTTAAATTGATTAATAGCTTTAATTATAAAGTATTTTAATTAATCCTAATCTTCCTTTAATTACACCCACATCCTCCACTTGCCTTAGAAGCCCCTGCCGGAGTGCTTCCCTCCCTTATACTATAAACATAATTCTGAAAATTCCGACCGGCATCATTTCCAATCTCCATTTCGGGATCCTTTGTGTAGTTTATTTCTGCGGAGTTCATGGACGAACAAGATTGAAGTAAAAAGCCAAAAAATAGCAAGATTGAAACCTTACTCCTGCTCATATTGTAAATCTTTCGAAAAATAGATCTTATTTCTGTCATCAATTATTATTGCATGCGTTTGAGGTAATTGATCTATGAAGTCAATTCCGCCCTTTACCCCTTTTACATAAACTGCCGTTGCCAAAGCGTCAGAAAGTTCTGCCGAAGGAGAAAAAACTGAAACACTCTTTATTCCAGTGATGGGATATCCGCTATATGGATCAATATTGTGCGAATATCTAACCCCATTATATGTAAAATGTTGTTCGTAATCTCCTGATGTTGCAACAGAAGTGTTGGTGAGTGGGATCTTCAACAGGATTTTCGATGTGTCATCGGGATCTGAAATACCTATCAACCAAGAGCTGCCATCAGCTTTTCGTCCAAAGGCATTGAGGTCGCCACTGGCATTGATAAATCCGGAATGTACACCCTTTTTAAGCCACATTTTCTTTACCATGTCTGAGGCATAACCTTTACCTATAGCCGCAAAACTTATGCGCATACCTTCCTTTATGAACGAAACTGTTTGTGCTGGTATATTTAACTTGACTTTTTTAAATCCGACCCTCTCTTTAGTTTCTCTGATCAAAGCTGCTTCGGGCATAGTGAATGCTTCATTTTTGAATGAATAAATGCGCTTCAATGGACCAACGGTAATATCAAATGCTCCCCAAGTTAAAGAAGAAATATCGAGACTTCTGGAAATCAAGTCGAAACATTCCGTGCTAATTTTCACAGAGCTTTCAAAGGCATAACTATTTATCCGAGATGTATCAGAATCCGCTAGAAACTCCGAAAGCAGCATTTCTATTCTGTGTATTTCCTCAATTCCTTCTGACAACAATTGATTTGCAACTATTTCATTTTCATGCACGATGCCCAGGGAAAAGTGGGATCCCATGAGTTTTCTCTCTATTCGGAATTCCTGCATTTAACTTAAAGATATCAAGGAAGAAAAATTATTCCTGAATTGCATATAGATCGAAATGCTTCCAATTATTCATTTCCTCCTTTTTATTGATTGGAATTACTGTTGCATTTACGTCAAAGTCAGAAAAATAATACAATGAATAACCTTTATTCTTAAGTAAATTAAACTGCTCGTATCGTTGCTCTGGTGTAGTCTTCTTAAAACATTCAGTGATAACGACCGGCTTATATTTAATTAATAAATTACCAATTGATCGGATTATTTCCTTGTCATATCCCTCTGTGTCTATTTTAATTAATTTAATCTTCGAAATTAATTCAGGATAATTTTTTTCCAAAAATGTTTCAAGATGTATTCCTTGAATTTTTGCACTTAATGCAAATTTTCCATGGCGACTTTGTTTCTCTTTTGAAATACCACCATTGCAAAAGGAGGCCTCAGAAGAGTTATAGTAAAATTCCTCTTCTTGTTCAGAAATTGCAAAGTTGAAGGTCTTTATATTCGTAACTGATGGATTAAGCTTTGCATTTTGGTCTAATATTTCATAGACATAAGGATTTGGGTCAAAGGAAAATACTGTTCCCTCCTTGCCTGCAGCTAATGATAAGGGAATGGTCATATGGCCAATATTACCCCCGATATCTATTGCAAAATCACCGACATTGACGAATTTCTTAAAGAAATCAATATTCTTAAAGGAAATCTCTTTTCTTTCTACCAGCGGATTTTCCCAATTGGCAAATTTTATTTCTCCTGATCCTGGAATATTAAAAATGTCTATTGTTGTAGGGTATTTACTGGTGATCTTTTTTGCCTTTCTTCTTTTGAGTGATTCTCTGATAAATTCAAACATGTTTTTATTATTTATAGATCAAATATATTGATAAATTCTATTATTGACTTTTGCACCTATTTCAGTTTTTCATTTCTCTTATGTCTGTCTTTGTCTCGATTGGTTTTTTTCTCCATGTTTTTTTGAAGTGCCGCTTCCGTGTCTATTCCGAGTTGATTTGCCAAGCAGGTCATCACAAAAAATATATCAGACCATTCATCTGCAAGTTGGGTTGCATGATCTGATTCTCGCTCCGAACTTTTAAAAGACTGTTCTCCATACACTCTTGCGATCAATCGGCTGAACTCTCCAACTTCCTCCATTAATAATAAGGTGTTTGTTTTTTCGTCAAAATACCTTACTCCATGTTCTTTGATCCATATATCCACCTCATTCTGGTATTCTTTCAGTGTCATAAGTCTTTGTTTTGTGAGTCTATGATGATAGTTACGGGTCCGTCATTCAGCAACGAAACCTTCATATCCGCTCCAAATACACCTTTTTCTACAGGATTATCAATAGCCAATCTCAAGCTATCACAAAAATATTCATATAATGGAATGGCTATCTCCGGCCTTGCAGCTTTAATGTATGAGGGACGATTCCCTTTTTTTGTTTGGGCAAATAATGTAAATTGACTAATGACCAATGCAGCGCCCTTTATATCAATTATTGATAAATTCATCTTCCCTTCAGAATCAGAAAAAATGCGCAGCTGAGAAATTTTCTGTACAAGATATTCTACATCTTGTTTTTCATCACTTTCAGATACCCCCAGAAGAATTAGTAAGCCATGTTGAATACTGCCAATGGTTTGTAAGTCTACAACCACAGATGCTGAATTTACTCTCTGGATGACGGCTCTCAATTTCCCTTTTTTTGAGTTACTAACATATTTATAAAACGTGTTGTGTTACACCTTACAAATGTATCAATTACAAATGTATTTTATAATATATATTATTTATCAAAATGTCTATAACTTTTTTATTTATGTTGGAAAATAGAAATCGTCAAAAACATATATATTTTTATAAAATATGAAGTTATTAAACAGCTGAAAAATTCATTTTTTCAGCTTCAAGTAAACATCTAAATGAGCATAAAATTATTCACATTTATCATATTTAAATAATTCACTTATATGTTTATTAATTATGTTTAAGTATAATAATCAATTAGTTATTATATTAATAATTTGTTGGTAACTATCTTTAGATGTTAATTTCGTTAATACCAAGTTTTCAATATTTACTTACAAACATACCAACACTACTAATAACAATAGTTTTCTTTTTATAAATTTATATTCTTTTTAATTATTAATAGGGATGTGAGGAATTTTGTGAGTTTGAACTGCGGGAATGTTCTACTTTTGTAATATCAAAATCAAATTGGTCAGGTGGAATTAAACGTTGTCGAACTTCAAGAAAAAGCCCTCTATTCACATTCAAATATCGTCAAATACTGGTTGTGGCTAGGTGTGTTAATGATTGCAATTCAAGTAATGATCGGTGGTATCACCAGACTTACCGGTTCAGGCCTATCCATCACGAAGTGGGAGATAGCGGTTGGTACTTTTCCACCTATGGGGGATGTGGCTTGGAATGAAGCTTTTGAGCTTTACAAGGAAACACCCCAGTATCACAAGATCAATAAAGGTATGTCAGTGTCCGAGTTTAAATTTATTTATTTTTGGGAATACTTTCATAGGCTGTGGGCCAGAACACTGGGTTTTGTATTTATTATACCTTTCGGTTGGTTTCTGTACCGAAAGATGATAAAGAAGAAGTTACTTCGGGATCTGATCATAATTGTTATACTGGGAGGATTGGTAGGTGTATTTGGGTGGATCATGGTAGCAAGTGGTTTAATCAATCGTCCTTGGGTAAATGCTTATAAACTTACTCTACATTTGAATCTTGCATTTATTGTCTACGCTTATTTATTTTGGACAACTATTAAGGTTACATTTCCCGATCGAAAAGTAGTAAATGTTCCACGTGAAAAGAAATACATCAATTGGATAGGTGGCATACTGATCATTCAACTTATTCTTGGTGGTATCATGTCAGGTATGAAGGCAGGCCTTTGGTTTCCTACATGGCCTATGATGAATGGTGTCTATATTCCTGGTGATTTAATGGATGTCAATAATTGGACAATGACGAATATAAAGGAGTATGATGCTCATCTCTTTGCTCCTGCTTTATTTCAATTTTTACATAGGAATGTTGCTTATGTATTATTTATTTTGGGTGTATTATTGTTTATAAAATTGAGAAAAAGACTTGTTCACTTGAGGCTATTTAATAGCACTTTGAATATTTTTATTTTTAGTTTATTACTTCAAGTAACCCTTGGTATTTTGACTGTGATTAATTGTAAAGGAAGTTTACCTGTAGATCTTGGTGTGATGCATCAAATGGGTGCAATATGTTTAATAAGTGCCACTTTGTATTTATATTTTAGGTTTGTCAATATTCAGAAAGCAGGGTAAATACATTATAATTATTATTTAAAATTGCATTATTTTAGCCTTTCAATAAAATATTTTAAGTTGTTAATTTATTTTTTAATCTTTGTTACATGGAGCATCCTATATTAACATCAGATAAGTTTAAGTATATACAATCAAAGGAGGATGGTGAAGTGCTATTGCTGCTTCATGGACTGTTTGGAGGGTTGAGTAATTTTACTGATCTGTTTGAATACTTCAAGGATAGTCATAGAGTAATTATACCGATGCTGCCTATTTATGAATTGCCACTACTAAAGGTTTCTGTATCGGGTCTTGTAGATTATATCGATGATTTTGTTGATCATATGGGCATTGACAAGGTGCATGTATTAGGAAATTCTCTAGGTGGACATATTGCTATCCTTTATGCTTTAAAAAGACCTGAGAAAATTTCTTCTGTAACTTTGACCGGCAGCAGCGGTTTATTTGAGAGTGCCATGGGTTCTACTTATCCTCGTAGGGGTGATTACAACTTTATAAAGAAGAAAACAGAAAGTACTTTCTTTCGTCCCGAAGTAGCAACAAAAGAATTGATCGATGAGGTTTTCTCTATTGTTAATGACAGAAGTAAAGGGATAAGAATTGTGGCTACTGCTAAGTCAGCCGTAAGACATAATCTAGAGGGAGTATTACATGGAATTGTGGCTCCAACGTGTTTAATTTGGGGTAAAAATGATTCAATTACGCCTCCATTTGTTGCTGAGAAGTTTCACGAATTAATTAAGAATTCTCAGTTATTCTTCCTTGATGAATGTGGTCATAGTCCTATGATGGAGAAACCTGAAGAGTTTAATGCTATTTTAAAGAAGTTTCTTAGTGAAGCCTAATTTTATTTTTACTATGTAATTGTTTATAAAAGATAGCGATTCTATTAAGTCAAGATTTTTATTAGGGGCCTAAGCCAACTTAAAATTCAATTATTTACTTCCTTATTTATATAAGATTTTAAAGCTTCCAGATCTTTAGTCATACTTACTTTATCAATAGTTATATTTAAATAATTATTAATATGAGTATTGGTTGGTATGTTCAACTTAGGTAGTACACTATGCATCACTGATTCGAATTTATAAGGATGTGCAGTAGCAAGTACTATATAATGGGTGTCTGAATGATACATAGTTTCTAATAAATAATTTGCTATTCCTACAGCGGTGTGTGGATCTACTATATAATTGTATTTATTATAATAATTTTCAATAATGGTTTTGGTTGTTTGATCATCTATGGAATGGCTATTGAATTCTTGAACAATTTTGTTCCACGTGGAACGAAAGATGTAAAAAATTCTCTCGAGATTTGAAGGATTACCCACATCCATCGCATTACTTATAGTTCGCTTACTTTTATTTGTTTCATAAATTCCACTTTGTAGATAGTTTGGAAAAGCATCATTTGCATTAGTAGCTGCTATAAGTTTACCCATTGGTAATCCCATTTTCTTAGCATAAACTGCTCCTGTGATATTTCCAAAATTTCCACTTGGCACTATAAATGATACATTCTTATGACCTTGAGCAATAGCGTTCCTATATGCTTCAAAATAATAAATGATCTGCGGTATAATCCTCGAAAAGTTGACACTGTTTGAAGAAGTTAAATTAAAATCTTCTTTAAACTTATTATCCTCAAAACAAGCTTTTACCATTGCCTGACAGTCATCAAATGAACCATTTATCTCAATAGCCCTAATATTATCACCAAGCCCTGCGATCTGTTTTTCTTGAAAATCACTTACTCTTCCTTTAGGATAGAGGATAAATACATTGACATCTTTTACATTATGAAAAGCAGATGCTACAGCTCCCCCAGTATCACCTGAAGTCGCTGTGACAATAGTGGTTTTTATATCATTTTTCTTTTGCAAGAATCCTAATACATTTGCCATAAATCTTGCACCAAAATCTTTAAAGGCAGAAGTGGGCCCATGAAATAATTCTAAAACAGATAAGTCTTTTTGAACTTTTACTAGTGGTAAGTCGAAATTAAAGGCAGTTTCTATTATGATTTTTAAATCCTCATCAGGAATAATATCGGTTCCGATAAACGTTCTGGAGACATCAAAAGCAATTTCGTGGAAAGTCTTGTCCTGAATGTTTATGAAATATGCTTCATCAAATTTTATAATATTTTCAGGGACAAATAATCCACCATCATCTGGTATTCCTTTTCGAACAATCTCATCAAAATCATATTGGACATCGGATGATCTGGTACTAATATATTTCATAGTGTTATTATATTATTATGGCTCCTTCCTGATTAATGCGAGATATGAAAGGATTAGATTTTATATTATTTCTCTTGAATACTTCAGACATCGCTTCGCTAACTTCTTCAGCTATAATACTGTTTGAGCATAAAGCAAACATAGATGGACCTGCGCCACTAATACTACAACCTAATGCTCCGGCATTTAATGCTGCTTCTTTAACTTCATAAAAATGATCTATTAAGGATGCTCTTTGAGGTTCGATTATAACGTCATTTAGTGATCTTTTGATAAGTTCTATATCGGAAGTATAAAAACCGATGATTAATCCGCCAACATTTCCTGACTGATGTATGTGATCTTCTAAAGCAACATTTGGTTTAATGATATCCCTTGCATCCTTTGTCATGATCGTCATAGCAGGATGTACCATAGCCAGGTATAAACCAGGAATAGGTGGTAATTTATGAATATCCAGGCTTTCATTATCTCTAATGAATATAATGCCACCCATCAATGATGGAGCAACATTGTCAGCATGATAACTGCCATCTGCTGCCTGCTCACCAAGTACTGCAAAATGTAATAATTCTCTTTTAGTAAGCCGAAGATCTAACAAAGCATTAATACCCCATACCGCTGCAGCAGCGCTGGCTGCACTGGAACCTAGTCCGCTGCCTGAGGGCATTTTTTTGTAAATATCCATCTCAATTCCCTCACCTATTCTATCAACAGATTTAAGTAAAGCATAAGCAGCTAACCCGGCTGTATTCTTGTGAATATCTGTTGGTAACTTTCGGTCAGCACCAAATATCTTATTTATTTTAAGTCCCTTACCATCAGTTTTCCTGATTATTATTTCATCTCCCGGACGCTCCAATGCCAATCCAAGTATATCATATCCGCAGGCAAGATTTGCAACACTTGCCGGCGCGAACACTTTAATTCCTGTCGCCATATTAATCTTTTAACATTGAGATAATTGAAAGAATTTCAGCAAATACACCCGAAGCAGTCACTTCTGCTCCTGCTCCCGGTCCCTGAATAACCAGCGGTCTTTCTTTGTATCTTTCTGTCGTGAACACTATCATATTATCGCTACCATCAAGATGATAAAAGGGGTTTTCTTTAGTTACAGTTTGGAGGCTTAAAGTGGCTCCTTTCTCTGTAACTCTTCCGATAAATCTTAATTTGCCCTTCTCCTTTTTAGATTTCTGTATTAACTTATCAAAGTATGAATCGGAAGCTGATATAGCTTCCCAAAATTCCGGAATATCTTTAGCTTTTTGTACTTCTTTTGGAAGGAACATTTTTATTTTAAAATCTTCTTCTTTTAAATTAAACCCAGCTTCCCTACTCAATATGACCAGTTTTCTTTTTACATCAACACCATTAAGATCAATGCGTGGGTCTGGCTCGGTATATCCTTTTTTTGCTGCATTTTTCACCGTATCTGAAAAAGAAACTTTTCCCGAAAAAGTGTTGAAAATGTATGAAACGGATCCCGAAAAAACACCTTCTATAGAGAGGATTTTATCTCCACTTTCCTTGAGGTTTTTTAAGGTACTTAATACAGGTAGACCTGCTCCAACTGTAGTTTCATGATGAAAAAATACATTATTTTTATTTGCTTTTTCTTTTAGCGATGAATATTCCTTATAATTTCCGGAAATAGCAACTTTATTAGGAGTAGATATCGATATACTGTGTTCCAACAATTTGCTATAATGTGAAGGAATCTGTTCAGTCGCTGTACAATCTACAAAAACTGAATAGGGAAGATTGGCATTTATACATTTCTGAACGAAAGATCCTGCATCAGCTTCTTCCGTAGTTTTCTCCATTTGTTCTCCCCACGAATTAAGCTTAATTCCATCGAGATCAAAAATCATTTTTCTTGAATTGGTAAGACCGATCAGTTTAATCTCTACATTGTTTTTCTCTTTTAAAAAACGATACTGCTGATTTATCTGTGATAACAATGTTGATCCAATTAACCCTGTGCCTGCCAAGAATAAATTTACCTGAATGGTATTGGAAAGAAAGAATAATTCATGAAGTACCTTCAAACTTTTTACTTCATTATCTTTATGTACGACCGCTGAAATATTCAACTCAGAAGAACCTTGAGCTATAGCAAAGACATTAATACCATTTGATCCTAATGCTTTGAACATTTTCCCTGCGATCCCGGGAGTATTCCTCATATTTTCACCTACAATAGAAACAATGGAAAGATCGTTTTCCACCTTTGTCTTATCTACAAGGCCATTTTCTATCTCTTTTTCAAAAGCTTTCTCCTGAGCTAATGTCGCAACTTCTGACTGTTCAGCTGAAATAACATAACTTATAGAGTTTTCAGAAGAACCTTGAGAGATGAGGATGATGTTTATTTGTTGTTCAGAAAGTGCCATGAATAGTTTTGCAGCACTTCCAGGGACGCCAACCAGACCGCTACCTTGTAGTGTCAACATGCTCACCTTGGAGATCGAAGTTACCCCTTTAAGTATTTTTTCTGAAACGGTTTTTTGGCGCTGAATAGTTGTTCCTGCATTATCCGGAAAAAAGGAGTTTTTGATAATGATTGGAATATTTAGATTACGAGCCGGTATGATGGTTGGTGGATAAATTACCTTTGCTCCAAAGTGACTTATTTCAGAAGCTTCATCATAACTAAGATAAGGTATTGTGTATGCATCATTAACTTTGCGAGGGTCTGCTGAAAGTACGCCATTGACATCTGTCCAAATTTCTATAACAGAAGCATTAAGGGCTGCGCCGATTATTGCTGCAGTATAATCTGATCCTCCCCTTCCTAATACAGTTGTCGTGCCGTCAAATGCGGTGCTTATGAATCCTGTAACAATTGGAATGGCTGTGACAGTTTTGAAATAATCTTTGATAAGATGATTTGTTGAAAGAAAATCAACTGTTGCTTTATTATATTTTTTGTCAGTTTTTATAAATTGTCGGGCATCTGTATATACTGATGGTTTCCCGTTTAGATTAATGTAATAGGAGAGGGTGAATGCTGAAATTCTCTCACCAAAACTTAATAAATAATCTAAAGATCTTGGAGATATTTCCCTTAGCAAAAATATGCCCTTAACTAGTCCTTTCAATTCTTCCTGGAAAACTGATAATTCCTTTATAAATGCGTTTTGATCCACTTTCTTTGGAAATAGTACATTTGATATTTCTTGATTGCGTTTTACTATACCATCTATAATATCTAAATATTGAACATCGCCCAATGAAGCGATATTTCCAAGTTCAATTAATTTATCGGTAATTCCACCAAAAGCAGAAACAACAATTATAAGACCTTGTTTTCTACTTTTTGTCTCAATAATAATTTTAGCAACGTTTTTTATACGTTCGCCGGTGGCAAGGGAAGAGCCTCCAAACTTTAGAACTTTCATAGGAAATTAGCTGAAATTAGTTCAAATATGAGTAAAAATAAGTATATGAAAGACATTTTTTAATTTATGTAATATTAGATAATTTATATCTCACATTAACATATATTAAAAAAGTATGTTTCACGTGGAACATATTAAATGCATAAAGGAAATTAAAGAACAATAAATTCAGGTCTGTGCAGTAAAGACAATGTGCTTGTAAGGTCAAAAGTGGAACGCAAAGAGAAACCAATAGTTCCGGCTTCTCCGACAAGGCGCGGGTAAAAGAACATTTTGGCCTCCACAGCACTGGCGATCCAACGTCTGTTTCTAAGCCTTGCCCCCAAACCAAGTGCTGAATATATTTCGTCACTTTCATCTTTATCCCGATGCATATATAACCATTGGCTGGTAAAAAGTGGAGCGACGTTGAAGCCCCACACTTCTTCTTTTATGAAAAGTAAACTTTCGAATCTAAATGCCAACCTCTTATTACCTGTGGTAATTGTATTGCCATAATCCATCAGTCCCCATTGGCCTTCTCCCTGTATTAGCGGAGTATATCGTTGCTTGAAAAGATGACTGTATGCCAAAGAAAAGTAATTGCGCCAGTAATATTCCCCGAGGTCTTTTTTCCTGGGAATGAATAAGGCATATAATATAGCGGTGCCATCATAAAAAGCGTTGTTATTGTAGAATCCGCCAATAGAATATTTTAAATTTATAAAATTATCTTCACCCAGGTGCTCAGTAAGTTGGAATTCAGAACTTGTATAAAACCCCGGGTTGAGATTTCTGCCTGCATACGCTCCAGTCAACGAAATAAGTCGACCAGTTTCGATATCTTCCGGTCGACCCAGATCGAAAAGATGTGTAAAGCGATAAAAGCTCCTTCGAAACAAACTTGCCTGTAAAAGGAAACTCGTATTATCCACCACATTGAACACATAATCCTGGTCCACAAACTTTGGCTTTTGAGAAAAATATTTAGATGTTACCCGGGCTGTATATAGAATAGACCACTCTTTCTTAAGTAAGTTGAACAGATTTAGTTTATAATTATTTAGCCCAATCCAGGAATCAAGCAGCGTATACTTATATTTGTTTTTTTGAGAAAATAGCGTGTCATTGAAATAATCATAATTGGCAAAAACCCCAAGGACGACACCTCCCTGCCATCGAAATAAATTGGTCAGATATGGACGTTCCGCAGAAACAATAAAAGAGTTTTCAGATCTTCGTGATGAAGTTAGGCTCCTTCCAAAGGCGCTAAATGCGCCAGAAAAATTGATGTAATTGCCAAAAGGGCTATTAAAAGTGTATTTGAGAGAAGCCCTGACTTTATTGATTGACTCAGGATCCTTATGAATATTGATGCCAAAAGTGTTTGCTTGGCCAAGGAAATTAGCCTCCACCAGACCAACAGTAAATTTTTGTGGAGAAAAATAATTTAATTCGGGCTTTAATGAAAAAACATCCTTTGTTAGAATAAGTATTTCAACAGAATCATTGCTCATTGTCTCCTCACGGATTATAAAGATAGCATCGTCCATAAATCGATTCGAACGCAGCAAACGTTCGGCCTCCACCATTTTCTGTGATTTTATTTCTTCTCCTTCATGGATTAAGAGAAAATCGTAAATTCTTTTTCTTTTTGTGTCTGCATGAAGTGCCTCAGCCGCTTTTAATCCTGCACGTGCACTCCATTGAACATATTCTGGTTTGCTATTGGAAACACTAAATTTTGAAAGTTGGGTAGAAACCCGGATTCCGCGAATGATCTTTCCTTCAAATCTGGTAAAATAATCCTGACGGCTTTCTTTTTTACTTCCACTTTCAATAATACCACCTAAACTTTTTGAAGAATTAATGAGATTAATGGAATCAATACCAGAAGTGTCGACTGAAAAAGCTAAGGATTGTTGAAAATGGAAGATGCAGCAAAAAAAACAAATAAGGCAAAGCCTGGTAAGAAAACAGCTTTTCCTCCGATCTTTTAAGTATATGTTTCTCTTGTGTCTTACTAACATTGAATTTGATAAAACCGTTTTACAATGTTACATAAAACAGCGCTTATATCCCAACACTGATTTGTAGCCGGTCTAGAAGGTAGTGGTTACTTATGCTGAAAAGGGTCATCCAGGAATGGATCTCTTCCAAAGCTATTTCATTTTTCTGACCATTGTAAACTGCCGTGATCATGATATTTTTTGGTGTATGTTCCAGCCCGACGAACTCCATAACTTTCACCTGATAACCAAGATATTTTAAAATATTGGCTCGGATCATGTCTGTAAGATCCGTTGCAAAACGTTCTTTGATAATGCCATATTTCAATAACGAATTGGTGAGGTCATTCGTGCCGATAGATTTTCGGACTTGTTTGTGGCAGCAAGGAGCGACAACGATAATCTTTGTTTGCTGTTGGATGGCATAAAAAAGAGCGTCATCTGTAGCAGTGTCGCAAGCATGAAGCGCAACTAAAATATCCGGTTGAAGATCTTCTGTGGTATCGATGGTACCATTGATAAATTCTAATCCATCGTAACCAATTGATTGAGCGATTTTGTTATTAGATGCAATGACATCAGACTTAATATCAATGCCGAGTGTTTCTACATCTGTAAAACCGGAAGTGCGCATCCAGTCATGCATAGCAAAAGTCAAATAACCTTTACCGCAACCCATGTCGACGATGGTTGTCTTTTTTGCTTTATCTAAAGATTCGGTTAGTGGAGCGAAAAGTTCTATGTAGCGGGAGATCTGTTTGTATTTTTTATAATGTTCTTTGATGATGTTGCCACTGGCGGAAGCTATACCGAGAGGCCGAAGAAATGGTGCTTCTGTTGATACAAGGTATTGTTTTTCTTTGTCGTGTATAGGCAGCTGAAAAGCTTCGAGCGTAGTTTTCTTCCATTTTAAAGTTACAAAACCTCTATTTGAGACTAAAAGGTGTCCTTCCTGGTTTTTTAATAAAACATGTGCATATCCAAAGTGGCTCTGCAAACTCAGGCTTAAAAAGGCCAGAAAATCAGGAACAGATAGATTTTTAGTTTCTTCCCTTGTGGGATATTTGATCACCATCTGGATCATTTCTTCGCTTTGAAGCAAAATGGGTCGCAGATAAATATTTTTGACGAGACTGTGCTTGTCCTTCGGCTTACTTAGAGTCAAAGAGATGAAACCATTTTCTTCAATGGAGGCTTCAAGTACTTTAAAAAAGGCTGCTATTTTATTTGTTTCGCTCATGTGTGGACAAAGGTCTGTAAAAAAATGGTAAAAAATAAATCGAATTAAAACTCACCCCGCCTATTAGCGCAGGCATCAAAATATCTCACCCCGCCTTTGGCACCCCTCAGCATGAGGGGAAGATGCGACATTACATTTCGTTAATTATTAAGCGTTGTGGTAATAACATAAAAAACAAAACAATGAGGTGACTTCCCCTCCGGTCGGAGGGGTGAACGACGAATAAAAGGTGCATTAGCGACCTTTTAAAGGAAGTGAAACGTAACGAAATCTCGAAGAATGCTGAAGCGCATCGAAAGTCCCGCACCCGATTCGGGAAGAGATGATGTGGAGTAGGCGGGGTGAGATTCCCAGCACATTTTCCATGTTTTTCAAGTCCATCCTGACCGAGAGTAAAATCCTTTTATAGGAAAATGATCTCAAATCTATAACTTTACCCTAAGAAAAACCATCAACTTGAACCAGATTCAATCAGACATTCTCCACAACATTGAAGTTATTCAATCGCGCATCAGACACGCGTGTGAAAAAGCAGGTAGAGAAGTTAGTTCAGTAAGACTCTTACTAGCAACCAAAACAGTCGACCCTTCAAGAATTCGAATCGCTATAGAGAGTGGTCATAAGCTCATCGGTGAAAACAAAGTGCAGGAATTTGCCTCAAAGGCAGATGAACTTTCAGATTTGGATTATGAACGACATTTCATTGGTCACCTACAATCCAATAAAGTCAAAGAAGTATTAAAATATGCTCATGCGATTCAGACAGTTGATTCACTTTCTTTGGTATCAGAACTTGACAAAAGACTTACTGAATTGGGGAGGAAATTGGATATAATGATCCAGGTCAATACTTCCTTTGAGGAAAGTAAGTTTGGGCTTGCACCGGAGGACGTTTTGGCTTTTGTAGAGGAAATAATAAATGTCAAAACATTAAACATCATTGGATTAATGACAATAGGGCTATTTGCTGATACTGCCGAAGAAGCTAGGCCGTCATATAGATTACTGAAGGCTATAGGAGAAGAGATCAATACAACATATCCAGGAGAACAATATATCAAAGAATACTCTATGGGAATGAGTGGAGACCTTGAAGTAGCCATCGAAGAAGGTGCGACGATGGTAAGGGTCGGGTCGGCAGTGTTTGGGCCAAGGATTTACAGCTGATTTTTTTAATATCTAAAATTTAGAAGTTGCTTATTGCATTGTTTATCAATAATATAAATATAAAATAATTTGTGAATATATATAACTAAATTGCTGTAAATCTATTATTTAGTATGGTTAATAAATTTCTTATATTTATTTAGATGATTTTATTTGCGGGACTCAATCATCGAAGTTTCCCCGCCGGTACTCCTTTAGTCGGGCAAGCTTCTAACTTCTAATTTCTACCTTATTTTGAGCGGTAGCAATACTCTTAAGACTTATATTTAACGCCGAAACTTGAGTTAATATAATGATCTATATCGCCAATATCTTCGCCAATTTTATAAAGTCATCATTCAATTCTTTTTGCTGAACGATAGCATCCATGATTGGGGTAAAGATGACTTTATTATTGATAACCCCGGCCATACAACCTGATTCACCATTAATTAGACCATAAATGGCAGCATAGCCCAATCGGCTGCTGAGTACCCTATCCTGACAAGATGGTGCGCCACCTCTTTGCAAATGTCCGATGACAGTAACTTTAGCTTCTACATCAGCGAATTGTTCCATTACTTTTTTGGCAATATCCTGTGCTCCCCCCATTTTGCATCCTTCTGCCACAATGATGATAGAGAAAAGTTTATCCCTTTTGGCCGCAAGTTTCAATGCTGTTACCAGATCTTCAAGATTAGTGTCGATCTCTGGAACAAGCACGTTGCCGGCGCCGCTTCCGATACCCGTATACATAGCG
Source organism: Candidatus Brachybacter algidus (assembly GCF_016707225.1). Taxonomy (NCBI): domain Bacteria; kingdom Pseudomonadati; phylum Bacteroidota; class Saprospiria; order Saprospirales; family Saprospiraceae; genus Candidatus Brachybacter; species Candidatus Brachybacter algidus. The sequence continues at coordinate 84,586 of NZ_JADJID010000002.1, read as the reverse complement.
ATGTAACCGGAATCACGACCCATAACTTCGACAAAAAATAATCTATTATGAGAATCTGCAGTATCGCGAATCTTATCAACAGCTTCTATGGCGGTGTTGATGGCAGTATCAAACCCAATGGTATAATCCGTACCCGAAAGATCGTTGTCGATCGTTCCAGGCAAACCAATGATGGGAATGTTGAATTCTTCTGAAAATATAGCTGCACCTGTCAGCGTACCATTTCCACCAATGACGACAAGAGCGTCAATGTCATTTGCCAATAATGTTTCATATGCTTGCTGACGACCTTCGACGGTCATAAAACGTTGGCTCCTGGATGTTTTAAGAATGGTACCACCTCTTTGGATGATGTTACCAACATCGCCTTTCTCGAGTCTCTTTATTTTTCCTTCGATTAGTCCTTCATAACCATTCATGATGCCATAGATATGCAAGTCATGGTAAATAGCAGTTCTAACCACCGCTCTGATGGCGGCATTCATGCCTGGTGCGTCACCGCCTGAAGTTAAAATACCTACTCTTTTGATCATATGCTTAATAGAATAATAATTAATTAATGTGGGTGATATGGTGATACGCGACTAATTGGTCGATGGGCTTTCTGATGATGTTTCCTAATTGTAATCCAAATTTTGCTAGGGAAATTTCAAGTTCTTCTTTCAAGAACCATGCAATTGACCCTACAAAATGACATTTTACACTTCCATCATTTTCATACTTGCTAAGATGTCTTAGCGTAAAACGATCGAATTCCTCAATGATGATATTGTGAATAAATGGTTCTTTTTTCAAAGTTAATGCAAAATTGGCAAAAGAAGCAAGATAGCTATTGGCACCCGGTCTTTTGTAAATATTTTCCAACATTTCTTCCCTTGTCAATGTATAGTTTTCTTCGAAAGCTGCCTGTATCTTTTGAGGCATTTCTCTGTAAAAATAAGATTGAAGGATCTTTTTTCCTATCATGGATCCAGCCCCTTCATCACCGGCAATAAACCCAAGAGATGGAATCTTATCCACGATTTCTTTCCCGTCATATAAACAGGAAGCAGATCCTGTTCCCAGTATTGCTACGATGCCATGATTGTCTTGACACGTAGCTCTACATGCAGCAAAAAGATCTGTGTTGACATTGACAGTATTGGCTTTCAGCAAATGTGAGAGCGTCGATGTCATTGAATGAATGATCGTATCGCTATGAACTCCGGTACCATAATAATGCACCTCTGCGACAGTGTCTTCTATCAGCGGCAGATCGATCTTTATGATCTGCTCCAGGTCCCACATACTTTGAGTGACCGGACTAAAGCCTCTGCTTTCGTAGTTGGTTACGGAGCCATCGCGCGCTATGAAGCGCCAGTCACCTTTGGTCCCTCCGCAGTCAACTACGATTTTCACAGATTATTAATTTAGGTGCAAAATTAGTGTTTTATTTACACTAAGCAAAGATTTATAACTCAAGTTTGTGGATTGCGCATTAATAATAAAAGAAAAACCGGATTTGAAAATAGAAAGAAATTCAAACCCAACGGATCTTAATAGAGATAGGAAAAGCAATTCCTGTTGCCACAATGGCGGCGGATAAGGAATGAAAGGATCAGTTTTTATAATTCAATCAGAACCAAATCTAATTCTTTGATTTTAGAAAAACCTTTATCTGCCGTAACCAGAGGAATGTCATAAACTAAACAGCTTGCTGCAATAATTGCATCCGGAAGTTTGATGCTATATTTTTTCTTCAATTGGATTGTTTGCTCCTTGATTTTTGTATTCCACTCAATTTGAAAGCAATCGTTCAAAAGCAATTTAAGCTTTGTTTCATCAGATTTTGTAATACCATGAAATCCCAATATTTCTATTTCAGAAACAAACGAAACACCAAAATTATAAACAAGAAAAGGCTCTATTATTTTATTTTCTTAGTGAAGATAAATTAGGAAATTGGTATTGGCAATAAAATCAATCTTCATTTTCTCTCACCAAAATCTGATAATCTAAACCATCGATATTTCTTTTAAGCTTACCAAAATGCTTCGATAAGTTACCTGATTTGGGAGTCTTCTTTAATTTTTTGCTAAGAATTTTTGAAGTATCTTTTAAATTTGATTGATCAATTACAACAGTCATTGCTCTTTATCATTTTTCCTTCTTCTTCTTAAACTGACCTGCCTTCCATGCGTCCATGAATTGCTTCCACGCGAAAACATTCAATAGATTGATCGGCTTGACTTGTCCCTGATAATAATAGGAAGCTGCATTTTGACGAAGAAACTGTGATGTCGACTCTTTGCCATCTACAGGCACTTTGTCATAAAGTGAAGCAAGTACTTTTTTATCAAGATTCTCCTGAATACGATCGGTAATATCACTATTGACATCCATGGCAAGGAATTCGGCACGATAGTTGTCCCTGTCAGGCCAAGGATAGATGACTGTCTCAGGCAATAAGATATTATCAAATGACATGATTTGGAAGATAGAATATCTATTAGTAGTGAGTGTGTCGGGGATGATATATTCTACAGTTTTGTAACCCACATAAGTAAAGACAACCTTTTCACCTTTTTCTACTACTAGTGAAAAGAAACCTTCCCAGTTGGAATAAGTACCCCTATTAGTGCCTTCTACCGCAACGGTAACATAAGGCATTTTCACTGGTTGACCATTCTCTTGTGTGACGACCACACCACTTAATTGTATAGGCCCATGATAGCCCCGCTGAGCTAAAGAACTTTCCGAAAAGAAAGCAAGAAGAATGCAAATCAAAAAAAATATACCAGACCTCATCGCACGAATAATTTATTTTATATTGCTACTATAACGCATAAAGATAGAAAAAGATGGCTTCGGAATTTGGAAGAAAATGATTATTCAAGTGAAATGCTTTATTTTTAAAGGATTTTATGAATTAATTAATAGATTTTAGGATAATTCATTACTTCTTACAGATTTCTATAAATTATTGAAAAATGACCTTACTATTGTAACAATCCTTTTTAAATCATACATTTGCGCAGCTTATTGTCATATAACGTCAGATATTTGACATCCAATTTTTTTATTTATCAATACGACAATCAATGATTTTTACACTTTCAGATGAACATATGGCAGTTAAAGAAGCTGCTAGAGAATTCGCTCAAAAAGAACTCCTCCCCGGAGTGATAGAGCGGGACACAAAAATGATATTTCCTAAAGAATTTGTCCAGAAAATGGGCGAAATGGGCTTTCTGGGCATGATGGTCTCTCCGGAATATGGCGGGAGCGGACTGGATACGATCAGTTATGTACTCGCTATGGAAGAAATATCCAAAGTTGACAACAGCTGCAGTGTCATCATGTCTGTCAATAACTCCCTGGTATGCTGGGGTCTTGAAGAGTATGGAACAGAAGAGCAAAAAAGAAAATATTTACCAAGACTTGCCTCCGGAGAAATAATTGGGTCTTTTTGTCTCAGTGAGCCCGAAGCCGGAAGTGATGCGACAAGTCAGAGAACTACAGCTGTTGATATGGGTGACCATTATCTGTTGAATGGTATCAAAAACTGGATCACAAGTGGCGGTTCATCAAAAATACATTTAGTCATCGCTCAGACTGATGTGGAAAAAAAACACAGAGGGATCAATGCATTCATCGTTGAGACGGATTGGGAAGGAGTAGAGATCGGTGCAAAAGAGGACAAACTCGGCATCAGGTCATCAGATACACACACCATCATGTACAACGATGTCAAAGTACCTAAGGAAAATAGGATCGGAGAAGATGGGTTTGGTTTCAAATTTGCCATGAAAGTCTTGTCCGGAGGGAGGATAGGAATTGCATCACAGGCATTGGGCATCGCTGCCGGAGCATTTGAACTAGCTACTGCATATTCCAAAGAAAGAAAATCATTCGGTAAAGAAATATATCAGCATCAGGTCATCGCCTTTAAATTGGCGGATATGGCTACAGATATTGAAGCGGCCAGATTAATGGTTCATCGCGCAGCATGGATGAAGGACAATGGCCTGGATTATACTATCTCTGCAAGTATGGCGAAACTCTTCGCCTCAGATGCTGCTATGAAACATACGGTGGAAGCAGTGCAGGTTCATGGAGGCTATGGTTTTGTAAAAGAATATCATGTGGAAAGACTCATGCGCGACGCCAAGATCACACAGATCTATGAAGGAACTAGTGAGATACAGAAACTTGTCATCGCCCGCGGCATCATCAATGGTGAACTATATGTACCGCTCAACGTTGTATAGTTCACAATAAAACAAGCACATTGGCCATATTTGAAAAAGGTTCTTTATCCGTCGGTAGATACTTTGATATCCCTGTAAAAATCCACTGGTCGTTCGGTTATATTATCTTTTATGTCATCTACACCGGTTATACAGATAATATGGGTGTGGCGGGAGCTTTGTGGTTCGGCCTTTTTATCCTCAGTTTATTTTTGTGTGTCGTTTTGCACGAATACGGACATGCTTTGGCGGCGCGTAGATATGGTGTAAAAACACTGGATATTATACTTACACCACTTGGGGGAATAGCCCGACTCATGAAAATGCCCGATAAACCAATTCAGGAACTTGTGGTAGCACTGGCTGGACCGGCAGTAAATGTCGTCATTGCAACTATCATCTTTCTTGTGCTATATGTTGGAATGGGTGTGAATCCTATATTTCATATTGATGAAAACTTGTATTTTTTCAATGGCAATCCAATAAAATTCTTCAGTGTTTTGATGGTGGTCAATGTTACATTGATCATATTTAATTTGCTTCCTGTTTTTCCAATGGATGGAGGAAGGGTGCTGAGGGCATTACTTGCCATGAAATGGAAGAAAGTTACAGCCACATTGATCGCAGCACGTATTGGCCAGGTATGCAGTTTGGCATTTATTGGACTAGGATTATATTCCGGGAACTTTATTTTAGCACTGATTGGAATCTTTATATTTCAGGGAGCCTACATGGAATATCGTCAGACGAAAGCGGAATCTATCCTCCAAAGCACGACGATTGAAGGGCTGGGGCTGTCTGACTTTCAATATTTTCAGCATGATGATAAAGTCACAAATGCCAGAGAATTATTGAATTATACCCAGCAACCATTTTTTCCGGTTTATAAAGATGGAAATGTCCTCGGAAGCATCAGCAGGGAGCAGATCCTGGCGAGTCCTGACCCTTATGTGACATTGGATAACCTCGAGCTGAATGCTGTTATTTCAATATCGCATAATGCTGTATGGATGGAATGTTATAATATTTTCCTACAAGGAAAAACTGATCTATGTCTTTTGATCAGAGATGGAATTCCGGGTGGCATCCTTGACAAATATACTTTCTACCAGAACATGGTAGACAAGAAGCTGTTAAGGCAAAAAAAGTAATTATAGATGGCCAAATCTTCACAGCATCAGATAGTCCCTGTACGAAAATCGTATTGCGGAGTAAAGTCAACATCTTCTGCTGTCAGAATATATCGCAATGTGGACGAACTTCCAGAAGCATGGAATACGATATTGCCATTAAAGCATTTTCTAAGAACTAATACTCTTTTACTCGCTGAAAAAGCTGCACTGCCGGATATTACTCATCTCTATGTTGGATATTTTGATGGAGAAAAGTTGATAGCTGTTGCCTATTTTCAACAGTTAGCTGTCTGTAGATATCACTTGAATGATGAAAATCTCCCTTTCATAACTAAAACTGCTTGGAGGACTATTTGCGGAGTATTATGTCCAAGGTTACTTGTCGCCGGGCATTTATTTCATCATGAGATCTCGACCTTTCATTCCAGGACCAAAGGGGCTTATGAATCATATACCATCTATGCTGCTATGATGGATGCCTGTGTGCAATATACCCGTGCAAAGGCGCTTCTGATCAAGGATCTACCCCAGAATTTAGTAACCCATTTTCAGAACTTGAAGCCGGATTTCATCCGTATGCCCAACGATATTTCAATGGAAATGAAGGTCGATCCGGAATGGACTTCGATCAAAGACTATGAAAAGGCATTAAAGCATAAATATGCCCAGCGCTATCGCAAAGTCAGAAGCCAAATGAATGGGGTGTCTGTAAGTGAAATGTCGCTGGAGGAGGTGATAAAGCACCAAGACCCTATATTTAAATTATACAATCAAGTTGCCAATAATCAACAAGTAAGGCTTGGCTATCTTTCTGCGGCATACCTGCCCATGCTTAAAAAATCTTTCGAAAAGGCATTTAGGATCTGGGGCTTCTTCAAAGACGGTGAGTTAATTGCATTTTATTCAGCTTGGCAATATAATGGCACACTGGATATGTATTACATTGGATTTGATTACGAGAGTAATAAACAGCACAATCTGTATTTTAATATGTTATTCTTCGGTGTGGAGACAGCTATTGAGAGTAGATGTAAGTTGCTCATCATGGGCCGCACTGCTCTGGAAGCGAAGGCTCGCCTCGGTTGTGAACCAAAATATCTTTCTACCTTTCTATGTATCAGCAACTCATGGATCAGACGTTGGTTCAATAGTATGAGTCCGAGACAGGAAGGAGAAGAGTGGGAGAATAGGCATCCATTTTTGGATAAGAAAGGCGTGGTGGAAGCGGTGTGATTTTGTCGTCACAATCATTTGTGGATTAAAGGTGCCATTTTCAAAAAAATAATTACCATGCTAGGAGAATTTTTGGGCCATAGGTCCTACCTGTTTGTAATCAAACGCCATGCTATGAAAACTTGCCCCGTAGGCGGCTACCTTATCAACAATTCAAAAATTATTCAATCTTTTGCTGTGTAATGGATGTTTTGCGCTTTATTTTGGAAGCTATCCTAAACCGTCAGATGTCTTGGAGCCATTAGACGACGCTCCGTAGCATTTGTTTGTTAAAATAATCGCCTCTGATCTAAAACTAGAAGTTCAGCCTGCTCTTATCACCCGATCACTTTATCATCTGATCACCCAATCTCCCGATCAATCCATCTGCCGAAAACCAAATAAGCTAAAATGTGTACTTTTGCCAATATTTATTTCGTTTTATCTAAAAACAAATTGGAAAATTGGGGTAGCCATAGTAATTTTTACCCATCATTTTTAATTGAATAACAATGTTACAAAATGCACACAATTAATTTTAATATGAAAAGATTTTCGTTTTACATTTTTGCCACAATACTATCTACGACGCTATTCTTTAGCTGCAATAAGGATGAGGGCATCAATATATTTTCGATACAGGACGATAAAGATTTGGGGATGCAGACAGCAGCTCAGATAGCCGCTGATCCGGCACAATTTCCGATTTTGGATCCAGTCGCCAATGCTGCTGCCTATAATTATCTATATGCTATGAGGGATGAGATACTAGCCAGCGGCCAGGTTACTCATAAGAATGATTTTAATTGGGAGCTTCACATAATTAAAGACGATACTACTCAGAATGCGTTTTGTACTCCGGGTGGGTATATTTATATCTACACAGGTTTGATCAAATATTTAGACAACGCCTCTTCTCTTGCAGGTGTGATGGGTCATGAGATGGCTCATGCGGATAAAAGGCATAGTACAGAGGCCATGACGAAACAATATGGCATCAGTACATTATTAACAGTATTATTGGGCGAAAATCCAGGATTATTGGCACAAATTTCAGCATCATTGATTAGTCTTAAATTTAGTAGGGTCAATGAATCCGAGGCGGACAAGTATAGTTCTATATACCTATGTCCTACAAAGTTTAGGGCAGCAGGTGCAGCAGATTTTTTTGAAAAAATAATCGCAATGGGTAGTAGTAATCCTCCACAGTTTTTAAGTACTCATCCCAATCCTGATAACCGCGTGGAGGCCATCAAAAACGAGGCTAATAGTCTAAGTTGTTCTGGTGGTAATATTAATAATTCTGAAGAAATAACTAATTACACAGCTTTCAAAGCGAGCCTTCCATAGGAAAAATATGATGCAAACGAAAACCCTGAAAGGGTGAAATTATTATAGTATCGATTAATTAGTAATAATCAAAACCCCGAAGGTGGTGACATTATGCTAAAAGGAAATTGAACGCAGATTTAATAAGAATGTCAAGATAGGGTTATGATTTTTATAACTTTGCGACCTTTGCGGGATCTACCTCTGCGACCTTTGCGCGAACCCAAAATGGTTGTTTCACAGAGTTTCACAAAGGTTTTTGATTTTATAACTGAGCTAATTCAGGACTTGACTTTGAGATCAAACTCTGATAATACATTTTTTGAGGATCACAGAGAGATTTGACAAGATGTCAAATGCTGCACCGATCATTCAGAACTAAAAAGTATTTCACGCAAAGAGTCAAAGAAGCGCCGAGGACGCTATAACTGTATTGGTAAAATATGATGTAAGCGACAATCTGAAGGGGTGAAATTATTATAGCATCGATTGAAAGGTCATAACAAAAACCCCGAAGGTGGTGACATTATGCTAAAGAGTATATGGAAAGCAGATTTTATAAGATGGTCATGATCTGGTCATGATTTTTGTTGTAATTACCCATTACCCATTACCCATTACCCATTACCCATTACCCATTACCCTCCTCAATTATTAAATATCCAATCAAACCCAAACTTAATCGCAAACTTATCTATCGGATATCGATCGATCTGGTACTGCGCTTTTTTGTCATAAATGTTGTTGATGTTGTCCACTCGAACGAAGCCCCTGAGCAAGCGGATTTTGTAGGAAATGAAGGCGTCGTAAGTGAACATGGAAGAAGAATTGGCACCATCTGCATTGTAAAAATTTAATATCACAGGACTGTATCCCTGTCGATCAAATGCTGAAAGATATCGTACATCCACACCGGCATTTATGAGCAACTTTTTCTTAAAAAACTTCGCCTCGAGATAGACGGCATGAGTCGTCGCCCAAGTCGGAATGCGCACTTGGGTAGTGGTGGTCGCCTGCCACAAAACATCATTGTCGAGATGGAAAACACCAAGTTTTAAGTCATATTTTGCTTGTACACCAGTGATGGAAGTAGCCCCGCCGACCTGTTGCATTTTATAATTATTGTCAAAGTAAGTATAATTCGTGATGATGTTCTGATGCAAAGAAACACCAAGATTAATGAAAGGAATGAATACTTTTCCGCCGAAATAAGTGGTAAAAATATTGTCACCATTGGTGTTATAGACCTTGACTGAATTGAGATTGAGGTGCTGATACAAGAATCCCGGAGGAAGGTTCCGCACATTTAACCATACTTCTGCATCGAGGATCTTATTTATTTTACCACTCGCCCGACCTTCGATATTGTAAATGGGAGTCAGAGAATTAAGTACATAATATCCCGAAGCGCTGATGCCGGCGATTCCGGGAAGATCCCACTGACCATCTGCGATGAGCTTAAGTACAGAAAACGAACTGTCCGTAGGCTGATATTTCAGCAAGTGCCGCTCATAAGAAAGGCCGGCTTTCAAGTAGTCTGCCTGTCCACTGCTACTATTTTCTTTGCCTATGGCGGAAAGATATACCGTGTTTTTAAAATTATTGTGGTAGTAACTATTGCGAATACCACGACTATCAGTATTCAGATTTCTGTAATATGCACTGTCTATAGAGGAATTGATTTGTGTATCATAGTATAGACCGTCATCTTTCTTATAGCTGATCTCATAACCCAGGTGTAACCCTTTGTCAGAGGAAAGCCTGGACAAGCTGTCCCCACCTTTGAACAAGGCGAGATCGCTATTCAATAGGACTCCCCAAGACTTCAATTTTGACCCTGCCAATTCTGTAAAAATGGGCGTAGAAAGACGGCTTGACTGTACATTATTATTCAGTAATAAATTGGCGTCGGATTGAATGCCGCCATTTTCTTCCCTAAGATATTGATTGTATGTATAGATAAGATGGGTCTTAAAGCGGTTTTTCCAATGGCTTTTTTCGAAACCGACTGCAAAGTTTGTGTTTCTACTGCGGTCATGATTAAATTCTCCGACCTGATTAAAACGTTTATAATCGACATTGACTGTCAGATTTTTGGCAAAAGTTCTGCTTAACGTTCCGGCGAAAACATTGTCATCCCGGATACCTGTTGAGGTGCCGTATCGCACATGGGTGTAAGGTGTTTGGGGTTTGTAAAACTTAAAATTATCAAAGGTAAAACTATATGCGTCAAATGCATGAATGCCCATGTCAAACACATCCCGCTGCTCAGGTTTTATTAATGGGGAAATAGACGGCGAACCGGTATTACCAAGCGAAAAAAGGTTTGGCGAAAATTGTCTTGCTACATCGATTTGGCGGAGTTGGGGCGAAATAAGGCTGTCATCAAAAGGAAGAATAAGCTGAAGATTTTTGTAATATGCGAATTGAACTTCTATCGTGTCATTGTCGAAGAGGTCCAGTAAAGGTCGTTTTTTGCAGTGTCAGGTAAGTTAAGTGTATCACCGGCGATTTCCCGGGCTTTTTCTGAAGTGACGGGTTGGGAGAAAAGTGCTGTAGAAAAGCAGAGTGTCAGTATAAAAAACAGCCATGAATGAATCAACCTTCCTGAAATGTTGATTTTCCTGAGATTCAAATCAAAAGTGCTATTTTCCTTAATAAACATAGAGTTTACGATCATGCCGTTATTGGATGCAAACATAAAGTTTTGAGCAATGATTTTTTCTTTTTTAATGGTATTGAATGATTTATAATCTTGTTAAAGTAATTTTCTAAAAATTTTTTTAATGGAAATAGGCGCAGTTTATAATGGTTTTTGATATTGCAAATGTCAATAAAATAAAGCTTTTGACACAAACTTAATAAGAGTTAAAGAATTGTACGAACTCTTAATTTATTCTTAATAAACGAGTTGCGGCAATACTTAGTCATACAGGTTTCAAAAATTAATTTACCTTTGATTCAAATTATTACCACCATCGTGTGTATTAATTTATTAAGAAGTGGCGAGAGAATAGGCTCTACGACCCACTGGCAACCAACTAAAAGTCCCGAAAATACGGGGTTGGAAAACAGGTGCCAATTCCTACTCCGATGTAAGACGGAGGATAATAAATTAAACTTTTAGAAAATGTTACACACAAAGTTATTTAAAAACAAGGTTGGACTTATCACATTGAGCATACATCATGCTGAATCTTTACATGCATTACACATCGCTTTTCTGATGTGCTGCTGTTGTTGCTGTTGGCTTCTCGGCTAATAGTTTTTTCCACTTTTCATACATGCCGGATTAAACTTTCCTTTACCAGATCAAGGTAATAATTATTTATCAATTGCGTCTTTCCGCAACCCTCACTTTTTAAAATTTAACAACATGAACAAAGAACAGAATTTACCGAAAGGTCCAGAATTATCGATCATTGGAGTCGCCCAACATCAGACTGGTCTTACAATCAATATGGTAAATAGCTATGAACAGCGAATTAGGACCAGGATCATGTTAGACAATATCAGACAAAGTGACGAGTTGAAGTTCAATAAAGAGATTCAACAATTACTGACACATGACGACGTGGCTGTTTCAGATGTGAAACTTAACAAATAATCAGCACAAACCAACTTTCCATTCATGGGAAAAGAGTCATTTAAATACGAACAACCGTTCACCTTAGAAAATGGAGCGGTCTTGCCGGAAATCGATATAGCTTATCATACTTATGGCAGGTTGAATGCTGACAAATCCAATGTCATTTGGGTTTGCCATGCATTGACTGCCAATAGCGATGTGCTGGATTGGTGGGCGGGTCTCTTCGGAGATAACGACTTGTTTAATCCGGAAGACCATTTTATTATCTGTGCCAATAACCTTGGTTCTTGTTATGGCACCACAGGCCCGTTGAGTATTAATTCAGAGACAGGCAAACCTTGGTACGGCACTTTTCCAACCATTACTATTAGGGATATGGCCAATACTCTTGAGTTGTTAAAAAAGGAATTGAACATAGAAACGATTCATACGGTCATTGGAAGTTCTCAAGGCGGGCAGATCGCTCAGGAATGGGCCATTATGTTTCCGGGAATTACTAACAACCTCATCCTTATCGCAACGAATTGTGTGCATTCTTCCTGGGGCATTGCTTTCAATGAATCTCAGAGAATGGCCATTAAGGCGGATCCTAGTTATGGTGAAAATACAGAGGATGGCGGAGCCGCTGGTCTTCAGGTGGCGAGAAGTATCGCACTCCTTAGTTACAGGAATTATAAGACCTATGATGTCAGCCAAAGAGAAAGACGTAAAAAAACAGGGTATAAAGCAGCTGCGGATTATCAACAGTATCAGGGTGAAAAATTGGTGAAGAGATTCAATGCATATTCCTACGTTCGACTTTCTGAAGCAATGGATTCGCATGATCTGTGTCGTAATAGATGCAAAAATCATGAAGCAGGGCTGCATAAGATCAAGGCCAATACGCTGGTCATCGGAGTGACATCAGATATTTTATTCCCGATTGCAGAACAGAAAAGAATAGCAGACTCTATTCAGCATGCGCATTTTGGCACAATAGATTCCTTATACGGGCATGACGGATTTCTCATCGAATATGAGCAGCTAAGTAAACTTATCCGGGAATTCTATTCGAAAACTCAATCTAACAAAAATTTAATCAGTTTAATCAAAGCATAGTGGCAGAAAAATTAAAGATCGGTTTATTTGGCTTCGGCTGCGTGGGGCAGGGACTTTATCATGTGCTTAATAACAGTACGGGATTCAAAGCCAGCCTGGAATGCATCGTCGTAAAAGATAAAACTAAGAAAAGACCAATTGCTTCAGAATTGATCTCCTACAACAAGTGGGATGTGCTGGACAATGGAGATATCAGTGTTGTCGTCGAACTCATTGATGACGCAGAGGAAGCATTCGAAATAGTCAGCGAAGCTATGCGCCGCGGTAAACATGTGGTCACTGCGAATAAAAAGATGTTGGCTTTGCATCTTAACGAATTGTATGCATTGCAGAATAAGTTCAAGGTTTCCTTGTTGTACGAAGCTGCAGCATGTGGAAGCATACCTATCATCAGGACTTTGGAAGAATATTTCGACAATGAAGACCTGAAGCGCGTCACCGGAATATTCAATGGCACGACCAATTTCATATTGACCCAGACAATAAACGAAAGGATCTCGTATCCGGATGCTTTGTTGTTATCTCAGGAAAAAGGATTTGCCGAGAGTGATCCGACGAATGATGTAGAGGGATATGACCCAAAATACAAAGCGGTAATCTTAGCACTGCATGCCTTTGGCAAGATCATTGATGAAGACAAAGTACTTAATCTGGGTATCACGACGCTTCAGGATGAAGACATTCAATACGCTTCAGAGAAAGGTTACAAAATAAAGCTCATGCCCGTCATCGAGCGACTGGACGACGATAAGTTCAGTGTATTTGTAGCACCGAGGTTCGTTTCAAAAAATAGTCAATTATACAATGTAGATAGTGAGTTCAATGGCGTCATCGTGGAGGGAAAATTTTCAGGAGAGCAATTTTTGCAGGGCAGAGGCGCAGGTAGTTTGCCGACTGGAGCAGCTGTATTATCGGATGTTTCAGCGCTCTCATATGGATATCGATATGAATTCAAGAAATATGCACAGTCGCAGCATGTAGAATTTACGAATGAGGTTATGGTCGAGATCTATCTAAGATACAATAATCCAGCTGACCTGGAAATGTTTGATTTCAAGGAGATTAATCAAAAATATACGGAGGAAAAATACTCATATGTCGTCGGCACGATCAATCTGAATGAATTACGTACCAAGAGAAAATACATTTTGGACAACAAGCTCTTCATTTCACTTGTTTCAAATAAGCTGACGCTTATAGTAAAGACTCCTGTTGTGGAGAAGGGAGTTGTTGAGGAGAAGTCGAAAATTCTTATTCAATAAAAATTAGAAATTAGAAGTCAGAAATTAGAATGAAACTCCGATGTTATCATCCAATATTGTTAACAGGTGTCCTTCAAAAAGACGAAATAAAGTCGCAACTTCCCCTCTTGAGGGGTGAACGACGAAGAAATGGTCTCCAAAAGACCATTTCAAGGAAGTGAAACACAACGAAATATCGAAGAAAGAGATATGAAGTGAAGTAAGGCGGGGTGTCTCGCCAAAAAAATATTTAATTTTTTTAACTTATAAATTTTATCAAACATGTCAATAAGATTAGGAGATGTCGTTCCAGACTTTAATGCAAAGTCGACAGAAGGAAACATTAATTTTTATGAGTGGCTGGACAACAAGTGGGCTATTCTATTCAGTCATCCGGCGGATTATACACCTGTGTGTACTACCGAATTGGGCACTGTGGCGAAGATCATGCCGGAATTTGACAAACGAGGAGTTAAGGTCATCGCTTTGAGTGTGGACGATGTGGACAGTCATCATAGCTGGATCAAGGACATCAATGAGACACAGCACACGACGGTCAATTTCCCCATCATCGCTGACCCTGAATTTGTAGTTTCGAAACTGTACGATTTTGTTCACCCGAATGCCTCAGAAAAACACACTGTGCGTTCAGTCGTCATCATCGGCCCTGACAAAAAAGTAAAACTACTGATCACGTATCCTGCATCTACCGGAAGAAATTTCAACGAGTTATTAAGAGTCATTGACTCTCTGCAATTAACCGCTGACTACAGCGTCGCCACCCCTGCCAACTGGCAACAAGGAGAGGATGTAGTCGTCGTTCCGGCTATCAAGACAGAAGATATTCCGGCTAAGTTTCCAAAGGGATATACGGAAATCAAGCCTTACTTGAGAATGACGCCGCAGCCGAACTTGTAGGTTGGGGAAAAGATAATTTGGGAAAAGGGATGCTGACGGGAGGGGAGGCGTCCCTTTTTTGTTTGTACAAGAGAATGATTATATTTGAAGCGTGAACTCTTGTGTATTGAAAAAGGTAAAATATTTTATTATTTATTTCCTTTGTTGGATAGTATTTCAGTCAACCGATTGTAATAGAGATTCTTTCGAAGATAAAGCATACTTGGTTAGTACACTTTTTAAATTGTCTACCTTGAATGATACTTTGAAAGTAGGTGATACACTTATTGTTTATGCCGTCTTGCCAGATAGTTTAGATGTTATCAATTTACTTACAGGCGATACAACAAAACAAAAAATAAATATTTTGAAAAAAAGCACTTCAACTTGTAATTTAAATTTGATAGATAAAGAATTAATAAAGGCGATTTCACTCGACTTCAGCTTTCCAGAATTGAGAATTCAGACAAAAGGAATGAATGGAGAATTTTCAAAATCATATCCATTTGAAGTAGAATTAAAATATATTCTAAATAAACCAGGCAACTATTTTTTATTTTCAGGCTACGATAATTTATTAGATATTAATGGAGTTAGTGACGTAGCATTTAAAGGGGATTTTGATGTTAATTCAAAAAATTTCGAAATATTGGCACCGTTAGGTTTTGAATTCCAAAATCATGCACAGATTGTCGACGAGGAAAATATTGTAAGTTATTTTCCTTTTGTCGTAATAGAGTAAGTCCATTTTACTTCTTGAATAGCGAAGGCAAGGTTTTAGCAACCTCCAATGAATCAACAGATGGTCTTATCGGACTTACCCTTTTTCCAGAAAAGGGCGAATGTATTCCCGGCAAACAGTTTGAAGTATTTCAAGTTAAGCATTCAAATATGGCATTAGCATCATCAGGAAGCTTTCCCAATGACGTAACAGTTTTGATTATAAATTACGACGGGAAACATTATTATGACAATCAAAAAATTAAAATCCCAACAAAACAATGTGCCAGGCAAATTGGGACCTATGAATACACTACTATGAAGGAAATACCTAGAAATGTTCCGGCAGTAGTTATAGAATGATATTTTGTTCATCCATTATTTCTGTATTGCACAATTTTAATAAAATCGGCTTGAGTGTTTAGGTTTTTATCAGAAAAGAAACACTCAAACCCGCCAATGAAAACTTCAAAAAATGCATTAAATTTGCTAAATGAAAAGAAAAATCGAATTAACGGCTGTAATCGAAAAGGAAGACGATGTGTATATTTCACTGTGTCCTGAATTGGATATTGCCAGCCAGGGTGATACTCCTGAGGAAGCAAAAACCAATCTTATTGAAGCGCTAGAGTTATTTTATGAGATGGCCTCAGAAACGGAAATTTCTAAAAGATATAAATATCAAAGAAAACAGTATTCGGAAAGGATGACCTTTCTTCCAACACTTCCCAAATCCTCCCCGTCTCCTCCTTCCACTCCCTCATCACCACCCCCTTCCAAAACCCCATCAACGCCATATGCTGGAATCGCAAACTATCCGGTGATTTTGAAGAGATCGTCCAACAGGTGAAGTCAGATGAAAATATCGTGATAATTGAAGAAGAGGAGTTACGTGCGATGCAGCTGAGCGAAGCAGGACAAATTGCACGCGAGGTTTTGTTGAATGATCTGAAGTTGTTAGAGAACATGGCACTTCACCCATCTTGAATGTGATCACGACTTATGAGCGGGATGTAGATTATCCGTTTTTTCCGACTGATGTGTATTTGTTTCATGTAGATCGTTCACCGGTGCCGTTCGATACTTTTTTATGTACGTATTATGGAGAGTCTAGCGATATTTTGCCAAATGATCAGGCAGAAAAAAAAAGTACTTATTCCGGAGATCCGCGCCGAACTTAAAAAATTGTATGTCGGACCGGAAGAGGGCTTTGAAGACTTTTTAATTGAAAACTTCTTTGACCTGCACTATCAGCTACTTCCTGACGCACAACCTGTCAGCCTTGGCATCGGACATATGTGGCGGCTTGCCATCGATCATCCGGAAAGCAAAGTACTTCCTTGTATTCATCGGGCACCAAAGGAGAGAAGCGGTGAGCGGAGATTGTTGTTGATTAGTTGAAAGGGGAGTAAAAAGAAGTCAGTTTTGGAAAGCCTCCCCCTGGCCCCCTCGGAGAGGGGGAAAGTCACTTCCTGATCTAAGGTGATTTATTAAATATTTGATAGAGAGCTTGGATCATGCGATTTCCCCTGCTTGCGGGAGGCAGGGGGTGGGACCTTCCCATTTTCTTTGATCCAACGCATAATAATCTCTGCGACAGAATCAATTCTATTTAACACTTCCCATGAAGAAAATCGTAAAGTTGTAAATCCAAATTCTTTTAAATTCTCATCTCTAATAATATCCTTCGCGTCAAAATCCTCATGATAATATCCATCCACTTCGATAATTAAACCAAGAGGTAAACAAACAAAATCAACGATATATTTTCTAATTGGTCGTTGCCTCCTGAATGGATAGCCCATCATTTGACTTGACTTCAGGACGTATTTCCAGAGGCAAGCCTCAGACCTGGTAGCGTTATTTCTATTTTCCCGGGCAAAGAATTGTAAATCTTTGTTGTAGTGATGGTGATTCATTGGTGGGGTGTTTGAGGTATAAAAATAGGAAAAATTTTGAAAAAAAAGAATCAATTTTTGAAAAGCCTCCCCCTACCCCCCTCCAAAGGGGGAAATTCACTCCCAGCTCCAAAGTGCTTTTCTAGCTATTAAAATGTGGGGTTTGGATCTGGGGATTTCCCCCTCTTCGAGGGGGGTAGGGGGAGGAACATTTATATAATCCTTTCATCACAATTAATAATCTCCGCAACATTATCTATATTTATAACTTCCTTTGATAAAAAAATGTGTGTTGTAACCCAAACTTTTTTGTTGAAAATACAGAAAGGTATTTGTCAAAAGAACCAAGCGATGGACGAAGTACAAAATATAAACTAAAACAATAAATCATGCCACTCAAAATTCAATACGCCTCTGACTTACACCTGGAATTTCCTGCAAATAGAGCATTCCTAATGAATCATCCATTGCAGCCTGTCGGTGAAGTATTGGTATTGTCTGGTGATATTATACCCTTTTCTGAGATGGATAAACACAAGGATTTCTTCAATTATGTGAGCGATCATTTTGAAATGACCTATTGGCTGCCGGGCAATCATGAGTATTACCATTTTGATATATCAGAAAAAAGTGGAGTGCTACATGAGCAAATACGCGACAATGTTTTTTTGGTAAACAATACTTCTGCACTTCATGGAAATACAAAACTAATCTTCTCGACGTTATGGAGTAAAATCAATCCCAGCCATCAATGGCAGATAGAAAGGAGTATGAACGATTTTTATCAAATAAAATACAAAGGGTTTCGATTTTCAGGAGAAATATACAATCAATTGCACGAAGAATGTTTGGCTTTTATTCAGAACGAATTGGAAACATTGAATGAGGAAAAAGTTGCAGTATTCACCCACCATTGTCCCACATTTTTGAACTATCCTGAGCAATACAGAGGCGATCTACTCAATGAAGCATTCGCAGTTGAGCTGTTTGACATGATTGAAACATCAAACATCGCGTATTGGGGATATGGCCATCACCACAACAACACACCGGATTTCACAATTGGAAATACGCAGCTTGTTACGAATCAGCTGGCCTATGTGCAGCAAAATGAACACCTACTTTTTAAATCCGATAAATTTTTTGAGCTATGAACATCTAAATAAAGGTTATTGATTTTTAATATCCGCCGTTTTTACACATTTCTCCAAAACTATCCCCACTTTTACTGTTTAAAGAACGAATCAAAAACTATATAAATGAAAATCAATATCAAACGACTGAACGACGACTACCACATGGAAGCCGTCAATGACAATGGAAATAGTCTAGAAATGGACGGTTCGCCAGAGATCGGAGGTCACAATCTCGGCATGAGACCAATGCAATTATTACTTGCTGCCGTTGGTGGTTGCAGCGCCATTGATGTCATCATGATCCTCAAAAAACAGAGGCAAACCATCACTTCTTTTGAAGTTGAGGTGGATGGAGAAAACGAAAAAGTAGAAGAACACAAGATCTGGAAAGACATCAATCTGCACTTCAAAATAGCCGGAAAGGTTGATGAGAAAAAAGCATTGAACGCTGTTCAGTTATCTATGGATAAGTATTGCTCCGTCTCTATGATCATGAATCCTACCGCAAATATAACCTATACGGTATCGGTGAACTAAGGCTTTGAAGGGAAAGATGTCCCCCTTTGGAGGGGGTTAGGGGGTGGATTTAATAAAATTAGAAGTTAGAAATCAGAAGTCAGAATGACCCTTTAATATTACTTTTGGTCTTTGAGAAACTTTGTGAAATAAATTAAAAAAAATAGCTAAGCCTTTTGATTTTTTCACTATGTCAAAATTACCTATTACTCATTACCAATTACTTATTTTAAATGGAAGAAAAACATTTTGAAACCAACGCCATCAGGGCACAATTTGAAAGATCGGAGAATAATGAACACTCCGTGCCCCTATATCTTACCAGTAGTTTTGTCTTCGATGAAGCGGAAGATATGCGCGCAGCATTCAACGACGAGTCGGATGCCTTTATTTATTCCCGCTACATCAATCCGAATAACAACGAGTTTATAAATAAGGTCTGCCTGATGGAAGGTGCGGAAGCAGGATTTGCGACGGCATCCGGAATGGCGGCGATATTCACCACTTTTATGTCTCAGTTGAGTTCAGGGGACCATGTCATCTCCTGTTCGTCCGTCTTCGGGGCGACGCATGCCATTTTCAACAAATATTTTCCTAAGTGGAATATTTCCTACAGTTATTTTCATACGAATGATGTCGATGCCATTGAAAGCCTCATTCGTCCTACGACAAAATTTATATACCTTGAGACACCAACCAATCCTGCAATCGAACTGATCGATCTGGCACTCGTTAACGCCATCGCCAAAAAACACAACCTGCTTTTGATCGTGGATAATTGTTTTGCGACGCCATATCTTCAACAACCCATTAAATACGGAGCGGATCTCGTCATTCATTCCGCTACGAAATACATGGATGGTCAGGGAAGAGTGTTGGGCGGTATCGTAGCCGGCAGAGCTGATCTTGTCAAAGATATTTATCTTTTCGGCAGATTAACAGGTCCATCTTTGAGCCCTTTTAATTCCTGGGTATTGAGTAAAAGCCTGGAGACGCTCGCGCTAAGGATGGAACGACATTGTGAAAATGCACTTTTTGTAGCTCAAAAGCTGGAAGGGCATTCTGCGCTTGAAAATGTCTCTTATCCTTTTTTGGATTCTCATCCGCAAGTCGATATTGCACGGAAACAAATGAAAGCCGGCGGAGGTATCATAACAATTACTCTAAAAGGAGGACAAGCTGCAGCTTCAAAATTCCTGGATGGACTAAAGATGATCAAGATATCTCCCAATCTGGGTGACGCCCGAAGTATTGCTACGCATCCGGCTTCCTCAACACATTGCAAACTGACACCTGAAGAAAGGGCCACTGTCGGCATCTCTGATGGATTAGTGAGGATATCAATTGGGTTGGAACATCGGGAGGATATCTTGAATGATTTACTACAGGCCCTAGACGCGTAATTAACAATGGATAATGGGCATTTGACAATTAGAGCAAGCAGTGTGGCTCTGATTGAAGGTTAAGTCGATAATTGTTATTATACGTATTATGAAAAAGGTAACTCCTAGCGGGGCAAGAGTCAACCTATATCTACGTTATTACAAATAGGAGACCCCTAAAGGGGCCAAACAGACAAGTTTAAAAACTGCCTAATTGCACGCTGGCGCGAGTTTTTAACTCGTGCCTCCAACGACCAGAAGCCATCAATTTTATAAAAAAACAAACTATTTTATCCACTTTTGGCGATCGTAATCCCCAAATAACCCTCTTTTTGGGGATTACGATCCCCAATTCTCTGTTTTGTCAATCCAATGATCGCCTGCAATTCAGATCAAGAGATACTACCGTCCACTCTTATTATTCATTATTCACTAATCATTATTAATTGCCTAAACCCAACGCATCAGCACCGCTCCCCATGTAAATCCACTACCAAAAGCAGTCAGACAAACGAGATCACCGGAAGAGAATAACCCCAGATCATGAGCTTCTGTCAAAGCGATAGGAATTGACGCGGCGGTCGTATTGCCGTATTTCTGGATGTTGTTATAGACTTGATCATCGCGGAGTTGAAGTTTATGTTGGACAAAGGATGCGATACGAAGATTGGCCTGATGGGGGATAAGCATTTTGAGATCTGATGGTTTGTAGCCGGTTTTATTCAGTACTTCCATGATGGATTCCGGCATTTTCTGAACTGCATTTTTGAATACAAACTGGCCATTCATCTCGGGATAGATTAAAGAGTCGTCGATCATTTTTTGAGTCAGAAAAGTACCTCCAAAGTCGAGAGATTCATCATAGCCGTATTTCTCAACATCTCCATATCTTCCTCCATGACAACCAGGATTGATAAATGCCAAGGCCTCGGCATGTGTACCGTCACTGTGCATACATGTGGCAAGAATACCTGTATCTTTTTGATCTGTTGGTTGAACGATAGCGGCACCGGCACCATCGCCAAAGATTACAGAAACATTTCTGCCACGAGTCGTGTAGTCGAGACCCATCGAATGGACCTCTGCACCGACCACAAGAATATTTTTGTAGACGCCACCTGAAGCAAATTGATGGGCGACACTCAATGCATATATAAATCCGGAGCATTGGTTTCTCACGTCAAGCGCACCACATTCAGTGCCGGTGATACCCAACTCTCTTTGGAGTAAAACGCCACAACCCGGGAAAAAATAGTCGGGACTGAGTGTGGCAAAAATAATAAAATCTATTTCTGATGCCTCTATTCCAGCCCGCTCGATGGCCATACGGCTTGCATTGGCTGCCAGGGAAACTGTCGATTCTTCATGACGGGTAGCATATCTGCGTTCCTGAATACCGGTACGCTCCTGGATCCATTCGTCCGTAGTATCCATGTGTTTGATGAGATCTTCATTTTTGACAACATTCTTAGGGACGTAATAACCCAGACTTTTTATAAATGAACCCATGATGTTTTAAATTTTTACCAAAGTAAATCAAAATATCTGACAATTATATCAAATGAAGTCTTTCGAAAAGTGGTCTATTTTCACAAATGACTAAGTGTTAAAATACACTTTCCTCAACTTCATTTACCAATTTATCAAAGTTTTCTATTCAAATTTCAGAGAGTAAAAGGTAAGCTGTTGGTCAATCCCTAAATCCTTTTAATGTGTAATCCAACAGTGCTATCATTTCACCTTATATAGACGCCATCTGCCTGCCTCACCGAGCAATGTATATTGTGGCAGGACTTCTTCTGTAATAAAATGGGTGACCACTATTTTGTTAAGGTTCGTGGGACTTTGAAGAAAATCTTTATATCGTGCCCTCATTTTAGGATAAGCAAGAAGCCCGCCTTGATCCGACAGTGAAATACCATAAACAAGAGTGATCCTTGACAACCAATCTTCGAGCACCCTTGAATCGAAAACGGTCGACTTGTAATCTACAAAACAACTGCGCTTTGACCAGATCTTAAAAGTACTATTGTCAGGAGGTATCAGGAAGAGTGCATCTTTGGCTGTTTTTTGCCTGGCCAATAAAGCTATGCTTACCTCATCGTCTGTCTGTGCTTTGGTAAACGGAAGTTGATATGGCACGTCATGCAATGGACCTTTATAGATACCAAGTGCTAAAAGTCCGGTTAATAAAGCAGCCTGGACATTAAGTTTTCTTTGTTTTCCAAACATCAAAAAGATAAACTCCATCGTGTAAATAAAGAGCGCACCAAAACATAATAGTTTAACCCAAATCGTCGTCTTAAACCATTGTGTCATGATGATTTGGGGAAATACTTGATATAATAAAGCATAGATAAGACATCCCGTCAAGGCTAAAATACAGAATACGAAAATCCTCATATTTCTCTTGTAAATTAAGAAAAGAGAAGGGATGACTACGAATCCAAATGTCAAATAATTGCGCAATGAATATAGGGCAGGATCAAAATGGTGCCCCACTCTCCACATTAGAATATCAATCAAAGGCTTGCTGTCAGTTGTATTATTGGATGTTAATAACCCTGCTTTCAGAAAAATAAATATGATTACATATCCGAGAAAAACGAAGTTGGGTAAAAGATTGATTTGTTTAAATAAATTCTTAAAAGAAACTTTACGGCGTAACCAAGGCAGAAAAAAAACGATAAAGTTCGAACCGGTCAATAGCAAAAAGACTTGAATTGCTGCCATGTCCTGCCAGTAACTCCCAAGGATAACGAAGGCAGGCCAGATAGTAATTTTATTCTTTATGTAAAAATATATAGCCCATATAAGGCAGGATTTTGCAAGAAGAGAAGGGAGCAATTGAGCGTAATAGATCTCATTTGATCCTAAATTGATCCCATATAAGATGCCCCAAATAATACAAAGGGCTGCAACAAGTAGTGCTTTGTTTTTAGTAAAATGTCCCAGAACCGCCATTCCTCCAAGAATCATGACCATGCCGGATAAAAAATGCAAGATGAATAACCACCAATTCAACTCCAGAAACCTATTCCCAATGTCACAAGTGGCAATTACTCCATGTCTGACATCATGACCAGAAAGCAAGTAGTTTTGTACAAAAAAATCCTTCTTGAAATATCCATTTACAATATTGTCGCGGAGCAATGGAATGAATTCTGTTTGATCTCCACTTCCAAACTCGTAACCTAAACAGAGAATTAAAAAACAATAGACGATGAGTGCCAAAAACAATTGTTTCGCAAAGGACAGAATATTACCTTGTGATATAGACACTCGCTAGATTTTCTTTTACTTTGGTAAAGATATATTTTTAGGAAATGCTATAATGAGAATTTTTTGTAGTAATATTTCTAAGATGTCTTTAAATGGTTTAGACACAAATCATCAGAATACCAAACTATGAAATTCCTTAATCCCCCTAATCCTTTCCTATCTTGGCCGGCAAGCGCGATTCAGACATTTTAATTTTAACACACAACCCTTTAATAAATCCGTCCTTTATTGCGTTTCAATACTTTCCAATTGTTTTACTTACAGGAATATTCCTGATATTCAAAGGATAACCTTACTTTTGGGCCATTATACTAAGATTTACCTCTATGATCAAAGGTTTTTTTACAGGATTCATCGCATTTTTATTGCCCTTCATTCTATTTGCCCAACCGAAGGAACTGGTTAATTATGATTACAATTATAGTGATGAAATAAAAACTGTCATTTTGCGGCCACTAGGCTTCAATAATGGTTTTCCGATTACTTTTTTGAATAGTGGGCAACCATTGGAGATGATTTTTGATGATCTTAATGGAGATTTCACTTACTATAAATACCGGATCGTTCAATGTGATGCGAATTGGAATCCAAGCTCGTTAAACGAATTAGAATATCTTGAAGGATTCAATGATCAAGAGATTAGAGATTACGCCTACTCTGTTAATACCAGGGTCGTCTACACACAATATGTTTTTAGTTTTCCTAATGATTTAGTGGGAGTTACAAAGTCGGGCAACTACCTGATTCATGTATATAAAGAGGAAGATAATAGTCCGGTCATTACAAGAAGATTTGTAGTAAGTGATCAGATGTTTGGCATCAGTGCAGAAATAGTTGGTGACCTGCGGGCAGGAAGCGTTTCTGAAAATCAGAGAATTGACCTTACTATTTCTCCAAAGATTAAGATCATAGATCCACTTACACAGGTTAGGGTTGCAATTTTAAAAAACGGTATTTGGGAAAATAAGCCTTTGATTGCCCCAAAATTTGTTCGAAACGATAAGTTGCTTTATGACTATATCAATGAAACTTCCTTTCCCGCAGGTAAAGAATTTCGGTATTTAGACCTTAGAAGCATGAGAAGGCCGAGTTTTAAAGTTGAAAACCTGGAGCGATATGACGATCGAACAGAAGTTTTTTTACGAAATGATGATATCACTTCTCGAAGTGGAAACATAGCATATCCCGATCTCAATGGTTCATTTATAATTGAATCTCTGGACAATACTAATGATCTAATGGAAAGTGATTATTGTCAGGTCCATTTTTATCTTAAAGCTGAAGCCCCATTACCAAACCCGGTATATGTCATGGGCCAGTTCAATGAATGGGGCAATAACGTTTCTTCCGAACCAATGACCTATGTTCCTGAAAAGAAATATTATACTACCACGATCCTTATGAAACAAGGTTATTACGATTATTTCTATGCAGAAAAGTTAAAAAACGGCTCATTTGACCATACTAACATCGAAGGTAATGACTACCAGACATCGAATAATTATCAAATTATTGTCTATTACAAAGGATATGGTGAAAGGTACGAAAGAGTTGGCCAATACTGGTTGTTAGGAGTTCCTTCTTCAGGAATCTATGGTGGCGCGAAATAAGACAGATTCTAGATATCAGATTCTAGAAACTAGACGCTAGAAGATTAAAGATTGTCCCGATTACCTATTTGTCTGAATCACGGATTACACGGATTAAATGATTACACTGATTTTATAAATAGCAAATATGGATTTGGAATTAAATTGAATATTTTGCGTTATTACCCATTACCCATTACCCATTCCTCACCTTCCAAAATACACAAACAATATCCCCACAATAGCAGGAATCGTCTGCACGAAAAGTATCTTTTTCTGTGCTGTTGCAGCGCCATACAATCCGGCTACCGCCACACAACCGAGAAAGAAATAGGCTACATTCGCCGACCAAATTGGATCTGAAATAAAAAACGACCAGATCAATCCTGCCGCAAGAAAACCATTATACAAGCCCTGGTTGGCGGCCAGTGTTACAGTCTTTGGAAAGTATTCTGCAGGATATCCTTTAAAAACCTTAGGTGCCCTCGTAGTCCAGGCAAACATTTCGAGCCATAGAATATACAAATGTATAAATGCTACAAGGCCGACAACGATTTGAGCTGCAATATTCATCCTTCAAAAATTTGTGGTTAAAAAAAAAGAGAATACCACAAGGTACTCTCTTTTCTTTATTATATGTCCTTTAAAAGCCTTTCTAAATTCTAATTTCTGACTTCTGCTACGCGTCTATTCTCGCATATTTGGCATGAGTCTCGATGAAATGTCTTCTTGGCGGCACTTCCTCTCCCATCAACATGGAGAATACTCTGTCACACTCCACAGCATCTTCAATCGTTACCTGGCGCAATGTTCTTGTAGTAGGATCCATTGTGGTATCCCAAAGTTGCTCCGCATTCATCTCTCCAAGACCCTTGTATCGCTGGATCTTAACGCCATCGTCATTTTCCTTTTTAGACATTGCCAAGACAGCTTCTTTTCTGTCTGCCTCGTTCCATGCATACTTGAAATCTTTACCCCGTTTTACTAAATAAAGCGGTGGTGCTGCGATATAGATATATCCATTATCGATCAGCGGACGCATGAAGCGGAAGAAGAAAGTAAGGATCAATGTAGTGATATGTGAACCATCGACGTCCGCGTCGCACATGATGACTACCTTGTGATATCTAAGTTTTTCGATGTTCAGGATCTTCTCGCCATCTTTTTCTTCGATGCTTACACCAAGTGCGATGAACATGTTTTTGATCTCTTCGTTCTCGTAGATCTTGTGTTCCATGGCTTTTTCCACATTCAGGATCTTACCTCTGAGCGGCAGAATAGCCTGAAAATGTCTGTCGCGGCCTTGCTTTGCAGTTCCACCCGCCGAGTCTCCTTCGACAAGGAAGATCTCACTTTCTGCAGGATGTTTGTTACTGCAATCCGCCAACTTACCCGGAAGGCCACCTCCTGTAAGGATATTTTTACGCTGCACCATTTCACGGGCTTTACGAGCTGCTTCCCTTGCGGATGCTGCTACGACAACCTTATCAAGTATCTTACGCGCTTCATTCGGGTTTTCTTCGAGGAAATGTTTTAATTTTTCTCCGACGATCTGGCTGACGATACTTGTCACTTCAGAGTTACCTAGTTCTCCTTTGGTTTGACCTTTGAACTGTGGTTCCTGAACTTTCACAGAAACGATGGCAGTTAAGCCTTCTCTAAAGTCTTCTCCTGAAACGGCAAATTTCATTTTCTTGAAAAAGCCGTTATCGTCACCATATTGTTTGAACAATCTTGTCACCGCTCGACGGAATCCACTTACGTGCGTGCCACCTTCGCGTGTATTGATGTTGTTTACATAAGAGAATATATTTTCAGAATAAGAAGTATTGTATTGCAGGGCAACTTCCACTTCAACGTTATCTTCTTTGCCTATGACGTGAATAGGATTAGCAATAATAGAAGTTCTCGACTGATCCAGATAAGTTACAAATTCTGCAAGTCCGCCTTCACTGTGGAAAGTTTCCTGTTTGATTTTTCCTTCGTCATCCAGCCTTTCATCGATTAGAGATAAGGTAAGACCTTGGTTTAAGTATGCAAGTTCACGCATCCTTACAGCAAGTGTTTCATACTTATACTCTAATGTTTCCAGAATGGTATTATCAGGCTTAAATGTAATAGTAGTACCTGTTTCAGTTGATTCACCTACGACAACAACTTCAGAAGTTGGTATCCCTTTGCTGTATTCCTGTTGGAAAATTTTTCCTTCTCTGCGCACTTCAGCCTTTAGATAAACTGACAATGCATTTACGCAAGATACACCTACACCATGAAGTCCACCGGATACTTTGTAAGTGTCCTTGTCGAATTTTCCACCGGCGTGTAGTACGGTCATTACCACTTCCAAGGCCGATTTCTGCAATTTTTCATGCATTCCTGTAGGAATACCACGACCATTGTCAATTACGGTGATGGAATTGTCAGGATGAATGATTGTGGTGATCATATCACAATAACCCGCTAAATGTTCATCGATCGAGTTATCTACTACTTCGTATACTAAATGGTGAAGCCCTTTGGTATCGGTGCTACCGATGTACATTCCGGGACGTTTTCTGACTGCTTCCAAACCTTCAAGTGCCTGGATATTACTCGCATCATAATTTCCTCTATCCTGAGGATCATCTACTATTTCTGACATATAATTTTACCCTTTTAAAAAGTGCACAAAGATAGTAAAAAATAAGGTAAAAACCTCATGTTTACTAAATCTTGTGCTAGCAAATTACCAGGATAATAACATCTATACACTAACTTAAGTTCTGTGTCTTCAATTCTTGATTGAAGAATCTATAATTAATAGATTATCAATGTCTTATAAAGTCAATGATCATTCAATGGAAGTCCTCGTTTTTGCCATTCTTTCCAGTTGACATATTCAGGACCGACCCGATGTTCTTCCATAGTGATACAATCCTCCACCGGACAGACGAGTTTGCACAGATTGCAGCCTACGCATTCCTCTTCGATGACGTTGTAATGGTTGTAAGGATGACCGGAAGTAAGTGAAATGGATTGATGAGAAGTGTCTTCACAGGCTATGTAGCATAAGCCGCAATGGATACATTTATCCTGGTCTATCTTAGCAATGTGATGATAGTTGATGTCGAGATCTTCCCAATGCGTGATCTTTTCAACAGACTTTCCGATGAAATCTTCTACTTTGGTAAATCCTTTTTCGTCCATCCAGTTGCTCATGCCTTCGCACAAATCTTCGATGATCCTGAATCCATGATTCATCACAGCCGTACATACCTGAACGGTGGTGCTTCCCAGCAGCATAAATTCTACCGCATCCTGCCAGGTGCTGATACCGCCGATGCCGGAAACGGGTACTTTGGAGGTCAATTCATCCTGCGCCACAGTGGTCAGCATCTTGAGGGCAATTGGTTTGACTGCCGGGCCACAATAGCCTCCGAAGACACTTTTACCTGCGACGTAGGGATTTGGAACGAGTGTATCAAGATCCACACCTGTCACACTTTGAATGGTATTGATTAGGCTCAGTGCATTGGTTCCACCCTGGACTGCAGCTCTGGCCGTGGGCACTACGGAATGTATATTAGGCGTGAGTTTGGTGATCACAGGAATCGTTGCTTTTTCCATGACCCATTCCACGACCATTTTGGCGATCTCCGGATCTTGCCCTACTGCTGCTCCCATGCCGCGCTCCGTCATTCCGTGCGGGCAGCCGAAGTTGAGTTCGAAGCCCATTGCGCCCGCATCTTCACATTTTTTGA
Source organism: Candidatus Brachybacter algidus (assembly GCF_016707225.1). Classification (NCBI taxonomy): domain Bacteria; kingdom Pseudomonadati; phylum Bacteroidota; class Saprospiria; order Saprospirales; family Saprospiraceae; genus Candidatus Brachybacter; species Candidatus Brachybacter algidus. Next base: position 55,595 of record NZ_JADJID010000002.1, on the reverse strand, counting down.
TTAATTCGTGCCAGGAGTTTCGATCATTATCTGCCATCAGCGAAACGATCATGGCACGATCTGGAAATTCTTTTACGACTTCGTATATTTCTCTGAGATTGATGTCCAGTGGTCGATCACTGATGAGTTCGATGTTATTGAAACCCATCATTCTCTTACCGCCATAGTTGACGGAGGAATATCTGGAGGACACATTCTTAACCTGAGAACCAAGTGTTTTCCAGACGATGCCGCCCCAACCTGCTTCCAATGCTCTGAGGACATTATATTTTTTATCTGTCGGTGGCGCACTGGCCAGCCAGAAAGGGTTGGGGGATTTGATGCCGAGGAAGTTAGAGGTTAGATCAGCCATTTTGGAAATGTTGAATGTTAAATGAGGTTTGTATAAATTTTGAATATTAGAAGAGAGGAAGAGCCTCCCCCTACCCCCCTCCAAAGGGGGAAATCAGCCAGCATGTTTCTTTCTATCATTGATTTAAATTTTAGTTTCAAGTAAAATTTGGCATAAATAATACTAATAAATTTGATACATCCGCTTTTCCCCTTTTAAGGGGGCCAAGGGGAGTATTTGATATTCACTATTTATAATTTCTCACATTTCTTTCAACATTTCGAATTCAAAATGTCACCACCTTCGGGGTTCTGATTGCCATCACCATCTTATTTTCTATAATAATGTCAGCCCTTCAGGCTTTTTTTAAGTTAACAAATGGAAAAGTCTGAACCAATTTTAAATCCTTCAAATCGGAGTATCATTCAACATTCAGCATTCAACATCCAACATTTCTCCCTATCGGAGTAGCATTCAACATCTAACATTCAACATCCAACATTTTCCACATAATGTCACCACCTTCGGGGTTCTGATTGCCATCACAATCTTATTTTCTATAATAATGTCAGCCCTTCAGGCTTTTTTTAATTTAACAAATGGAGAAGTCTGCCTCAATTTTATAAATCCTTAAAATCGGAGTAGCATTCAACATCCAACCTTCAACATCCAACATCCAACATTTCTCCAAATCGGAGTAGCATTCAACATCTAACATTCAACCTTCAACATTTCCCTTAGCATCTCCGCCGCAGCCTCCTTCCCCGCCTGCACCGCATCCACCACCTCTCGTCCTCCATTCACATTATCGCCACCGGCGAATACTCCCTGAATATTTGTTTTACAGCCGCTTTCAACTAGAATTTTTCCATAATTGTGCTCTAAAGACATGGAGTCATTTAGAGCTTCGAAGGGCATTTGACCGGCGGCTTTGATTAGCATGTCTGCTTTGAGGCTGAAAGTTGAACCGTTTTTTACTGGACTTCTTCTGCCACTAGCATCGGGCTCACTGAGGCCCATTTCGTCAAAAACAACTTCTTTTATGTGCCCATTTTCTCCAATAACTTCTATTGGTGCCGCCAACCAAATGATTTTGCAACCGTCCAACTTTGCAATATTCAACTCATGTTCTGTACAGGGCATTTCTTCTTGTGTCCTGCGGTAAACCATTGTTACAGAGGCAGCACCTAGTCGCTTAGCCTGAGTGGCAGCATCAATAGCTGTCATACCCATGCCGATCACGACGACCTCATCACCTACAGAAACAGATTTATATCCGTCGTTTCTGATGTCATAAATAAACTTGAGCGCATCGACTACTCCCGATAAATCTTCACCCGGAATATTTAATTGTCGTGCCAGGCCGACTCCATAGGCCAGATATACCGCATCATATTCAGACCGCAATTTTTCAAGAGAAATATTGATGCCCAATTCCTTTCCGTATTTAATATCAATTCCACCTATCGAAGTAATATAATCCACTTCTTCCTGACAAAACTCCGGAGTAACTTTATATGCTGCAATACCGTACGTCATGAGGCCACCGCCTTTTTCTTCCTTTTCGAAGATCGTCACATCCACGCCTTCGCGGCTCAATCCATGTGCACAGCTCAAACCGGCCGGACCGGCGCCCACGATAGCAACCTTTTTACCAATACTTGGCTTTCGGTCAAATAATTGCCAATTTTGTTCCATCGCTTTTTCCGTGGAATAACGCTGCAGACGGGCGATCTGGATCGGTTTCTCATGCATGAAATTATACACACACGCTCCTTCACACAGTTTTTCTACAGGACAGACCTTGCTGCAGCCTGCTCCCATGATATTGGAGGATAATATGGTATGGGCAGAACCTTTGACATTGTCCGTGGCGATCTGTTTGATAAATTTTGGTACGTCGATGGATGTGGGGCAGGATTTCATACAAGGTGCATCGTAACAAAATATACACCTATTGGCTTCTACCAACGCTGCATCTTTGGTCTCAAATGGCGGATGAATATCCTGAAAGTTATCAAGGTATTCGGTCTCCGAGAGTCTGTTGTTTCTTATTGCCATAGTTCTTTCTGGTTGATTTTAGACTAAAGTAAGTCTTTGTCTTTAAAGCATATTAGTAAATGAAAATAACCAATTTAATTAAAATATGATATAAATTCGGCGACCATCTAACATCTACCTTTTACCATCACTGTTTAAGGCTCTACAATTTCATCATACATCTCCGGTCGACGATCTCGATAAAATTGCCATTTGCCTCTGACCTGTGTAATGAGGTCGAGGTCGAATTCTGAAACCAGCAACTCATCCTTGTCTTCAGAAGCGGTTGCGGTGATCTCACCTAAAGGATTGACAAAATAAGATGTCCCATAAAATCTTCCCAAGTTCCATGGTTTTTCTGTTCCGACGCGATTGATGCAGCCCATAAAGTAGGCATTGGCGACAGCGTGTGCAGGTTGTTCTATTTTCCAAAGATATTGTGATTGGCCGACAGTAGTTGCAGAGGGATTATAAACGATTTCGGCGCCATTCAATCCAAGGCATCTCGCTCCTTCCGGAAAGTGGCGGTCGTAACAGATGTAAACTCCCACTTTAGCATATTTTGTCTCAAAAACCGGATAGCCTAAATTGCCGGGTTTGAAGAAGAATTTCTCCCAAAATCCACCTGTTTGCGGGATGTGTGTCTTGCGGTATTTTCCGAGATAGGTTCCATCGGCATCAATGACGGCTGCAGTATTGTAGTAAACACCGGTTTGTTCCATTTCATACACAGGCACGATCATGACCATATTGTATTTTTTAGCATACACTGACATGCGCTCGGTCGTCGGCCCGGGAACAGTTTCTGCGGATGCGTACCAGGCAGCATCTTGTCCTGTGCAGAAATACGGTGTGTTGAAGATCTCCTGGAGACAGAGGATTTGCACTCCCTGTTCGCCGGCCTGCTCTATAAATGGAATGTGTTTCGCTTCCATGGCTTGCATGATCTCGGAGATGGAGCCTTCTCCTTCCGTCATTCCGAGGCTCATTTGGATAAGACCTGATTTTATTATTCTTGGCATATTTGTAAAGTTAGAAGTTAGAAATTGGAAGTTAGGATAACCCCCAAGATTATTTTGAATTAAATTTGAAGCTATTGGCTATTGGCTTCACTTTAGAAAAGATACAATATTTTTAATTATTCTTACAAAATTTCATTCTGATCAATCGGATCACGATACTTTGAATTGACCCGTCCTTCTCACCTTCTCACCTTTTCATTCATCTTGCATAATGTCACCACCTTCGGGGTTCTGAAATATTTCCAATTCTTATTTTCTATAATAATGTCAACCTTTCAGGTTTCTGATCTATCTTCCTACTTAGAAAATCAGTTTTAACGAATTTGTCTTAGCGTCCTTCGCGCTTCTTCCTCTCTTTGCGTGAACCATTTTTATTGCTTTTGGGTTCACGCAAAGACCGCAAAGATAGACCACGCAAAGGTCGCAGAGTTTAAGCAGCCCCTATTTAACATTCAACATTCAACATTCAACATTCAACATTCAACATTTCTTTCATAATGTCACCGCCTTCGGAGTTCTGATTACTCTCAAATTTACATTTTCTATAATAATTTCAACCTTTCAGGTTTTTAGTTAATTCACTTATCACTTATCACCCAATCACCCAATCACCCGATCACCCGATCACCCGATCACCCGATCACCCGATCACCCGATGAAGTCGTTTTCCTTTTCACAAACCGCCCATACCCTTTCTCCAACTTACACTCACCACCTTCTATCGCTACCTGCCCACGGAGTAAAACCGTCTTAACTTTCCCAATCAATTCCATTCCCTCATAAGCGCTGTAATCCACATTCATGTGATGGCTCGACGCCGATATCGTGTGCTTTTCATTTGGATCAAATATTAAGATATCCGCATCACTGCCCACGGCGATCGTGCCCTTGGCGGGAAACATACCGAAGATCATCGCAGCGTTGGTACTGGCTACCTCTACAAATTTATTGAGCGAGATTCTGCCTTTGTTCACACCCTCGCTAAAAAGTAATTCCATTCTGTGTTCAATAGCAGGATGGCCATTCGGTATTTTTGAAAAATCATCCTTACCCATGAGCTTTTGTTCCCACATGAATGGACAATGATCTGTAGCGACGACATTGACCAGGCCCTGCTTGATACCTGCCCAAAGTGTCTCTCTATCCTTTTCTTTTCTGAGAGGAGGACTCATGACATATTTCGCCCCTTCAAAATTCTGTTCATACAAGGATGCATCTAGCAACAAATATTGAATACAAGTCTCTACGTGCACATGCTGATTTCTTTTAGTGGAATTTCGAACCGCATTGAGTGCCCCCTCACAAGTCAGGTGTACGATATATCCGCGACAACCTGTGTAGTCAGCCATATCTGCAAATCTCCCACTTGCTTCTGCCTCAGTTACTTCTGGCTGAGAAAGGTAGTGGTACAATGGACTGAGCTTGCCTTCTGAACGATGTTTGGCGATGAGATAATCGATCATATCACCATTCGTAGCGTGAACATTGATGAGACCACCATGTTTTTTGACTTCCTGCATTAGGCCGATCATCTGTCTATCGTCGATCATGAGGGCCCCTTTGTAAGCCATGAATGTCTTGAAGGAAGTAATACCCTCTTCGAGAATTATTTGCGCGATTTCCTTTTTTGTAGACTCATTAAAGTCCGTTACCGCCATGTGAAAGCTGTAATCTCCCACAGCATTTCCATTGCTTCTGCCCTTCCATTCATCGAGGGCAGATTGAAGACTTTTACCTTGTGTCTGAAGAACAAAATCGATGACCATTGTTGTACCACCGTGAAGTGCTGCCCTGGTGCCGGTTTCATAATTGTCACTGGAGTAAGTACCCATGAAAGGCATGTCGAGGTGGACATGCGGATCTATTCCTCCAGGCATAACCAGGAGCCCATGCGCATCAATTTCTTTATCGGCAACCATGTTTAGATTCGTGCCTATTGTGTGGATTTTTTCACCTTCTATGTAAATGTCGGCCGAGTAATCATCACTCGCAGTAATGATTCTTCCATTGCGAATTATTGTCCTCATGGTGTTTTCTTTTTTTGCATTAAAATCCAATAAATTCCTCCGCTGATGAATAACCCTACGAACCATGCATAATGATACAGGCCAGATATCCAATGCGGAAATACGTCATCACTGACTGCCTTAATGGTCAATAAAAAACCGGGCACATTTGGGAGAATACCCAACAGTAATGCAATCACAGCCTTATTATTGAACCCGCTTGAATAACTATAAATTCCTTTGGTTTCATAAAGGTCCCTTAAAACCAATTGTTGTTTTCTGATGAAATAATAATCCACGATCATGATGCCTCCTACAGGCCCTAGTAAACTAGAATACCCAACCAACCAGGTGAAAATATATCCACTCGGATCTGCTATGAGTTTCCATGGGAATATCATGATGCCGATAATGCCGGTGATGTAACCACCTGTTCGAAAGGAGATTTTAGAAGGAGATAAATTTGCAAAATCGTTTGCCGGACTGACGATGTTGGCTGCAATATTGGTGGCCAAGGTAGAAATAGCCACAGCGATCATTGCCACACTAACAAGCATTTTACTCTCAAATTTTGCTGCCAAAACCACCGGATCCCAGATGGTTGTTCCAAAAACGATCGTAGTCGCCGATGTCACCACCACACCTACAAAGGCAAACATGGTCATCGATGGCGCCAGTCCTATGATTTGGCCATTGATCTGGGCCTTTTGTGACTTGGCATATCTCGTAAAATCAGGTATATTCAAAGATAATGTTGCCCAAAATCCCACCATACCGGTCAAGGCAGGAAAGAAAAAGGCGAAAAAGTCACTACTGTTGGTAAATTTTGAAGGAGTTTGCAGGATTGGCCCCAAGCCATTCGCAGCAGAAATAGCCCAGAAAAGCAAGGCCAGTGCCGCTAATGGCAAAAAAATCGCTTTAAAAACCAATAACTTTCGGATGCTCTCCACCCCAAGATAGACGACATACATATTTAACAACCAAAACAACAGAAAACAAATGGCCGGGCCGGTTTGTAAACCCCAGGATTCAGGGAAAATAGCAGGAAGGTTTTCCAGAGAAGGAATCCACAAACGCATCATCTGGAAGATCGCAAATCCTCCGATCCAGGTCTGAATACCAAACCATCCGCAAGCCACAATAGCGCGCAACATGGCTGGAATATTGGCTCCAATAGTCCCGAAACTAGCTCTGGCAAATACAGGAAATGGAATGCCATATTTTGCGCCGGCATGTCCATTGAGGATCATAGGTATCAGGACGACGACATTCCCCAGGAAGATCGTCAGGATGGATTGCCACCAATTCATGCCACCTTCGATAAGCGAACTCGCCAACATATAGGTCGGAATACAAAGGCTCATACTGATCCAAAGCGCCGCATAGTTCCAAGTCGTCCATGTTCGTTTGCTTTCTGGCACCGGAGCGAGGTCTTCGCTATAAAGGGAGTTGTTTTTTTTGATAAGGTCGTCGCTCAATGTTACTATTTTAGGTCGTTACTGCTTCATCTGCTATTTTCAATGCTTCACTAATTATCGCAAGGCCTTCATCTATTTGTTCTTTGGTAATGATCAGAGGAGGTGCAATGAAAATGTAAGACCATCGGACGAAGGTGTACATGCCCAATTCACGAAGTTTTGCTGCGACTTTATTCATGACGGCCATTTCCTCAGGCTTGGCATTATAAGGCGCCATTGGCTCTTTGGTATTGCGATTTTTGACCAATTCCAGACAACCTAAGAGCCCGGTATTGCGCCAGTCGCCAATAGAAGGATGTTTCAATCTAAGTTCCTCGATTCTAGTATTCATATATGACCCCATGGCTACAGCATTGTCGATTAAACCATCATTTTTATATATTTTCAATGTTTCAAGAGCTGCAGCACAAGCCACCGGATGCGCAGAATAAGTAAGACCAATGGCCATGACTACATCATCAAATTTTGCTGCAATTCTATCAGTCATCATCAGACATCCAAATGGGAGATAACCACAAGTCAACCCTTTTGCCATGCAGATCATGTCCGGAATGATGCCGTGATTTTCAAAACCAAACCATTTACCCGTTCTACCGAATCCACTCATTACTTCATCCATGATAAGTAAAATGCCATGTTCGTCGCATAACCTTCTTACCTCCAAGAGATACCCTTCGGGATACTTGAGACAACCCGACGAACCACTTTCGCCTTCCAGCATGATAGCGGCGATGTTTCCCGGACCTTCATAGGCAATGATTCTTTCCAGGTTGGCTACAGATTCTTTTAGAAGTGTTGCTTCTCCATATTCCCAGCGATATGAGATCGGAATATCGAAATGCACAAAGTTAGGTGACTGTTGACTGTCCACAGGAAGTTTACGAGGATCTCCGCTAACAGACATGGCGCCACTGCTGGATCCGTGATAGGATTGATATCGGCTGAGAATTTTATGTCTTCCAGTATAGAGTCGAGCTACTTTGATCGCGTTTTCAATGGAAGTAGCTCCACAAAGTGTGAAAAATGCCTTGTTCAAATCTCCCGGACAGATTTCAGCAAGTTTTTTACCAAGGTCGCCTCTGACTTTCGTCACGCAGCTTGGAGTCACATAGGAAATCTGCTGCATTTGTCGGACGACTGCATCAGTGATGCGTTGATCACCGTGGCCAATATTGACATTCATCAGCCCGCTGCTGAAATCTAATATCCGATCGCCATCAAATGTATAGAGATAGACACCTTCACCTCTTTCGATGGCCAGTGGTTTATGTCCTTTTTGTTTGCTCCAGGAGAAGATGGTGTGATCCATATTGTCCTGAAGGATGTCCTGGGTTATGTTTTTAGTTTCTGGATTCATTTTTTGATTTGTTATTATTGCTTTTGTTTGGGGGGCCACCCCCCGCTTTGCGGACCCCTCAAGAGGGGAAGTTCTTTGCGTATTTTTGTTAGAAATTAATTTGATGTATTCCAATTTATCTTTCATCCTTTCCTATAGTCATAATGTCACAAACTTCGGGGTTCTGATATTACATTAATTAGGTCTTTTTATAATAATGTCAGCCCTTCAGGCTTTTTTTCCAAATTACCCATTACCCATTACCCATTACCCATTACCCATTACCCATTACCCATCTCTCCCTTCTCTGCATAACTTTTAAAAATCACGCAAATGTTTATTCTGTGCTTCATTCAAAATTCAACATCCAAAATTCAACATTCATCTGACTTCGTCAGATGTCAACTCATCCAGTTTACCCCTGCTTCCGCATTCCACTTGATGGTACTTTTCTTCAACTTTGTCCAGAATTCAATTGAGCTTTTACCGGTGATGTCTCCCACACCGAACTTACTTTCATTCCAACCACCAAAGCTAAATGGTTCTCTTGGGACCGGCACACCTACATTCACTCCGATCATCCCGGCACTGGCATGTTCGATGATGTATCTGGCCATGCCGCCATTTTGAGTAAAGACGCTTGCTGCATTTCCGTACGGACTTGCATTTTCTATAGCTAATGCTTCATCTACAGTATTGGTGCGCATGATGGAGATGACGGGTCCGAATATTTCTTCCGTGGCGACACTCATTTCGGGGCGCACATGATCTATGACAGTCGGTCCGACATAGGTTCCGTTTTCTTTGCCCTCGACGACGGTATTCCGCCCATCCACCAGTATTTTGGCGCCATCAGCTTCAGCTTGGGCGATATACTTTTCTATTCGCTCTTTTGATTCTTGATTGATCACAGCACCCAGATTTACACCTGGAATGATCTTCCTTGCTTCATCGCATATTTTTGAGACAATGGGGTCTATATTGCCCACTCCGATCATTGCAGATGCTGCCATACAGCGCTGACCGGCACAGCCTGACATAGATGCAGCAACATTCTGTGCTGTCATATCGGGAATGGCGTCCGGTAAGACCATTAGGTGATTTTTTGCACCACCAAGAGCGATACAGCGTTTATAATTATGTGTAGCACGTCGATAAACGATCTTCGCCACCTTCGTAGAACCAACAAAAGAAATAGCCTCGATGTCAGGGTGGTCACAAATGGCTTCCACGATGGATGTATCGCCATGCACGATATTGAAAACACCATCCGGCAATCCGGCCTCTTTAAGTAGCTGCGCCAGAATACCGCAACTCAAAGGCACTTTTTCTGAAGGCTTCATGATCATGCAATTGCCCAAAGCAATGGCATTCGGAATGGTCCAATTGGGCACCATAGAAGGAAAATTAAATGGTACAATGGATGCGACCACGCCCAGGGGCACATGTTCTGTTCGACATTCTACACCTTTGCTTACTTCAAGTAATTCTCCGGAGATAAGTTGAGGCAAAGAGGTTGCAAATTCTGTGAGTTCAATACATTTTTCTATTTCAGCAACAGATTCACTATAAGTTTTACCATTTTCTTCGCTGCAAAGCTCTGCAAGCATTTTGAGGTTTTTTTCTAATAGCGTTTTATATCTAAAGAAGACTTGAACACGTTCCTTTATAGGTGTGTTGCTCCAGGAAGGAAATGCCTTTTTTGCAGCTTCTACTGCCTGATCAAGATCTTTAATTGCAGACATTGGAACCGTCGACAGGATTGTTCCATCTAAAGGTGAAATGACAGGCATGACAGTATCAATAGAGGCACTTACAAAGCTTCCGGCAATATAATTTTGAATAGGAGGATATTTCATAAAACGGCACGTTCTTTTTCAAAAATTTACTAAAAATAGTAATTATTTTATAAAAAGCCGGGTTCAAAACATTTCCCTCACCTGTTTGTGGCACTTTACTATCTTTACTTTTTAATTAATTATTTGAAAACCATTGGAAAATAAGTCTTTTATTGTTTCGGACGTGAATAAATTGGGTTCAACCATAGCAGAGCATTTGACCGGGTTGCTTAAAAATCATGTAATACTTATCGATGCCCCAATGGGAGCAGGCAAAACCACTTTCGTGTCTTCATTGGCAGCCTTGATGGGGTCAATGTTAACACCATCCAGCCCAACTTTTTCCATATCCAATGAATATCCGTTGGCCAGCCCTGTCAATGGTTATCATCAGATCGTGCACATGGATCTTTATCGTTTCGGATCCATCGATGAGATTCTGCAAAGCGGCATCGAGGATTATCTTTATGATGTCAAAAATCTGGTTCTTATCGAGTGGCCTGGACTAATAGAACCAATTGTAGTCGAACCATTTACAAGAATGACGATCGAAGTGAAAGAAAATCATTGGAGGAAATTTGTATATTTAAACTAAAATCAACGAAACTTGGCAATCCCGGTATTTAAAGAAGAGCACCTGACGCAGACGGAGACGTTGGAGCATCCGCATAAACATAAGAATCTATCTATTGGTATTCTTAAAGAAACGGTACCTTTGGAGAACAGGGTTGCCCTTGTTCCGGCCTCAGTGGCTTATCTTGTCGGCAATAATCACAAGGTGGTGGTAGAGATGGGTGCCGGCACAAAATCGCATTTTACAGATCATGAATATGGTGAAGCAGGTGCAGATATTGTTTATTCTAAAGAAGAAGTATTTAAATGTGATGTTATTCTTAAAGTAGCACCCCCTACCTTAGACGAGATTAATTATTTCCATCCCAATCAGATCCTGATATCTCCTCTACAAATACCACTTATTTCGAGTGATTACATCAATAAATTAAGACAAAAAAGGGTCATCGCTCTTGCCATGGAATACATGAAAGACGATGATGGTTCTTTTCCATTAGTGCGAATCCTGAGTGAATTAGCTGGTATTAGCGCCATCCTCACTGCGGCCGATCTATTAACAGCTACTTCAGGTGGAACGGGCGTTTTATTAGGAGGAATTTCAGGTGTTCCCCCGGCGAAAGTAGTAATTCTCGGTGGTGGTGTCGTGGCAGAATATGCTACCAGAACAGCTATGGGACTGGGTGCAGGTGTCTATGTATTTGACAATAATATCTACAAACTCATGCGACTTCAAGCAAGAGTTGGCCAAAGACTTTATACTTCTTCCATCAATCCTACTTACCTCATGAATGCACTACAGGATGCTGATGTGGCTATCGGGGCGGTGCATTCTAAAGCCGGAAGAACTCAGCTTATTGTAAGCGAAGAAATGGTATCTAAAATGAAACCGGGATCAGTCATCATCGATGTAAGTATAGATCAGGGAGGGTGTTTCGAAACTTCTGAAGTGACGACACTTGAAAATCCAACTTTTGAAAAATATGGCGTCATTCATTATTGTGTACCCAATATAGCTTCGAAAGTTCCACGGACTGCATCCATCGCCATCAGTAATATCATCACACCCATCCTGGCTAAGGCCGGCAGTGCCGGAAGTATTGAAAATGTGTTATTTAGTCACATCAACTTGCGTAATGGTGTTTACACATATAAGGGTTGTCTGACTAATTTATATTTATCCACGAGATTTGGAATAAAATATACTGATTTGGACTTGTTAATTACATCGACTTTTTGATTAGTATTTTAGCTATTAATCAAGATAATTTAGAAATTAGAAGACAGAAGTCAGAAGTCAGAAGCTTGCCCGACCAACGAAAGTGAGGTGGTGAAACTTAGATTATTGAGTGCAGCAAATCAACCAATTTCGATGAATTTAAATTATTAAAAACAATTGAACAAACTAATTGAAAAATCAATATCTATTACACGGGAAGAAGCTAACCCACTATTATTTATATTCAACACTATTAGCCCAATAAGTAAAGGAGCTGAAAACTATCTAATTAAAAACCTTCATCCTATTAAACTCGCAAAAGGAAAGATATTGCATCATTCTGGCGAAATCTGTGAACAGGTGTTTTTTGTTTTGCAAGGTGCCGTAAGGGGTTATATAAAAGAGGATGATAAGGACAGCACGACCTGGATCACCATTGAGAATGAAATGGTGGCAGCCATTTACAGTTTTATAAATCAGGTACCGAGTATTGAAAATATGCAAGCCATAGAGGATTGTAGTTTAATGGCTATGTCACACACGGCTATGCATGAAATGTTTGATTTACATCCGGAAACAAATATTTTGGCACGGAAGATTTTCGAAAAATATTATTCAGATGCTGAGGTAAGGGCACTCATCGCCCGATTGAAAAGTGCAGATAAGAAATATAAATTTTTTCTGGAAACGTATAGTCAACTTTCTAACAGAATCCCTTTGAAGTATATCGCCTCATTTTTGGGTATAAAACTCGAGACTTTAAGTCGTGTCAGAGGATTAAAAGCAAAAAAAGTTTGACATAAGTCAAATAAATTAAAATTCAACTTGTGTGAAATTTGGCATTTGTCTATCTCAAACGAATGAATGTCAACATTTTAAAAAATAAATTCTCCACTAATTTGTATTTATTCTCAAATTAATTTTGGAGAAAATGTTATCAACGAAGAATGTGGTGCTATCTTTGCATGCGATTTACAATAAAATAAGTTCAGCATATTCTAATAGACTAGCTGATTTTAAAAATATCACATTTACACACACTTTCATTTTATAAGCTAATGCTTCCGTTGGGCAACCATAGGAAGCATTACTTTTTTTGTCTGAACCACTGATTTAAATGTTTTTTGTTTTAAGTTGGAAGTTTGAAATTAAATTGAATGACCTCAAGATGAGCAGTGGTATATGATGGTGTGATTATTTATTCCCTAATTCTTAATTAAATCCTTTTCACTGTTCAATGATTGACTGAGACCTTTCTGCCATTCCAAGATTTTCTTAATTGCAAGAGTCTAATTCACAGCCCATTACCCATTACCCATTACCCATTTGTCTGAACCACTGATTTAAATGATTATGATGATTACACTGATTAATTAATTTCAATGATTGCCTGAGTTTTCAATCAAGAGCGCTGCACTTGTGAAGAATTGAACTCTTTGCGCCATTACCCATTACCCATTACCCATTACCCATTACTCATCCTCCTTCACTTCAAACTCAAACACTACCGGCACATGATCACTCACCTTTCCCGCTTCTTTAATGTCTGTAAAACCTAAATAAAAATGAATAATTCCTGCATCTATTTTGATGACTTTACTTTTATCATACCACACATTATCATATTCCGATGCCAGGCAACCATCACTCAGGCACTGCTGTCTGAGACTAGTCCGCTGGTCCACCAAAGCCGGCAAGTAGCCCATCTTGCGCAAAGGATTAAAAACAGTATGACTTTGTGGACAATTAAAATCACCGCAGAAAATTAGATTTAAATTAGGATATTCAGCAGGTAAATACTTGAAATATTTGATCTCCGTTTCGGGTTGTTTACTCTTTGTTATTGCATGAAAATTAACCAAGGTAAATTCTTTTCCATCTTTATTAAATGTTGCAAAAAATGGTTCCCGGTCGATCTCCATATTATATTGTCTTTCTAACCAAGGTCGTCCGATGAGTTTTATTCTTGATGGTTTCCATAGAAATGCATATCGTTCTCTTTTGTAAGAATTCTCTCCACTTGTCATGTCGCTGATCCGATAATCCCACCGGGCACCCATTCTATTTAGAGCTTCAGCTAACCTCCCTACAGCCTGTGCCCCGCCCGGATGTTGTGCCACCACTTCCTGGATCATTACAATGTCAAAATCCTTAATTGTTTTTGCTATAAATAAAATCTCTTCATCGGATTTGGATTGTCCAAAGTCTTTAAGATTCCAGGAAACGATGCGAATGGAAGATTGTGAAAAGGTAGCAGGTAAAGTATAAATTGATACAATGAATATTAAAAAGACGATTCTTATTCCCGAGAACACCATTTTGCAAAAATGCAAGATTTAATTTGAAAATAAATAAAATATTTATTGACCTTTTCGAAATAATTAATTTATATTTGAATTCAAACTTTAAATTAATTCTTAGAGCCCGAGACAAACACCTTTTAATTTAACACACACCACACACTTATTATTTCTTGTATTCCGGTACAGGTAAAATTCTATTTGTAACTATTAAATTAAATAATATGAAACACTTTATTTTTACGATTGCTTTCTTACTAGAACACGAGAGTGAACAGCGAACAGTGGCGGAAAATAAATATTTCTGCGTAAGATGCCAAAGACTAAAGTGAAGCGCACTAAAGTCTAAAGCGCAGCGACCCAAATATGAAGTGCACCAGTTTGTTATGAATAGACTTTTCTGCTTAATAACTAAAGACTAAAGAATGTGGCGAACGGCGAGAAGCGAACGGCGAACAGTGGCGAAGAATAATATTGCTGCGTACCATACCAAAGACTAAAGTGAAACGACCTAAAGTCTAAAGACCAAGTAACAAATAAACTTTTTAATAACCACAAGCGCCAAAATGCAAACACACCAACGCGCTTATAAACAAACAAACAAATGAAAAACAAACAAACACCAATCAGACCAACTTTGCATCCTTACATCCCGCACCTCATCAGCGACATTCAAAATGCATTTCGACCAAAGGAGAAAACTCCTCATAGAGTAATGACCTTCGAGGAAGAAATGGAAGAAGTAGAAAATTTCGTAACCAGACCTTTGGGCTTTCAGCCATTAGGTAGTTTTTGCGGTATGAAGAAGGAGGACTTTCCTCCATCTGAGCAGCTTTCGGATGCCGATATGAAAGCAGTTATACCACAGTACATAAAACTGTTGAAGACATGGAATGCCGATGTGCATTTTCCCAAAGAAGTTCCGCTAAAATTTCAATACGAGCTATTGATCGACATATTGGATGAGGATTTCATGTATATGGAATACGGAATGGTCGGTTTTGATTTTTGCTCAGGAAATCCTGAAGGCTGCAGATGGGGGGAATATTGTGGATGCCTACAATACAAATAGACAGGTAAAAAAAGGATCCGGTTTTTGGGTTCACGCAAAAGACGCAAGGGAGGCACGCAAAGGCGCGATATGGCAAATAGTCAAATGCTACTCAAAGTTAGATTCTAGATTATACAATTGCTTACTAAAACAAAATGGTTGATGATGACTGCCGCTCTTTGCGTGAACTTAATTTTTTGGTTCACGCAAAGGCGCCAAGGGAGGACACGCAAAGTGCACAGAGAGATATGGCAAATAGTCAAATGCTACTTAAAAGTTAGATTAGAGATTATACAATTTTGCTGACTAAAAGAAAAATGGTTGATTTTGACTTAGCGTTCTTCGCGCTTCTTCCTTTCTTTGCGTGAACCATTTTTTTGCTACAATTTAACTAATTATCTTTGATTGAATTTATCATAAACCTATCTTCAATAACGCCTAAATTTGGGTAATAAAATTAAATGTGAAAGAGACCAATAATGACGGAAGAACAGAAAAAGAAACACGACTTCGCACCATTTTGGGAGGAACAGGAAAGGCTCAGGCTATATTTGAAACAATCGAAGCCGCCTACACCGCAGCAAGTGAAAGCCCAGAAGGATCCGTTTGGCACAAATTGGTCAAGAGAAAAGTTAATATCTGCCTTAGAAAATGAAGCGAAGAAAAACGGTGTTTGGATAGAAGATACTTCCAACTTAAGAGGTGAAGACGTCGGTGAAGGTGGTGAAAACAAAGTTTATCAAAATCCTTCTGAACCGGCTACCGTCATAAAGTTCAACAGAATGACCTATTCTGCGGATTCAGAAGCAGGGATTGACGCTTTGTTTGACGGTTTGATAGCACAGGGAGAATTATTCCCTGCGTTGGAATACGAAGTCCTTGGATTTGCCCATGATGTCTATGGCAATGTAGCTATCATTCTCAGGCAACAATACGTCACGGCAGAAAGATATGCCACAGAAGAAGAGATCAACTCATGGTTTCAAAACAATCAATTCATTAAAGAACGATTTGGATTTTGGTCAAATGGAAAATACAAAATCCATGACTACAAACCCGCAAATGTGATGATGGCGAATAATGGAATTCTCGCTTTTATTGATCCGATAATTGTGAGTCGCGCGCACCAATAAATTATTTATTGGGTTTCTGCTTCATCACGAAATTTACCGTTGGGAAATTTTTCTAAATAACGGTTGTATAAAACCAATGAATATGTCTGTTGTGCTGCTCCAAAAAGTTTTTCTTCTGAATAACCTTTAGTCAATTCTATAACAATTCCCTTTACAGCATTACTTTTCGAGACGTTAGGATATTTAGTTAAAAATCCTTGAAGTTCACTTAGGTTATAAGAATTTCTAATTTTTTTAAATAATTTACCAGACTCTATTTCAGTTATTGTTCCAATCCTTGTATTGATGAGACCAATAAACTTACTATCTGGATATTTTATTCTTGCTGATTTAAGTTCATTTAAATTTGCTTTTAAAACCCAATCTTTTTGTAAAGGATCAATTGATTCATTCTCGGCCTTAGCCACCTTGGGTGGATATTCACTGACAAAGTTTCCACTGCCGTCAATTATAAACTTGCGCTTAAACTGCGAGACAAGATATCGACCGCTATTTAATTCTTTAATATCATCATATAGAGCTTCACTTATATTTCCACTTAATTTAGAAGACAAGCCATATTTACCATCTTTAGTATAAATATTTACCATAGTCATTTTTGAATAAAATGAAAATATAAAATAAAAAACCGGTATTAAAAGAAGAAAAGAATATTTTTTAAATTTTTTTAATACTTGATTATTGCGGTGATTATTTAATTCATTTATTTTTAAAGTGACAACATTATTGTTTTTTGAATTTGGGTATTTGTTGAGAAACCATTTATAATATTTTAGATTATTTTCCTTTATCACTATTGCATAATCAGTATCTTCTATTGCTGCATTCTTCTTTGAAACTTCATCTTTAACTTTATCAGTTTTCTCTTTTAGTTTTTTTAAATGATCTGTAATCTCTGAAATAAAAATACTAAAGGATATTTTAATATAAATTTTTCAGAATCTGCTTCTTGGTTACTTTGGATCGCTGTTTCATATAAGGTTTTCTCTTCTTTGGTTAATATATAAGTTTTTTCATCATCCGGACCAGAAGGGTGGCCTTCATTGTTGTTTTTATTAATATAATTTATTAATTCTTGTCCATTATTAACTCTTTCAATAGGATCTTTTACAAGACATAATTTTATAATTTTTCTGTAAGGTTCCGGAACGTCTTCAATTGTTTTAGGGATTTCAGCTTTGACTATTTTCTGATAGATAATCAATCTTTTTGCTTCAGTACTTCCATCGTCTTCGGCACCAAATGGTCTTACACCGGTAAACAGTTCAAAGGCTATAACACCAAAAGACCAAAGATCAGAATTGTATTTAAGTGGCTTGCAATACAATTGTTCCGGCGAAGAATATTCAAGCGTGCCTCCACCAAAGCTGTTAGTCATAAATGATGCATCATTATCCACAAATCTACTTAAGCCAAAGTCAGCTATCTTAGGAATAAACTTTCCAAGTGGATCTTTAACGATCATTATATTGCTGGGCTTTATGTCCCTGTGAATTATTTTATAACGATGCAGATATGAAATACCCTCTATCAAACCATTAACTATGTCTGACTTCTGTTTATTATTTAAAACATTATTTTGTAAAAGTTGCTTTAGATTACCTTCATCATAGAATTGCATGATTGCATAGTCAAACATACCATTGGCCATCTGATATTGATACACAGCTTCATAATTTGCAATATTCGGATGCGGAGGTAATGCTTGAGTCGCTTCAAACTCCGAGATCAACGAGAATTTCTTCCCATCTATCAGTCTTACTTTGGATATCTTGATCGCCTTCCAGGTGCTATAAGTATTGTCATACGCTTTATACACGGTCCCAAAGGTCCCCTCACCTAACCATCCGGTATCGAAATCTATCGTATAACGCTTAAAAAATACTTCCTGAGTCACTACAATTGCTTAATGAGGGATGAAGATAGTAAAAATGGACAAATATCCTGATTACCAGATTTTTACTAAAGCCACATGATTGGAAAGTGTTTTAATTTTGCTTGTAAGGGGTTGTTTGCTAAGATTTATTGACCTTTTAATGACTATGTCTGAATTGAATTGTTTAATAAAGTTGATTAAAACACTTGATTTTATTACATAAGAAACAATATCTGAACCAGTTCGGCCGGAACTTAGAACACCAACAATATTTCCGTTATTGTCGAAAACAGCACCTCCTGAATTACCACCTCTAGCAGGAATTGTGGTTTGATAAACCATTTTATTATTCTTGAGTCCTGATAAAGCGCTTATTTTTCCATCTGTAAATTTGACTTCCTTACCCATTATTATCAGCGCTTCAGGATAACCTAAAGTAAATACCTCGGAACCAACTAATACATTGTCTTTTAATATTGAAAAAGGCAACGCTCCATTGGTTTTAAAGTCGTTTGATATAATTCTTAAAATTGCTAAATCAGTTTCAGAATCTTTGAATACAACTTTCGCTGGAAAAGTTTTTATTTTTCCTTCCCATGTAAATTCTACTTCAACATATCTTGCATCAGTTATAACATGATTGTTTGTAACCATGTAGCCCCTTTCATCAATCATAAATGCTGTTCCATTTCCTAATGCCCCATCACTGTCTAAGGTAGATTCTTGCACCATTTGCATATAATCTGATAGATATGATAAGCTTATATTTGAAATAACAATATCTTTCTTTCCTCCATCCGTGAATACACCGAAGGCACGAGCTTCATCATTTATATTTCTTGATGTATAAACTGTATTGCCATTGATTTTAAAATTTATAATTCCTTCACCCTTTGCTATAGATAGTTTATTAGATTTTCGGTTTTCGTTTACACTTTCGTCCCTTTTGTTTTGAACTTCGAAATCTATTTTGGAATTATCTACATGAAATATACAAAAATTCCCTGAAGCATTAATTCCAAAACATGAATATGTTTCTGCATCAACATAATTATATACCATTCCATGCATTGTGTTTTTGTCACCTGATTCCATATTTAATTCTATCGAAAAGAATATGCATTATTATAAACATCGAAAATTGGAATAATTTTTTTGTAAAGAGCTTTTTCGGTTGTGCTAATTGAATAACCTTTCCCTTCCTTAAAGGCACCTTCGCTCAATGGGAATTTCTCATCCCACAGCCTTATATTTTTATCATTAGAAAAATCTTCTTCGAAAGAAGTGTAATAAAAGCCATCTCTTTGATTAAATGTTCTTGCGTCTAATTCTCCATCTTTATGAGTAATATTACTTTCGCTAATTGATCCATCCTGATTATATTTCATTAAAATGATAGTTTCAGTGCTGGGAATATATGATATGAATGATTTTATATTTCCGTTAGAATACCATTTTTTTTCATAAATTAAATTTCCCTCAAAATCAGATAAACTCTTAGATTTCATATTTCCTTTCTTGAAATATTCTATTTTCTTTCCCCAATAAATTGATTTATTATCATCATCTTTATTAATTTCTTTGGCCCCATCTATCATGGATAGACCTTCTCCGCTTTTATAAAAGTCTTTTATTTTACCATCTACTTTTCCGGATTTGGTGTAATTAATGACCTTATAATAGGCAGCATCAGCCTTACTAGATGCAAATCCTTCATTATCGTAATAATAGATTTTTTTGTCTTGACTTAAAAGGGATATTGACGAGATTAATATAAGAAATAGAGTCGCAAATATGTTTTTCATGGCTTAATAAATTTTAAATGGTAAATGGGCAATAAGAAATAATTATTTTAAACTTTCACAATTATTAAGGTGCTATTATCTTTTGAATCTGTCCGGCATTGATTTTCTATTAGGTCAAGTTTAGTTTTAAAATTTCCATAAGGATTATAGAAATATGCTGCAAAATCACTGCTTGTATAATTTTCCAAAACCCCATCTGTGCATAGAATAAATAGGTCTCCGTTTTCAAATCCTTTATCTCTGTTATTTGCAATGATTCTAATTCATAAATTGATTTTGAAGAGATTGCTTTCGTAATTTTACTTCGATACGGGTGCGCATTCATCTCTTCTTCAGTTTCTAAAACTCCGGCATCAAATAGCTCCTGGACTACTGAGTGATCCTTGGTTACATTCCAAATCTCTTTATTTCTGCTTATGTAGAATAATTTACTATCTCCAACATGACAATGATATGCTTTATCTTGATGGATATATAAACAAACTAGTGTTGTAGCTGTATTAATTTCCTTGATTTTGTTTATCTCAAGGATACAATCATAAACCAACATTTTGAAAGTTTCTGATGTGAGGCTTGCTTCAGCATTCTGGTATTGTCTTTCAAGAATTTCAACAGCCAAACTGCTTGCAACAGAACCATCTTCTGTACCTCCCAAACCATCACATACCGCAAAGAATTTCTTATCAGACGAAATTAGAAAAGCATCTTGTTGATCGGATCTTTTGCCGATATGATGAAACATTTCTACTTGCATTTCAGTAGATGCTGTTTATTCGTTCAAAGCGTATTTCAGTCATTCCTAGTTTAATAATGTCCTTATCACTTAAATAAATTGCTTCTTTATTCTCTAAAAGATTTCCATTTACATAAACCTTGTTTTTACTTTCCAGATCACGGATAATAAAGTTCATGCTTTTTCCTTCCAGGTCAAGCACCCCTTTTATTTCACAATGTCTTCTAGAGATAAGCATATCCTTCGAACGTATTTGCACTGTTGCCTGAGCTGGTTGACTATATCGCCCTATTATATGCACTCCACTGCCTATTTCGAACTTTTGCGATTCAGAAAGATGTCCTCGAATTACTGAAAGTTCCGCAAATAATGAGTTTTCGTTTTTACGGAATAAAGGTAGTTTTTTCTTCAGCCGGAGGTATTTTAACTTCGAATAGCTGATTACAGGCAGTATTGGTGCAACTTATTCTGACAGTTTTTCCAGAATAGGCAGATACGTTTGACAAAATGGTTTTTTTGTCGCAAAAAGGACATTTTAATTCCATTTTTTGATTATGCTCGTTCCCAATTATCTATTCATGTGAATGAAAGTCTTCGTGTCCATTATCCAAATGATGATCATTCTCAACTATTTTTGTGTCGAATAGATCATCTACATCTGTATAATAATGATGGTGCGTATCATTGTGGTCGACCAAGGTAATCTCTTCATGGCCCTGTGAAAGATGCATTTTGTTTACATCAACAATGTGTTCTGAATCTAAATCTATTGTATTTGCATAGTTATGTAATTCTTCGTCATGTATCGAGTTGTCACTCATCAAATTGTCGGACCCTTGAGTTATATTATGTTCTATATGCTCATAATCATCGTCACCTTCATTATGAAAACCAAAAGAACTCACTATAATGGTAGCAGGAACATCCATCTCAGGATCTAGATGAGCTGAACCTGGCCCTGATTCTAAAGCCCCATGTCCATATTCAAACGGAATAAATTCGTCGGCCTGGCTTTCTGGTATAAAGGGATCATGCATATGTGGTTGATCATTTATTTCACTAGCTGAAATTTGATGATCTCCATTAGAATCGTGGACAATGGATTTGTCGTAATCTATTTTAGAATCAATTGCAAGGTAATAGTCATGTTTTTGCCCTTCAGACATGGAGTCCCACTCTTCCTTATAAAATGTATTATAATATTTTCCATGATATTCAAAGACGCCACCCTGACCCATTAATTCCCTCTGACTTTTAAAAGCAGGTCCGAAAGCAAGGTTGTCATCAGGATGACCACAAGGTAGACTTGAAGTGAAATCAATATGCAATCCTTCAGGAGAATTGTTATTATTCTTGATTTCAGTCGAATCTCCTTCATCCTTTAACAAGTCTGCAGAATTGACCACTACCTGATCGTCTTGAAAATTATGTTCTCCAGCTACCACTTTTGCCGATACAAAGCCTACAGCTCCTCCAACGGTCGAAAACAGCGCTGAACCCAGGAATATCTTATTGGCATACCATGGTTGATTAGAGTTGGGTGTAAAAAGGGCACTACCAAGGATTTTACCTTTCAGTGAAGAGCTTGTGGTTGTTTTAGGATCTATTGACATAATGAAGTATTTTGCTTAATGACTTATAATGAAACAAATGTATCATATCCTCACCGATAAATAATGAATTGTGTATGAACTTCATCATAAATTGTTTAAACTGTAGAATATCGTTGATTAATCAATGTGAAATATACCTTGCATCACATTCTTGTCTAATGCATCGCGTCTTGCCTGTCCAATATGTCAGACTGTAATTGATCATTGTCGACTTGCATTTCGGGCAAACAAGGATGTCTTCAAATTCCAACCTTAATTGATCAATCTTTTGATTCTTCTTACTTTGTGGTGTCGTGAATAAAGTGGAAACTACGGATAAGAGACCGACAGTAGAAATGATGATATATCTTGTATCAGAATCCGGAATCAGTTTTTTAAAAAAAATGAGCACTAAAATAAAAGCCAAACCCACACCAAGTCTTACGACAAGCCATGTCTTAGGAGGGTCGATAATTTTATCTCTTTGCTTCTGGTAAATACTAAATTTGCGAAGGATCTTTTTGTAATCTTCACTATAATCCGTCCTTTTTCTATCAAAAGCTCTATTTAATTTGCTGTAAAAATCTTCTGAATTTACCTCAACTGTGCCTAAGGTTAACTTATCAGATCTTGTTATATTCTTCCTTTGGATTCTGACTCCATTAACCCAAGTTCCATTATTTGAATTATTGTCAATGATAGTTATATGGTCTTTACCGGTAATCTCTACTTTGCAATGAAATAAACTTATCGGTTTATTGTCATAAACAATCTCATTGGTCAGATCCCGGCCTACGCTCAATTCTATTACTTCCATTTACGCCAGCCCCATTAAGACCCTTTTCATTTTAGTTTCCAGATTGGTGGAGACGTTCATTTCGTTTAAGCTTCCTTTGAAAACTATTTTACCATTACCGACACTTGCTATATTTGTGATATTGACAATGAGAGATCGGTGCATTCTTTGAAAGTTAAGATCTTTTTCTGTCAAAAAGTCAAACATACCTAGTTGGCGGGTCTGTATCATAGATTTGCCGTCCAGGGTATAAATCATTGTGTAATTGCCTGAAGCGACGAGGTGGGTGATATTATCGTAACTAATCTTTATAATCTCTTCATTATTTTTTATAATCAGTTCATTGACAGCGGGTGCAATAGTATAAATATACTTTTTATAGACATGCAACAACCTTTCTGTTTTTAGTGGAATTTCTTCAAAATGAAATAAATCTAACTTCCATGCTTCCAGCGCCTGACTTTCAAGGCTAATCAAACAAATATGAACATTTTTGAAATTAATATTAATGAGCCTCAGACGCATTCGTTCATCAACGGATAATTCATCAGTGGCATAGAACAATAAAGCTATCTTCTTTTTAGAAAGAATATTTCCAATCTGGTCATAATTGGTTGGAAAATAAAGGGAGTAAGGCCGAACTAAGGAAAAAGTAAGTTTTTCAACAATTGATTTAAAAGAATCGGTTTTGCTATAAAAGATAAGAGAATCCATAGTTTGGTATCAAATGGTAATGTTGACAGAAACAAATATACTTAAATCCTTTTATTTATTCAATGTGAGAGCGCTCTTATAAGTTGCATCATTGATTTTTAATACATAATAATAGGTTCCTCCCGGGAATCTTTCTCCACTCCAGTCGTTTTTATAATCTTTAGTATGATAAATCCTGCTCCCCCATCTGTTGTAGATCCACAATTCTGATTCTTTAATAATTTGTTGACTGTTGAATCTTAGGACATCATTGAGGTCATCATTGTTTGGAGTAATTATATTTGTTACATTTATATTAGGCACAACTACATCAACTCTTCTATCTGTCAAAACTTTTAAAGCAGTTTTTTGCTGATAAAAATTACACTTAACACTAGAAGAAGAATATGAAATAAAAGTTGGTTGTGATAAAGAATCTGATATGGTAAAGTTCAAAGCTCCTAAATTATCAACGCTCACATTTGAAAGTATTGAATTATCATAATTGAGTATTTTTAATTCTAAATCTGAAACTGTAATTTCATCGTTTTTAAGAACATTGTAATCATTGTTTCCGATCTTAGCTTTAATAGAATCCGGATTATGATTAATTTTGCAATCGGTAGTTCCGTCACATTCTGTCACCTTGATTTTGACTAGTCTGTTTGACGGACCGCAATAGGTACCGGATTCATTTCGTAAGAAAAGTATAGATCCCTGGGTTTTGGTTGAACGGATTAAACGTACCTTGATTAGCAATAAACCCTCCGGAAGAAGGTTGTGCGGAAACTTCTGTCCAGATCCCGTCATTCGGTTCCAATTCTAATCTATCGCTTAGTTTTATATTTTGATTTACGTCACATTTAATAGACAATTCTCCTAAAACTATTATTTCGGGTTTTTCAGCAACGGTTATTTTAAAGAGCGTATCGCATCCCACCTGATTGTTAGAAGACCTATCATAAGTTCCTACCGAAAGTGGTTCCCCCTTAAATAAAATTTTTGTCCCTTGCACAGTCTCATTGAGTGTGACGTTAATCTTGGGTAAAACATTTACTTTTATTAAATCTGTTTTTGAACAATTGTAATTGTTCGTTACCGTTAGTGCATAATCTTTTGATTGAGTTAGGCTGATGGTTTGCAATGATCCAGGCCTCCATTTGACCAATTGTATGAATAAGTTATTCCTTGCGCTGGTGGTAATGGATTAATTCCTATTTGTATAGGGGTGTTGGGGCAAACATCTTTATCAGCTCCTAGGTCGAATATAATTTCAGGATGGTTTTTGATGGTAAGATTGAATAATGTGTCACAATTACTAGAATTAGTAATTCTAATATTATTGTAAATTCCTTCAGAATAGAATGTATCGTAAAATTTGTATTTCATTCCAAAACAAACAGAATAGGTTCTGTTCGCTATAACGTCTTCACATGGAGCTGCATCATGGCAGGTACAATCTGCATTTATAAAATCGGATCCATTAAAAATTCCGTCATTACACGGTGCTCCAATTTGGCTAATACTTGGATTATATTGAGAGTGTTTACCCAAATATGGCATTTTGGGATTTGGATCGGTACCAATAGTTGTAGGTACAAAATTTTTTATCCAAGGAGAAAAGCATCCACTTAAATCATTATTGCCAAATAGAAAACTACCATTTTGAACACCACTAAATTTACTTAGATAATCCGGAAGTGGTCCAGTTAATTTATTATTACTTAAATTCAATTGTGTTAATGGACCTGTAAATAAAGGAATTTCGCCAGTGATTTTATTTTTCTGAGCTTTAAACCACTTTAAGGTGGGTATCTTAATTTCAGAAGGAAGTGTTCCTGTTAAGTTATTATTTGACAAATCTATGAAAATAATTACACCTGATTGACATGTTATTCCATTCCAAGAGCCATTGCACGGATCGCTATTAGGATTATTCATTCCTGCTTTCCAACCGGAATTATCAGTCCAATTATCACCATTAGTGCTAAGATATATTTTTTTCAATTCTGCATAGTAAGGGTGTTGACCATTAACACTGAATGTCAATACTAAAATCGTAAATGTTATAATGTACTTCATAATTTTAATTTAAATCAATTACATAACTAAGGTATCCTTCATACCCCAACCCGGACTCGCTTCCCAACTTGCTTATCATATAATCACCTTTGATACCGATCCTAATCATTCCATCCCCTACAAGAGAACTTAAAAAGGAACTTTCATCTAGAATTACGCCTGTCTGAAGGAATATTTCCCCATTAGTCGCACCACCTCCGGCAAGCCAGAATTTCCTGTCTATTTCATATCGGATACTTGCCATAGCATGTATTGCTTTTTTAAAGGCATACATTACCATTAGATTTGGTTCTATGAAACTTGTACTTCCTTGATTTACTTTTCTGTAACCGAAATGTGCTGTGGCATGAGGAGAAGTACGCAGATCTCTTTCGTTAAATATACGCCCCGGAAAAAGTTGATTCCCCGTGAGGCCAAAGTAAAAGTGTGACTGCATTTCATAGGAACCGGAGCTTTTGTAGAATATCCCAATTGTTGCATTTGGTTTGATGGAGGCACTGGACGCATCCTTTAAGTTAGGATCTCCAATGATGCCATCATATGCATTAAGGTTTGATGGATCGAAACGGTATCTTCCGGCCTGAACCCCAAACCCAATACTTAAATAATCTTCATTATATCCAAATAGTTGAGGAGAAAAATGATAACCATAAGTAAGATTTAAACTCAATTTACTGAGTGGTCCTGCTTTATCATAATCCAGAAATCCACCGATACTAGACCGCACCATTTTACCATATTTAACTATAGGAACTTGTAATCCCAAACTAGAATACTGAGGTGCTCCAGCGAATCCAACCCACTCCTGAGCATGTGTCAAAGAAACTTCAGTGCTAGACCACTTCGCTGTCAAAGCAGGATTCCAAATAAACCCATTTTCGTAGTAACTACTCCAATTAGCTATTTGCTGACCGAAAGCTGAACTGCAAATGATAAACAGTAATATTGTAAATATTTTTTTCATAATAACTTTTTCATAATTCAGTTAGTTACCCCGTTTCTCCATACAAAGTTCGATTTGCTCTACTATTTTATCATATTCCTTTTGATAATTTTCGTTTACACAAAGTTTGATCTTTGTATCGTCCATATCCGGTATTTTTGACGTTAATTGATCAATGGTTATTTTTCCTGAACAATATTGATCAACAGCAGCTTTTAATTCATCTATTATTTTTTTACAAGGAACATCTTTATAGGCAGACTTTTCCAATTCTTCTACTATGCGTTCAGTATGTTTTTTATGTTCTTTTTTTACTTCAACACTAGCGGGGATATTAGCTAAGACCAGGGTGTCATTTTTGATGTTATTTACCATGCTGTCTATCTCTATTTTAGCTATTTCCTTTTCCTCAGCGGTCACACCTTCATTTCGGCAAGCCATCATGAATATTAAAGAAATAAATAATAGAATTTTTATTGTTTTCATTTAATTATCTTTTATAAATTAAATCTCCCGGAGTTTTTGTGAAGATCTTTATGATTACGCTTCTTGAATAAAGTATGGTGATAAATATGGCTACACACAACATGGCAGGAATCTGATAATTAAAGATGAAAGGCACCTGAAAAACTAATTGTAATAAATAGGACACAATTAAAGAAAGTACCAATCCCACTAAAAATGCAGCCGAATAAACGATAAAAATTACTGTCAGATAATTGTTGACAATTAATGATCCGGGCATACCGTAAGCCAATAACGTTCCTAGGTTTGGTTTGATTTCCTCTATATGTCTCGATATAAAACTATTAGTAAAAATAAATAACATTAATAATGAGAATAATATAAAACCAGCGGCAAGCACTTTTGATATAGCTCCAACCTCAGCGAATAAATGTCTGGATTTAATGATCTGCATATCTGGCTCAAGATTGTTTTGCAAACAAGCTTGCTGAAACACTTGTACGCTATCCAAACTTACAAATTTAAATTCTAAATAATCCGGAGTGAATGTTTTGACTGATTCTGTTTCTACATAGTCCAGCGTATATTTATTGTATAATAAATTCTTCTCTACTTGCTTATTGTTAATCTCTGTCGTGCGGTCCATTTTATCAGTGAAAGACCAGTAATCCGAAAGAGTAAATTCGCAGGAATAAAGTTTGTTGTTTTTGTCTATTTGTAGGATCGTGCATTTTTCTTCCTCTATGTTTTTTAAGATTTGATGTGCTCTTTTAATGATACTGGCAGTATCTAACATGGACATGAGTGTGTATCTATTACTGCTACCCAGCGTCGCAAAATTGGTCTTATCGATGCTTTGATTATTGATGTAAGAAAAATCATCTGACACCATGAAATCTGAATATTGTGGAAGGTTTTTTACCACAGTATGGACAGGAATTAATACAAATTCTTTTGCCTCCAGCTTCATTGGAATCATCTTCACCGTGTAAGGATCATATCCCAGATCTATTACCATGGATTCCGTTACTATGATGCCATATTGTTTATTGACATCGGTTTTTCTAGCTTCAACGACTGAATTATATTTTCACTAGCGCTACCTGTTAGCTCTTTATAGAGTTGATCTCCCTCCGTAAATGTTCTTCCTTTGTAAGTTTTAGCCATTCCTGTCTTGGGATTACTAAATGCTATAAACTCATAATGAAGTTCATTTACTTTTTCGATTTTCAGCCTGCTTTTCAACGGTTCGGAAGAAAATTTTTGTACGATGGATTTAACCATGGCCACTCTGTCCTGATCTACATTTTTGGGCGTGGCGACTTGGATATAGTTAGCAAAAGGGTTATTATATTTTGATTGATCTTTTGCAGACCAAATATGGATTGATTCAAGGCAATGATCAACAATGCAAAAACAAGACACAATAATATAAATTGATTCTTACTATGACGGACCATTTTAGCGATCTCGTTTTTAACGAAAATATTCCGGATCGCTTTCATAACAAATTTATTATTTCAGATTGATCAATACTTTCATTTGAAATTTCATTAACCCAATCTTGACCTTTTCTTTCAAAAATGTTACCGATGACTCCCATTTGTGTCTCTTCATCTACTTTTAGCATGATGATCCTATCGGCAAAGTTGCATGCTAATGGAAGATCATGTGAAACGATGATGGCTGAACTGCCCGTATTGCCAATATTATCTTTAACCATGGTCATCAGTGCTCTTGCTGTGACCGGATCAAGATTACCTGTTGGTTCATCTCCAAACAATACAGGTTTTTTACTAAGTAATGCCCTAAGAAATGATATACGCTGACGCTGTCCACCGGATAGCATTCTTGTATTTTGCGCCATAAGATGTTCCGGAAGATGTATCTCCTTAAAAGCATGACGAATTTCATCCATAGCAGTTTTGGAATCCTTTCCGGCCAGCAGCATTGGAACTAAAATATTGTCACTTGCACAGAAATGTTCCAAAAGATTATTCTCTTGAAAAATAAAACTAAAATGATCATTTCTGAATTTGGAATGATTAGCAATCTTTTGTGGCCACAAGCCAACCATGTCCGTCTCCACTTTAGTTTTATTATCATAAAAAATCACCTGTTTGCATTCTTGCTATTGAAGGTGTTGTTCATAAAACCAAGTGTTTCCAGCATAGTGCTCTTTCCGGAACCGGATTTTCCGACTATAAAAGTGATCTGTCCTGAATATATTTTCAGGGCATCCACGCTCAGTACCGTTCTATTGGAATTATATCCGCAAGAAAGATTTGTAATTGAAAAAAGGGCTTGCTGCATAAGTTTAAAAGAAGCTTTCGTCTAAAATATCATCTAAGGCAATCCAGAAATAAAGGTTTTCTGAATCTCCTTCATTTCTAAAACAGAATTCGTAACGTGCACCACTTTTATAGATGTCGTCCAGTTTTAATTTGAGCTCACTAAAGCCTTTTGCGATTTGTATGATTTCTTCATCTGAATAGACTCCGGCCTTGGTTAGATTTTTTAATTCCTTTTTGGACAATTTGTCAAATACTACAACGCCTTCTACATTGAGACCGAGAATGATCTCTAGCGTTTCACTCATGTCCATTTCTCCAACTGCAGTTCTGTTATTCTGAGAGCTTAATGTTAATACTAGATCGGTAATAACATCTTTTAGCGCCTGTCTTAATTCTGACATAGAATACCCTTTGGTATATGCATTTGCAACGTTGCTTAAGCTATTTTTGAAGTCATACAATTCATTTTTCGGAAGAAACATAACATATGAATATGAATTGTATTTAGCATTTGGGAATTTTTTTGGTAAATATGCTTCTTGAAATAATTGGTACTTTTCTGCCAGAAACTTAGACATAGTGGCAGGGTCGATACCTTTCATTTCTTTCTCCAAAAATCTTAAAATAAAGGGCTGAAACTCTCCCGGACACACATCTATGCTTTTACCAGTCTCGACTATTTCATACAAAACTTTCATTTGATCCTCTCTTAAATCATTGCATTCCTCAATAGCCTTATTTAATTCTCTTGAAAACTTTGATGCACTTAATTCCTTATTCAACTCAGTGGAATAAAACCCATAGAAATTAACACCGGCTTTAGCTGTGATTAATTTATCCGGTTCACAATCGGGAATTTCCGGCAGTTCTCGTTTTATATTTACTTGTGCACTAATTTTTTCATTTTCATTATAAATTCTCTTGGCAGTTTCACTCATTAGCTCTAGGCCATCACTTTGAAATTTCTGTGAAAACCTTCCTTCTTCATTCTTTGGTTGCATAAATATGACATTCATATCCAGATCCGCAAGCGCCTTATAAACTGACCCCATTGCATCACCGGTTACAAAATACTCCGATTTCTCCGCTTTTAAAGCACGTATTTTGTTATTCGCAAAGTCAGCCCCATTTCCTACGATGATCAATATATTTCTTTGTCCCGGTTGAAATTTACCACCATCTTTCAGCGTCTTTTTCAATGCGTATCTGAACACGGTCTCTCTATCATCATCCTGTGGCCTATAGAATACTTCATTATTTACAAAGGCTGCAACTTCCTTTCGATTTTGTGTTAGTTCTTTAAACACAAACGGCACCTGACCTGATTGATAATCCCTGTATATACCACATCCCACGTTTACAATATTCGAACCAGGGAATTTTGATGGCAGCTCATTGATCATTTCCGCCAACTTTGTTTTATACAAATTCATTTCCGTACTACCCTCGACAAGGAAAAATACATTGACATTTTTATCATCCTCCATCCTCTGTCTCAACTGACTGACCAACTCTCCGTAATTGATGGTATTAATGGATCCTGTACTTCCATCTGTACCTTTTGTGGTCACCTTACCGATGACTCCTGTACCGAAAAGTTCAGCATGGTTGGTAAGAATTGGATATCTTATAATACTTCCTTTGTAACGACGTGGATTAGACTTTGATAACATATCATTGGACAAAGTAACAGGGTCCTGATTGAACAAAACCTTGTCGTTGTCTATTTTCCCTGTTTTTAAAAAAGCTTTGGTATCTACAATATTTGCGAAAAAAGCAAAACGGAAGTTGTCGTGCGCTTTTCTTTCATTAAATGCTGCTAATACATGATTCGGTTCTATCGCTATTCTTGTATTCCATTTTGAAATTCTTGCCTCGTCTACCCAACCTATGATGTAATTCTTTGGAGCACCGACATATTCATATTCTGTAGAAAGCAATACTCTTCCATTTTCTCTCTTCAGGATGTAAAAGATCTCATATATGTTTCTGTCTCCAAGTGTATGTTGACTATAAGGACTGTCATATATTTTTACAACTTCCTTATTATTTAGCTTAATGATGGCTTCAATATCCTGAGCTTTATTAAGTAGAATACCCTTTAGAGAGATCTTGGATTTAGGATCCACCAGGCCCATTGTCCACTGTAACACCTTGCTTCTTTTATCCAACCATATCTAGCACGATAGCACCTTTTGGAATTTCTTTGGATCTTGGTAATCCACCATCTACCCTATAAATATGTGCAAATTCCCCTTGTAGTTCACTTACGATATAAGAGTCCAAATAACCTAGTGTTGCTTTGACACCTGATTTTTCATCCGGTTTTTTATAAGTCTCATTTCCTTCTCTATCATTGATTACGATCCAGGCACCTTGTCGTTTTTTGTCTTTGGTTGAGACTAAATTTCTGTTATTCACATAAAAATTTAATTCAGCCGTCGTTCCGGAGTAATAATAGTCTAATGGTGGAGAATAATCCTCCGGAGTTTCAATGATTTTAATTGCCTGGCTAAAAGAAAATTGAATACAAGCAAAAAGTATAATTAGAGATGCAAAAATTCTTGACATTGAAGATTAATTTAAAACATAATAAATTCCGATTCTAGCGCCCAATGCACTATATGTACTAGTTTTATTAAAAAAGGCAGCGCTTTTATTTACTGTAAGCTTCTGTTTTACTAGATCTGTTGCTGACACAGGATTTATACTTTCTGAAGAAAGTAAGGGAGTGAGGCCAAACGTAAAGTCCAAACCGAAAATATACCCAAAGCCTCTTTTTCCTTGCCATGATCTTGATTCATATACAAATGTAGGACTGAGTTTAGCGGCAAGGGTAAAGCCTTTTTTTATATCAAGGCTTGAATTCAGCTCCTTTTCTGTAATCAAGCAATTATTTATATTTATACTATCGCCATAGTATGAAGTGAATGTGGAGGCACCAGCTATGTTCCTAGATGCTGAAACTACATACCCAGGCATAATAGTCGCTTGGAGTGTGAATACGCGAGGGTCATTGCCTCGACCGAAATTATATACAATGCCGATGGGTGCATATACTGCAATAGCGGTTTGGTCAATTTTTCCATTTTTTTCCATTTTAAAAATAGAATTCTTAGGCGCCCTGTCACTAATTGTTGTGACATAAGTATCGGAAGTAATGTCTTTATTGATCTCATCTTTGATAGAATGATATCTAAGCAAAAGCCCTGCGGAGAAAAAGAATTTATTGGAAGGATTCAAACTTTTCCAATAGTCAACTCCTAGACCAAAATGATTGGAAGAAGATTTTAAGTCCGATTTAGTCAAACCATTTATTAGTTCGTTTTGAGTAAAACCATATCCGCCCTCTGCGTAATTATTTTGAAGTCACGCGTTTTGACGCTGACTTCATTTAATTCAGGTCTTTGTAGGGTTCGGTTTTAGTTTTTTCTTTTCTCTGTGGTTTTTCTGCGATCGCAACTTCCTTTGTTTCTTCTTTTACCTTTGTTTTTGTTGGCCTTTCCGTTTTTACCTTTTTATTTGCCGGGACATCAACAACTGCAATGTCATTGACAGCATTAATTTTCACAAGATTGGCTGTGGAGATGGCTGCTGTTAACTCCTCTTTGTTTTCATTTCCAAAAACGACCATGTCAAAATTGATTACAATATCTCTTTGTCTGTCGACTACAGCATTGCCCTCAATGTAATTGTTGACTGCTTTTATTCCTTCGAAGCTAACTGAATATAAGTTTTCCTGCAGCTGGCGTGCTTCTGTTATCCTGATGCTTTTGAGACAGAAATTATAACCTGTGGGAAAATGTTCGGACAGCAATGTGATATAATCATATGCCTGCATATTGGTAGGGCTCAGAATCATATCATTCAGATATTGGGTGGATGAGTTGCCTCCATCGATTAGTTTTAGAAAGTCTCTTTCCGACCATAAATCATATTCCTCATCATAGATATCTGCGTATTTATTATAATTTACAATAAAACGATTGAGTGCATCTTTGACCTTTGTTTTTTCTGCCTCCTTTAGTTTAGATTGGAATAATACAGTCCAGTTTTCACTTTCCAATACACAGTTTTGTGCAACCAAATTAGTTGCGAAAATAGCGAGCCAAAAAACACAAATAACTTTTAAATAAGTATAGTTTTTCATAGTAATTAACTTTAATGGAGGTGATTAATGTGTGATGATGAATTTAGTAGAGATTCCTGTCCGATTGTAATAAGTCTTTGCAAAATATATCCCATCAGGAAGTTGCGTCAATGACAATTCAGTGATGTCATTATTCCCGGTATGATCTATGGTTTTTTTGAACACTTGTCTGCCCATCATATCATAGATAAATACTTCTTGTTTACCGGCTGGCAATCCTTCCATTTTGAGGTACATATGACCTTGATTTGGGTTTGGATAGATTTTGATTGTACTTTCACCGGAGTTATAGCAGGGGATTGTTTTGCCGCCGCCAGAGGAGCGGGTGGAGATTTGGGTAGTGTCGCAGTTATGTGAACAATCGTAACCTACAGCAACATATGTATAAAGTTCTAAGTCGGGCTCTTTAAACCATGAACTATCTTTTCCGGGCACAATAAAGCTACTGCTATCTTTTTTACTTATTTGGTACCATGTATAGCAAAAGTTTGATTTGTATTTTGCCAGAAGAAAAGGGCCACATTCGTCATAAATTAAATTATCTTTAATAATTGTTTGACCAGAATCTTCATTAACATAAGATTTGTTCATTGTATATGTACAAACAGATTTAAATTCATCTTTCAAATTATATTCTAACTGCACTGATCCATCAATGTAATAAAATCCATTGCCGAGATCTAAAACGTTACTTGGTATATTCTCAGTTAAGCTATAATTTTGTCTTAGTTGAACAATTCCATAAATAGGGGTCTCAAATATATTTGTTTCGGCTTCTCTTATTTGAAAGTAAATACTATCAGCAGTATAACAGCCTTTTATATTATCTTTTCCTTCTAAATATAGCGTAAAACTACTTTTGTTAACTTTAACTATTGAAGTTTTAAGAAAAACATCAGTTAAAATTATTGAATTACCAGGACTTTTAATTGACCATTTGACAAAATCAAAATCAGTAAGTGAGCCGTTAGTTCGAAATTCTAACTCAGATGTGTTTTCGCATATATATGTTGTATCGAGATAGCCTGCAGTTCCTGATGGCTTAGAAATTTGTATTTCTTTTGTTGTAAGATAATCTGCTTTTAAAATATCATTTGATACACATCCAGTTTTGATATCTGTAACTTTAATAGGGTAATTACCTGGTGTTTTAATTATTCTTTTACTATCATTTAATAAAATATCTTCCCATAAATAAGAATAACCGGAGTTGTTTTTTATCACCGAAATGACTAAACTGTCACTTTTACAGAACAGAAAGTTGTTTTTTGTCTGCTGATTTAGTTCGTCAAACGTAATTTTGGGTAGCGTATCCATACTTATTTCTATTGTATCAAATACCGTGCAAGATTTACCATTTTCAGTAGTTTTACCCATAACGATATATGAATTCATGACATTTACAGTGATGGGCTCATTGATTGCTGCATTAGCCCAAGTAAGTTCTTGCGCCCCAGAAGCGGTAAGAGTGATACTTTGTCCGGCACAAAAATGATTGGGTATATTGTTGGGTTTTCAGCATTAATCGAGATTAAAATTTCTTTATTTTCTATAAGATTAATTTCTGCAGTTTCGATACATTGATTAAAATCGGTTACAGTAACTAAATATTTTCCAGGATTATCATAATTGATGACTTTCGTATCACCCATTAATCCAGCTGGGCCAACCCAATTATAGAAATAATATTTAGTTCCTCCACTTACTTCAATTTCATCTGTTACAGGCTTATTGTAACAAATTACTCTATCCTGTACATTATTTAACTTCAAAATACTTGGTTCTTTAACTTCAATATTTTCAATACTTTTACTACATCCTTTACTATCCATTACTGTTACTGAATATTCTCCCGCCTTAAGGTTTTCACGTAGATTGTCAGTCTCATTAGAATTTGACCATTTATAGATTATCGGATTGTTATTATTTGGAATAATAGGTATTAATATCGAACCGTTAGTCGAACCAAAACATTTAACACTATCGACTACAGTATTTATTATTGGTAGTTTATTTATTATTACAGTATCCCTATCTTCACTTGAACATTTTGTGACAGGATCAGTAAATTCAAATTTAACTATAATCCTATTGTTGGAGTTGTTGTTAGTGGTTAAATATTCATCGTTTCCAATTATTACACCAAAACCATCTACAATTGATACTTTCCCCCTGGTCTTCCTTTAGTTATAGCAATAGTTTCGCCAAAACACATTTCTGGCATCAAGTTAATAGTTACATCTATAGGTGCTGGAGGATCATTAAGCACGATTGTATCAATAGCTGAATTACTGCTACAGCCGTTTAATTGTATTTTATTTTGGTATATATGCCAGCTTTTAGATTTTCTTTTTTTAAAGTATCCCCATTTAATGTATTAGTTGTAAATGACAATTGATCTACGCCATTTAATTTATAATTTAAAGTATAGGATTTATTTTTTTCTAAACCATGCAACTACGAAATATCCATCCATTCCACCACAAGTTGAAGGGTCCTTTTTGTTATAGAGGTATATGTAGGTATTTTGTTGACCTTTATATTTATCGAATCTTCTGCCTCCAAACCATGGATGTCAAAAACTTTAACTCTATATTTCCCAGCATCCGTTAAAACTATACTGTTCTTCATAAATGAATTTGCTGTATCCAAAGGGGTGCTGCCTTTATAATAAACGGTGAAAGTAGTATTAGTATCTCCTACCTCTGGCGTATACATTCTCGTTAAAGTCAATGTTTGTCCCACACATAAGGTAGAATCAGGACTCGCTTTAATCTTTACAGACTGCCCAAAAGTGTCAATCGATATGAACGATAACATCAACAACACCAAAAATATATTCGAAAATATCAGGTAAAACTTCTTATTCATAAGGTGGAGATTAATAGTTGAATTTAATATTAAATATAGACACATTATTTCCGTAGGATGGTTGCATTATGCTGCCACCACCTCCGGCATTACAGTTCGAAAGATTGGCAAAGTTGACCCCGGCGGAACCATCCACCTTAAGCGTATAGGTTTTGCCGGCTCTCAAGGTATAGTTTAGCGTAGAAAGTCGGATTTGCGCCCTGCCTTTGTTGACGCTGCGACCCGAAAGCTTTTCAACAGGACTATTATTTTCCAGCAAAACAATATTTACATTGCCGGATTGATTGGTATAAACATATATGCTTCCTAGTTCCACGTCCTGAGTAGGGCGCAGTGTGACGGACGCTATTTCTGTAAAAGATTTTTCTGCGCAAGGTTCGATGAGTTTCGCTCCCTCTTCCTTGGTAGATTTAAAATCAGATGGTTTTGTATTGACAGGTGGTGTTGATGATGAAGTCGCTACTTTAGTTTCAGGTTTTACAGTTTCTGGTTTGCCTTTATTAATAATGACAGGTGCAGTGGGTTTGTCATTTTCAGGGATAGTTGACTTTTTACTGTCATCTGTTTTGACCTTGGGTTTAGCCTTGTTTTCTGCAATAGGTTTTTTATCAACGATTTTGACTTCAGGAGTCGAGGGTGATGTCACTTTTTCGGTTTCTGATACCGGAGTTTCTGCAGGTGCAGTTGTTTCCGGAACGGAGATCGGTTCGTTTTTGACATTTACAAATTTGACCACTTCTTCATAACCTGGAACTTGTAACACGATTTTCTTAAATCCTAAAGTACTAAATTTTTGTTCGATCTCTTTTCCTTGGATGGGGCTATTTTCTACTTCCCAAAGTACAGGAAGTTTATTGTCATCTGGTAGATCCACCTTTATTTTAATAGCTTCATTGATAGAAACAATGATGTAGTCTTGGTCTGCAACAATATCCGCAGGCAGGTTTTCACCGGTTTTGTAAGCGGTTGCGTTCATATCATTGATCGTAAAATCAATCAATGCTTGTTTGACGGCAGACTTTGAATTGTCCCCGGAGCACGAAAAGAATATGCTCAATAGGAGCACATATGAAAGGGTATATAACTTCATAAAGTAGTATTAATATTACTTCAAATAACCGCTATACTAGTTGATGCTTAATAAATACGATAGGAAGCGGGCACATGATAAAGTTCAAGGGTCAATGATAAAGACTTAAAAACTTTTACTGATGGAGGAAAATCCTCTCCTACTTACAAAAAGTATAAATTGTAAAACGATTGGACCAAAGGTAAACACTTTTCTCGCGTAACAAAATGCAATTGTATAGAATGAACAAAAAACTGTATAAAATGAAAGTTAAGGGTGGTTCTTAACAGATAAATATTGAGATTGAACATAAAATGGAGGGATTCTAACAAAAAATCGATATAGAAGCTTCGCCGTCCATACAACTAATGTAATTTCGTTATAAACATATAATCTTAAAACGTGATTATAATGAATGAGTTGCTTGATGTCTTCACCGATATCCTAATATATATTACTCAGATCACAGAGATAACTTATAAGGATGCTAATGTTGTTGTTATTGTTGTGATACTGGGTCCGATTAACATTGATTTTGTCTTATATAGGGTTGAGGTTTTATAGAAAGATAAGGGAATTGGAAAGACAGACAAAATCCGGGATAAGATTTCATACCTTTTAGAATCAACGAGAATTGGTCCACGATCACAATTTTATAGATTTACAACAATGCAAAACTCTTCAACTTATATTTTCGCAGCTATCGACTAATAATTGTACTTCATTTATAAATTGCTCTGGCTCATTAATTGTAACCTTATCCTTAATAAAAGGAATTTTAAAATATCTATCACTAATACTGCCACGTACTATTCCTTCATTATAATAATTCGCTAATAACTGGAAGTGCTCTAAGTTGTTTTTATTTGGTTTAATATTGAAAACTGCATTATCATTTTTATTTCTTCTTAAAATAATTTGTATGATATAATTTTCATTATGAATATAAATAGATGGATTTTCGGGACGTTTCATTGAATAGCTTATCTGGCCTATAAATTTAACATTACCAATAATTAGTGCCACTATTGATTTTAATTTTCCTTCAATATCTAGCTTTAAATTTTTGTTAATAATATCATTTGTATATTCGAGAGAAGCTTTTGAAATTCTCTTAGGGATATCTAACCCCGGAACTTCATTTAAAAATCCATTATTCCGAATGTTTATATGGTTATGACCTGAAACTAAATTAGTAAGGTTATCTAAACCATACATCCATTTTATTATAATACTTTCAGCAATATATGCTTCTTGAGCTGTATCAAATCTTGCGATAACCCGGCAGAATGGTTCGAAACCACGGTTTTCTATTTCTCGAATTTTGAGATGTTTGGGCCCTTGGTTTTTTTCAAATTTTGATTCAAGAACGTGAGAATAGCCCCTTTCACCCTTTCCTTTCCCTACATAAAAAATAGAATTATCTTCAGGATTAATTAGGCAATAAACATAAAAGGGAGGCATTTCTAAGGTGTTGATTTGGTCAGGCATAATTTTAATTTATTGTTAATAGAAAAGTTTTTTGGAAGGGTGAAATTAATTAAATATTCAATACACAGTCACAGGAAACATAAATGAAAATGTTATATTAAGCTTTTCATACTGTTCAAGATTATACCCTGATTTATGTACCCTACTATAGTTGCTTATTTGTTTACTATCACCAACAATAATGTGGAAATGATTTATTTGCATCCCGGCGCCATAATCAAATGTCATTGGAAGAGGATATCCATTCGAGTTTATAATCAGGTTTAAACCCAAGCCTCCATACCCATACAAGCTGAATTTCTTCGCAAAATTTAATCGATACTCTAAATGAATTGGTAACACTATTCCCAACTTTTTTTTATCAAAGGCGTCAAACAACAACCCTGTTCTTAATCCAAATCCATATTTAAATAATGGTTCATAAATTAATCCACCTTGAAAACCACCATCATTATCAGTATCACCAGTAAAAGCAAAAGTTAAACCTAAAACGTCTTTAGTCTTGGGGCAATTAAAACATCTGGGTTTTCTTACTATAATTGGTGTAGTGTAGTTTGATTGTGAATAGGTGTTTTTATTAGCTGTTTTTATAGAAGCTGCTTGATAAACATTTATTTTTACGTCCTTGTCACCAGCTGCAACTTTGAACCAATCTGTCCGAGAGAGATCCGTATAGTTCGCATCACAGGAAAGAGAAAACCAACCAGTATACTTATTGACCCTGCACCAATTAGGCAAATTTGAAATTTCAAAAAAACTTTCGTTGGTGTTTACATCAATCGTAAATATATCTCCTATTGCAGGAGCAGAGATGTTTTGAACTGAAGTAGATAATGTAACTTCTTTTTCGAGTGCAACTTTTGAACTTCCCTCTCCCGCATTTATTCGACTTTGGGCATCGTCAGGATCAATTCCTTCAGCAATTAATTTATTACGACGTTCCGGATTTATTCCATAGAGGCCATACATTATTTTTGTTATTTCATATGATGTCGCTTTACGTAAATTTAATCCCTTTAGTCCAATACCTGATTTTTTAATGGATGATAGTGTCTCGTCATAATGCCTCTTTTCTAATGATTTACATGTAAAATCTTCATCGACTATTGGAATTGCGAATTCAGTCACATATACAGAAAAATGGGGATTATTGCTTCCGATATTCAATGCATTGTTTCTATAATAAAGAGTGCCGTTACAATCAACATAGTCCATCTTCCAATTCAGGAAATAATCACCGGTTGATTTTGGAGATCCAGTAATTCTGTATTTGTATTTACAAGTATTGTTGCTTTCTCCGTTTCCAGTGCACGGTCTAATTCTGTAGGAAATTTCAACTTTTATTGTGGCATCAGAATATAATAATTCATATTGACCAAAGCCGCCCATTTGTGCTAACCCAGAATACAAAGTTCCAATGAATACCAAAGTAAAAAAAATGATTTTTTTCATAATTTAATATTTATCTTTTCTTATCCAATTTAGAATGCGTTTCTTTCTTTGGAAGGACAGAAATTAATGCACCAAATTTGCCTCCTAATTCTTTTGGAGCAATATCTAAATACATTTTTGAAATCGCACCATCTAAAAACAAAGCATCTTTACAACCAAAAATATCTTTAAATAGAAGTGCGAAATTATAAAAGTTTGTTTCGTCTATAGAAATTGCAAATACTGTAAGATTTTCGTTAATAATGCCCACACCACTTCTTATTTTTTTATTGTTTGATTGTCTTGTAAATGATGGATGAATTTTTCCATCTGTTAGCAACATGGGCCCTGATTGTGTTGCATATTTTACGACAACATTTTTGCTTTCAACAATTTTTTGAAAATCTTCACTTGTTTTTATATGAGAGACTCTGAGACTATCTATAAAGTAAACCCCGTTTGGTTTTAAATAGAAATTTGCATCGGTTTTGGGTGATCTCAAATCAAGAGGTTTAAGTAATTCATACTGTTCGATAAACAATCCCTGTGGCTGTAATGTAGGGGAATACATTCCTGCATTTGTAATCATAAGTGGAGCTATTTTTTGCTCTTTTAAATGATCAAGTAATTTCCCAATACTGGCATAATTCCGTTTGTTTTTATTTTGCCAATACATTTTTATTTCGTTGCTCATTGTGTTTGCAATGAAAACATTATAATTGATTCCCTTAAAAACAAAGTGAAGGCTGCCATTACAATTTTTCGCAGCTGAAATAATTAATTCACTTTCATTGTTCAGTTGAGTTGTATTCAGGGCAACTTTTTCTTTGTTTTTTCTGATTGATTTATTATACTTGCCAATTTCAGCAGAATCATCTTTAATTTTCTTATCTAATATTTTCAATAAATGAGTTAGGGAATCACAATTCGTGTTTGATTTTTTTAATGAATCTTTACTAATGCCCAAAGAATCTTTTTGGATTGAACTACACTCTTTAGATAAATTAATTCTACTCGTTTTTAATTTTTTAATATCATTTGAGATCAAGAGTACTTCTTGGTTCTCTTTATCAATAAGATAATTCAAAGAATCAATTGTATTAGAAATCGAATTATACTTACTTAAATCTATTGCAGGTGAACCTGTTTGGGTTTTTACTTTTTCATGAAATGGTGTTAATACCATTGCTAGCATTATGAAGCTTATTAAAAGAGTTACATTGTAATTTCTGCATCATTGTGATTTTTTACATCTTAATTTAATTGCTCCAGCTTCTCCAGGTTTTGAGTGAATTACTTTTTCTATGAATGGCTTTTGACTTTTAGTTTTTTTATATTATTCGTCCAATCACCTTCGTAAAAGGCTATTTTCAACGTATTGGGAGGTATTGTACCAAGATTCCATGCTTTGGATGCGAGTGTATTGTCTGAATTTGAATTTAACTCTAGGAGCCTAACAATTGGTTGGTTATTCTTACGTTTTATCATTTGATAGTCTACAATAATTGCATTATTGTAGTAAAGAGAAATGGTATCGTTATCCTCCTCTGCATCATCATATAAAACTGCAGTAATTGTGCATGTATTAAAAGTTACTTCATGTTCATAATGTACATTGTCATTTCCTACTTTGAGAGAATTTGGCAAAGTTGTTATTTTTGATGAATCTACCTTTGGTGGTAATACATTTGTTATATTTGGCGAGGAAGAGGTTGACTTTACTGGCAAATAACTTTCATTGCAAACAACATTATTTGATTGCTCATTAAACATTGCCTCTATTTGTTGGGCACTAAGAACTCCGTTATAAATTTTTAAATCATCGAAAGCGCCACGAAAGTATTCCATGCCACCAGGAGAATCTTTACCCACAAACAAGGCAGAGTTGTTCTTTTGAAACGAACCACTAAAGAGATCACTCCAAACTAGCAATCCGTTTAAATACATCTTTACTTCATTACCATTATAAGTAAGACAAATAAAATTCCATTTATCAAATTCAATTTGGTGATTTATAAAATTACCATCCTTCTTGATAAACTGTGTGTTTATTGAAATTGTGCTTTGTTTCGCCATTTGAAATACTTGCGCACGATACTGAGGACTTTTGTCCGTTTCATCAGAATTGTTTGCTTTACATATGATCGAAACGTCTCGCATTATTGTATTGTAATTAGTTTTATCAATGTAGA
Organism: Candidatus Brachybacter algidus; assembly: GCF_016707225.1. Taxonomy (NCBI): domain Bacteria; kingdom Pseudomonadati; phylum Bacteroidota; class Saprospiria; order Saprospirales; family Saprospiraceae; genus Candidatus Brachybacter; species Candidatus Brachybacter algidus. Next base: position 12,788 of record NZ_JADJID010000002.1, on the reverse strand, counting down.
ACCAAACGGATACTGACAAATATTCTGTAATAGCTTTTAAAGATTTTGAATTTTGTATCTTTATACAACCATTTTTACCATTGAAATATAACGCGCCACATGGATTTCCAAAACGATCGTTATAGCTCGTAACGCCTCCCACAATGGTTCCATTATTCTTGTTACTACTTATATCATAGGCCGTTTCGTTATCGAATGGATAACTGGCTACTAATTTTTGACCATACCCATTGATTAGAATAGATATTGTGCATAATATTGTTATTGCTCTTTGTAAATATTTCATATTTATTCGTAATAATAAGCTAGTAAATTAACTGCATAATCGAGTGATCTCTGTCCATGAATTAAATTGTTTATTGATGCATCCTTATTGTAAAGGAAGCAAACGTCTTGATAACCAGTATCAAGATTTATCATAAATGTAATTTCCATATTACCGGTGTCATTCAGAAATTTCTTGGCTCTGAAAGTGCCATCATACAAGGATGTATATTCGGGCAAATTGAGTATAGCGTGGCATAGATCTCCGGATGACTTATCTTTCCCGACAGCTAAAAACCGTCTTTCTCTTTTGGTCGGTTCAGCATTTGTAGCGATTGATAGCTTATCTTTGTATACTAATAAATGCGTTTGAAAAACTGTTGCCTCTTGGCTTTGAGCCCATTTAATAAAATCATTTCTATCAGTCCAGCTATTTCGAATGTCAAATTTTCTGCCAGGAGTAATTCCGCCACCCTGTAGAGTTAAATCTCCTTTCTCAATATCAGTGGCAACGATTCCCCCTGTTGGATATACTATAATCAGTCCATCGGTCGATCCTAAATTTTTGTTCACCAATTTACCGTTATCTATTGTCAAGCCAACCGGTACTCCATAATTGTCCATATAGCCTGCACTTGATACCATAATCATATTCTTGTTTTCTGAAAAATTCAAAAAACGCTGCGGAACAGAACTATTTGCGGGGGAGGCAAAGTATTTTGCTTTAATTCGATTTTTACTGCCTCCACGATTCATGTAGACAACATTATAAGTGTAACCCTTCTCACTCACACTGGATATTTCTACAAATTTTGAATCATAATTTGAGATTGATATAAATGAGCATAAAAAAACTATGCCTAGGATCAGAATAAAATTTATTTTTTTCATTTTTTCTTAAAATTTAAATGTTTTTGATTGATAAGTGATATACCATAGATAAATATTCCTATTAAAAATGATAATGGTAATAATATTGCAAACTTAAAAAAGAGAGAAGTACCATTCCAAAATCTATTCCACAAATAGGAAAAATCTCCTTCACTAAAATACTTAATCGTTTTTTCCGTGTTATCAAGACTTATATTTGGTGCATACTTCAAGCAGCGACTTCGCTGTGCTACATAATTAAATCGAAAAGTAGACTTTATATCTTTATTGTTATTGGCTATATCTGTTAGTTTTTCAGCAACATACATTCCAAGGGCATCAGCAACTTCTCCAAAAAAGTTGGCTAATTCTGGAGAAGCCTCTCCATAGCTTTGGTATTTTTCTATTACAGTTAGCAATAATTCTAATGAATCTAAATTTTCATAATTCCATTTATGCAAAAGGGTATCAATTAAACAATCACGTAAGACTTTATTAACCACGTTATGCTCTACACCTCTTATTTTTTCTAACTCTGAAAAAGATGATTTTATCGTATGGAAATTCCACCAACTAGTAGAATCTAAATATTCTTTGTAAGGGAAAGTAGTGAAGATATTGTCAGAGGTTAATGCCTTAAAACTATTGTGTATGTCATATGTTTTTGCTTGAAAGTCAAACGAGCATTGGATAATATCATTATTTTTTGCAACACTTAAGAATTGAAAAGTTAAGCAAACAAATATCAAAGTAAATTTTTTCATTTTTTGTTATTCTGATAAGAAATTAGATATATATTAAATGCTTTAGGTTTATCAGTTTTACTGTTGATGGTAAGATCAATTAATGATTGTTTAATAATACACTTTGAGAAATTCTGGAAAGACGAAAGTAATATGCTCAGAAGTAGCATAAAGGAAATGGTATATAACTTCATAAAGTGGTATTGCTGTTACTTCAAAAAACCGTTATAATTTTTGATGCTAATAAATACGATGCGAAGCGAGGTCTTGATAAAGTTTAGTGGTCAATATTAGAGACATACAAATTATTTATTGTTATAGGACAATCCTATTTCCTGCTTACAAAAAGTATAAATTGTGAAACGATTGCGTCAAAAGTAGAAACTTTTATTTCGTATCATATTATAATTGTATGAAAGGGCGAATAAATTGTATGGAGTGGAGATTGGTGGTGCAAACCTTAATAAAAAGGTTGCGTTTGAACGGTCCTTTATCGAGCAGCATATCCCGACTCCGGCTTTGGGGTCATCTCAGGTTGTGTGAGTTTGTATTCACTGCTTTTTTCTTTTACAAATTTTCTTATGTTCATATATTTATAGGTTAACGGTTGCAAATGCAGTAAACGTTTTCTGCTTATATCCTATGTGGTATAAAATGATTTATAAAGCTCAAAATATATCTTATGGGGTATAAATAAACTAGCTATACGTTGATTTTGGTTATTTCACAGTTTTGATGAACATTCATAAGCAAATAATCAACGCTTGATATGTAAACACAATTAGGTAACATTTAATCAGTTTCCAAATAAACCCCGGAGTGGGTTGAACAACAATAACCTCGGGTGCAACCCGGGGAAGATGAAGCACAATTCCAACCCTGGAGTGGGTTGAACTTAAACTTATGTGTCCTATGTCCCTATATGTTTCAAAAAAGTTTAAACACATAAGAGCCACATAGGTGCTTCGCACTTTTTGTGCATAGCATTCTTCATTCTTTATTGCCAAACCAAATTATCAAAACTTGCACATTTTACAAGTTTTGATGATTTAGGTTTATTGCATGGTTCATTCTGTTTCCGTCTTAGATCTGGGTAAATCAAAATTCCTAAAACTTTTTGAATGCTGATATTTTTAGGAATTTCAATATGCTATTTTGATCAAGTTCAGTGTATTATATTTAAAAATTACAATATTTTTATTAACCTAGATTCAATAAAGAATGATCTCATCATCAGATATATTTGAATGCATCAAACCCTATTTGTCATATGTCCCCTTATCAAATAAGTTTAAACACATATCCACATAAGTGCTTCGCATATAAAATTCAGAGAGCCATTCATCCCTATGTAAGGTTTAATCTTTAATAAATCAAATAAACTTTTTAGTTGCATAATTGCTACTTGATAACTAAATAGAAAACTTTGTAATAACTTTCGATAAGGTAGTATCTTTGGTTTTAGATAACCTTTAAAATGGAATGCTTCCATTTATTTAGAGAATTAAACCCAAACTATGAAGTCCATTCGGGGACCACCACCTTAAGTAAGGAAAAAAGAACACTCGATTTTCAAAGAATCTTTCGAGATATTATTTCATTATTATAAATGTGATGATACAGGAGAGCAGTATACGACGGACATTTTGGATGAATTAAATACCAATCAAATTTACAATCAATACAGCGTCAAATGTGGTATTATTTTTCCCGAAGAAATCAACAATAATATCGAGATCAACCGAAAAATTGAAAACTTTGAAGACGGAATTGATATTTGAAAAGTATTGTCTGGCAGAAAATTCAAATATAAAAGAGAATGTTTTTTCTGCATCAGAGTTAAATACTTTAAACAACGTAGTAGAAAAGTTTAAATCCATGAATGTGAGTGAGATCATTTTGCACAGTCATGAGGAAAAAGGGTGGAAGGAGAATATTGAATGGTATGGAGTGATAAGTTATGAGTGGGGGTGGGAAGTATATAATTAAAAACTACAAATAAGACAAGATATATACACGAGTGGCAAGCAATCAGGAGAGAATATGAATTAGAGAGGAATATTATGGTTAGATTTGTTAATAACAAACTATATAGATATACCTATAATACTGCAGGTTCCAATACTGTTGAAAAAATGAAAAACCTTGCAAAAGCATCACTTGGGTTAAATACATTTATTTCTAGATTTAAACCCAAAATTTAATTAAATTAATATTTAAGTTTTATATTCAAAAGGTGTAGAAATGTTAATATCATTTATTTTCATTAGTTTATTCGATGAGGGCACAATTTACCCTCACTCGGTTTGGGATTGTAATAACTAATTTTCAATCAGAGATATCTGTTAGAGTTTTGTATTGGCAGAAAACAGTTGATATAAACGTCCTAGCGACATTGGGAGCTATGCTCGTGGTATGCAATGTTGGTGACTGTATTTTCTTTATCATATATTAACACCTTGTATTTAATTAAGTAATTCAACATTTCTTCAGTTTTTATCCAATCTGCTTTAAAAAGGTCAATATTGATTTCGGCTATTTTCTGAAGCTCGGTCTTTATTCTTATTAAGTTTCGTATTTTTGAGTCATCTATTTGAATGAGGATATCTAAATCGCTATTTGCTTTGCAATAATTAGGAGTTGTTGCACTACCAAATACATATAATTTATTTACATCGTATTTCTCACAACAGTCCTGAATTACTGCAAAATAGAATAAATATCAAAGTGGACTTTATTCATCTTTTAGCTCTGATTTTGCAGTGAACAGATAAACATCTCTGATGATTTCTGATAATGTAATTGGATTTATTTTAGAAATATCTATATCGTCTTTTTTGCTTTTGAACTGGATTCCTCTAAATATTATATTAGCAGAAGTATAGCCTAAAGTTCTTGCACCATGCATTATGTCTTCAACCACTAGTGCTACCTTAATATCACTTCCTGGTATATCAAAATTATGATTAGCCGAGGCTGTCCAATTCCTACTCTTACACAGCTGAGAAAGAATGTCGCGTCTCAATACTTTACCATCTAGTGTTAATAAATCTTTTGCTGTATATACTTCTCTTTTACTCTGTTTGAAAGGTTGATTGGATTCTTGGGACTTTCGCCAATGGTATTATGTAAAGGATGCCATAATCTAACTTTTGTATATTCAGTTGGGTTGACCGTTTCTCCTCCAACATTAGTTAATTGACTGTTTTCATCAATTTTAGCAATGATATTAGTATCATTCAATGACAAGGTCCAATAAAATTCTTTCGCTATAATACCGATGAACGGGTGTTGGACATATCGCCTCAACCAATAGTCATTGTCCCATGAGCAATCTGAATAATATAATTTTTCACCTATTTAACTGAGTCTTTATTTGATTTTCAATGTCCTTCAAATGTGTTTTTATCGCTTTAAAATTTCTGGTTGATCATCTCTGATTTTGGTACTGCTTTTGTGTTGGAAACTTTTTATCTATCCATAGTTACTCCACTTTAAGCCTGATTTATAACTCAGTCTGAATAAGTAATTCCCCAAGTCTTTGAAAAGCAATTTAAATTGTCAAATCCATAATCTGATATAGCTATTTCAATCACCTTATCAAGATCAACTTTTTGCTTTTTCGCTATTTGTGCTATGTATTTGTCGAACCTTTTTTGTGCCCATGTTTGATTTATTCTTGATTTTAAGTTCATGATGTGTTGAACCGAAAAAAGATATGAAATCTTGGAGAATACTTCTAAAACATCATATACGTATAGGCCAGTTGGTGCCTGAGATACACTTCCAACCTGAAATGGACATTCTAAAACAAAATTTTTCAATAGTTATAAGAATTGTAGGGTCAGGAATGCATACACTAATATTAATCCTTTTAGTATTCTGCTTTTTGTCGAAGAGTAAAAATAATAATGAGTTGGAGCGTCTAAGTATATTTTTTTATTGGTAGGATTATCGACATGGTCCCAAAAGTAACTCCTAATACCTTTTCTCTCATCTATTTTAATTCTACGTTTTACTATATTATATCCTGCTTGAAGTTTTGTTATTCCTTCTAAATTGAACCGGAGATGTTGTAGATAATTTTCGTAGCCATAAATTTCTATCAGACGAGATAATATATCAAACCATTCCTGCTTAGGAATTTTCTCTAAGTCATCTACCTTGAAATCAAAGCTTCCAATGTTTAGGTTTCGTAATTCTAAAAAATGTTCATATATCTGAATTAATGGTTCAGAGTTTGGATTTTCAAAGTTAAATTCAAAATCTTCTATTTTTAGCATATTGTCTTACAGTGTTGTCGTTAATTCATTTATTTTCATCCCAACCTACTAAAATCATATTCACTTAATCAATACCTAGAAAACTAATGAACTCGTCATTTACAAAGGAACAGTCAAACAAATTGATAACAATTTCTTAAAATCAATCGTATAACCTAACTGAACATTCGTCCTTGGGTCATCACTATCATCAATAGCTTTCAGCGCAAAAGGGCCATTATTTTTACTTACGGATATTTGAGTCGAAAGCGTTAATTTCCCATGATTATTGCCGGCTTCAGATACTTCAATGTTCGCTTTAAATCCTTTTTTTACAGGACCAACTACAGCTTCCCAATTAGACTTTGTCTTTATACTTAGAGTTGTATTTAGATTTTTTTCATTAGACAATATAACATCTAACTTTCCTCCTGTGTAGATTGTAGAGCTTCCTACTTCATATTTGATATAATATTCGTCATCATTACTATCTTTATTGCAACCAAAATTTAGAATTCCAATCGTAAGGACCAATAACAACATTAGACTTTTTCGGACTTTTTTATTTATCCTACTAACTCCAAAAAAATTTGTTGTTATTTTTTGTTTAATGTAAATCATTATAGAAAGTTTTGTGATCAATATTTTTAAGGATAGATGATGTATTAATATTCAAATTAACACTGGCTAAATTATGAAATTTCTTTAAACTTCATCTAAACCTCGTTTCTTTTGAACTTTTATACTCAGTAACTTCTGAAAGTTAAACATCATAATCAACATTTTTTTCCGTACTTTCCCCCTCCTTTTTACCAAAAACAATCCTGCTGCCACTATGCTCTCCAACAAACTCTCCCCCCGCCTCGCCCTCAACAAAGCCTTCCTCAAGGTCAAACCAAACCGGAATGAAATAGAGCTTTTCAAAGGGAATCTCATCACGCTGCTGGATAGAACCAACGACCGCGAGTCCGAAGAGTTTCACAAGAATCTGGTGTCGGACTTTCTGAAGGATACGTATTACAAACAGAATCATTTCATCAATACGAAAGGAAGAAATGACCTGGTGATCCACAATGGGACGATTGCAGCGTCGAGTGTTGGGGTCATCATAGAAGCGAAGAAGCCGACCAATAAGGCGGAGATGGTGACGCCTCAGAAACTGAATGCCAAGGCCTTCCACGAACTCATCCTCTACTACCTCCGCGAACGCATCACCCACAAAAACCTCGAAGTAAAACACCTCATCATCACCAACATCAATGAGTGGTACATCTTCGATGTAGTCTTGTTTGAAACGTTGTTTGCAAAGAATAAAAAGCTGGTACAACAGTTTCAGGATTTCTAAGCAGGGAGATTGGCGGGCACGAATACGGATTTTTTCTACAAGGAGATCGCACAGCCTTTCGTGGCGGCACTGGAGGGAGATATTGTATTTACGTATTTCAACATACAGGACTATCAGCAGCCATTGCGCAATGATGACCGCAAAGATGACAATATGCTCATCGCCCTGTTTAAACTGCTCTCTCCCGAACATCTGCTTAAGTTGCCGTTTACCAACGACAGCAACAGCCTCGACAAACGATTCTACAGCGAACTCCTACACATCATCGGCCTCACAGAGACCAAGGAAGGTGGCAAAAAAATCATCGAACGGCACAAGCCGGAGGCACGTAATTCCGGTAGTTTGCTCGAGGACGCCATCATCCAGTTGGACAGTCTCGATAAGCTGAGCAGGTTGGAGCGGCCCGGCCAATTTGGCGCCAATACGCAGGAACGCCTCTTCAATGTCGCGCTGGAACTGAGTATCACGTGGATCAACCGTATTTTGTTTCTGAAGCTCCTGGAGGCGCAGCTGATCTCCTATCATAAAGGGGATAAGTCGTACGCCTTTCTCAATATGGATAAGATCAAAAACTTCGACGACCTCAACAGCCTGTTTTTTCAGGTATTGGCACGCCGGCACGACGAGCGCAATGCCGATGTGGTCAGGATCTTTGAAAAGGTGCCCTATCTCAACAGCTCCCTCTTCGAACCCACGGACATCGAGCAGGTCACGCTGTTTATCTCCAATCTGAAGGACGAAAAGATCCTGCCCATCCTGTCCAATACCGTGCTGAAGGACCAACAGGGCAAAAAAATGACCGGCCAAATCACCACGTTGTCCTACCTCTTCGAATTTCTCAATGCCTACGACTTCAGTTCGGAGGGATCGGAAGACATTCAGGAGGACAACAAAACCCTCATCAACGCCTCCGTGCTGGGCCTCATCTTTGAGAAGATCAACGGATACAAGGACGGCTCCTTCTTCACGCCCGGCTTCATCACGATGTATATGTGCCGCGAGACGATCCGCAAGGCCGTCGTACAGAAGTTTAACGAAAGCAAGGGCTGGCAGTGTGAAGACATCGGCCAGATATACGACCAGATCGGCAATAGTCGCGAAGCCCGCACCGAGGCCAACGACATCGTCAACGCCATCAAGATCTGTGACCCTGCCGTGGGTAGCGGACACTTCCTCGTCTCGGCGCTCAATGAGATGATCTCCGTCAAAAACGACCTGCGCATCCTCCAGGACAGGGAGGGACAGCGACTCAAGGAATACAGCGTCGAGGTGGTCAATGACGAACTCATCATCACCGATGAGGAAGGTGGCCTCTTCGAATACAATCCGCGCAGCAGGGAAAGCCAGCGCATCATGGAGACGCTCTTTCACGAGAAGCAGCGCATCATCGAAAACTGTCTCTTTGGCGTGGACATAAATCCCAACAGTGTCAAGATCTGCCGCCTGCGCCTCTGGATAGAACTGTTGAAAAATGCTTATTACAAAAATGCCACCGAGCTTGAGACCCTGCCCAATATCGACATCAACATCAAGTGTGGCAATAGTCTGGTGAGCCGTTTTGCCATCGATGCCGACCTGGGTCAGGCGCTGAAGAAGAGCAAGTGGACCATCGACTCCTACCGCCTCGCCGTGGATACATACCGCAATGCCGAGAGCAAGGAGCAGAAGCGGGAGATGGAGCGCCTCATCACGAGCATCAAGTCCGACTTCCGCAGCGAGATCACCAAGGACGATCCCAAACTCAAACGCCTCTCCAAACTCAATGGCGAACTCTTCAACCTCACCAGTCAGGACAGCCTCTTCGAGATGGAGAAAAAGCAAAAAGCCCTCTGGACCAAACAAATAGAAAAGCTAACATCTGAAGTTAAAAAACTCGATGCCGAAATAGAGGAGATCAAGGCCAATAAGATCTATGAAAATGCTTTTGAGTGGCGTTTTGAGTTTCCGGAAGTGCTGAATGATGCGGGGGATTTTGTGGGATTTGATGTGGTGATTGGGAATCCGCCGTATGGAGTGAAATTTTCTAATGAAGAAAAAAAATACTTCAAACTCAAATTCGAATCAATAGTTGGAAAGTATGATTCATATGGATTTTTTATAGAACTTGGTCTTAGAATCTTAGGCATAAATAAAAGGATGGGATTTATTATCCCTCATACATGGACAACAGTTGTAGAAGCACAGACCTTAAGAGATTTACTAATAAGAGAAGTGACAATGGAAGCAAATTGACGTGTTTCTTCAGATGTATTTGAAGATGCAAATGTTGAAACTACTAACCTAATTTTAAAAAAGAAATTAACATTTTAAAAAAAAAAAGTCGTCATAAAATTTATTGACAATAAAAAACTTTTTCAAAACCTTAATTCAGGTGTGACAAATATTTCGTACATAATTATGATGACTGGAAAAAAATCAAGAATTTTTAATCTAAATTTTAATCCAGAAATTCTACAAATTAAAAGAAAATGAATTAATAAAATAATATTAGAAATGAATTATTCTCTGACCGTTGGAATTCAAGCATATGATTCATATGCAGGGCAGTCAAATGAAATTATTAACAATAGGGCTTATCACAGCACTTTCAAAGAAAATGAAACATTTAGATAAGAATTAAAACGGTAAAGATGTTAAAAGATATGGGTGTGAAATAAACAAAAAGCTTAGGTTAGTTATGGAAATTGGTTAGCATCCAAGAAAGGAAGAATATTTCGAAGGAGATAAAATTTTAGTTAGAGAAATAACTTCAAAGATGCCATATCCAATATTTGCAACATATGACAAAACTAATAACATTTTTTACAAATCAATTTTGGGTATTAAAAGCAATAACACCGCAAACACGGAATTCGAATGTAAATTTCTCTTGGGGCTATAAATAGCAAATTAATAGGATGGTATTTTACAATAAATTCTAACAAAAATGTTACTAAAACATTTCCAAGAATATCTCTTTATGATTTAAAAAAATTTCCTCTTCCGCAAGTAGAAAGAAATCAAAAAAAATTATTGGTGGATATTGTTCAAAAAATACTTAATCAAAATGAGTTAAATAAAGTCAAATTTGATGACGAAATAGATAAATTAGTTTATCAGCTTTATGAATTAACTGAAGAAGAAATAAAAATAGTCGAAGGCGCCTAATGAATTTTTAAAAAATATAATATTATGTCTACTCGCAATCATATATATGAATCATTGTGCTCAAAAATGGAAGAGGTTGGATTTCTCAAAATTGATAGTAATTATCCAGTCGCACAGGGAAGAAGAGAAAAGGAATTAATATTTACTCATGATTTACTTATTAAGAAATTTGAGGATGATGGATTTAAAGCAAGAGCAAAAAAATTTTATGTAAAACCGCTTTCAAAAGAGATTGATTGTGATATTGGATTTGTAAATGGACTAACTACTCCACTTTTAGGCAATTTATTTAATCCACCTAACTCTATTGATCCAGATACCAAAGAAAAAGCTTGGGTTAATAAGGACGATTATAAGGCGCTTGATATTCTGCTTGAAACAATTGACTCATATCTTGGAGTGTCAAGTTATTTTCCTGAAAATATTGATAATGATGGAGGCCTTTTCGAAGGTCTAAAATCAAGAATAACAGTTAACAGGTATGAGCGAAATATCATTGCCAGAAGAAAGTGTATTGAACATCATGGGATATCGTGTAAAGTATGTGGATTCGACTTTTTTAAGGTTTACGGTGAAATAGGTAAGATTATATACATGCATCATTTGACACCATTACTACTATTAATGAGAACTACAAAATAGATTATGTGAACGACTTGATTCCTGTGTGTCCGAATTGTCATGCAATGTTGTATAGAAGGTTGATAATGTTGATTATAATATTGAAGAGTTGCGATATGAGATTCTGAGGCAAAGAAAGCTATGAATAATCCATAGAATTAAAAAGAGGAATTTGTGTCATATGGTCTGACAAATTGGCTTGAAAATCAAATGTTTCGCCAAAGTTTTGCGGTGGCATAGTAATTGAGATGGAGTATTTGAATATCAATGCGATATTTTAGATTAGTCCAAGGTGACGGATCTAATTGTGTCTGAGTTATGTGTATTTACGATAATACTTATTATTAAGTATCACCTCCTCGATATACGGCAGGAGACGTATGGAATTACTAATTGGTTCATTATCTGAGAAGTGTGATCGATTAATTGTATTCTGATGAATTGTATCATCTTTGGCAATCCTCCATTGAGGAAGAGAACTAGAATGAAAATCAATTATTACCCAAAAGCAGCACTCTTGAAAGGGAGTATTTTACCGCTAACATGACTCTTGAAGTTAGACTTCGAAGATAGCTGCGCGGATTCGTCACCTAAATTTAAAAATTTAAATGGAAAAAAAAGATTGGCTTAAAATAAAAAGTTATACACATTTGACGCCCAAAATTCAATCACATAACCAAGATTGGATTAGGTCATATGTGAAAGATAAGGAAAAAGTAAAATCGCATAGATTTTACCCCATGTTACATTACACTATTGTTGATAAAAAATTCCAAAGACCCAAAAGTAGTAATAGAAAAGAATTAGGAAGAATACCTAAAAAAAAGCCAAGAGAAATATTTTATTCAAACCATCTCGATTCTCATGTTTATTCTTATTATGGAGATATCTTAAATCATAAACTTAATGATCAATATTCTCTGGATACCTCATTAATGGAAAGTGTAATTGCTTATCGAAGTATTCCGTTTAATAAAACTAGAAATAAATGTAATATTGATTTTGCGCATGAAGTTTTTGACTATATAAAAAAAAGTGATGCTACAGAGTTATCGGCGATTTGTCTAGATGTTAGCAAATATTTTGATTCTATAGATCATAAACATCTGAAAAAGCTGTGGTCGAATCTTTTGGGGAGGATCGATTTTACCCCTCTTTAGATCACTACAAGGGTTGTTGAAGCAATAACTAAATTTTCATATTTAGAAATTAGTGATATAATTAAACTAACACCAGAGAATGGTGTCAATAAACTCAGTTGCTAAAGAGAAAATCTTTGGATAGTTTTTTGAAGATGGAAAATCATTTCAGGAAGCCGTAATCGGAAAGGGGGCTTATTAGGTTGAATAAAAATGACTTTTGGTATTCCACAAGGGTTAGCCAATCAGCGCAGTATTATCTAATCTTTATTTACTCGAATTTGATAAGCTAATGGTAAAATTGGCTAAATTGTATAATGGGTTATATAGAAAGATATTCAGATGATATCGACCATTTATTTGCAATCCCAAATTCATTGAGAAGATTAACAAAACC